>NZ_JBDTPB010000001.1:0-58805 GCF_039932935.1 Polaromonas sp.
TCACGCCGCAAGGCGAACTGCTTGGCAAGATACTCATTCCGGAGCCGGTGGCCAATCTCGAGTTTGGCGGTCCCAGAGGCAACCGGCTATTCATTACCGCCACAACCTCGCTGTATTCCTGTTATCTCGCAACCTCCGGTGCCGGAGCCCACGCGCTGCAGGCCAGCTAGCGGGACGGCGGAGCCGCTTTTTTTTGGTCGAGCTGCTGGCCATGCCGACACCGATCCTGGCGCACCGCGCCGATTGCTGCGATGCAGAAAGAAATATCACAACCCGCCCTCGCCAAATTCGCAAGCTGGTGCGGCGAAACACCCCCTAGCATCGGGTTTTGCTTACTCCGATACAGACATGACTTCCTTCGAATCCCTTCCCCAGGTCCGCTATGAGGGCCCGCAGTCCACGAATCCGCTGGCGTACCGCCATTACGACGCCAAGGAACGTGTGATGGGCAAGACGCTGGAGCAGCACCTGCGGCTGGCCGTCTGCTATTGGCACACTTTTGTGTGGCCCGGCAGCGACGTGTTCGGGCAGCCGACCTTCGCGCGGCCCTGGCATGTGCCCGGCGACGAGCTGACGCTGGCGCGCAGGAAGGCCGACGCCGCGTTCAGCCTGATCTCGCGGCTGGGCGTTCCCTTCTACACCTTTCATGACACCGACGTGGCGCCGGAGGGCGCAAGTCTGGCGGATTACCGCAGCAACCTGTCGGCCATGGTGGACGTGCTGGCGCAGAAGCAGCAGGAGACCGGCATCGCGCTGCTGTGGGGAACGGCCAACCTCTTCAGCCATCCGCGCTACGCCGCCGGGGCCGCGAGCAACCCCGACCCCGAAGTCTTTGCCTACGCCGCGACGCAGGTCTTCAGCGCGCTCAATGCCACACACCGCCTGGGCGGCGCCAATTACGTGATGTGGGGCGGACGGGAAGGCTACGACACACTGCTCAACACCGACCTGCGCCGCGAGCGGCGCCAGCTCGGCCGTTTCATGCAGATGGTGGTGGAGCAAAAGCACAAGATCGGCTTTCAGGGCCAGCTGCTGATTGAGCCCAAGCCGCTTGAGCCGACCAAGCACCAGTACGACTACGACAGCGCCACGGTCTACGGTTTCCTCAAGGACTTTGGCCTTGAGCACGAGATCAAGCTGAACATCGAGGCCAATCACGCCACGCTGGCAGGCCACAGCTTCCAGCATGAGCTCGCCACGGCCGCCTCGCTGGGCATCTTCGGCAGCGTCGACGCCAACCGCGGCGATCCGCAAAACGGCTGGGACACCGACCAATTCCCCAACAGCGTGGAAGACCTCACGCTGGCGATGTACGAAATCCTGCGCGCCGGCGGAATCGGCAGCGGCGGCTTCAACTTCGACGCGAAGGTGCGGCGCCAAAGCATGGATCCGGTCGACATTCTGCACGGCCACGTGGGTGCGATCGATGCGCTGGCGTTGGCGCTCAAAAGCGCTGCGCGATTGATTGAGTCCCGCGAGCTCGAGAAATTCGTCCAGCAGCGCTACGCGAACTGGGACGGCGAGTTGGGGCGGCGCATCCTCGCGGGCGACATGAACCTCAGCCAGCTTGCCGAACATGCGTTCGTCAATGACTTTCGGCCCACGCCGGCCAGCGGCCGCCAGGAGTGGCTGGAGAACCGGGTTAATGCCGCGATCTTCGCCGGCGCGGCCTGAAGACCGAAGGCAGGAGCAATTTGTGAGCTTGACGGTCGGCTTCAAGGACGTGAGCAAGAGCTTTGGCCCCGTGCAGGTTCTGCACGGCGTCAGCTTCGAACTCGCGCCTGGCCGGGTGTACGGTGTGCTTGGGGAGAACGGAGCCGGCAAGTCGACGCTGATGAAAATTCTGGCCGGCTACGAGGCGGCCAGCGAAGGCGTGGTGGAGTTGGGCGGGCATGCCGTGCGCTTCAAAGGGCCGCGCGAGGCCGAAACCGCCGGTGTGGTGATGATCCATCAGGAATTCAATCTGGCGGACGACCTGACCATTGCGCAGAACATCTTCCTTGGCCACGAGCGCAAGCGCTACGGGCTGCTGGACGAAGAATTAATGGCCAGAGAGGCCGCCGCGGCATTGCGCCAGGTCGGCTTGAACTGCAGCCCTGCGCGCCGCGTGGGCGACCTCATCGTGGCGGAGAAGCAACTGGTGGAGATCGCGCGTGCGCTCAGCCGGCACGCACGCGTGCTGGTGATGGACGAGCCCACCGCGACATTGACGCCGTCCGAGACAGAGCGCCTGTTTACCCTCATCGGCCAGCTGAAGGCGGCAGGCTCCACCATTGTCTATATTTCGCACAAGCTCGATGAGGTTGAGCGCATCACCGACGAAGTGGTTGTTATGCGCGACGGCCGCTTCGTGGCTCGCCGATCGACCGGGAGCGTGACGCGCCAGCAGATGGCCAGCCTGATGGTGGGACGCGAACTCGCCGATCTTTACCCGCACAGGCTTGCCGTGGCGGCCGATGCGCCCGTGCTGCTGAATGTGGAAGGACTGGCCGTCCCCGGGTGGTGCCATGATTCAAGCTTCCACGTGCGCGCCGGGGAGATCCTCGGCTTCGCGGGGCTGGTCGGGGCCGGCCGTACCGAGTTGTTCGAGGGGCTTTTGGGCTTGCGCCCTTCCAGCGTGCGATCAGTGCAGGTTGCGGGCAAAGCCTGGACGCGGCGCAATCCGCGTTCGGCCGCGCGGCTGGGCCTCACCTACCTCAGCGAGGACCGCAAGACGCGTGGACTGCACCTGCGCATGGGGCTGGCACAGAACCTCACGCTGATGGCGCTGGAGCGTTATACGAAGCCGCTGCTCGATCCGCAGCGGGAGCGCGCCGCTCTTGCGGCGGCGACCGCGGCATTCGGCATCCGCACGCAACGCACCGATGTGCCGACGTCTGCTCTGTCCGGCGGCAACCAGCAGAAGCTGGCGCTCGCGCGGGTGCTGCAGCCGGATCCCCAAGTCCTTGTGCTGGACGAGCCGACGCGAGGCGTCGACGTTGGCGCCAAGCGCGACATCTATTTCCTGATCCAGCGGCTGGCCAGCGAAGGGCGCGGGATCATCGTCGTGTCCTCCGAATTGCTCGAGCTGATAGGGCTGTGCCACCGCGTCCTCGTGATGCGGCAAGGCAGGCTCGTTGCGGAGCTCCCCCACGACCACCTTTCAGAAGAACTGTTGATTGCCCATGCAACTGGAACCCACTGATACCGCCGCCCAGATACCCGCCGCGAGGCCGGTCCTGCGCAAATGGCCCTCCTTTGCGGGTGCCGGGCCGATTGCCGGGTTGGTGCTTGTGTGCATCGTGGGTGCGATGCTTAACGAGAACTTTGCCAGCCTCGACAACGCGATGAACGTGCTCACCCGCACCGCTTTCATCGGGATCATTGCGGTAGGCATGTGCTTCGTCATCATCTCCGGTGGCATCGACCTCTCGGTGGGATCCATGGCCGCGCTGATTGCAGGCAGCACGATCCTGCTGATGAACGCCGCAGCAGGCGCCGGCTGGAACCCCGCGGCGGCGGTGGTGGCGGGCATGGGCTTCGCCGTCGTGCTTGGCGCACTGTTCGGGTTGGGCCACGGGCTGCTCATCACCAAGGGACGGATCGAGCCTTTCATTGTGACGCTCGGAACACTGGGTATCTTTCGCGCGTACCTGACCTACTTCTCCAACGGCGGCGCCATCACGCTCGATAGCGCGCTGGTCGATGTCTACAGCCCTGTGTACTACGGCAGCTGGCTCGGCGTGCCGGTGCCGGTGTGGGTGTTCGCCGCGGTCGCGTTGCTGGGCGGCCTTGTTCTCAACCGCACGGCCTTCGGCCGGTATGTCCAGGCCATCGGCTCGAACGAACAGGTTGCGCGCTACGCGGCCGTCGAGGTGGACCGGGTCAAGGTGCTCACATACATGCTGCTGGGAATATGCGTGGGCATCGCCACCGTGCTCTATGTGCCGCGCCTGGGGTCGGCCTCGCCGAGCACCGGGCTGCTGTGGGAGCTGGAAGCCATCGCAGCAGTCATCGTCGGCGGCACTGCCTTGCGTGGCGGCGCCGGCGGCATTACCGGCACGGTGATCGGCGCCGTGCTGCTCTCGGTGATCGGCAACATTCTCAATCTGACCAGCATCATCAGCGTGTACCTGAACGCGGCGGTGCAGGGCTTCGTGATCATCGCCGTCGCGTTCTTCCAGCGCGGGCGAAAGTAACCGGTTCCCCACAGGTGGCCAAGCTGCCGTTTTTCACAACATCAAGGAGACAAACCATGAAATCACTGATAAATCTGATGGCCGCCGGGGCCACCGCTCTCGCGGCGCTGGGTGCGGCACCCTCCGCTCTTGCGCAGGGCAAGCCCCACATGGGTGTTTCGATACCGGCCGCCACGCACGGCTGGACAGGCGGGGTCGTGTACTGGGCCAACCGGACCAAGTCGGAGCTGGAAAAGCAGTACCCGGGCCTGAAGGTCACGATCAAGACGGCCGGGTCGGCATCAGAGCAGGCGAACCAGGTGCAGGACCTGCACACGGCCAACAAGATCGACACCCTGGTGATCCTGCCCTTTGAGTCGGCGCCGCTCACGCAGCCTGTCGCGCAGGTCAAGAGCAAGGGCGTGTACGTCACGGTCGTTGACCGCGGCCTGACGGATGTGAATGCGCAGGACGCCTACGTCGCGGGAGACAACCCCGGCTTCGGCAAGGTATCGGCCGAATACATGGCAAAAGCCCTGGGCGGCAAGGGTAACGTTGTCGTGCTGCGCGGCATTCCCACCGTCATCGACAACCAGCGCGTGGATGCGTTCACGGCGGTGATGAAGAGCTATCCCGACATCAAAATCCTGGATGCCAAGCACGGCAACTGGAACCGCGACGACGCGTTCAAGGTGATGCAGGACTACCTGACCCGCTTCAAGCAGATCGACGCGGTCTGGGCGTCCGACGACGACATGGCCGTCGGCGTGCAAAAGGCCATCGCGCAGGCGAAGCGAGGCGACGTCAAGCTCGTGCTGGGCGGCGCCGGTTCCAAGGACTACATCAAGAAAGTCATGGATGGCGATAAGGTCGTCACGGCCGATGTCACCTATTCGCCGGCCATGATCGCCGACGCGATGAAGCTCACGGCCGCCGCGCGGGTGAAGGGTGAGAAGCTCCAGGCCACCACCATCATTCCCTCGGTGTTGGTGACCAAGGACAATGCCAAGCAGTACTACTTCCCCGATTCGCCGTTCTGAGGCAACCATGGCAAGACCAGTCACGCTTTTTACCGGGCAATGGGCGGACCTGCCGCTCAAGGAGCTGGCGCCGCTGGCACGCAGCATGGGCTATGACGGCCTGGAGCTGGCATGCTGGGGCGACCATTTCGATGTGCAGGAGGCCCTGGCGAACGAGCGCTATGTGCAGGACCGGCGCGACCTGCTGGAGCAGCATGGGTTGCGCTGTCATGCCATTGGCAGCCACCTTGTGGGGCAGGCGGTCTGCGACCTCATTGATGAGCGCCACAAGGCGATTCTTCCGGCGCACGTCTGGGGCGACGGCGAGCCGGAAGGGGTACGCCAGCGGGCCGCGCGGGAGATGCAGGACACCGCGCGGGCGGCCGCCAGGCTTGGCGTGAAGGTGGTCACGGGCTTTACCGGCTCGTCCATCTGGCATTCGCTCTACGCGTTCCCGCCCACCTCGCAGGCGTATTGGGACAAAGGCTTTGCCGATTTCGCCCAGCGGTGGAAACCCATCCTTGACGTGTTCGACGAGCACGACGTGAACTTCGGCCTGGAAGTGCATCCGACGGAGATCGCTTTCGACACCGCCTCGGCGCAACGGGCCGTCGCGGCGGTGGGCGGGCACAGGCGCTTCGGCTTCAACTTCGATCCCAGCCACCTGGGCTACCAGGGCGTGGACTACGTCAAGTTCATCCGGACCTTCAGCGACCGCATCTACCACGTGCACATGAAAGACGTGTGGTGGGGCCGGGGTGACGGCACCGCGGGGGTCTTCGGCGGGCATACCAGCTTTGGCGATGCGCGCCGCTACTGGGATTTTCGGAGCGTGGGACGAGGGCTTATCGATTTCGAGTCCATCATCGTCGCACTCAACGATGTGGGCTACAAAGGGCCCTTGAGCGTCGAGTGGGAAGACAGCCGCATGGACCGGGTACACGGGGCCACCGAGAGCGCTGCCTACAGCAAGCGGCTGGACTTCAAGCCAGCGGTGGGCGCGTTCGACGCAGTATTCGACAAGGCCAAACAAGGTGGGATGGCCGGATCATGATGAGTCGCCGGACCGTTCCCAAGGCAAATATCAAAGTGCGCAGCACGAAGGACGTCCCATGAGAAAGCTGCGCTATGCAATGGTGGGCGGGGGGCAGGGCGCTTTCATCGGCGCCGTGCACCGCAAGGCCATGGCGCTGGACGGGCAGATGGAGCTTGTGGCGGGCGCCCTCTCGTCCGATGCCGAGCGCGCGCGCGCGTCCGGCCGCGATCTTGGCCTGCGGGACGACCGCAACCATGGCCGGTGGGAGGACCTGCTGGAAGGCGAACTGCGCCGCAGTGCGGACGAGCGCATCGATTTCGTCTCCATCGTCACGCCCAACCACGTGCATTTTCCGGTCGCCCGCGCATTCGCCGAGGCGGGCATTCCTGTGGTGTGCGACAAGCCACTGGTCCACTCCAGCGAGGAGGCAGCCGAGCTCATGCGGATCGTCAAGCGCAGCGGCTCCGTCTTCGGCGTGACGTACAACTACACGGGCTATCCCATGGTGCGCGAGGCGCGTGACATGGTTGCGCGCGGCGCGATCGGCGTGGTGCGCAAGGTCATCGTTGAATACAACCAGGGCTGGCTTGCCACCCACCTGGAGGCAAGCGGGCAGAAGCAGGCCGACTGGCGGACCGATCCGGCGCGCAGCGGTGTGGCCGGCGCTATGGGCGACATCGGCTCGCATGCGGAGAACCTCGTGGCGACGGTGACGGGTCTTGAGCTTGAAAGCATCTGCGCAGACCTCACCATCTTTGTCCCGGGTCGGCGCCTTGACGACGATGGCAATGTCCTGCTGCGATTCAAGAACGGCGCCAGGGGCGTGCTGATCGCGTCCCAGATCGAAGTGGGCTGCGAGAACGACTTGCGGCTGCGCGTGTTCGGCACCACCGGCACGCTGGCTTGGCACCAGGAGGAGCCCAACCGGCTGTTGCACGCCCCCATCGATGGCCCGGCCCGCGTGTTGACGCGGGGCTCGCCGTGGCTTGGGGAGGCCGCTCGCCGCGCGACACGCCTGCCCACGGGGCATCCCGAGGCCTTCATTGAGGCCTTCGCCAACGTTTACCTTGGGGTGGCCGCGCACATCCGCGCGCTGCAGGCCGGCACCGCGCCGGATCCGCTGGACGCCGACTATCCCCGCCTCGAAGACGGCGCCCGCGGCGTGCGGTTCATCGAGAAGGTAGTGCAGTCCGCGGTCAGCACGGCCAAGTGGACGCCGCTCGAGGGCTGACCGATGTTCATGGGCATCGATCTCGGCACGTCCAGTGTCAAAGCGGTGGTGCTGGACCGTGGCCACCGCCTGGTGGCCAGCGGCTCCGCGCCGCTGTCGGTGGATGCGCCCCAGCCTTTGTGGCGCGAGCAGCATCCCGCCGAATGGTGGCGGGCGTGCGATGCCGCCGTGGGCTCTGCGTTGCAGGAACTGCGGCGCGGCGGCCGCACCAGCGGTGAAATTGTGGCCATCGGCCTGACCGGCCAGATGCACGGCGCCACCCTGCTGGATGGGCGCGATGAGGTCCTGCGGCCGGCCATTCTCTGGAATGACGGCCGGGCTGCGGCGGAATGCGCGGACCTGGAGCGAGCGGTGCCGCAATCGCGGCAGATCACCGGCAACCTGATGATGCCGGGCTTCACGGCGCCCAAGCTGCTTTGGGTGGCCAGGCACGAGCCCGGCGTATTCGAGCGGGTCCGGTGTGTGCTGTTGCCCAAAGACTGGCTGCGCTGGCGCCTGACGGGTGATTACGCGACCGACCTGTCCGACGCATCCGGCACGCTGTGGCTGGATGTGGGAAGGCGCGAATGGAGCCATGAGCTCCTGGCTGCCTGCGGCCTGTCTGTTGCGCATATGCCCAGCTTGCACGAGGGCCCGGAGGTTACCGGCACCTTGCTGCCCGAGGTAGCGCAGCAGTGGGGCTTGCGCGAAGTGCCGGTGGTTGCCGGCGCCAGCGACAACGCGGCTGGCGCCCTGGGCGCCGGTGTGGTGAACCCGGGCGACGCGATGCTGTCCCTTGGAACCTCCGGCGTGGTGTTTGTGGCCACCGGCTCTTTCGTCGCCAATCCGCAGCAGGCTGTGCACAGCTTCTGCCATGCGTTGCCGCAGTCCTGGCATCTGATGTCGGTGATGCTCTCGGCGGCCTCTTGCCTGGAATTTACCGCGGGGTTGCTTGGCGAGCGCGACGTGGCCGCGCTGCTTGCGCAGGCCGAGCAACGTGGCCTGCGCGAAGACACGCCACTGTTCCTGCCCTATCTGAACGGCGAACGCACACCGCACAACAACCCACATGCCAAAGCCGTGTTCTTCGGCATGCACGCAGGCACGCAGCGCGAAGACATCGTGAACGCCACGCTCGAGGGCGTGTGCCTGGGCATGGCGCAGGGGATCGCTGCGCTGCAGTCGGTTCAGCCTGGCCTGGCGCGCGTCAGCCTGATCGGCGGCGGTTCACGCAATGCCTATTGGGCGCAAATGCTGGCCGACGCCACAGGCCTGCAAGTGGTCCGGCATGCGGATGCCGAGGTCGGCCCTTCGCTGGGTGCGGCTCGGCTGGCCTGGCTGGCCTGCGATCCGGGTGAGGCGGCGGAAATATTTCGCGCACCGGAGGTGATTGACGCATTCGAGGCGCGAACGGCCGAGCGCAGCCGCATGCAGAACCGCGCGGCGCGGCTGGCAGCGGTATATGACAGCTTGGTGCCCCACTTTCAGCCATAGAAAGTGAAACCGCCACCCGTGCGTCTGCATGGGCGGCTGCATAACCCGAGCCGCCACTCAGGGTGGAGCTGGATTCAAGCGGGGTAGCTAAAAGTGGGGCGCTTGCCTTGCTTAACCTGCGGAGTGAATCCTGCTGATTGCCCCGGGCACGTTCGTGTTGGCGGGATAGGTGTTATCAATGCTCAGCTTGTAGCCTTCGTGCTGTGCCTGCTCAAGTTCGGCGCGGACTTCGGCACGGCTCTTGGTGCCTGCAACGGGTGCTGCATTGGTTGCGGGGTAGTTGCTGTCGCCATTGACCTGGTACGAGGCGCGCGGTGACTGCAGCAACTCTGCGCGAACATCGGCGCGGCTCAAGGTGCTGGTGGCGCTGACTTCATTGCCGGGGTAGTTGCTGTCCTGGGCAAAGCTGCTGGCGGAGGCGAGCGCGGCGAGGGCAAGAACGGATGCGGAAACAAGTTGGGTCGATTTCATGGTGATTTCCTTTAAGAACAATTGAGAAAACAGGCGGGACGGGCATTCGGCCCGTGAGGCCTTCATCGCTGAGTCGCTTTGAACAGGTAGCTCACCGATGTACCAAACCTTGTTCCGCCGCGCAGATACACAAGTGCGTATTGCCGGAACATTCAATTGTCGAAACCTGAACAATAAAGGCGCGAAGTCCTGGAACTTTTTTTCGTGCAAAAAGTTTCGCCCTGATTTTCCTGATCGCCTTGTGTGTCTGGCGAATGCAAAGTGCCAGGGCATGCGCAACGGGCAACGGTTGCCGTGGGTATATGAGGATGCCGGGCCGTTCTTCCACCGGTAGCCCGGTTTGTTTTTGCCGTGTACCGGCTGCTGGCTCAGTCCTGCCGCGGTTCCATTTTTTTGACAACCTGGCGCGTGTACTCGGTCATGAACTCAAGGAACACGCTGGTGCGCACGGGAATGAATTTGCGGCTGGGCAATGCCGCATACAAGGTATTGGTGCCGGTGATCCAGGGGGAGAGGATGCGCTGCAACGCACCGCTGCCCAGCTGCTTGCCCACCAGGTCGATCGACTGGCTCATGATGCCCGCGCCCTCCACGCAGGCGCGTATCAGTGTGTCCGAGTGGTTCACCAGCATGCTGGGCTCGATCTGCACTTCGACGACCCGCTTGTCCTCCTTGGGGTTGGTCAGCCGCCAGACCCGGTGCCGGTTGGCAGTTTGTTTTACGCGCAGGCAGTGGTGTTGAGGGAGGTCTTCAGGTTGCGCCGGCGTGCCGTTGCGGCGCAGGTAATCGGGCGAAGCGCAGAGAATGCCGTCGGACGACGCAATCGGCCGCGCAATGATGTTGGCGTCGAAAGTGTCGGCAGCGCCTAGCAAAGTGAGGTCGTAGTCTTCCACGGGCGGCACCAGCGGCGAGTCAACGTGGATGTCTAGCACGACCTTGGGATAGCGCCGTCCGAACTCGGCGACCAATGGCGCCAGAACATGCACGGCAAAGACCGGCGGCGTCATGATGCGGATGGTGCCGGACATTTCCTGCGCATGGGCTTGGGCGGCGGCGTGGGCTTCGTCGATGTCGCTCAGGATGTGCCGTACGCGTGACAGATAGGTTTCGCCTGCATCCGTCAGGGCCAGGCGGCGGGTGGTGCGTTGCAGCAACCGAACGCCGAGATGGTCTTCCAGGTCGCCCACAAGCCGGGTCACCACTGCGGCCGACATGTCGAATTTGCGCGCTGCTGCGGCAAAACTGCCATCGTCCACCACCTGCTGAAAAACGCGCATTGATTGAAGCCGGTCCATGGTTTACCCCTATATATCCCAGATATTGTTGCTAATTTAACAGTAATGCATTGTTGAAACTGCTATTTTTTGATTGATTTGAATGGAATAAAGTTCATACATCGATGAGCCGAAGCCCACTACAAGGCGACTCACCGAGGCTGGACAGACGGGAAAAGATGAGCCCGCCATGCCCGGAACGTCACTTAACTTTGAGAGGATATTCATCATGAAATCGAACTTTATCGCCGCTACCGTTGTTGCCGTTGCTGCCCTGACTTCTGTCGCTGCTTCTGCCGAAACCTTCAACTCTTACCTGTTTGACCAGATGCAGGCGCCAGCCACCAAAACCCGCGCTGAAGTCAAAAGCGAAGTTGTGCAGGCCCAAAATGCCACCTCTGCTTCGAGCTACAACGGTGCCACCGCCCAGCAAAACCTGAGCGCTCCCCGTGCTGAAAAGACCGGCACCGCACCCCAGGCTGCAGCTGAAGCCGTGAAGACCAGCCAGCAATAAGCTTGAAAAAGCGCCGGCCCCGGCCGGTTTCGATGCAATCGCCCCGGCGACCTGAAAGGGTTGCCGGGGCGATTGCATTGGTGCGTACGGGATAAACATCGTGTTGTTGCCGTGTTCTCATTAATGGGATAAATTCCCATATATGGAAAAAGACGAAACCACAGACAACCGTTTTGACCAGCGCATTGCCCAGCGACTGAAAGATTTGCGTGCCGAGCACGGCTGGTCCCTGGACGAGCTGGCCCGGCGGAGCACGGTCAGCCGCGCCACGCTGTCGCGGCTTGAGAACGCTGAAGTGAGCCCGACTGCCAGTGTGCTGGGCAAGTTATGTCCTGTCTATGGCTTGACCATGTCGCGCCTTATCCGCATGGTGGAAGACGGCTTTGTGCCGCTGGTTCACCGAAGCGCACAGGTCGTCTGGACCGATCCGGAAACCGGCTTCCGGCGGCGGTCGGTGTCGCCACCGGCCCAGACGCTGGCAGGTGAAGCCCTCGAATGCGAGCTCGAACCCGGCACGCACATCCGCTATGAGCATCCGCCCCGGCCGGGCCTGGAGCATCATCTGATCCTGGTCGAAGGCCAGCTGGACATCACCGTCGACGGGCAAACCCACACCTTGCAGCCCGGTGATTGCCTGCGCTACCAGCTGTTCGGTCCCAGCGTGTTCGCCACGCCTGAGACCAGCCCGGCGCGCTACGTTCTTTTTGTGGTGTGAGGCACCATGGCCGACGAACCCACCTGCACTCTTTCAATTTTCTCGGCCGGCGATATCGCGAGCCATCTCCATGAACTCAGTGCGCTGCTGCACGACTGTGTTCACGCCGGGGCCAGCATCGGCTTTGTGCTGCCGTGCGCCATGGACGACTGCCAGGCTTTCTGGCAGGGCAAGGTGTTGCCGGCAGTGCGTGATGGCGGCTTGCTGCTGGTGGTGGCCTGGCAGCACGGCCGCATCGCCGGCGCCGGCCAGCTGGACTGCAACACGCCGGCCAACCAGCCGCATCGCGCAGAAGTGCGCAAAGTCATGGTGCACCCCGGCTTTCGCCGCCGGGGCATCGCCAAAACCCTGATGACCGAACTCGAAGGGCTTGCAAGCCAGCGTGGCCGCAGCTTGCTCACGCTGGACACGCGCACCGGTGACAAGGCCGAGCCGCTGTATGCGTCGCTGGGTTACCTGATCGCGGGCGTCATCCCCGGGTACTGCCGCGACACGTTCGACGGCGGGCGCCTCGACTCGACCACCATCATGTACAAGGCGCTCACTTCTCCCGATTTACCCAATTCCCCGATGTAGCGCCCGCCGGCAACCCGGGAACGAAGCACCGTCTTGCTATAAAAAGAATAGCTGCTTGCGCAAGTTCTACCTGGGCGGCAGCCGTTTTTGCAAAAAATCCGCTGGCAGGTGCCGGATGCCGGGTCCAAGGGGCCCGCCATGTCTAGCAACCCAAGCCTGACTATGGGCAAATCCAAGCCCCTAACTACACTATGAAATTCATGACGCTGAAAAAACAATTCCTGCCGGGCTCTTTCATCATGGAGGCACCCCGATGACTTCTCGCGCGCGCCACGCCTTCGCTTTTGCCGGTGCACTGCTATTGGCTCTGCCGGGCTTTGGCATGGCGCTTTTCCTGTACGTCCTCGGCAAAGTGACGGGCAGTGGCGGCTGGCTCCAGGGGGCGTTTGAGCTGCTGTTTTCCGGCGTGGTGCTGCTGCCGGTGACGGTGCTGTGCGCAGTGACCTTGCTGATTGCAGGCTTGTTCTCCTCGGTGCGGCCATGGGCTTGCCTCGTGCTGGTGTTGGTCAACGTGGCCGTGCTGGTTGTTGCCTGGATGCTCAACCCCGCCACCGACGTCGCGGAGGTGGTGATCTGGGCTCTTACGGCACTATCGGCCGCTGCTGCGGCCATGCTGGCGTGGCAGGCGTTTGCGACTGTGGCGGGGCCCGGGTGGAACATGTTGCGAGGCCTGATCCTGCTGGCTGTTGCGGTTGGGTTCGGTCTCGGACTTGCGCTTGGACTTGCAGGCGGCGGCGATACCCCGGTTTCGACGCTGACTGAGCAGGAGCAGGCACTTGCTGCTGTGCCGCCGGAGCGTGTTTTCGATGGTTTGTTGGGCGGCACGCCCGCGCGCCTCGCGGTGCATGACTGCAAGGTCTACCGCGCTTTGCCCGGCAAGGACGCCTGGGAAAAAGTGCTGGAGCCGGACATGTATCCGTTCTACACCGTTTGCGACCGGCAGAGCCTGCAGGCAGAAGAAGGCGCAGTCACCGTCACCCTTGGGCGCATGGCCTTTGGTGCGGGAGGCTGCTGTGCCACCGGCGGTACCTACCGCTCCACGGATGGTGTGCTGTGGAAAAAATTATGAACCGCTGAAGACGGCGACCCTCGCGGTGCAGCGAGCTGCTACAAAAACAATAGCTGGTTGCGCTGGCCCAGATTGGTCTGCAGGAACTTTTTATTAAAATCGTCCCGGGAGGCGAGAAGACATGATCGCAGCTGTAGTGAATGGCAGCGTGCCGTTTCGCCTGACGCCGTGTGCGGAATTTCGGCTCCGGCAGATGAGCCCGGAGCGACTCAGTCAGGGCCGGCGCTGCCTGCCGGACTTTCGCGCCTCATAGCGCTTCATGAGCGGCGTGACCGAAATACCGTGGGCAATGACTGACGCGACAACCACCGCGAGCGTGATGGACAGCAGCCGCTGGGCCAGCGCGGGCTGGATGTCATGGTTGATTGCGTAGAGCAGGTAGTAGAGCGAACCGATGCCGCGAATACCGAACCAGGCCATCAAGCGGCGCTGCGATCCCTTGACCGGCGTTCCCAGCAATCCGACAACCACCGCGACCGGACGAATCACCAGAAACAGCGCTGGAATGAACCAGAGCACCTCCGTGCGAAAGCGCGTGGTCGCCACCAGCACCCCCACGGCCAGCACAATGGCGACTTCCACAAAGCTCTCCAGCTGACTGTTAAAACGCTGCACCGCGCGCATCATGTGGGCGGGGGCTTGCGCGCCTGACGCTTCCTGCTCGGCGGGGCTTAGCGTTTCGTCGGGGTTGGGAAGTGGTTGCGGCAGGGGGCGTGCAGTCGGTTCGTCGATACGCCGCAGCGCCAGCCCCGCGGCAAACACCGCCAGAAAACCGTAGGTGTGGCAAAGCAGCGCCAGGCCGTAGGTCAGCCCGATCAGGCCCAGGGCGATGAACTCATCCGAACCCAGCGCTTCGCGGTGGCGCATGCGCAGGTAGAGGATGGCCCGGCCCACCAGGGTGCCAAGCAGCCAGCCCAGGGCGAGGCCGCCGGCCACCGACCACAACACGTCAACGGCCCACCAGCGCCAGCCGCCGTCGCCGAGTTCGTGCAGCCCCAACAGGCCAAGGCCGAGCATCACAAACGGAAAAGCGGTGCCGTCATTCAGCCCGCCTTCACCGGTCAGCCCAAAGCGCAAACGATCGCGGTCACCCGGGTTGGCCACCTGCACGTCCGAGGCCAGGACGGGGTCGGTCGGCGCGAGGATGGCGCCCAGCAGCAACGCGGCGCCCACGGGCAGCTTCATCACATAAACGCCCAGCGCGGTGATGGCGCCGACGGTGACCACCATCGACACCGTTGCGAGTTGTACCGGAATACGCCAACGGCCGTCCCGCACGCGAAATTCCAGCTTCATGCCGGCGGTGAACAGCGAAATCAACACGGCGACTTCGGTGAGGCGCTCCAGCAGCACCGTATTTTTGAGGGCATCCAGCTTGAGCAGCCCCAGCCCGACGGGGCTGATGGCCACGCCCACGCCGAGGTAGAGCATGGCAGCGCTCAGCGGCAGGCGCGCGATGAACGAGCCGCCCAGCGTCATCGCGATCAGCAGCGCGCCGGCAACGATGCAGGCCAACGTGAAGGTGGTGGGTTCACTCATGGCGCGG
Organism: Polaromonas sp.; assembly: GCF_039932935.1. GTDB lineage: Bacteria > Pseudomonadota > Gammaproteobacteria > Burkholderiales > Burkholderiaceae_C > Polaromonas. The sequence continues at coordinate 15,082 of NZ_JBDTPB010000001.1, forward strand.
CGGGGGTGGCAAAAAATGCATCCGCACAGCTTAAAGCAAGGCGGGCGCGGGAGTGGGATCGTGGCCAGAGCCTGCCCACGGCGGCTTGCAGTGCGCGCTGCACTTCACGCTATAAACAAAAAAAGCCTTCAAGCCCAATCAGGACGAGCACGAGCAGCTATAAAAAATATAGCAATCCAGTTCCTGTCGCCGGCGCACCGGTTGTGAAACTACCAGTCAACCAGGCTCAGGCCGATGCTCAGAACATTGCGCTTTCGGTTGTAGTCCACCAGGCTGTCGCCGTAGCCGCTGAAAAGCTGCACGTGGTAGCGCAGGCCGGTGTAGTTCGGCGACGAGGCGGGCGCCATCATCCAGTCAAAACGTGCCGAGCCGCGGGCTTCCTTGCGCAGCGAATGGCGCACCGTGACTCCGACCGTATTCGCCTTGTTGATCTGCCAGCTGCCCGTGACTTCGGCGCGGCCCACGTAGTTCTCGATGCCTGGGTTGTCGTCATTGCCGGAGGACTCTTTCATGCGGTCCCAGATTCGCCCCTGCAGGATCAGGCCCGAGTCCGGGCCCAAGGTCTTTTCAGCAGCGCCCATCAGGTAGAGGCGGTTCCAGCTGCGCGACAGCGGCAGCGATTGCCCGTTGGACTGGTGCACCAGCCCCAAGCCTGAGAGCCGGTAGTTCCAGCCGCCCGGCAGAGGAATCTGGTGCGGGTAGATGTAGATGACCTCGGGCTCGTGGTCGGTGGTGCGGAAAGGTCGCGAGATGCTGCCGTTGAACAGCTGCCAGTAGCTTTGCTGCGTGTAGCCAAACCACACCGAGTCATGGTCGTCATCGTCGTTGTCGCCATTTTTCAGCAGGCCTTTGGCGATCTTCGTGCGCACCGACAGCTGGATCTTGTTCTCTGTGCGCATGTAGGGCTGCGACGTCAACGCGGTGTGGCCCGCGGAAGGCGAAGAGGGCTGCGTGTTCACGCTGTCAGACGTGACAACCGCCAGCGAGATCGGCCGGTAGCCGCGCAGCGAGAAGGTGTCGCAGTCCGTGCCGCGCTGCAGTTCCCAGAAGCGGGAGAGCTCCGAGTATTTGGTATTTTTGCAACCGATGGGTTTGCCGTCAGGCGCTTCGGTGTTCAGCGAAGGCAACAGCAGAACGGGCGTGGCGGGCTGCCCGGTTTGGTCGTTGGCAGGGGCTGTTGTTACGCTGGGGCCGGGCGAGGCAGGGGGCGTCTGCGTGTCGGCCCATTGCTGAAAGCAGCTGAGCTGCGCTGCAGGGTTGCCTTTCAGAGCCTGGCAGGTTTGCCAGCCTAGGCTGGATGGGCGGTTTGCGGTAAGGGCTGCATCCGGCTTGACCGAGATGGGCAGTGCGGCGGCCGGCGTGGCTTGCGCATGTGCGCCCGCTGTGGCGAACAGACTGAGAAGGCTCAGGAAAACTGCGCGCAACGGCAACGGCGCGGCGGAAGGGGTGCGGGATATCAGTGGCATGGCGGATTCTGGAGGTTGTGCGGTCAGGGCAACCGGGTCAGCGTAAAAGGCACGTCAGGGGCATTGTCAGGGGCGCTGCTGCTGGTGTCTTTCCAGGTGCCCTTGAAGGCCTTTCCACAGGAGCCTTCGATCATTTCACCATTCCAGGTTCCCGTGATGCTGACATTGTCGGACGACTCGTCGAGCAGCAACATACCGCCCTCCAGGTCGCCGGCCAGTGCCGCCCGGGCGGCGTGCCCGGCAATGGCTTTTGACCCGGCGGCGGTGCCCAGATCGCGGCTTACGATGCCGGCCAGGCTCTCAGAAAATTCGGCATGCCGCTCCAGCAGCATGGTGGCGCGCGCCGGCAAGCCCGCCGGCGGGCGGTCAAAGCGCGCGGCCCACAGCCCGTGCAGCTGCTCCGCTTTTACCTCCGCGCTATTGGGGCATTTGTTGTCAGGGCTGGTTTGGGCTGTGGCCCCCACGCATGATGCGCAGGCAGCTATCAAAAAAAGAGCAGAGCGAAAAAAATACAAGGTCATGGGCAGGTGACACACGGTGGGCCGTGCAATTGCAAACAGGCGGCAAACAAACGGTCGCAACGCAGGCAACCTATGAAGCAGGAACGGCTGCGATGCAGGGGTGAAACGGAATGCGGGCGCGCGGTGCACGGTTCGCAACGCGCGTCGCGGGGGGCTTGCGCACTATCTCACGAATACCCTTGATCTCCACGCAAACACCGGCAAAAACCCGCAGCTTGAAACGATTCGTCATCGTGGCGCTGAAATCTCCTTCAAATTTTTCCGAGTTCCGCCGGTGTTTGCCGTGAATGAGCTTCCGATGCGGCCGCCGCTGCGGCGATCCCATCGGCTGACTTTTTCGCAAACTCCGCGCGCAAGGCCTTGAGCTTTTCGCGCGGGTCTTCTTTCACCGTGGCCTTGTCCAGCGCCATCTCTGCGATGAAGCGGCTGGGTGCACCGGGAATCATGTCGCGGCCTTTTTTTCGTTTGCGCAGCCAGTTCACTGCCAGCGTGCGTTGCGCGCGTGTGATACCCACATACATCAGGCGGCGCTCTTCCTGCAGGCGCAGCGCGATGTTTTCCGTATTGGTGCCGTTGTCGTCTTCCATCTTGAAGGGCAGCAAGCCTTCGTTCACGCCGGCCAGCACCACGTGCGGCCACTCCAGGCCCTTGGCGGCATGCAGCGTGGAAAGCGTCACCACGTTCTGGTCGCCTTCGCGTTCGCTGATGGTGGAGAGCAGCGCGATCGTCTGCACCACTTCGAGCATGGTCTTGGTTTCGGCGGCCACCACCGCGCCCGAAGCGTCGTCGATCTGGCCGCCGCAGCGCTGCGCCACCCAGTCGCAAAAATCCATGACGTTGGTCCAGCGCGCGGCGGCCAGTTTCTCGCTGTCCTCGCCGTCGTACAGGTGCTTCTCGTAATCGATTTCCTTGAGCCAGTCGTTCAGGAAAACGCGCGCGTCCTCCGCGCCCACGGTGCGCTTCGCGCGGTACTCCAGGTCATTCAGGTAGCGGCCGAACTCATGCAGCGAACCCACCGCCTTGGCGGGCAGCACCGATCCCAGTGAGTTGCTGAACAGCGCTTCGAAGAGGCTTTGTTTGGACTGGCTGGCAAAGGTGCCCAGCGCGCCCAGCGTGGTGTGGCCGATGCCGCGCTTGGGCGTGGTCACGGCGCGCATAAACGCCGGGTCGTCGTTGTTGTTCACCAAAAGCCGCATCCAGCAGCACAGGTCCTTGATCTCGGCGCGGTCGAAAAAGCTTTGTCCGCCTGAGACCTTGTAGGGAATGTTGGCCCTGCGAAAGGCTTTCTCGAAAGGCTTGGCCAGGTGGTTGGCGCGGTACAGCACGCAAAAGTCTTTCCACTCCTTGTACTGCCCGCCCTCGGCCTGCAGGCTGCCTTCGGCGCGCAGGCTCTGGATGCGCGCCACCACGCGCTCGGCCTCGTGTTCCTCGCTGTCGCAGTCCACCACGCGCACCGGCTCGCCTTCGCCGAGTTCGCTGAACAGCGTCTTGGGAAAAAGCTTGGGATTGGGCCCGATCACGTTGTTGGCCGCGCGCAGGATGGCGCTGGTGGAGCGGTAGTTCTGCTCAAGCTTCACGACCTTGAGGTTGGGATAGTCCTGCGGCAGTTTCTTCAGGTTGTCCAGCGTCGCGCCGCGCCAGCCGTAGATCGACTGGTCGTCGTCGCCCACCGCGGTGAAGCGGCCGCGCGGGCCCACCAGCAGCTTGAGCATTTCGTACTGCGTGGCGTTGGTGTCCTGGTACTCGTCGACCAGCACATGGCCCAGCGACTCCTGCCATTTGCTGCGCACACTTTCGTGCTCGCGCAGCAGCTTGAGCGGCAGGCCGACCAGGTCGTCGAAGTCCACGCTCTGGTAGGCCGTCAGGCGCTCTTCGTAGTGCGCCATCACGCGGGCGATAGCCCGTTCCTCGTCGCCGTTCGCTTGTGTCAGGGCTTCGGCCGCATTGAGGCCCATGTTTTTCCACAGGCTGATGGTCCATTGCCATTGCCGCGCCGTGGCCGCATCGGTGCTGCCGCCCGCGTCCTTGATGATGCTGGTCACGTCATCGCTGTCGAGGATGGAGAACTGGGGCTTGAGGCCCAGCGCCGCGCCGTCCTGGCGCAGCATGCGCACGCCCAGCGCATGGAAGGTGCAGATCAGCACGCCCTTGGCGCTTTTGCCGATCAGCGTCTTGGCCCGCTCACGCATCTCGGCGGCGGCCTTGTTGGTGAAGGTGATCGCGGCGATTTGTTCGGGCTTGAGCCCCGACTGGATCAAACGGCCTATCTTGTGCGTGATCACCCGCGTCTTGCCCGATCCGGCACCGGCCAGCACCAGGCAGGGGCCATGCAGGTAGTTCACGGCTTCTTGTTGGGCGAGGTTCAGGCCGTGGGTCATGAAAAAGAATCGGTTCCAAAGGGAAAAGTGCGCGCGGCGAGCCCTGTCAAAGCTGCCGGTGAACGGCAAATCATACCGGCTGCCCCTTTGGGGCTTGCAAGACAGCCTGGCCTGCGCCGCCGGTTTCACGCCCGGCGCTTTAGCCGGGGGAAAAGGACCTGGGGCCGGGCGGATGCACCCGAAGCCCCTTGTTCAAGCAATTAGGGCCTGCAGCGCAATGTGTACCTGCGCAAGCAGCTATCAAATCAATAGCAGTGGTTCGACAATGGCCTCAGGCTTGCCGGCTCACCGGGGCCCACCCGCCCTGTGTTAACGACAGGGCCTGGGCCGCTTGCTGCAGCAGCAGGCGCACGGTTGTCTGGTCAGGGCCGACGTGGCGGTCTATGCGCCGGACGTAAGGGCAGGTTAGCGCGGCCAGTGCGCTGTTGTCGGGCCCAAAGACGGGGTAGGAAATATCGGCCACGCCGAAAGATTGCAGGCTGTCGCGCTCGAAGTAGCCTTGCTTGCGGATGACGCTCAGGGCCGCGGCCAAGGCACCGGACTCGATCGGTACCTCGCCTTCAAGGGCGGTGTGCTGGGCCCGCATTTGCTGCGCCCGGCTGGCATCCGCAAACGCCAGCAGCACCTGGCCCGAGGCGGTATCGACCAGCCCGACATGCACCCCCACGCGGACCGTCATGCTCCAGGTGCCGGGGCCGTTGACCTGCGCGGTAATCAGCACATTGCCCTCGTCGTAGATGCCCATGTGGCAGGCCTGCTCCGCCTTGTGCGCAAAAGCCTCCATGACGGGAATGGCCTGGGTCACCAGCCGGTTGAGCGGCGGATGCATATGCGCCAGCGTAAAGAGCTTCAGGCTCAGCGAATAGCGGTCGCCCGAGAGCGAGCGCATGACATATTGCCGCGCCACCAACCGCTCCAGCATGCGATAGATCTCGCTCGCGTTGCGGTCCATTTCCTTGACGATCTCCGCGCGTGTCAGGCCCTGCGGCTGGCGGGCCAGCAACTCAAGAATGTCCAGCCCCTTGTCAAGAGCCGGTGCGCGGTAGCGGTCGTCGGCCAGAGGCTGGGGCGCAATGGCGCCAGCGTCGGTCGGATCCTGGTCGGCAGTCGCAGAAAAAGAATGGTTTTGTTTCATGGCGGCAGGGTGATAAAGGCCGAAGAGTTATTGCAATTTTGATATGCAACGCCGTTATTTTGATATGTGTTGAGGCATTCGCGGTGATTTTCGCCTCCAGAATCCTATTTTGTTTACTTTTGCATCAAATGTTCATCAATAAATTAAATCCTTAACTAGGGAAAGTACGGGGCGTGAAAAGATGCGCCGATTTCTATCATTCAATCCATAAGTAAATAGTTTGTTCATCAATGAACTATTTGTAACAATACGTTTCTTCGCGGCTGGTGCCTTCGCCTTATTTGAATGGTTTTGTGGGTCCAGAAAAGGTTTTTTGTTATGTGTCTTGACGAATTGACGCTAAAAACAGTATTGGTCAGTGCGGCCGCACGAGGCGGCGGCCATTGCGTGAGTGCGCCTGAGAAGCCAGCGGCCAACATGCCGGCCGAAAACAACCTCCAAGCGCGTAGGGCGTTGGGCCGCCCATGACCGCTCTGGTGGCCATCAGCAATCTGTGCAAATCCTTTCCGGGGGTGCGGGCGCTGCACAATGCCCAGCTTGAAGTTGTGGCCGGCGAAGTGCATGCCCTGATGGGAGAGAACGGCGCCGGCAAATCGACCCTGATGAAGATACTGGCCGGCGTCTATCAGAAAGACTCGGGCGAGATCACCGTCGACGGCCAGGCTGTCGAGATTGCCAGCCCGCGCGCTGCGCAGGCGCTGGGCATCGGCATCATCCACCAGGAACTCAACCTGATGAGCCACCTGAGCGTGGCGCAGAACATCTTCATCGGTCGCGAGCCGCGGGGGCGGCTGGGCCTGTTCATCGACACCGAGAAGATGGCCCGCGATACGAAAGCGATTTTCGACCGCCTGAACCTGAACCTGGAGCCGCACACGCTGGTCTGCGACCTGACGGTGGCGCGCCAGCAGATGGTTGAGATCGCCAAGGCGCTGTCTTTCGACTCGCGCGTGCTGATCCTGGACGAACCCACCGCTGCGCTGAACAATGCCGAAATCGACGACTTGTTCCGTATCATCGGCCAGCTCAAGCGCCAGGGCGTCGGCATGGTCTACATCTCGCACAAGATGGACGAGCTCAAGCGCATCTCTGACCGCGTGACGGTGATGCGTGACGGCCAGTACATCGGCACCGTGCCTACCGCTACCACCAGCATGGACACCATCATCGGCATGATGGTCGGGCGCGCGCTGCTCGAAGACGAGAGGCCGCCGGCAACCGATCAAGGTCAGGAGACCGTGCTGGAGGTGCGTGGCCTCAATCGCGGCCGCATGGTCAAGGATGTGAGCTTCACCGTGCGCAAGGGCGAGATCCTGGGGTTTGCCGGCCTGATGGGTGCCGGCCGGACCGAAGTGGCGCGGGCTGTGTTCGGCGCCGACAAAAGGGATTCGGGGGAGATCTGGGTCAAGGGACGCAGGATCGGGGTGCACAGCCCGGCCGATGCGGTGGCGCACGGCATCGGTTACTTGTCGGAAGACCGCAAGCATTTTGGCCTGGCCACCGGCATGGATGTTCAAACCAACATCGTGCTGGCGAACTTGCGGCAGTTTTTAAGCTTCGGGTTTCTTCTCAAACCTCCCGCCATACAGGCCGCGGCGGCGAAGCTGATCACGCAACTGGGCATCAAGACACCGAGCGCGCTGCAGAAAGTAGCGCTGCTGTCGGGCGGCAACCAGCAAAAAATCGTGATTGCCAAATGGCTGGTGCGCGACTGCGAAATTCTGTTTTTTGACGAACCCACGCGCGGTATTGACGTGGGCGCCAAGAGCGAAATCTACAAGCTGCTCAATGCGCTGGCGGCGCAGGGCCGCGCCATCGTGATGATCTCTTCGGAATTGCCCGAGGTGCTGCGCCTGAGTCACCGCATCGTGGTGATGTGCGAGGGCCGCATCACCGGCGAGCTGGCGGCCCGGGATGCGACCCAGGAAAAAATCATGCAGCTGGCCACGCAGCGCGAAGCCCCGGCTGGCGCTTCCCGCACTGCCGCTACTGCCGCCGCTTTTTAAACATGATTCCGGAACCACCATCCATGACCGTCTCCAAGCTGCTGCAGGGTTTCAAAACTGCGGCTTTTAGCAGCAACACCCGTCAAAAGCTGTTGGCGTTTGCCAGCTTGCTGGGATTGCTGATTTTCTTCAGTGTGGCCTCGCCCAGTTTCATGCAGACCGACAACATGGTGGGCATTTTGCAGGCCACGGCAGTCAATGGCGTGCTGGCTATTGCTTGCACCTTTGTCATCATCACCTCGGGCATAGACCTGTCGGTAGGCACCTTGATGACGTTTTGCGCCGTCATGGCCGGGGTGGTGCTGACTTACTGGGGCCTGCCGTTCTACCTGGGGGTTCTGGCGGCTATTTTCTTTGGTGCGTTGTCGGGCTTCACCTCGGGCGTGCTGATCGCGAAGCTGAAGATTCCGCCCTTCATAGCCACGCTGGGCATGATGCTCATGCTCAAGGGCCTGTCGCTGGTTATCACCCATTCCAAGCCCATTTATTTCAACGACACACCTGACTTCTCGCTCATTGCCCAGGACTCATTGATCGGCTACTTCCTGCCAGACCTGCCCATCCCCAATGCGGTGCTGATCCTGTTCGTGTTGGCGGTGGTATCCAGCCTCATCCTGAACAAGACGGTGCTGGGAACCTACACCTTCGCGCTGGGCAGCAACGAAGAGGCGGTGCGCCTGTCGGGCGTGAATGTGGACCGCTGGAAGATCATTGTCTATACGCTCAGCGGCGCGATTTGCGGCGTGGCCGGCCTGCTCATCGCCTCGCGCCTGAATTCCGCGCAGCCGGCGTTGGGCCAGGGCTATGAGCTGGACGCGATTGCCGCCGTCGTGATCGGGGGCACGTCGCTCAGCGGCGGCGCCGGCACGATCCTGGGCACCATCATCGGCGCCTTCATCATCAGCGTGCTGACCAACGGACTGCGCATCATGTCGGTGGCCCAGGAGTGGCAGACCGTGGTGACCGGTCTGATCATCATCGTGGCGGTGTACGCCGACATCTTGAGAAAGCGCAAATAAATGCAAGCAAGCGCGGTTTCAGTCGCCACGCGCCCGCGTGCAGTTCCTATCAAGGAGACCCCACCCCCAATCCCAACTAAGAGCCTCTGCCAACGGTTGATTTTTGATTTTCATTGCAGCACCCCATAACGATCCGGAGACAACATGATTTTGAAACGCACACTTTTGAGCCTCGCACTGGGCCTCGGCCTGGCCTCTACCTTGAGCACAACGGCCCTGGCCGCCGACGAGATCTACATCCCGATGATCTCCAAGGGCTTTCAGCACCAGTTCTGGCAGGCCGTCAAGTCCGGCGCCGAGCAGGCCGGCAAGGATTACAAAGTCAAGGTGACCTTCGAAGGCCCCGAGAGCGAAAGCATGGTCGACAAGCAGATCGACATGTTCGCCGCGGCGCTGGCCAAGAAGCCTTCAGCCATCGGCTTTGCCGCGCTGGACAGCAAAGCGTCCATTCCGCTGCTGAAAAAAGCCCAGGCCGCCAAGATTCCGGTCATCGCCTTTGACTCGGGCGTGGACAGCGACATTCCGGTGACCACGACCACCACCAACAACGTGGCCGCCGCCGCCCTGGCTGCCGACAAGATGGCCGAGCTGATCGGCAAAAGCGGCGATGTGGCCCTGGTGGTGCACGACCAGACCAGCCGCACCGGCATCGACCGCACCGACGGGTTCGTCAACCGCATCAAATCGACCTATCCCAACATCAAGATCGTCAGCGTGCAATACGGCGGCGGCGACCAGCTCAAATCGACCGAAATCACCAAGTCCATCCTGCAGGCCAACCCCAAGCTCAAGGGGATTTTTGGCGCCAACGAAGGCTCGGCCATCGGCGCACTGAACGGCGCCAGGGAGATGAAGCGCAAGGTGGTGATCATTGGTTACGACTCCGGCAAGCAGCAAAAAGCCGCCATTCTCGATGGCTCGATGGCGGGCGCCATCACCCAGAACCCGGTGGGCATCGGCTACAAGACCGTCGAGGCGGCGGTCAAGGCCCTCAAGGGCGAGAAGCTGCCCAAGGTCATCGACACCGGTTTTTACTACTACGACAAGACCACCATCAACGATCCAAAAATCGCTGCGGTCCTGTACGACTGATGGCTTGGGCGGCCTCAGGGCTGCCCTGCGCTGAAGGGCTGGCCGCAAGCGGCCGGCGCCTTCCTCTGGCAGCACTTTTTTTCAACGGGCAAACAGGCAATCTCTTATGAGCGTTATCCAATCCATGCGTGTCATCGACGTGCGTTTCCCCACGTCGAAGCACCTTGACGGCTCGGATGCGATGAATCCGGACCCGGATTATTCGGCCGCCTATGTCGTGCTGGAAACCGGCCTGCCGGGGCTCGAAGGCCACGGCCTGACCTTCACCATCGGCCGCGGCAATGAAATCTGCTGCGCTGCGATCGAAGCCATGCGTCATCTGGTGGTTGGCCTGGACATGGACTGGGTGACCGAGGACATGGGCCGCTTCTGGCGTTTCATCACCTCGGACAGTCAGTTGCGGTGGATTGGCCCGGACAAGGGAGCGATCCACCTGGCAACTGCCGCCGTGGTCAATGCCGTGTGGGACCTGTGGGCCAAGCAGGAAGGCGTGCCGGTGTGGAAGCTGGTGGCCCGCATGAGCCCTGAAGAAATTGTCAGGTTGATCGACTTTCGCTACATCACTGATTGCATCACCCCGGCCGAGGCGCTGGCGCTGCTGACGCGCCAGGCTGTCGGCAAAGACGCGCGGCTGAAGACCCTTGAGCAGGAAGGCTACGCCTGCTACACCACCTCTGCGGGTTGGCTGGGCTATGACGATGAAAAGCTCAGGCGCCTGGCCCAGGAGGCGGTGGATGCCGGCTTTTCGCACATCAAACTCAAGGTGGGCCGTGACCTGCAGGACGACATCCGTCGGGTGCGCGTCGCCCGCGAGGTGCTCGGCCCCGACCGCACCCTGATGATCGATGCCAACCAGGTGTGGGATGTGAACGAGGCGATTGACTGGCTGGGCCACCTGGGCTTTGCGAAGCCCTGGTTCATCGAGGAGCCGACCAGTCCCGACGACATCGAGGGTCACCGCCGCATCCGCGAGGCGGTGAAGGGTGACATGCAGGTCGCCACCGGCGAGATGTGCCAGAACCGCGTGATGTTCAAGCAGCTCATCATGCGGGGCGCGATCGACGTGGTGCAGATTGACGCCTGCCGCCTGGGCGGCGTCAACGAAGTGCTGGCCGTGATGCTGATGGCGGCCAAGTATGGCCTCAAGGTGTGTCCGCATGCCGGCGGTGTCGGCCTGTGTGAATACGTGCAGCACCTGTCGATGATCGACTACCTCTGCATCGCCGGGACCAAGGAAGGCCGGGTCATCGAATACGTGGACCACCTGCATGAGCATTTCGTGGACCCCTGCGTGATCCGCAATGCCGCCTACATGCCGCCGCAGCGGCCGGGTTATTCGATTGAGATGAAGCCCGAATCGCTGGCGCAGTACGCCTTTAAGGGCTGAAGACCCGCCCTGCTTCCTCATAACAACTGCCAAACCAATACCCGAAACCGGAGCCCCTTGATGGATTTGCACCTTCAAAACAAGATTGTCATTGTGACCGGCGGCGGCGCCGGAATTGGCGGGGCCATCAGCCTGCAGCTGGCGCGGGAGGGCGCTGTGCCGGTGATCTTCGGCCGCAGCCCCTTGCTGCCTGAATTTTCCGGGGCCTTGCGGGAGATGGGTGCCCGTCACGGGTTTTTTCAGCTCAACCTTGAAAACGAAACGGCCTGCCGGGCCGCGGTGCAGGGCACCATAGCCGAATTCGGCGGCATTGATGCGCTGGTCAACAACGCCGGCGTTAACGACAGCGTCGGCCTGGAGGCCGGCCGCGATGCGTTCGTGCAGTCGCTGGAGTCCAACCTGACGCATTGCTACCTGATGGCGCACCTGTGCCTGGACCAGCTCAAGGCCAGGCGCGGCGCCATCGTCAATATTTCCTCCAAGACGGCGCTGACTGGCCAGGGCAACACCAGCGGCTACGTCGCGGCCAAAGCAGCCCAGCTGGGGCTGACACGTGAATGGGCTGCCGCCCTGGCGCCGTACGGCGTGCGGGTCAATGCGGTGCTGCCGGCCGAGGTCATGACGCCGCTCTATGAAACGTGGCTCAAGACCTTTGCCGATCCGGCGGCGACGCTGAAAGACATCACGACCCGGATTCCCCTGGGCCAGCGCATGACGACCGACCGCGAAATTGCCGACACGGTGGTGTTCCTGCTGTCCGACCGCGCCTCGCATACCACCGGCCAGTGGATACATCCCGATGGCGGCTATGTCCATCTGGACCGCGCTTTACCCGCCCGCTGACCGCCATGAACAGACACCTACACGGCCGAAACGCCATGCGCGGCTGCCCGCTAACCGGGGCTGTAAAGCACCGTGAAAGCTGGCAGCCAAGATTTCCCCGCCCGAACCGGGTTCGCTCTGGGCAGCCATGCCGGCGAATGGGCATATCCGGACTTCTTTAACTCAAACCACCCTAGAAAAGAGACAAATCATGAAAGCTGCTTTCCGTAATATGTATCTGGGCGCTGCCTGCGTGGCTGCGCTGGCTCCGCAGATGGCCTCGGCCCAATCCACAGTGACCTTATACGGACGTGTCGTATCGGGCCTGGCCTATATCGACAAGGTGTACGACCCAGTGGCCAATGCCAGCTTCTCCAAAACCATGGTGGCCAGCAACCAGTGGGGCACCAGCATGTGGGGCCTCAAGGGCAATGAAGACCTGGGAGGTGGACTTGCGGCCAACTTCGTTCTCGAAGGCGGGTTTGAACTTAAAAACGGGGGTGCTGGCGCGGGATTGTTCAACCGCCGCGCCTATGTCGGTTTGTCCAACGCCAGCTGGGGCAGCTTTCGCCTCGGCAAGAACCTGTTCATCAGCAATGATGTGTGGGATCTGGACCCCACCGGCCAGCAGTGGGTGGGCAGCGCCACGCTGGTCAGAGGCCGTAGCTGGGTTGGTGCAAACAACGTCGTCGAGTATTCAACGCCTAATATGGGCGGCTTTAGCGCCACCGGCCAAATCTCGTTCGGCGAACAGGCCGGCAACAGCAAGGCCAACCGCGGCGAAGGCATATCGATGACCTACGCGAACCAGGACCTGATGCTCCGCGCCATTTACAGCCGGCGCCATGATGTCGCCGGCACCTTCACCGATGTTTACAACACTTCCAAGGAAACCATTATTGGCGGCACCTACAAGATCGGACCGGCCAAGCTGTTTGCCGCGTACGACTACATCACCGCGCCTAACGCGCTCCTCACCGCCCCGTCCAAGCTCAAGCATGGCTGGGTCGGCGTTCGCTACGATGTAACGCCGGCTCTCACGCTGATCGGCTCGGTGTTTCACGTCAAGGCCGACCGCGTGGCCGGCAAGGCCACCCTGGCCATGGTGGGCGCGGACTACAGCATGTCCAAGCGCACCTTGCTGTACGCGTCATTCGGCGGCGTCAGAAACTCCAGCGGCGCCAATTTCGGGGTGGACACAGGGATCTCGGGCAATCCGGCGGCCAACCAGTCGCAAAGAACCGTTTATGCGGGCATTGCGCATAGCTTTTAAAGGCGCCAGCCACGTCGCGGGGCGTGTTTAGGCACCCCGTGGCTGGCCGACTGGCTTGCGGGGAGCAAATCAACACCCTGATTTGCGCCAGTCATCCAGCCGTCTTTTGCTATCAAATAAATAGCTGCTTGCGCAGGATCTGCCTGGGCCGCAGCTATTTTTTTGCATAATCGGGCAAATTTCCCCGCTGCTTCTGCATTTCCTTCTTCCTTAATCGCTGGGACCTTCCCGGTGCGGACGAAGACTGGATACTTCTTCTCCAGCCGTGCGGGCGTGGGCGACAATCGGCGCCGTGCTCAGCATTCTTTTCATCACTTTCCCTTTTTTCGCCCTGGTTCTGTGCGGCTATGTCGCCGCGCGCAAAGGCCTGCTTCCGCAGCTGGCCATTCCTGGGCTCAACACCTTTGTGCTGTATTTCGCGCTGCCTTGCATGCTGTACCGCTTTGGCGCCGGCACGCCGATTGCGCAGTTGCTGGATGGCAGCCTGGTGGCGGTGTACCTGGTGTGCGCGCTGCTGATGGTGGCCTTCACCGTGATGGTCACGCGCAAGGGACGCATTGCCTGGAACGATGCATCTTTTGGCGCACTGGTGGCGGCCTTTCCCAACACCGGTTTCATGGGCGTGCCTCTGCTGGTGGCGCTGCTGGGCGCGCAGGCCGCCGGCCCGGCCATCGTCACCATCCTGGTCGATTTGCTGGTGACAAGCTCGCTGTGCATCGCGCTGTCGCGGCTGGACTCGGCCGACATCCACGGCGCCGAGGTTGCGGCGCAAAAGGCGCTCAAGGGCGTCGCGCTCAATCCCATGCCGTGGGCCATCGTGCTGGGTGCGCTGTCGTCCGGACTGGGCGTGGTGCTGTGGGCGCCCGTGATGCAGACCGTGGGACTGCTGGCTGATGCTGCCTCGCCGGTGGCGCTTTTCACCATTGGCGCAGTGCTGGCTCGCTCTCAAATGAATAGCACGGCAGCCACGCCTTTCAAGGAGTACGTGCCGGTTGCGCTCATCAAACTGGTGCTGCACCCGATGCTTGTGGGCCTGGTGGGGCTAGGGGCCATCGCAGTGGGCGTGCCCCTGCAGCCTTTTGCACTCACGGTGATCGTGCTGGTCGCGGCCTTGCCGAGCGCCAGCAATGTGGCGCTGTTGGCAGAGCGTTTCGGCGCCGACAACGGTCGTATCGCTCGCATCATCCTGCTGTCGACGGTGCTGGCGTTCTTCAGCTTCTCCGCAGCGGTGGCCTTGCTGACTTGAGCCTGGTACCCGGTCTTTTCGGCCGCTGTTACAAAAAAGCTGAAAAAAAGACGGTCTCGCGCTGTCGATTTCCCCCATCCCATTCGTCGTATCCCTAAGAGCAGGATGTTTTTGCCTGGGTTGTCCGGGCTCTCCGCTCTCAATGCAACCCCAAAGGAGTCCGAAATGAAATTCATGGTCTTGATCAAAGCCGACAAACACAGCGAAGCCGGCGAAATGCCCAGTGAGCAACTGCTGGCCGACATGGGCAAGTTCAACGAATCGCTGGTCAAGGCCGGCGTGATGCTGGCGGGAGAGGGGCTGCACCCCAGCGCCAAGGGCGCGCGCGTGAAGTTTTCCGGCAACAAGCGCACCGTGATTGACGGGCCTTTCCCCGAAACCAGGGAGCTGGTCTGTGGCTTCTGGATGTTGCAGGTCTCGTCAAAAGAAGAAGCGATTGAATGGGTCAAGCGCTGCCCCTTCCCACCTGAGAGCGAAGCCGAAATCGAAATCCGCCAGGTGTTTTCGGCCGAAGACTTCGGCGCCGAGTTCACGCCTGAGCTTCGCGAAGCCGAAGACCGCTTGCGCCAGGAGGTCGAGGCCCGCTCCGGCGCGCAGTCCTGAAAACAGGCGTTCGGCTGCCGTGGCCGTGTTTGAGGTAAAAACCGGGGACGGCGGCATGGGCCGCCATCCTGAGGAGATTCCACGCATGCAATACATGATCCTGCGAAAATCCGACGCGAGCACCGAGGCCGGCGAGTTGCCCAGCCCCGCGCTGCTGGCGGCCATGGGCGCCTACAACGAGGCACTGGCGAAGGCTGGCATGCTGTTAGGTGGCGAGGGCCTTCAGGCGAGTTCCAAAGGCGCGCTCATCCGGTTTTCCGGCGGCAAGCCCACGGTGACCGACGGCCCCTTCACCGAAGCCAAAGAGCTGATCGCCGGCTTCACCATGATGGAAGCAGCTTCGCGGGAAGAGGTCATCGAATGGCTCAAACGCTGGCCGCAGGAAGACGCTGACGGCAATACCTCGCTGGAAATCCGCGAAGGCGGCTGCCCCGGCGGCCTGCGCGGTGTGGGTGGAGAAGACGCACCGCCCTTGCCCGACGGATTCAGGCGCTTCATGATTCTGCTGAAGGCCAATGACCGTACTGAAGCCGGTATCGTGCCCGACAGCCAGTGGCTGGGGCGCATGGCCCAACACAATGACGAAGCCGTCAAGGCTGGCGTGCTGCTGATGGGCGAAGGCCTCAAGCCCAGCGCCAGTGCTTCCCGTATGAAATTCACCCGCGGCAAACCCAGCGTAATGGATGGGCCCTTCGCTGAAGCCAAAGAACTGCTGGCCGGTTTCTGGATCATCCAGGCGCGGTCGCTGCAGGCCGCGGTGGACTGGGCGCTGGCCTACCCCTTCCCGTTTCGCGATACGGAAGAGGTTGAGGTCGAAATTCGGCTGTTGTACGAGGCTGCGGACTTCGCCCTGGCCTAGTGCTGAGGGGAATGAGGGGGTGGTCAAAAATATTTCGAAATATTTTGGCCAGACATGTCGATTTCGGGTTTTTCGTTCGTCGTACAGCTGAGCAGACGTTTTTTGGAGGGCGCAAAGCCCCCGATGAATTCGGCGCTCGACCATTCATCAAATGAACGAACACCAAAAAGGGGATTTATATGTTCAAGACCATTGCCATCGTTGCGGCCGTCGCCATTGTGGTTTTCATCGCTGCCGTGCTGGTGCTTGCCTCCAACAAGCCCGACATCTTCCGTGTCCAGCGCCAGACCACCATCCAGGCGCCGCCCGAAAAAATCTTCCCGCTGATCAACGACTACAAACAGTGGGGCGCGTGGTCTCCCTATGAAAAGAAAGACCCGGCGATGAAGCGCAGCTTCAGCGGCCCGGCCGCCGGCAAAGGTGCGGCCTACGCCTGGGAAGGCAAGGAGGTCGGCACGGGCGACATGCTGATCACCGAGTCCGTGCCGGCATCCCTCATCAAGATAGACCTGAATTTCAGCAAGCCCTTTGAGTCCCACAACAAGGTGGTCTTCAGCATTCAGCCGCAGGCCGGCGGCAGCGTCGTGAGCTGGGAGATGGCAGGCCCCGCGCCCCTCATATCCAGGGTCATGCATGTCTTCTTCAACATCGACAAGATGGTGGGCAATGACTTTGAAGCCGGCCTGGCCGACCTGAAGGCGATTGCCGAAAAATAAGCCACGGTCCCGGCAGGTTTTTTTCAGAAAACCTGTCGATTCCGCAAAACCCGTTCGTCATACAGTGAGAGCCAGCCTTTAAAAGGCGAAGTGCTTCAAGGCCCGGCTCGCCAACCCCCAATCCACACTCAAGGAGTATTAAAAATGCGATTCATGATGCTGATGATCCCCAAAGGCTACGAAACCGCCGCTGCAGGTACCCTGCCCGGTGCCGACGCTGTGGCCGCGATGATGAAATACAACGAAGAGCTGCAAAAAGCCGGTGTGCTGATCGCGCTGGACGGCCTGCACCCGCCTTCCATGGGCGCCCGCGTGACCTTCCCCGGCGGCAAGGCCCGCGTCAGCGACGGCCCTTTTGCCGAAGCCCGCGAAGTGCTGGGCGGCTACTGGATGATCAACGTGGCTTCGCGTGCCGAGGCTATCGAGTGGGCTTCGCGCTGCCCCGGCGGTGAAAACGAAATCATCGAAGTGCGCCAGGTGCAGGAGATGAGCGACTTCCCGGCCGACGTGCAGAAAGCCGCCGCCGGTTTCACCGAAATGCAGCAAAGCGCAAGCAAGGGCAAGGGCGCCTGAAGCCGCATGGCGTTCAATGAAACCCATCGTGCCATCGACGCCGTCTGGCGCATCGAGTCGGCCAAGGTCATCGCCAAGGTTGCACGCATGGTGCAAGAGGTGGGCCTGGCCGAAGAGATCGCGCAGGACGCACTGGTCACCGCGCTGGAGCGCTGGCCCAAGACCGGCGTGCCGGACAACCCGGGTGCCTGGCTCATGGCTGTGGCCAAGCACCGCGCCATTGACTACCTGCGGCGGCGCAAGCTGCTCGCGCTCAAGCACGAAGAGCTGGGCCGCGAGCTCGAGATGGAGCAGGACATGGCTTTTGCCGACGTAGACGAAGCCGGGTCCGGGGACGACGGCGCCGACGACTACGGCGACGACCTGCTGCGCCTGATCTTCACTGCGTGCCACCCGGTGCTCTCTACCGAAGCGCGTATTGCACTCACGCTGCGGCTGTTGGGCGGCCTCAGCACCGACGAAATCGCACGTGCCTTCCTGGTGCCCGAGCCCACGGTGGCCCAGCGCATCGTGCGCGCCAAGCGCACGCTGGCTGAGGCGCGCGTGCCCTTTGAAGTGCCGGGCCCTGATGAGCGCGGTGCCCGGCTGGCCTCGGTGCTGGAAGTCATCTACCTGATCTTCAACGAGGGCTACTCCGCCACCTCGGGCGGCGACTGGATGCGGCCCGCGCTTTGCGACGAAGCCTTGCGGCTGGGGCGTGTGCTGGCCGAGCTTGCAACGCAAGAGCCCGAGGTTCACGGCCTGGTCGCGCTCATGGAAATCCAGGCCTCGCGCGCCAAGGCGCGCACCGGGCCTTCGGGCGAGCCCATTCTGCTGCTGGAACAGAACCGTGCCCGCTGGGACCACATCCTGATACGCCGCGGCTTTGCTGCACTGGCGCGCGCCGAGGCGCTGGGTGGCGCGCTGGGGCCGTATGCACTGCAGGCCGCCATTGCCGCCTGCCATGCGCGCGCCCCCACCGGCGCCGACACCGACTGGCAGCGCATTGCCGCGCTGTACGACGCGCTGGCGCAGCTGATGCCCTCGCCGGTGGTGGAGCTCAACCGCGCCGTGGCGCTGGCCATGGCTTTCGGCCCTGCGACGGGGCTGGAGGTGGTCGATGCATTGCTGGCCGAGCCCTTGATGAAAAATTACCACCTGCTGCCCAGCGTGCGCGGCGACTTTTTGTTCAAGCTCGGCCGGCTGGAGGAAGCGCATGCGGAGTTCGAGCGCGCCGCCTCGCTCACCCGTAATCTGCGTGAGCGCGAACTGCTGTTGGCGCGTGCTGCGGCCTGCACGCCGGACGCGACGCCGCGCCTTTCCTGAAGCGCTTCAATCTGCGGGCTTGCGGCCGCCCAGCATGCAGGCAATAGCCGCCAATTGCAGCAGCACCGTCGCGCCGAAGTAGAGGCCTGTGCCGGCGCCGAGGTGTGCAGGGCCTCCATCGCCAGTGACCAGCAGCAGCGCAAAAGTCGCCGGCGCCAGTGCCCACAGGCCTTGCGACATGGCCACGATCAGCGCCACCACGTGCGGCACATCTTCCTTGACGAACTCCACCTGCGCCACCAGCGGCGGCAGCGAAGTCGCGTTACCGATGCCCACGCCGAACAGCACCACGCCCAGCAGGATCAGCGCGGTCTGGTGTTCCGCTGCACAGGCCAGCAGCAGCGACCCGGCGATCTGCACCGCGTAGCTGACGCTCGCCACCACGCGGCGCTCGGCATCGGCAGGCATGAATTTGCCGACCGCTGTTCGGCCGCCTATGGCGCAGGCCGTGGCCAGCGCCATCGCCAGGCCCGCGCCCTGGGCGCTGAGCGCCGACACCAGCAGCGAATACAAATGCGTGATCAGGCCAGCCTGGGCGAACAAGCTCAGCGCCATCGCCGCGGCCAGCGTGCGAAAGCCGCGGTCGCTCCACAGCTGGCGGCCCGGCAGCGGTTTGGCATGCGCCGACGTGATGCCGCGCGCTGGCGCGCCCGGTGCGTCACCGTCGGGACGCTGGCCCAAGCGCTCGGGCGTTTGCGTCACCACCAAAAAGCAGAGGCAAGCCACGATGACCAGCATGGCCGCACCCACCAGCAGGGCGGCGGCGGTAAAGCCCATCGCGCCAATCAAAGCACCCCACAGCGGCGAGAAAATCACGCCGCCCAGGCTGGCGCCGTTATAGGCCTTGGCCAGCGCCATGGGCCGGCTGCGCACAAACCAGGGCGAGATGATGGCGTTGATGCCCGCAGCGGCCATGGTGACCCAGCCGCCGCCGGTCAATACGGCGGCCACAAACAGCTGCCAGGGTTGTGCGGCTAAAGCCCAGCCCAGCAGGCCGGTGGCCAGCGCTGCGCACCCTGCGGAGGTCGTGGCCGCAACACCCAACCGGGCATGAATACGCGGCAGGCAAGCCACTACGCCCGCGCCGAACAGGAAATGAAATGTGACGGCGGCCGACACCAGCGGCAGCGCCCAGCCGGTGCGCGCCAGCACCGCATGCAGAAAAATGGCCGGGCTGTAAAAGCCCACACCCCAGCCAAAGATGGCCAGCACAAAGGCGGCCCGCACCACGGTGGTTCCGTAAAAGGCGCGTGGCGTCGGCGGTTGCAGGGTTGGGTTCATTGGCAGTTCCATGAGGTTCTCCTTGTGAGAAGGCAACGGTTGTTGCATGGCCTTCATGGTGCGGCGAAGAGAGCGCTCAACGCTTCGTCACAGAGCGAAGCATGGGCAGCGCGATGCTGCTAAGGTTGACCCCACAAGGCGTCAAACACCATGATGAATACCAACCAAATTGCCCACATCGCCTCACTGGTCGGCGAGCCGGCCCGCACCGCCATGCTGATGGAGCTGCTGGACGGCCGCTCCCTCACTGCGCATGAGCTGGCCGGGGTGGGCAACGTGACGCCGCAAACCGCCAGCCGCCACCTGGCCCTGCTGGTCGAAGGCGGCTTGCTGTGCGTGGAACAACATGGCCGCCACCGTTACCACCGCCTGGCCTCGGTGGATGTGGCGCGTGTGCTCGAAGGCATCACGCAACTCGCCTCACAAAACGCCCCCGCGCCGCGCCGCGCCGTGGTGCCCGGCTCCAAAGACGCCGCCATGCGCATGGCCCGCAGCTGCTACGACCACATCGCCGGCCGCCTCGGCGTGGCCATTGCCCACCACCTGCTGGCCGACGGCGCCATCACCTTTGACGGAGAAGCCGGCCATGTCACCGCCAAGGCCGGCGCCGTGCTGGCGCGCCTGGGCATCGACCTCACGGCTTCGCTGCCTGGCACCAACACCAAGCGTCCTTATTGCCGGCCGTGCCTCGACTGGAGTGAACGCCGCTTCCATGTGGCTGGGCAGCTGGGCACGCTGATCTGCACACACAGCCTGGAGCGCGGCTGGCTGCTGCGCCGCCAGGGCATGCGTGCGCTCGAGATCACACCCAAAGGCGTGGTGGCGCTGCGTGACTGGATGGGGCAGGAGGATTGGCGGCAGGTGACCGAAGGGGATGCCTTTCCTGCGCGGGCAGGGACCGCGTTACGCATGGCCTAGATGCGAGTTCCATCAGTCCCCAGTCACTACTACTTCGGCTATGCTGACTAGATGAATGGCACCGAGCGACCAATCATCGACACGTTTTCACGGCACATAGTTCCGATCTATTTGCTGCTTGAAAAAGACGGTGAACCCAAACATCCCGTGTGGTTCACCGCTTTTCTGCTGCGAGTGCGAGGTAACTATCTGCTGGCTACTGCCGGTCACTGTTTAGATGACGTTGAAACGATGGAACGCAAGGGTTGGAAAATTACCAAAGCAAGACTGATGGATGCTCTGAGTTTCGACGCCAAATTCCTTGATCCGATCCCCTTCGACTACCACCTGTCCATGCCGTGTCGGCCCCTGAAACAAGACGAAAACGACTATGGCTTGTTGATTTTGTCGGATCTCACCGCAGCGGCCTTGCTGGCGAATCAGGTTCTTCCGATAAGTGAAGCGGCGTGGGAGTGCGATATGGGCGAACCCGAACTGTATTTTGTGACGGGGATACTCGGCGTTGGGTCAACTGTTACTTTGGAACGCGCTCATCTCAAGGCTGTGTCTGCCCTTGTTCAACATGTTCCGGAGTGCCCGCCCTGCTTCAATCACGTTGTGTTGCGTTGGTATGGGAAAGTAGTCCCAACTGACCAAATCAAATCTCTTGAAGGCATGAGTGGCGGCCCGGTTTTCGCCATGAAGTATGTGAACGGACGCTACAAGTACTGGCTGCACGGAATCCAGAGCGCACAAAGTCCCCGATTCCCCATGGAGCCATACATTGCTGTCAATCTTGCACAGCCTATGGCTGCATTTTTGGCTGAAGTGGCAGAGGGAAAGCACGCTGATTGGTTAGAAGCAACTGAGGACAAGAAGCCCTTCTCAGGTTCCGTTCCCGTGTCGAAATGAACCGGCGGCTGAACCGCAACGTAACAATGGGCTCTTGATTCGGACGGGTAAAGCAGAGAACCCGAGTTAGCAGCTGCGATCCAGGCTCAAATCGCAATCGGATCCACATCAATCGCCCATCGAATCAGGCTTTTGAATTCAGCCTGCTGACGCGTTTCAAACAGCGTTGGCTGCCAGGCTGCCAGGAAGCGTTGCAGCGCCGCGCGCGAAGGGCTCTCCACCAGCATCTGCGCGCGCTCGATATTGGCTACGCGCTGTATCGTCATCGGCACCGCCGGGTAGGCAGTGACTTGCCCGTGCCCCGTGAGTTGCTGCGCCTCGGCCTGGGCTGCTGCCGCGTTGAGGAATCCTTGCGCCACGTCTTGCGCGCGCGCTTCGGCGCGTACCAGCGCTGAAAAGCCGAAGGGCGACATGCCTGCCGCTTCACGTTCGGCCAACTGCTGCGCTGCAAAACCCGGGTAGTCGTGCTTCTTCAGGGCTTCAAAAAGCGGATGGGTGGGGTGAAAGGTTTGCACCCACATCTCGCTAACCCCGCTGTGGCGGGCGTCACGGCCTGCGCGGCCTCCCGCCTGCATCAAGAGGCTGAAGAGCCGCTCGGGTGCGCGGAAGTCGCTGGAGAACAGCGCCCCGTCGGGGTTGATAGCTGCGACCAGCGTGATGTGCCGGAAGTCGTGGCCCTTGGCGATCATCTGCGTGCCGACCAGCACGTCGACCTCGCCGGCGTGCACGCTGGCCAGTTGTGATTCGAGTGCGCCTTTGAGCCGCGTGGTGTCGGCGTCGATGCGGGCAATGCGCGGCGGCTCGCCGTCGGGCCGTTTCACACCGGCCAGCAACTCGGCCAGATGTTCCTCCAGCCGTTCGGTGCCGCGCCCCACGGGTGCGATGTCAATGTTGCCGCAGGCCGGGCAGGCGCGCGGCACGCGTTCGGTGAAGCCGCAGTGGTGGCAGCGCAGCGTGCGGTCTATCTTGTGGAAGACGCGGTAGGCGCTGCAGTGCGGGCACTCGCTTTTCCAGCCGCAGTCGTGGCAGGCCAGCACGGGCGCATAGCCGCGCCGGTTCAGGAAGATCAGCGACTGCTCGCCGCGCGCCACGCGTTGCGCGATCGCGTCCAGCAGCGGCGGTGCAATCACGCTGTGCTTGGGCTGGTGGTTCATGTCCACGCGCCGGACTGTGGGCAGGCTTCCCCGTTCGCCGTCATTGGCCGCTACACGTTCACTCATGGTCAGGCGTTGGTAGCGGCCGGCCAGAGTCGCCTGCCAGCTTTCCAGTGACGGCGTGGCCGAGCCCAGCAGCACGCGGCAGGGTCCATGGTCATGCGTGGTGTCTTCGGTTTCAATCTTGGCGCGGTACACCGCCAGGTCGCGCGCCGAATAGCGCGCGCCTTCCTGCTGCTTGTAGCTCGGGTCGTGTTCTTCGTCGACCACCAGCAGGCGCAGGTTGGGCATGGAGGCGAACACGGCCATGCGCGTGCCCAGCACCAGGCGGGCATGGCCGGCGTGGGCTGCCAGCCAGCTTTTCAGGCGCTGGGCAGGGGTCAGGCCACTGTGCAGGGCTACCACGCGCTCTTTGCCCAGGTGGGCAAAGCGCTCTTCAAAGCGCGACTGCAGCTGCGGCGTGAGGTTGATCTCGGGCACCATCACCAGCACCTGCGCCGTCGGGTCTTGCTCCAGCACGCGGGCCGCGGCGCGCAGATAGACCTCGGTTTTGCCGCTGCCGGTGGCGCCAAACAGCAGCGCGGGCCGGGAATCTGCATCAAATTGGGCTATAGCCAGCGTCTGCTCTTGGCTTAGTGCTATCAAATTCGTAGTGGTCGGGGTGTGGCTGGTATCCGCCACCGGGCGTTTCAGGCGCCGCGCCAGCTGCACGCTGCTGAGGTCGCGCAGTTGCGGCGGCAGCGCCGCCAGCGCCACCTCTCCCAGTGAGCGCTGGTAATAGCCTGCCGTGAACTGAACCAGCTTTCGCCAGGTTGCCGAGAGCGGGGGCAACCCCTCCAGCACGCCTGCGACATGGCGCGTCTGCATTTCAAGCAAGGCGCCGCTGTCCGGCAGAATCTCCCACACCACACCCAGCACCTCGCGTTTGCCCAGCGGCACGCGTACCAGCGAGCCAACAGTCAGCGGCAACTCACTTTTATAAGTCAAAGGCCCGGCGATGGAACTGTGCGCAGGGACGGCAACAACGACCTGAAGCCAATAGCTCATTTGGAGTAACTAAATGTGTTTACTTCTGGAGGAGTACATCCAGATAATGCGCTAAGTCGTTGATTTACCACCGCTTTACAGATTTCCAGATTTTCTGTGGATAACTTTGTTGATAGCTTGCCACTGTGCGCCGCAGAGCCTTGTAAATCAAGGCTTTGCTTAAACTGCCCGCAAAAAAAGCAGTTTAAAGACTCTATATAAATCAACGACTTACGGGCGCTATTGCTTTGATAGCGAAGCATGCGGCCAGCGCTTGGCAATGCGGCACCGCAACACGCATTTTGTGCATAAGTCCGGTTGGCGGTACCCGATTTTGTGCTAGCCATGGATTGAAATGAGTCGGGCCGCGTGATCAAGCGGTACCTCAAAAGCTTCAGCCCACCGCAGTGCGCATTCTTCGAGAGTGAGCGTGCACTGCGCTGACCAGTACCTCAACACTTTCGGGTGGTGTGTGCTGGCTGATGCCGTGGCCGAGGTTGAAAATATGGGTAGGGCCGGTCCGGCTGGCGTCGGTATGGGGCGCACCAAAGCTGTCCAGGACCCCAGCCACTTCGGCTTCAATCTGCGCCGCATTTGCAAAAAGCACGTTGGGGTCGAGGTTGCCTTGCAGCGCCTTGGCCTGCGGTCCCGTTTCACCCACCAGGGCGCGTGCGCGGGCCAGGTTGACCGTCCAGTCCAGGCCGAGCACCTCGCAGTCAAGCTGCGCCATGGCTTCCAGCCACTGCCCGCCGCCTTTTGTGAAGACCAGGCGGGGAATCTTGACGCCCTCATGCTCGCGCTTGAGTTGGGCCAGAACACGTGCCGTGTAGGCCAGGCTGAAGGTCTTGAAGGCCGCATCAGCCAGCACGCCGCCCCAACTGTCAAAAATCATCACGGCCTGGGCGCCGGCTTCGATCTGCGCATTCAGGTATGCGGCCACCGCGTCGGCGTTGATAGACAACATTTTGTGCATCAGGTCGGGGCGCTGGTACAGCATGGTTTTGACCAGGCGGTAGTCGTCTGAGCCCGCCCCTTCAACCATGTAGCAGGCCAACGTCCAGGGGCTGCCTGAAAACCCGATCAGCGGCACGCGGCCATTCAGGGCCTTGCGGATGGAGGTCACGGCGTCAAACACGTAACGCAGCTTGTTCATGTCGGGCACCGCCAGGCGCGCTACCGCGGCCTCGTCGCGCACCGGTGTGGCAAAGCGTGGGCCTTCGCCCAGTGCGAACGAGAGGCCCAGGCCCATGGCGTCGGGCACGGTCAGGATGTCACTGAACAGAATGGCGGCATCCAGCGGATAGCGCTCCAGCGGCTGCAGTGTGACTTCGGTGGCGTAGTCGGTGTTGGTCGCCAGGCCCATGAAGCTGCCGGCCTGGGCACGCGTGGCGCGGTACTCGGGTAAATAGCGGCCGGCCTGGCGCATCAGCCAGACGGGGGTGTGGTCAGTGGCCTGGCGCAGGCAGGCGCGCAAAAAAGTGTCGTTTTGAAGGGGTGCGAACATGCGGCAATTGTCTCAGGTGTGAGGCCGAGGCCGCTGGCACTTGCGCGGGTTCGGATTTACCATGGCCGTACGGGCCCCGCCTGGCCCGAAAGGGGTGTTTCATGCGCATCACTGACCAGGAGTATTTTCGCAGCTGCGTCGCCCGCGAGCGGCACCTGGCGCAGCTGCTGGGCCATGCACACATCGAGGAGTGCTATGAAAGCGCGGGGACCTTATGGGACAACAACCAGGCCTTGCCCCAATGGACACGCGACTGGCGTGCCTGCGGCCCCCTGATGACAGCCTACGGCATCACGGTGAGTTATGGTGCTGACAGCGCGGCCATGGGCGCCACGACTGTGCAATTCGCGGAGCACCCCAGTCGCGACCGTGCTGTGATGTACGGCATCGTCAAGGAGGTGATCTTCCGGCTCGAACATCATCTGGCTACATGCGCAGTGTCTTGATGAACGCCTCCAGTTCATCGATGGGCAGGGGCTTGCAAAACAGGTAGCCCTGGTAGCAGTCGCAGCCGTGGCGTGACAAAAAGTCGCGCTGGGCTTCGGTCTCAACCCCTTCCGCCACGACGCCAAGCCCCAGGCTTTGTGCCAGGCCGATGATGGTGCGTGCGATGGCGGCATCGTTGGGGTCGCGCAGGATGTCTTCCACAAAGGATTTGTCAATTTTCAGCTGGTCCAGGGGCAGGCGCTTGAGGCACGATAGCGACGAATACCCCATGCCGAAATCGTCAAGAGACAGCGTCACGCCCATTTTCTTGAGCCGGGCCATCTTGGTGATGGTGATGTCCATGTCTTCCGCAAGCAGGCTCTCTGTCAGCTCCAGCTTGAGCTTGTGCGGGCTGACCTTGGTTTCCTTGAGGGCTGCCATGACGAGGTCGACAAATTCGGGATGCCGAAACTGCCGCACGCTCACATTGACGGCAACGCTGAAGGCAGCGGTTTCGGGGCGATGGGCCCATGCCGCGAGCTGGCGACAGGCGGTCTCGAGTGCCCACTGACCCAGCGGCAGTATCAGCCCCGCCTCTTCCGCCGCGGGAATGAACTCGGACGGTTGCACCATGCCTCGACTGCCATGGCGCCAGCGCAGCAGCGCCTCCACGCCCGTCATGCGCCCGTCGCGGCCCACCTGAGGCTGGTAATACAGCAGAAACTGGTCCTCGCGCAGGCCCTGGCGCAAGTCCGACTGCAATGCGGCACTGGCGGTCACCGCGGCCTGCATGGCGGGGTTGAAGAAGCAGATGGTGTTGCGCCCGGACATCTTGGCCTGGTACATCGCCAGGTCAGCCTGTTTCAGCAGATCGCCAATGTTGTCCAAGGTCTGGTTGAACGAGGTGATGCCGATGCTGCAGGTGCTGTAGTGCTGGTAGCCGGCCAGGCTGTAAGGCTCGCTCAGAGCGGCAAGAATTCGCGCGCCCACGGCCTCGGCCTTGGCGGTCGCTTCGCGCGGGTCCTGGCCCAGGTCCTCCAGCATGACGACAAATTCGTCGCCGCCCAGGCGCGCCACCGTATCGGGCTGCTCCAGGCAGGCGGCCAGGCGTTTAGCGACCTGTTGCAGCAACAAGTCTCCCTTCTGGTGGCCCATGGTGTCATTGAGCGTCTTGAAGTTGTCCAGGTCAATGAACATGAGGGCCGCTTCCCTCGGGTGCCTGTAGTTGTGGGTGAGGGCCTGTTGCAGCCGGTCCATCAGCAGCTGGCGATTGGGCAGCTGCGTCAGCGGGTCGTAGAAGGCGAGGTGCTTGATTTCGCTTTCCGCCACCTTTCTGCGCGTGATGTCGCGCCCCACCGCGACCCAATGGGTGAAAAAAATGCCGGCGTCGTCGGCCACCGGCACGATGTCGACTTCCATCCAGAAGTGCCGGCCGTTCTTCTTGTAGGTGATGAGTTCGGCCTGGACGGGCTCGCCTTTCTGGAAGGCCGTGCTGATGCGTTCGAGTTCGCTGCGCTGGGTCAACGGTCCGCACAGCAGGCGCGGTGAGTGGCCCAGCGCTTCGCCGGGGCTGTAACCCGTGTGCTGCTCAAAGGCATTGTTGGCGAAGATGATGCGCAGCCCGGGCCGGCCCGAGGGAACCGCCTCGGCGATGAGCACGATGTCGTTGAGGCGAGAGATGCTGGTTTCCAGCAGCATGAGTTGCTCTCTGGCCTTGCGTCGCTCACTGACATCACGAAAGTAAATGGCCAGCCCGTCCGGAAACGGATAGGCGCGGATCTCGAACCATTTGTCCAGGGGCGTATACAGGGCTTCAAATTCCACCTGGTAATTTCCCGCCACCGCAGCCCGGACCTGTTCTGAAAACGAGGTGTTGATGGCACCCGGAAATTCCTTCCAGATGCTTTTCCCCAGGAGTTCCTTGCTGGGCCTGCGGAGCAACCGGGCGCCCTCCCGATTGAGGTAAGTAAAACGCCATTGCGGGTCCAGGGTGTAAAACCCTTCGGTGATGCTCTCCAGTGTGATGCCCAAACGCGTGGCCAGGCGCTGGGCGTCTTCTTCCTGCTGATCCGCGTCGGGGCTTCCATGGCCTCCTGCTTCCAAAGTCCGGCGCGCCTGTTGCTGCTGCAGGTTCAGCTGTGAGGCGATCAATCCGGCCAGTGTGTCCTGGTCTTCCTCCTGGGCCGCGTCAAGTTTGTGCGCGACCCTGTCCATCACGGCCAGCACGCCTATCAGGACACCGTCTTCACGGATCAACGGACTGCCGCGGTAAAAAAAGATTTCGGGGGCGCAACGCGACGGTAGCAGGGGTTGGCGCGGAGGGTTGTCAAGCGTCGCGCCGCAAAGCATGACGAGGCCTTCGCGTTCGTGCGGAGCAAAGCCGGTGCCCGACCAGAAAATCGGTTGGCCGTTTTCCAGTGCCACCACGATAGCGATGGGCGTGGCACATGTGCGCGCGGCCAGACGGGTCAAACGGTCCGCCTCGTGCGGGCGGGTACTCGCCTCTTCGTCAGGCGGGGGCAACACATGAAGTGCGGACGTGGGAACAACAGTAGCAACGGACACGGGGAGCAGCACCTGCTTTTCAAATCGAGAGTCTTTGATGCTGATGCATTCACGGTGCGGATGGACGTCAGGAGCGTGGGAGATTTGCAAGCGTTGGCGAGAAGCGTTGCAAAACGTTCTGTTGCTGAAGTCGCGTCGAATTTGTCCTACGCTAGGCATTGTTGATGCCTCACGGCGCACGGCAACACTTCGCCGCAAGCTGCACCACCTCCTCCTTCTTATCTTTTGTCACCGCTGACCGAGCCTTGGTATTCCTTGTCGCCCGATCTACTCCTCTTCTGGTGAAGCGAAAAAATGACTCCTCTTGAACTCGATCAGCTGCAGCAGTGCCCCGACATTGCCACCTTGCAAGTGGTTTTCCGGAACATGTGCTCTCATTTTGGGTCGGTCGCGCAGCTTAAAGTCCTGCCGGCCTCCCATGCCGGAAAGCAGCAGGCGCTGTGTTTTGTGCGCATGGCCTCAGACGAGGAAGAGCAACGCCTGATGAGTGGATTGGGAATTGGCCGGTTCGGCGGGGAGCTCGTGGTGGTGGTGGATCTGCAGATCGCCAGCTCCCTGGTTGCGCCCGGCTCGTCTGAGCGGGCCGTCAGTGCCGCCATGGCCGGGCACTGACCGGCGTTTTGAGACCTCCTGCTACACGGCGGCCAGTGCCGGGTCGGCGCTGGGGTGCCTGAGCAGCACCCGGTCGAGGGCGGCCAGCGTGTCGAAGGATTCGGCGAAGTCGGCAAATAGCGTGGTGTTGTCGGGAGCTGCGGCCTTGCCTTGCCACGCGGCGCGAAACGCATCAAAGATCTCGCCAAAACTTCTTTCGCCGTCAATCAGTGACAAAAGCTTCGCCCCGTATCTGCCTGGGTTGACCGTGACCGCGACACCCGAGTGCTGGTGCCTGAGCACGAAGGGCTGACCCCGGTTACTGCCGAAAACCTGCGCGGCAAGTTCCCCTGTCAAAGGCTCATGGTAGAAAAACGGCACGTAGTCGGGGTCGCCGTAAGGCGCCTTGCATGCGCCGCTTCGGGTGACATACAGCGAATGGGTGATGAGGGTGCCAGCCATCAGTTCAGCCATTTCATACTGCTGCCTGCGTGGCAGCTTGCGCAATGCTGCGGCCATGGCGGGTGGCCTGCTCCCCAGCACCATATGCGGCAAATAGGGCGAAAGGCCGCGCTGCACGTCGGTGAATTCCAGGTGCATGCCGTGCCCGTCCTTTGCACCCTCCGCTTCGTCACCAAGCCAGTCAAACAGCTCGCCCACGCTATAGGCGCGGTCCTGCGAGTGCAACAGCAGGTCGTAGATGCCAGAGTCGCCCATCTTGTGGTCGTGGTGCAGGTCTTCGCTGCGCTTGAACCAGTTGCCTGGCGGCAGACTGGCCAGGATATCGCGCGTGTTGGCAATCTTGCGCTGCGCGTCGGTTTCGTCACCATTGACCAGGCGCATCAGCGCCTGCATCTGGTACACACCGATACGGCCCGTAGTGGCATACACCATGAGGCCGATGGCGCCGTCCTTCTTGAGCACGCTGAGCAGCGCCCTGAATCCTGCGTCGGGATCGGCCAGGTGATGCAGCACGCCGCTGCAATTGATGTAGTCGAAGGTGCCGAGCTCTGCTGCCCGGGCGGGCAGGTTCAGCAATGAATCGTGAACCCAGGTGATGTTTGCCAACCCGCGAATCTGCGCGCGCTCTTTGGCCAGGGCAATGCTGGCACTGCTCATGTCAAGGTGCACGATCTGTGCATTGGTGTGGCGCAACTGCTCCGCCAGGAAAATGGTGGCGTCTCCGGTGCCCCCACCCGCCACCAGTGCCCGAAAACCATCCTGGAATGACTGCTTTCCCGCAAAACAGTAATGGTTGATCATGGGCAAATCTTCCAGCCAGGTCCTGACCAGACGCCGATGGTCGTCCTGCGGATTGCAGGGGGGGTAAGGCAGGGCTTCGTACTGGTTTCTGACTTCGGGCAGGTAGTTGTCGGGCATTGGCAGCTTCCGGAAAGGCAATTGCAAACGCCTATTGTCTCCGCCCGCAGCATCACCATCGCCCGGAGTATTCCGCCTTTCCAAGTGACGGCGCGGAACCGACTACACGGGAGTGAGCCTGCGGAGACCGATTGGCGAAGAGGGTTCCAGCCAGTGACAGCGTGGGCCGGCTTTGCCGGACCACAGCGGTCGCCCCCTGCAAGGGGGGATCCGGCTACACGAAGTGAGCCGAGAAGGGGGTGTACCTACCTAACCGGGAGGAATTGCAGGAAGGTTCCGCCCAACAGATTTTGGACATAGGTAATCACGGCACGCCGGTATTTTTCGGTCAATACCGAAGCCAGCAGATCCAGCCGTCCAATGACCTTGCCAAATTCACGTTCAAAACTCAGGTTGCGCTCGCGTTCGGTGATTTCGTCGGCCAGTAGCAGGGGCTGCCCCGCCGCATTGCGCCGGTGGGACAGCATCCATGCGGCAATTTCGATGTTGCGGGCGGCGTTGTAGATGTATTGCGGATCCAGGCTATCGGTCAGGTAATACGCTGCTTTCCCGCCGTGGGCCGTGATCACCATGTCGGCACTGGCATAAATGAAGGCCGCCACACGGTCGCCCTTGAAGTCGGGACCCAGCGCCAGCGACAGCGCGGCGATATCGCGCTTGCCCTGCAGCTCGGGCCAGGGCGTGCGGGTGTCGACGGCCACGCGCAACTGGGCCAGGGCCGCATCGCGGCCGAGCGTGCTGGTTTTTCGCCACTCGGCCGGGTTGCGCCGATACAGTTTGTCGGCCAGGCGCAGCAGGCTCTCCAGGTTATCGCGCATGCCCAGGGTCGCCATGCGGTTCACGTCCGACTGGCCAACCTCGCTGGCGGCCATGGGAGCGGCCTGCGCTTCGCCCCTGTGCGTAGGTGCCTGGCCGGCGCAGCCGGCCAATACGGCAAGGGTCATCAGCAGGGGAAGATGGAACGGCGAAAGGTGGAAAAACAGAACGGCGGGTGCGGGAGGGAAAGTGAGTGCCATGCGCAGGGACATGTGGCATTTTCAGCGGCTGCGCTGCCCCGCGCAAGCATGGCTTTCCCGGACCACCGCTGGCCGCAACGGCAAGTCTCAGGCGGAGGCCGCGCCCGTGTCGGCGGCCGGATGCACCAGGCCGCGAGACAGCAGCACCCGGTGGTCAATCTTGATGCAGTGGTCCTGCACCACCAGCAAGCCGGCAGCTTCCGCCTTTGCGGCAGCTGCGGCGTTGGAAATGCCGAGCTGCATCCACACGGCTTTGGCGCCTATGGCAATGGCTTCGTCGACAACAGGCGGGATGTCTTCGCTGTTGCGAAAGCAATTCACCAGGTCGATCTTTTCGTGCTGCGCGGCTTCCGTCAGCGTCGAATACGCCTTTTCACCGAGCACCTCGGCGGCGTTCGGGTTAACGGGAACGATGCGGTATCCATTGGTCTGCATGTAGCGCGCCACATCAAAGCTGGCGCGATGCGGCTTGGGCGACAAGCCCACCACCGCAATGGTGCGGCAGTGATTCAGGATGTGCGGCATGCGCTTGGCGGGGGACAGGGAGGTCATCATGGCCAGGTGTTTTTCGGGGAATCTACGCCGCGTCCTTGTACTTGACCGAGCAGCCGTAGGCGCGGCTGCTGGCCACGCTCAGTGGCTTGCCGCCCAGCGCTTCTGTCAGGCCCTGGCGCACGTAATTGGTGGCGGTCTTGATGTCGTCCACGCGGGCCGAGGGAATGCTGTCTATGCCGCCGGCATAGACCAGCTGGCCTTGCGGGCTGATGATGTACATGTGCGGCGTGGTCTTGGCACTGTAGAGCTGGCCGATCTTGCCCGATTCGTCCATCAGCGTGGCGCTGGGCTGGCCCTGCTTTTCGGTCATCCAGCCGGCCAGCCTGGCCGGCGTCAGGTAGTCGCCGCTGCCCGTTTCGGTGGAGTTGACGGCCAGCCACACCACGCCCCTGGCGGTGAACTCTTTTTGCAGGCTTTGCATGTTGCCGCTGTAGTGCTTGCGCACAAAGGGACAACCTGGATTGGTCCACTCCAGCACTACCAGCTTGCCCTTGTAGTCACTCAGGTTGCGGGTTTTGCCGCTGGTGTCGACGGCAGAGAAGTCGGGCGCCGCCTGGCCGACGGCTGCAGCGGCCCGTGCCGAAAATGCGGCCGAGGCCAGCCAGGGTGCCGCCACCAGGGCGCCGGAGAAATGGCGGCGGTTGAGTTGCCGGACAACGGGTACTTGATCATTCATGGCTTGACTCCCTTAAGAAAGAAACAGGCAACATCACAGCTTGGCCAGCTCGGCCCTCACATCGTCAACCGACAGAATCTCCGACAGCACCACGGGCGCGCGGCCGGGTTTATAGATCACGTATACCGGCACGCCGCTGCGGCCCAGCTGGGTCAGCGCCGCCGTGACGGCCGGGTCGCGCCGAGTCCAGTCGGCGCGCAGCAGTGCCACATTTTTCGACTGGATATCGGCCAGTACCGCGGCATTGGCGAGCGTGGTCTTCTTGTTGTACTGGCAGGTTACGCACCAGGCGGCGGTGAAATCCACAAATACACTTTGCCCTTGCGCGGCGAGCTGGTCAACCCGGCCCGGTTCCCAGGCCTGCCAGCCGCCCGCTGCCGGTGCGGCGGACGCGACGGCCATCGGCCGGGTGATGTTGGGGCCTATGGACCACAGACCGATGGCACACAGGGCCACGGAAAAAGCCACGAGCAACGTACGCGCCGTGCCGCGCAAGGTAAAGGCCCAGATCGCCAACGCCATCAACACCAGCAGCGCCAGCAGCGCGCCCGCGCCGTCAATGCCGCTTTGCTGGCCCAATACCCAGACCAGCCAGGCCACAGTGGCAAACATAGGGAATGCCATCAGCTGCCTGAAGGTCACCATCCAGGGGCCAGGACGCGGCAACACCCGTGCCACAGCCGGTATGGCGCTCGCCGCCAGATAAGGCAATGCCATGCCGATACCGATGACCGCAAACACGGACAAGGCTTCAAGCGCCGGAAGACCCACTGCATAACCTAATGAAGCGCCCATGAAGGGGGCGGTGCAGGGTGATGCAATGGCGGTGGCCAGTACACCCGACAAAAATGCGTTGACGGTGGGATTTTTCGCTTGCCAGCCCGCGAGCCGGCCTGGCAGGACGTTGCCGAATTCAAACAGGCCTGCCAGGTTCAGGCCCAGCAAGGTGAACAGCGCCGCCAGCAGCGCGACCACCGCCGGGTTTTGCAGCTGAAAGCCCCAGCCCAGTTGTTCGCCCGCGGCACGCAAACCCAGCAGCAACGCACCCAGCGCAAGAAAAGACATCACCACGCCCGCGGCGTAGGCCAGGCCGGTGGCCAGGCGCGTGGCCTGGTCCTTCACATGCACAAAGCCCACCACCTTGATGGCCAGCACCGGAAACACGCAGGGCATAAGGTTCAAGACCAGTCCGCCAAGCAAGGCGCCGAGCAGGGCGGCGATGAGGCCGACTGGTGGCGTGCTGGTTTGCACGGGCGCCGCACCGGCCGACGCATTGGCGCGCAAGGCCGCTTCAAGCGCCGGTGGCACAACGGTGGCCGCTGCCTGCGCGGGCCACGGGCCTTTGACTGGCGCATCGATGCGGTAGGCGGCGTTTTCCAGGGCCACCACCAGGGGCATGCTGGCCGGGCTTTCGGTGCGTTGGCCCGATAAGGGCACCTTGGCTGTCCACACGGCGCCTTGCCAGGCCTGTTGCCAGGGGGCGGCGGGCTCTATGACGCTGCCGGTTTCGGGGTACAGCGCCAGTGTTTTACCTTGCAAGGCGGCGGGCAGGCCAGCCAGGGAGATATTGATGGCCTTGCCTTCGACTTCCACCTGGCTGGCCCCGGCCGCCAGGGCTTTGGGTGTGGCGGCGAATGTGTCCTGGAACAGCTGGCCGCTGGCCGCGGTCGAGCTTCGCACAGGGATGCTTAACGAAAAGTCGCCCTCCTGCGGAATGCATTCCTTGCGGCACACCAGCCAGGCCGCCTTGAGTTTTACCTCCAGTTGGCTGGCGTTAAAGCCGGGTGCCACCGTCAGGGGCACAGGCAGCAGCACGGCCTTTTCATAGCCGTAATTGGCCAACGTACCAATCGGAATTTTTTTGGGTGTCGGCCAGGCGATATCGCCTGCGCTGATGCCGCTGGGCAACTGCCAGTCAAGCTGCGTCGGCAGGCCGGAGTCGCCGGAGTTTTTCCAGTAGGTGTGCCACTCGGGTTGGTGCGTGAGCTGCAGGCCCACCCACACTGGCTTGCCGGGCTCCACCCCTTCCGGAGCCCAGGCCAGCAGCTCGGCACGGACCTGTTCCGTCGTGACAACCGCCCCGGTTGTGCCCAGCTTGCCTTTGCCCAGAATCTCGGAAAATGCTTTTTGGGCGCTAGCCGGCATGGAGATTGCGCAAGCAGCTATCAAAAAAGTAGCAGCCAGGGCGGCAAACGGAAAGCGTTTGGAATTCATTGTGGAAGTGTGAGCAAGTGACGCAGAGATTAGTTCCTGGAGCCTATGGTGCAAAACAGCCCCTGACGCTTAGTCTCTCTACGCGCTACCTTATTACAGCCGTTTTCAGAGTCAGCCCAGATAATAGGGGCATGCCACGCATTGTCCTCGCTACCCTCAACGCGAAGTACATCCACGCTTCGCTGGGTCTTCGTTACCTGCTGGCCAATATGGACCTGCACGGCGGTCCCGGCCTGCGCGCGCAGACGCAACTGCGGGAATTCGTGATCCAGCAACGCCCCATGCAGATCGTCGAGGAGCTTTTGGCGCTCAACCCTGACGTCATCGGCCTGGGTATCTATATCTGGAACGTGGTGGAAACCACCCAGGTGGTGCGCCTCTTGAAGACTTTGAGGCCTGGCATCAAGATCGTGCTGGGCGGACCCGAGGTGAGCTTTGAAACCGGCGAGCAGGAGATTTGCCGCCTGGCCGACCATGTGGTGACCGGCTGGGGCGACGTGAGCTTTCCCAAACTTTGCCGGGCCTTGCTGGACGGCCCGCAGCCGCTGATGAAAATCATTGCCGGTGAGCAGCCGGCGCTTGAAGCGCTGGCGCTGCCTTACGGCGAATACGCCGCCGAAGACCTGGCCAAACGACTGCTCTATGTCGAGGCCTCGCGTGGCTGCCCGTTCAAGTGCGAGTTCTGCCTGAGCTCGCTCGACAAGACCGCCTGGGCTTTCGACCTGGACGTTTTTATGGCCGAGATGGAGACCTTGTATCAGCGCGGTGCGCGCAACTTCAAGTTTGTGGACCGCACGTTTAACCTGAAGGTCGAAAATTCGGTGCGGATCCTGCAATTTTTCCTGGACCGGATGGCGCCTGACCTGTTCGTTCACTTTGAAGTCGTGCCCGACAGCTTGCCCGACCGGCTCAAAGTGCTGATTGCGCAGTTTCCGGCGGGGTCGCTGCAGTTCGAAGTGGGCATTCAAAGTTTTAACCCCGAGGTGCAGCAACGTATTTCGCGCAAACAGGACAACGCCCGGACCGCTGACAACCTGCGCTGGCTGGTGAACGAGAGCCAGGCGCATGTGCATGCCGACCTGATTTTCGGCCTGCCCGGTGAAACCCTGGAAAGCTTTGCCGAAGGCTTTGACCGGCTGTATGAGCTTGCGCCGCACGAAATCCAGTTCGGTATTTTGAAGCGACTGCGCGGCACACCGATCACGCGGCATACGGCGGAATTCGCCATGGCCTATGACCCGCAGACCCCGTACACGATCTTGCAGAACTCCACGATTGACTTCGTCACCATGCAGCGCATCAACCGCTTTGCACGGTACTGGGAAATGCTGGCCAATTCAGGGCGCTTTGCCAAAGCCCTGCAGTTGCTGCTGGAGCCCGGCTCGGCGTTTGGTCATTTTCTGCATTTCAGCGACTGGCTCTGGGCCTCTACCGCTAAAATCCATGAGTTCGCACCCGAAAAGCTCGTCGACTTGCTGTTTGAGCACCTCACGAACTTGCGTGGCCTGGCTGACGCGGAGGTGCGCAGTGCGCTGCTGTCGGATTACCTGGCCAGCGGCGCACGCGGCCGGCCGCATTGCCTGGCGGATGTACTGGGCGCAACCCGGTCAGTTGCGCCACTGCGCGCCGGCAGGCAGGGCGCCGAACGGCAGGGCCGCCATGTGAACCAGCAATCAGGATTGCACGATGACGCGGTGCATCACCGCAACGCCATTCAGAAGGCTGCCGCCGCGGCCTGAGCGCCCGTGAGGCGGGTTACAGCATTTCGTCGGGCGCGAAGGGCCCGATCAGCTTGAGCATCAGCTTCAGTCCCAGGCCCGCATCCGGCTCAACCAGGGAATCCTTGAGTTGTGAGCCCTGCGGCGCGCGCCAGACGAGCTGCTGGTTTTCCAGCTCGACGTGGTAGGCGCCCGAAGCCAGCGTCGGCTCGATCAGGCGCGTGGCTTCGGCCGAGATGGCACGGTTGCGGATAACGATGGCCACTTCGCTGTTTTGCAGCTGCGAGCGCAAATCAAGGTTCATGGAACCCACGACCAGCAGGCGGTCGTCCATGACAACGACCTTGGAATGCAGGCTGGCACGTGAGCCACCGGTGGAGCCGCCCGTCGATCCACCAATCGAGCCGCCGGAAATGGCCGCTGAGCCAAAGCTGCTGAAAGTGCCTTCCTGCTCGGCGCGCATTTCATACAGCTCAATGCCCAGCGCCAGCAAGGCCTTGCGGTAGCGGGCGTAGCCGACGTGGGCGGCCGGTGCGTCATTGGACGCCAGCGAGTTGGTCAGCACGCGCACACGAACGCCGCGTTGGCGGAGATCGGCAAACTGCTTCATCATGCGTTCGCCGGGCACGAAATAGGGCGAGACGATCAGGAGGTTGCTTTTTGCCTGCGACATCAGCTGCAGCAGGCCGTCGACGGTGGTGTCTTGAGATTCTTCGGTCGTGTCGGCGTCGGCCGCGATCTTGGAGGCCTTGTCCACCAGCAGCACCGAAGGCGCCCAGGTCCAGGTCAAAAGCCGCAGGTCGGTTGAATCCGGCAGCGTTGGCACTGCGGGGCCGGGCCGCTCCGGCTTGGGGGAGGAGGGCGCGGCGCCGTCACCGGCCGGAAGATTCACGGCCAGTGCCATGTCCTTGGGTGCGGCCGGGCTGCCAGCGGGGGCTGGCTTGGGCTTGAGTGCGTCGATTTCCTTTTCGGTCATCAGCGATTGAACCGGATAGGCCAGCGGATTGTTCCAGTACTGGTCAAAGCTGCGTGACAGGTCTTGCGCAATGCGGCCGGCCGCCAGCACGTCGATGTCCACGAAATTGGTGCCCGTGCTTTGGCCGAAGTAGGTCTCGCCCAGGTTGCGCCCGCCTGTAATCGCCACGGCGTTGTCCGCCACAAAAATCTTGTTGTGCATGCGCCGCTGCATGCGCGCCACGTCCTTGAGATTGCCGAGGATGCGGAACATCAGCGAGCCACGCCCACCCGGCAGCGGGTTGAAAAGCCGCAGTTCGATGTTTTTCTCAAAAGCCAGCTTCAGCACCTGCGCGTTCTTGCCAGAGGTGTTGAAGTCGTCGAGCAGGATGCGGATGCGCACCCCGCGATCGGCTGCCTCGCGCAGCGCGTCAAACATGCGTTCGGTGGTTTCGTCGGCAAAGATGGCGTAGTACTGGATGTCCAGCGTCTTTTGCGCCGCCTTGATCAAGGTCATCCGGCTGGTAAAGGCCAGCTCCGCGTCACCTACCAGTGCAAAACCCGAGTCGTTGCGGGTTCCCGCCTTGGCGGCACGGGCGGCAACCAGGCTGCCCAGTCGCGTTTCCGCCGGGTTGGCCAGCGCTGTGGACACCGGGCGGTCAACCTCGCTGGGCAGCGAGGCGCAGCCGGCCATCCAGAGACCCACGGCTGCAATGGCCAGCCGCTGCAGCGTGCGCCAGCCCGCAGGCGGGAGAAAACCAGTTTCAGGAGGTACGCGGGAGGTGGTCTGCATGGTGCCAGCCACTGTAGCGTAAGGAGATGTATGGGATGTCACAACCCCCTGCGCTGGCGCCGATTCTTTTTGTAGGCGCCCGGCTTGACTGCGCTGCATCGCGCCGGGCGGGCGCCGGCGCCTTACGAGGACAAGGTTTCCCAGCGCTGCAGCGCCGCCATCAGCTCTTCCTCGATCTTGCTGTTGCGGGCGTTGAGCTCGGCCGCCCGTTTGGCATTGGTGGTGTAGAGCGTTCCGTCATAAAGCTCCTGCTCGATGGCCTTTTGCTGCGATTCGAGCTGCTGGATCAGCGCCGGCAAACCCTCAAGCTCGCGTTGCTCTTTGTAGCTTAGCTTCTTTTTTGATAGCTGCTCGCGCTCGTCCTTATTGGGCTGCGGGCTTGTTTTACTTGAATTCTTGGTGCTGGGCGTATTGCCGGCGGGTTTGTTCGCGCCGGTGATTTGCGCTGCGCGCTTGGACTGGGTGATCCAGTCTGTCACGCCGCCTTCGTACTCGCGCCAGAAGCCTGGGTTCTCGGGTGTGCCTTCGTAGGCGATGGTGCTGGTGACCACGTTGTCGAGGAAGCGCCTGTCGTGGCTGACCAGGAAAACCGTGCCTTCGTAGTTTTGCAGCAGGTCTTCCAGCAACTCGAGCGTGTCGATGTCCAGGTCGTTGGTCGGCTCGTCCAGCACCAGCACGTTGGCGGGGCGGGCAAACAGGCGCGCCAGCAGCAGCCGGTTGCGCTCGCCGCCCGAAAG
This sequence comes from Polaromonas sp., assembly GCF_039932935.1. GTDB lineage: Bacteria > Pseudomonadota > Gammaproteobacteria > Burkholderiales > Burkholderiaceae_C > Polaromonas. Next base: position 53,882 of record NZ_JBDTPB010000001.1, read on the forward strand.
CGTTCGCACGGGTGAATTGGCGCGTGCAGGCGAGAACAGAAAGTCGGTCAGGTAGCTCTTGACGTGCTTTTTCTGGCCGTTGATTTCGACCCACTCGCTGCCGGGGCTGATGAAGTCTTCCAGCGTGGCGTCCAGGTCCAGGCTGTCGCGCATCTGGTCGAAGTAGGCCACCTGCAGGTTGGCGCCCTGGCGGATCTTGCCGGGCGGCGTGGTCACATCGGGCTGCAACTCGCCCAGGATCAGCTTGAGCAGCGTGGTCTTGCCGGCGCCGTTGGGGCCCAGCAGGCCGATCTTGTCGCCGCGCAGCAAGGTGCCGGTGAATTTGTTGACGATGAGCTTTTCGCTGCCTGGGTGGCCGAAGCTTTTGCTCACGTCGGTGAGTTCGGCGACGATCTTGCCGCTTTTCTCGCCGCTCGAGATGTCCAGATTGACGCGGCCGACGGCGTCACGCCGGGCCGAGCGGTTGTCGCGCAGCACTTCAAGCCGGCCGATACGGGCCACGCTGCGGGTGCGGCGCGCTTCCACGCCCTTGCGGATCCAGACTTCCTCTTGCGCCAGCAGCTTGTCGGCCTTGGCGTTGATGACGGCTTCCTGTGCCATCTGCTCTTCTTTTTGCACCAGGTACTGGGCGAAGTTGCCGGGGTAGCTGTTGAGCTTGCCGCGATCCAGCTCAACGATCACGGTAGCGACTTGGTCGAGGAAGGCCCGGTCGTGGGTGATGGTGATGATGCTGCCGTTGAAATTGACCAGCAATTCCTCCAGCCAGGCAATCGAGTCCAGGTCCAGGTGGTTGGTCGGCTCGTCGAGCAGCAGCACGTCGGGCTTGGCGACCAGTGCCTGGGCCAGCGCCACGCGCTTCTTGGTGCCGCCCGAGAGCGAACCGACGATGGCGTCCTTGTCCAGGTGCAGGCGGTGCAGGGTTTCTTCGACGCGTTGCTCCCAGGTCCAGCCGTCCAGCGCCTCGATTTCCGATTGAAGCGCGTCCAGGTCGGTGTTCTCGTCGGCCGCCAGATATTGTTCAACTACGTGCCTGGTCCTCGCCAGTCCTGCGCTGGCAGCTATAAAAACAGTAGCATGAGGGTCCAGGCTAGGCTCCTGCGGCACGTAGGCGATGCGCAGGTTGTTCTGCAGTTGCAGCGTGCCGTCGTCGGGCTTTTCCAGGCCGGCGAGGATTTTCAGCAAGGACGACTTGCCCGTGCCGTTGCGCCCGATCAGGCCGATGCGCTGGTTGGTTTCAAGGGAAAAATCTGCGTGGTCCAGCAGTGCGACGTGCCCAAAAGCGAGTTGGGCGTCCAGTAAGGTAATAAGTGCCATATAAGTGACTGATTATCCCGTGGCCGCAGCGGCCCCACGGTTTACCGGGTTGGCGCCGCGCGGTTTTGGGGTTGAAGCAGCGCCAAATCGCTATAGTGACCTCTCCTTTGGCCTTCAGGGAGCGTTGCGTGGAGTCACCGATCAAGCTGGACCTCAATGGCCGGACCGTGCAGGTTGATGCCGACCCCGGCATGCCGTTGTTGTGGGTGTTGCGCGATGTGCTGAATATGACGGGCACCAAGTTCGGCTGCGGAGTGGCTGCCTGCGGTGCCTGCACCGTGCGGGTGGACGGCCAGGCCGTGCGCTCCTGCGTGGTGCCGGTTTCCGCGATGGCCGGCAAGCGCATCCAGACGATCGAGGCCCTGGGCTCGCCCGACAAACCCCACGCCCTGCAGCTGGCCTGGATTGCAGAGCAGGTGCCCCAGTGCGGCTACTGCCAATCGGGCATGTTGATGGCGGCTGCGGCGCTGCTCGACAAAACGCCGAGGCCCACTGACCTGGATATTGATGCCGTGATGACCAATATTTGCCGCTGCGGCACATACCAGCGGATTCGCCTGGCCATCAAGCGGGCGGCCGGCATGGCGACGGGCGGCGCGGCGCACAAGGTCCGGGCATGAAAAGAAGGGCATGGCTGCTCAGCGCAAGCGGTATGGCCGGCGCCCTGCTGGTGGCCTGGAGCTTTTCGCCGCCCCGGTCACGGCTGGGCAGCGCGGCAAACCCCTGGCCGGTCAGCACGCCCCCGGTGGAAGGTGTGGTGCTCAATGGCTGGATCAAGATTCAGGCGGACGGCCGCGTGGTGGTGGCCATGCCGCGCAGTGAGATGGGTCAGGGCGTACACACGGCACTGGCCATGCTCGTGGCTGAAGAGCTGGACCTGCCCTTGCAGCGGGTCAGCGTCGAGCAAGCGGGCGCCGACGCGATCTACGGCAATGTCGCCATGCTGGTGGGGAGCCTGCCGTTTCATCCGCTGGAAACGGATGACTATTCCGCAGAAGGCGCACCCCGGGTCCGTCCCGCCAAGGTCCGCATCGGTGAATGGCTGGTGGGCAAGATCGCCCGCGAACTGGGCATCAATGCAACGGGGGGCTCTTCCAGCCTGGCGGATGCGTGGGTGGTGGTGCGTATGGCGGCTGCAACCGCCCGGGCCTCCCTTCTGGGGGCGGCGTCGCTGGACTGGAAGCTGCCGGTAGATGAGCTCAGTATCCGCAACGGGGTAATCTCGCACCCTTCCGGGCCGCAGGCGCATTACGGTGAACTCGCGAAATTTGCCGCGGCGACCCCGCCGGGCGATGTGGTGCTCAAAAGCCGTGCCGACTGGAAATTGATAGGTCGCAGCGCGCTGCGCCTGGATGTGCCCGCCAAAGTCAATGGCACGGCGGTTTTTGGCCTGGATGTCCGGCTGCCGGGCATGTTGTATGCGGCGGTTCGCCTTTGCCCCATGCTGGGCGGCTCGGCGGGCGCCATTCAGGTCAATGCGGGGCTGACCTTGCCCGGTGTAGAGCGCCTGGTGCGGCTGCCCGCCTATGCAGGATCGACCGCCGGATTCGCCGTTGTGGGCAAAACCTGGTGGCAAGCCCAGCAAGCCGCCTTGACGGTTGGCGTTGACTGGCAACAGCGCCCAGCCGGTGCGCTGGACAGCCGGGCGATTGAAAAGTCGCTCGAAACCGCCCTGGCGCGCCAGGAGGGTCATATGTTTTACGAGAAAGGCGATCCCGCCCAGGCGGAGGCATCCGCTGCGCGCAAGATTGAAGCGCTGTACCACGCCCCTTATCTGGCCCATGCCACGCTTGAGCCCATGAACTGCACCGCGCAGGTCAGGGATGGCAAGGTCTGGCTGTGGGCGCCAACGCAGGTGCCGCAGATGGCGGTGGCCGTGGCTGCGCGTGTGGCGGGGGTGGCCGAGGAAGATGTCAGTATCACCGTAACCTTGCTGGGCGGTGGCTTTGGCCGCCGGCTGGAGGTCGACTGCGTGGCTCAGGCCGTGCGCATTGCCCTGGAATGTGGTGGCCGGCCTGTGCAGCTCATCTGGTCCCGGGAAGAAGACACCACACATGATTTCTACCGGCCCATGCAAGTGGCCCGGTTGAGGGCTTGCCTGGACGACAAAGGGGGCGTCACTTGTTTGTCGATCAAGTCCGCCGGTGATGCCATTACCCCCCGATGGCTGGAGCGCAACCTGCCGAATCTCGCGAGCTCGTTCGAAACCCCCGATAAGAGTGCCGCAGAAGGCTTGTTTGACCTCCCCTACGAATTCGCGAGCCAGGCAATGTCGCACGTGGCCACACGATCGGGCGTGCCGGTCGGCTATTGGCGATCGGTCGGGCACTCACACAACGCGTTCTTTTCGGAAAGTTTCGTGGACGAGATGGCTTCAGACGCCAGGCAGGACCCGGTGGCCTTCCGTCGCTCCTTGTTACAAGAGGCCCCCCGCCATCTGGCGGTTCTGGAGCTGGCGGCACTGAAGGCGGACTGGGGCGGTGCGTTGCCTGAAGGACGGGCTCGCGGCATTGCTTTGCACGAGTCGTTCGGATCCATCGTGGCGCAGGTGGTGGAGGCGTCATTGCTAAAGGGTGTGCCGCGCGTACACCGCGTGGTGTGTGCTGTGGACTGCGGCACGGTGGTGAACCCGGGCATCGTGGCACAGCAAATGGAAGGAAGCGTTATCTTTGCGCTGACCGCAGCGCTGCACGGCCGCATAGATATAGAAGAAGGGGTCGTGCGCCAGAAGAACTTTCCGCAATACGCCATGGTGGGTCTGGAGCAGGCGCCGCTTGTGCAGACCTATATGGTCTCCAGCGACAGGGCGCCAGGCGGTGTGGGCGAGCCTGGTGTTCCGCCCCTGGCGCCCGCGCTGGGAAACGCGTTTTATGCGCTTACCGGAGTGCGTTTGCGCTCGTTGCCTCTCGTCTGGAATGCATGAGTTGAAAAGTTTTTTGGACAAGGTTTGAAAAGCGCAAAACAACCGTGCTATAGTCGATGGCTCTGCTGAACACAGCGAACAAATTCTTCGGAATTGCAGCTACCGCGAAAGCGAAATGTTCAGAAGAAAAAAGATCTTGAAAAGTTGACCGGGACTCAAAAATCGGTATAGAATTCAAGGCTCTGCTGAAAACGAAAGTGCTGATTGCCAAGCAGTCAGGCAGCAGAAAAAAGAGTCAAAAAAGTTTGACTGGTGATCAAAAACCGGTATATAATTTGAGGCTCTGCTGATCACAGCAAGGCAGGCAAAATTCTTCGGGATTAGCAGGCTAGGCAAGAAAAGCAAATAACCTTCGGGTTGACTGGGAATTAAAAACCAGTATATAATTCGAGGCTCAGCTGATTACAGCGAGACGGCAAAAGCAAAGTGCTAAACGCACTGCGCAAGTAGTCAGGATCATTAAAAATTTACAGCCGATAAGTATGGGCGTTTGAAGGCGATTGCCAGGTTACTTGTAACCAGGTCTTCTGACCTTAAACGCTCATAGAGATAGAAAATGTGAAATCGTCAAGATTTCTCATCAATTCCGTTTTTATGAGTTTCTTCTCGCAGTCAATCTCGGTTGAATGCGAGGAGTTGAAAATTATTGCAGTGATTAAACTATAGAGTTTGATCCTGGCTCAGATT
>NZ_JBDTPB010000002.1:0-13365 GCF_039932935.1 Polaromonas sp.
ACCGCCTCAATGCGCGCGATGCAGGCTTCGAGGAGTTCGACGGGCGATATCTGCCTGGCTTCAATCAGGCGCCGCAGTTCAACCGCGGAAAGGGCCACGAGGTCGTCGCAGCCGGCCATCATGTGTTCCCGGCGCTGCGCGCCACCCGCGTTGCATGAAAGCGCAGGGCTAAGGCCAGGGCCACCGCGGAACCGGCCTTGGCCTGTCCTGAGCTTGTCGAAGGGCCGGGCCGCTGGTGGCGCCCCCTGAGGGGGAGGCGGCCGTAGGCCGCTTCGGGGGGGAGCTTCATCCTAATCGATCCGGATGTTGGAGCGCATGGCGATCACGCGCATGCGCGGAAGCTCGTTTTCGATGCGTGCCGAAACGGCGGCAGCGGGCTCCCAGGCGTACTCGAGTCCGTTGGCGATGAGTTTTTCGCGAAGTTCGGGGTCCTTCATCGTCTCGGCCAGCGCCTTCTGCAGCTTGGTTCTTGCATCCGCCGCCAGCCCCCTGGGCGCGGCAATGGCGAGCCAGGAATCAGCGGCAAAACCAGGAAATCCGCTCTCCGACACGGTTTTCACCGTGGGCATTTGTGTCGCGCGGCTCTCGCCAGTGACGGCAATGGCCTTGATCCTCGGCTTGGCCGCCTTCAGTTGCGGCAGCGCCGCCGCGACGGTGTCGATGGTGAAAGGGATCTGGCCGGCCATCAAGTCGTTCATCGCCGGCGCACTGCCCTTGTAAGCGATGTGCTGCAGCTTGATGCCGGTGACGCTCCACAGCATTTCGCCGGCGAAGTGCCCTGTGGTGCCGTTGCCGAACGAGCCGTACATGTACTTGTCCGGTGCGCGTTGCACCGCTGCGATCAGCTGCTTCAGGTCGTTGACAGGGACATCGGCGTTGGCCAACAGAACAAGGGGAACGCGCGCCACCATCCCGACAGGTTCGAAACTCTTGATCGGGTCGTAAGGCAGCTTGGGCATGAGCGCCGGGTTGACCGTGAAGGTGGACCCAGAGCTGATCAGCAGCGTATAGCCGTCCGGCGCAGCCTTTGCAACGTACGCGGCACCGACGACGGTGCCCGCGCCCGGGCGATTTTCGATGACCACCGGCTGGCCCAGGCGTTCAGCCAGTTTCTTGCCGACCAGCCGTCCGGCGATGTCGGTGGCGCCTCCCGGCGGAAAAGGAATGACCAGCTGGACTGGCCGGGACGGATAGCCCTGCGCATGGACGGCAGCCCAGGGGGCCAGTAAGACCAGCGCCGTGGCCAGGAAGAAGTGCTTTGCATACCTTGTTTTCATCGTATTGCCCTCTTTGATACGGCACAGGCCGCGTTGATCATCCACTCATCCACTCATCCCTCAATAGATCACCGATCATCCATTGCGAAACAGAAAGCTGTAGGCGTTGAGGGCCGGCACGCCGCCCAGGTGGGCGTACAGCACGCGCGAGCCGGCCGGGAACTCACCGCGGCGCACCATGTCGATCATTCCGTGCATGGACTTACCCTCGTAGACGGGGTCGGTCAGCATGCCTTCTTGCCGCGCGCACAGGCGGATCGCCTCCAGCGTGCCTTCGCTCGGCAGGCCGTACTCGGGGCCGCCGTAGCGGGTATCCAGCACTACATCCTTCGCGGTGATCTCGCGATTGAGCTCCACCAGCTTCGCGGTGTTCTGCGCGATGCGCAGGATTTGTGCGTGGGTTTTCTCGGGCTTGGCCGAGGCGTCTATGCCGACCACGCGGTCGGCCCGGCCGTCGGCCGCGAAGCCCACCACCATGCCGGCCTGCGTGCTGCCCGTGACCGAGCAGACCACGATGTAGTCGAACTGGAAGCCGAGCTCGGCCTCCTGTGCGCGCACCTCCTCGGCAAAGCCGACAAAGCCCAGCCCGCCGTAAGGATGCTCCGAACATCCCGCGGGAATCGGAAAAGGTTTGCCGCCGCCCTTGCGCACGTCGTCCATGGCCTGCTCCCAGCTCGGGCGTATGCCAATGTCAAAGCCCGCGGCGTCCAGCCGCACGTCGGCACCCATGATGCGCGACATCTCGATATTGCCCACGCGGTCGTACACCGCGTCGGAGTAATTGACCCAGTTTTCCTGCACCAGCACGCACTTCATGCCCAGGTGCGCAGCCACCGCCGCCACCTGCCGTGTCTGGTTGGACTGGATGCCGCCAATGGACACCAGCGTGTCGCAGCCCTGCGCCAACGCTTCGGGAATCAGGTACTCCATCTTGCGGGTTTTGTTGCCGCCGAAAGCCAGGCCGCTGTTGCAGTCTTCGCGCTTCGCGAAAAGTTCGACCTTGCCGCCCAGGTGCGCGCTCAGGCGCTTGAGCGGCTGGATGGGCGTGGGGCCGAAGGTCAGTGAATGGCGGGGAAATTTCTGGAGCTGGAGCGCGTGTTGGACGGGATGCTTGAGCGAAGTAGACATGAAAAAAAGTCCTGGTTGAAGATGAAGCTTTAAAGATGAAGCGCTAAGTGCATGGGTCAAATCGTAGCCAGAGCACCTCGCAATGAGTTGCTTAGTTCAGCGTCATAACGAACCTAAAGTCGCCAAATTTTTAAACCGGAAGAATAAATTCCGTAAATTTGCCTTTTTACGCAATATTTGTAGAATTCCCCAATGGAAACCACGCTTGACCGCATTGACCGCAAGCTCCTGAAGCTGCTGCAGCAGGACGCATCCCTCCCCAATATCGAACTGGCCGAAAAAACCAGCCTCAGCCCGCCCGCGTGCTCACGGCGCGTGACCAGGCTCAGGGAAGCGGGCCTCATCCGCAAGACGGTGGCGCTGGTGAACCCGCGCGCCCTGGGGTACAACGGGCTGGTCATCATCGGCGTGGTGCTGGACCGCTCCACCACCGACTCCTTCGCGGCGTTTGAAAAGGCCGCGGCCGGCCTCACCGGTTGCCTGGAAGTGCAGCTGGTGACCGGCGAGTTCGACTACTTCGTGAAGCTGCGCATCCAGAGCATCGACTCCTTCAATGAACTGCATGCGTCGCAGCTCATCGGTCTGCCCGGGGTGCGGCAGATCCGCACTTTTGTCTGTCTCAAGGAAGTGTTCGAGACGACAGTGATTCCGGTTTGAGCCGGCTTTGCAATAAGCTATGCAGATGTATCAAACGGCAAGTCTTCGCGGTCTTTTCCTGATGCTGCTCTGCGCATGCTTCGGCGCAAGCCACGCGCAGGTTTTTGACCGCCTCTACGAAGACAGTGCCACCATCCCGCTGGCCCAGCCGCTGCAATGGGTCGCGGTACCCAAGGGCGCCATCGACTCACCCGATGCCTTTGCGGCCCCCGCCCCCGTTGCCGGACCGTGGAACTTTCAGCCCTACACGGACGACTCCATCCTCCCCACGTCAGATACGCAGGAGGTGTGGGCCGTTTTTGCATTGCCGCCCACCGAAGCGTTGCAAGCCTGGTACATCCGCATGCCGGGCCAGGCGCTGTTTCGGATGAGCCTTTTCACACGCAATCCGCAGGGCGGCTGGGTCGTTGAGGCCGCGGGCGAGGCAATCGCCCCGGCCGCCTGGCCCCTTCGCACCCGTGTTCCCAGCTTTGCACTGCAAACACGCAGTGACGGTGTGCAAACCTACTACCTCCGCTTTGAGCACCGCCGGGCCATCGCGGCGCGGCCCATGCTGCTCACACCCATTGAGTACATCGACGGCGCATCCCGGGTCGGTGTGGTGATCGGGCTGATGTGGGGAATGTTCAGCCTGCTGGCGGTGGTCTGCCTCGCGGCCTTTGCCATGGCGCGCAACAAAGTCTTTTTGTGGTTTGGCGCTGTCGTGGTCACGCTGATGTTCACACAGCTGGTATTGATTGGCTATGGGGGCTGGCGCATCTGGCCGCACAGTGCGCACCTGAACCAGGTCATGGGTTGGGTGTCGGCTTCAGTCGCCATGGCAGCCGGTGCCTGGTTTTGCACCCAGGCCAGCTACGCCAGCAGTGGCTACCCGCAGCTGCACCGCCTGCTGCTGGGCGTGACCGTCGGCAGCCTCCTGTTGGCGTGCTTCATGACCGTCAGCCAAAACTTCGTGCCACGCGACGTGCGCAACCTCTGGCTGGCCTTTTCCACGCTGGCCATTCTGGGCAGCCTGGTGTGGATGTCGTTGCGCGGGCAGGCATGGAACCTTTTGATCCTGCTGGGCGCCGCACCCATCGGCCTGGCCGCGTTAGCCCGGCTTGCTTACAACACAGGCTGGGTCTCGAATGTGGAAGCGGCGCAGGCGGCCGGCGTCTTGTCAGCCATGCTCGGCCTGCTCTGGATTTTTCTGGTGCTGGCATGGCGCAGCCGGGCTGCGCTGTTTTCCAACCACCGCAGCGCAGCACTGGCAACTTACGACCCTGCCAGCGGCCTGATGCTGCCCCACATCATCGGCAGCAGGCTGCCGCAAATGTTGCTGCGCGGCCGGCGGCAGCGCCTGGGCTGCGGGACGTTGATGGTGCGCTGGCTCGATCAGGCCCCGAGCCATGACGAAGAGAGCGACCGCAAACGCGGCGCCGCACTCTCCCGCATGGGCGAGATCCTGCGCGGAGCGGCGCGCGATGTGGACACCGTAGTCCGCCACGGGGAAAACGAGTTCCTGATGCTGATCGAAGGCCCGATCAACCGCAGTGTCCTTTCTGAAATTTCCACCAAGATCCTGGCCGACTGCATACGTGCCTCCGAAAAGCTGGGCGAGGCGAGTGCCTACCACCTGCACATTGCCATCTGGCACGACACACCCGGGCCGCAAACCACCGCGCAAGAGGTCCTGGAAAGGCTCAAGTCCCGCCTGCACCAGATGGCCCCCGGAACCCGGCGCTATGTGCAGTTTGTGGACTCCCCGAGTGAGCCCTTGAGCGATCCGGGCGAAGGCAAGGGACGGCGGGAAGACCTTCTCGCCAAGATCAATGAGATTGAAACCTCGGACCCGGTGCTGGCCGGTGAACGGGCTTCAGCACTTCCCTAGCGCTTGCCGGCAGATTCGGGCGCTTTGGCCGCCGGCAAAGGCAATGCCGTCTTGTACCTGACTTGCTTGAGTGCAAAGCTCGACCGTATCTTCTCGATCCCCGGGATCGGCGACAGCTGCTCAAGAATGAATCTCTCCAGCGCCCCAATGTCGGCCACCGCCACGCGGATCAAATAGTCGCTGTCACCCGACATCAAATAGCACTCCATCACCTGGTCATGCTCGGCAATGCGTTGCTCAAAATCAGCGAGCGACTCCTTGCTTTGCGAACGCAGGCTGATGGAGATGAAGACATTCAGTCCCAAGCCCAACGCCGCCGCATTGGCAATCGCCACATAGCGGTCGATGACGCCGGCGGTCTCAAGCGCCTTCACGCGAGCCAAGCATGGGGAGGGGCTCAGGTGCACGCGGCGCGCGAGCTCCACATTGGAGAGCGAGCCATCGTGCTGCAATTCGTCCAGAATCTTTAGATCAAGGTTATCCAGCTGCATCAGCTTCAAAATAAGTTGTTTGCAGCATTTTATGCTTTTAAATAGCATTAAGCCCCGATATTGAAGCTACACCTTCCGGGCAAATCTGCGTACAGTGGTTTTGCCACGAACTTGATGCCATGAACGATTCCACACCCCACCATTTACTGATGCAAGCCGCCTCTTCCGCCGCTCCCTCCACTGACCCCGACCCGCAGGAAACCGCCGAATGGCGTGAAGCGTTTGAAGCCCTGGCCCTCACCCAAGGCCCTGCGCGTGCACGGGAGATGCTGCATGAACTGAGCCGCGTTGCCCGCAAGCAGCGCATCGGCTGGCAGCCCGAACTCGCCACGCCTTACGTCAATACCATCGGCGTGGACGAGCAGCCCGTGTTTCCCGGCGACCTGGCGATGGAAGAGCGCCTGGCGTCGCTGATGCGATGGAATGCGCTGGCGATGGTGGTGCGCGCCAACCAGGCCGAGACAGGCGGTTCGGCCGAGCTAGGCGGGCACATCGCCAGCTACGCGAGTGCCGCCGACCTGTTTGAAACCGGCTTCAACCACTTCTTTCGCGCACGTGAGGGCGTGGAGCAAGGCCAGCACCGTGGCGACCTGGTTTTCTTTCAACCGCACAGCGCACCGGGTGTTTATGCACGTGCCTACCTTGAAGGCCGCCTGGACGAAAAAGACCTGGGCTTTTACCGCCAGGAACTCACCGCCCCCAGCCAGGGCGCGCAGGGCCTGTGCAGCTACCCGCACCCCTATTTGATGCCGGACTTCTGGCAGTTCCCGACCGGCTCCATGGGCATAGGCCCGATCAGCTCGATCTACCACGCGCGCTTCATGCGCTACCTCACGCACCGGCGTTTGCTCGACTGCACAGGCCGCAAAGTCTGGGGCGTGTTCGGCGACGGCGAGATGGACGAACCCGAATCGATGAGCGCATTGACGCTGGCTGCGCGCGAGGGGCTGGACAACATGGTCTGGGTCGTCAACTGCAACCTGCAGCGCCTGGACGGCCCGGTACGCGGCAACGGCCGCATCATCGACGAGCTGGAAAAGCTCTTTGCCGGCGCCGGCTGGAACGTCATCAAGCTCGTCTGGGGCAGCGATTGGGACGGCCTCTTCGCGCGCGACCTGACGGGTGCATTGGCAAAAACGTTTGCGCAGACGGTGGACGGCCAGATGCAGACCTTTGCCGCGAAAGACGGGCGCTTTAACCGCGACAACTTCTTCGGCCAGAACGCCGAGCTTGCGCGCCTGGCCCAGGGCATGACGGACGAGCAGATCGACCGTCTGAAACGCGGTGGCCACGACCTGGTGAAGATCCACGCGGCTTACGCTGCGGCGGCCAACCACCAGGGCCAGCCCACCGTCATCCTGGCGCACACCAAAAAGGGTTACGGCATGGGTAGCGCCGGCCAGGGGAAGATGACCACGCATTCGCAGAAAAAGTTCGACGGTGATGACCTGATCGAATTTCGCAACCGCTTTAACCTGCCGCTGTCCGACGAGCAGGCGAAAAACCTGGCCTTCTATAAACCCGCAGCCGACAGCGCCGAGATGCAGTACATGCACGCCAAACGCGCGGCGCTGGGCGGCTATTTGCCGCGGCGTGAAACGGCGGCCGAGATCCTGAATGTTCCGGCCCTGCCCTCCTACGCGCAATTCGCGCTGGCGGCGGACGGCAAGGAGATGAGCACCACCATGGCCTTTGTGCGCATGCTGGGCGGCCTGCTGAAAGACAGCGCACTGGGCCCGAAGATCGTGCCCATCGTGGCTGACGAGGCGCGCACCTTCGGCATGGCCAACCTGTTCAAGCAGGTGGGCATTTACTCCAGCGTGGGCCAGCGCTACGCACCCGAAGACATCGGCTCGGTGCTGAGCTACCGCGAGGCGCTCGACGGCCAGATTCTGGAAGAAGGCATCAGCGAAGCCGGCGCCCTGGCCAGCTGGACGGCCGCAGCCACCAGCTACAGCGTGCACGGCCTGGCGATGCTCCCCTTCTATATTTATTACTCGATGTTCGGCTTTCAGCGTGTGGGCGACCAGATATGGGCGGCTGCCGACCAGCGCGCCCGTGGCTTCCTGCTGGGCGCGACTTCAGGCCGCACCACGCTGGGCGGCGAAGGCCTGCAGCACCAGGACGGCACCAGCCACCTGATCGCCGCCACCATTCCCAACTGCAAGGCCTACGACCCGGCCTTCGCCAGCGAGCTGGCCGTGATCCTGGACCGCGGCATGCAGGAAATGATGGTCGAGCAGAAAGACGTTTTCTACTACGTCACGCTGATGAACGAAAACTACGCCCAGCCCGATCTGCAGCCCGGCTCCGAGGCAGACATCATTCGCGGTTGCTATCAATTCAATAGCTGGTTGCGCTCGCCAGTATTGGGCCAGAGCCTTAAAATGCTTAAGAAATCAGCATCTTCCGTCACCCTGATGGGTTCAGGCGCGATCCTCACGGAAGTCGTCAAGGCGGCGCAGAAACTGGCGCAGCAGGGCATTGAGGCCACGGTATACAGCGTGACCAGCTGGAGCGAACTCGCGCGCGACGGCGCGGCATGCCAGCAGCTGGCCATCGACGGCGGCGCGGTTAACGTGCCCTTCATTGCGCAGCAGTTGCAAGCCAGCACCGGCCCCATCATTGCCGCCACCGACTATGTGCGTGCCGTGCCTGAAAGCATCCGCGCCTTTGTGCCAGACGGCCGGCGCTACCTCACACTCGGCACCGACGGCTTTGGCCGCAGCGACACGCGTGCCGCGTTGCGCGAATTTTTCGGTGTCGATGCGCAGAGCATCGTGAAGGCAGCGCTGCACATGCTGAATCAAAAGTAAGCAACTCACCGAAAATGCCAAAGCCCGTGCGCGAATACATCGCGCACGGGCCCCGGCAGGAAGCAGCTCCCGGCTTACTTAGGCAACAGCACCTTGTCGACCACGTGGATCACGCCGTTGGACTGGTACACGTCGGCAATCGTCACTGTCGCAACGCCGCCTTTTTCATCCGTCACCGTGACCTTGCCACCAGCCGACTTGGCCACCAGCGTGCCGCCGGCCACCGTCTTGATCGAGGCCATGCCCTTGCCATCAGCAATCATCTTGCTGATGGCGGCGGCGTCCCACTTTCCGGACACGACGTGATAGGTCAGGATGCCGGTCAGCATGCCCTTGTTTTCAGGCTTGAGCAGGGTGTCTACCGTGCCGGCAGGCAGCGCTGCGAACGCGGCGTTGGTGGGCGCGAACACGGTGAAGGGGCCAGGGCCTTTGAGCGTGTCAACCAGTCCCGCAGCCTTGACGGCGGCAACCAACGTGGTGTGGTCCTTCGAGTTGACGGCGTTGTCGATGATGTCTTTGCTGGCCAGCATGGGCGCACCGCCCACCATAATCTGCGCAAAAGACGGAATCGCCGCGAACGACAGTGCCAGGGCCACGCCGAGGGAAGCGAGTTTGTGTTTTGTCTGCATGTGAATTCCTTTGAAGTTGAACCGAACCGAATCGACATGATTCAGGCGGCTGCATTGAATACGGGCGCCAAGGCCCGCTGGATTCAAAACAGACGAGGTATCAACACTTTTTTCGCCAATGCATCAAAGGTCGGCATCAAAGCCCTGGCGCCAAGCACGGCGTAAAAGCACAGCGTCAAAAAAGAACCCGCAGACTTGCCGTGCCCTCAGGAGGCCTGGGCGAAGAAGGCACGCACCGCTTGCGGATAGATCAGGTGTTCCTGCGTCAACACCCGGGCTGCCAGGGTGTCGGCCGTGTCGCCCGGCAGCACCGGGACCACAGCCTGTGCCAGCGCATCGCCATGGTCCAGCTCGGCAGTCACCTGGTGCACGGTGGCGCCAGCCACTTTGCAGCCCGCATCGATGGCGCGCTGGTGTGTGTGCAAGCCTGGGAAAGCAGGCAGCAGCGAGGGGTGGATATTGATGAGCCGCCCGGCGTAGCGCTGCACAAAACCCGGCGTCAGGATGCGCATGAAGCCCGCCAACACCACCAGCGCCGGTTCGTACGGGTCAATGCGGGCCATGAGTTCCGCCTCAAAAGCTTCGCGCGATGCGAACGACTTGTGCGGGATTGCCGCGGTAGCGATCCCCAGCCCCTGGGCCAACACCAGCCCCCCTGCCTCGGCCCGGTTGCTGATCACGGCGGCAATTTGCACGCCCCATTGGCCAAGCCAGTTCTCTTTTTCCGCGGCGCGGGCGATGGCCACCATGTTGGAGCCGCCGCCCGAGATCAGGATGACGATGTTTTTTTTCGGTGCACTTGCCATAACCGCCTAGTTTAGAGGGCGGAACGCCGTCACTGGCCGGAGCAGGCCGCAGACTCGTCTGGCCGGTCAAATCAGGGCGGGCAAATGTCCCAACTGAGACATAAAATTGCGAACGACCGTGCTAAAAATAGAAATTGCCTGCAGGCCACCGGCTGCGGCACCCCGACAACCCCGGAGACAAGCCCGCCATGGATTTAGCTTTCACCCCTGAAGAACAGGCCTTTCGCGAAGAGATACGCGCCTGGGTTCATGCCAACCTGCCCAAAGACATTTCGCACAAAGTGCACAACGCCCTGCGGCTGTCGCGTGACGACATGCAGCGCTGGGCCAAGATCCTCGGTAAAAAAGGCTGGCTGGGCCACGGCTGGTCCAAGGAATTTGGCGGCCCGGGCTGGAACGCGGTGCAAAAGCATTTGTTTGAAGAAGAGTGCGCACTGGCCGGCGCGCCGCGCGTGGTGCCTTTTGGCCCTGTCATGGTGGCGCCCGTCATCATGGCCTTTGGCAGCCCCGAGCAGCAAAAGCGCTTTTTGCCCGGCATTGCCAGCGGTGAGGTGTGGTGGAGCCAGGGCTACAGCGAGCCGGGCTCGGGCTCCGACCTCGCGTCCGTCAAATGCCGGGCCGAACGCCAGGGTGACAAATACATCGTCAACGGCCAGAAAACCTGGACCACGTTGGGTCAGTACGGCGAGTGGATTTTTTGCCTGGTGCGCACCAGCACCGAAGGCAAACCGCAGACCGGCATTTCCTTTTTGCTGATCGACATGAAGTCGCCCGGCGTGACGGTGCGCCCCATCGTGCTGCTCGACGGCGAAGCCGAGGTCAATGAGGTCTGGTTCGACAACGTCGAAGTGCCGGCCGAAAACCTGATCGGTGAAGAAAACAAGGGCTGGACCTACGCCAAGCACCTGCTGAGCCATGAACGCACCAACATTGCTGACGTGAACCGCGCCAAGCGCGAGCTTGAGCGTTTGAAGCGCATCGCCAAGGCCGAAGGCGTCTACGACGACCTGCGCTTTCGCGACGAGATCGCCAAACTCGAAGTTGACGTGGTGGCGCTGGAAATGCTGGTACTGCGCGTTCTCTCAGCGGAGAAGTCGGGCAAGAACTCACTGGACATCGCTGGCCTGCTCAAGATTCGCGGCAGCGAAATCCAGCAGCGCTACAGCGAGCTGATGATGCTGGCCGCCGGCCCCTTCAGCCTGCCCTTTATCGAAGAAGCCATGGAGGCCGGCTGGCAAGGCGACTTCCCTGGCGGCTTGCCCGGCGATGCGCCGCTGGCGTCCACTTACTTCAACATGCGCAAAACCACGATTTACGGCGGTTCCAACGAAGTTCAGCGCAATATCGTCTCGCAAGTCGTTCTTGGCTGATTCGGTCGCACCAGAAAACAGGAAACACATCATGGATTTCGATTTCACCGACGATCAGGAACAACTGCGCGACGCCGTTCGAAAATGGGTCGACAAGGGCTACGACTTTGAACGCCGCCGCGGCATCGCCAAAGCGGGCGGCTTCTCGCGCGAGGCCTATGGCCAGATGGCAGAACTGGGTCTGACGGGCCTGTACATTCCCGAAGCCGACGGCGGCCTCGGCATGGGCCCCGTCGAGGGCATGGTGGTGATGGAAGAGCTGGGGCGCGGCATTGTGCTCGAGCCGCTTGCGCAGACCTTGATCGCCGGCGGCGTGCTGTCGAACTACGCTCCCGAAGCCGTCAAAGCTGCGTGGTTGCCAAAAATCGCCGCAGGCGAAAGCCTGGTGGTGCTGGCCTACCAGGAACGCGCCGCGCGCTATGATTTTCAAAAATGCGAAGCGAAAGCGGCTGCAGCCGGCGACGGATGGGCGCTAACAGCTATCAAAAGCATAGTACCCGCCGGTGACCAGGCCGATGCTTTTATCGTCCCCGCTCTGGCTGACGGCAAGCTGGCGCTGTTCCTCGTTGAACGCACGGCGAGCGGCGTAACGACTGCTGGCTACAGCACGCAAGACGGCGGCCGCGCCGCTGAAGTGACGCTGAAGAACGCGCCCGCCGCGCTGATCACACTGGACGGCCTGACGGCCCTGGCCCACGCCGTCGACATCGGCATCGCCGCGACCTGCGCCGAAGCCGTGGGCGTGATGGACAAGACACTGGCCATCACCGTCGAATACATGAACACCCGCAAACAGTTCGGCGTGGCCATCAGCAGCTTTCAGGCGCTGCGCCACCGCGTGGCCGACATGAAGATGCAGCTGGAGCTGGCCCGCTCCATGAGCTACTACGCCTCACTCAAGCTCAACGCCCCGGCCGACGAACGCACCCGGGCGCTGGCCCGCGCCAAGTACCAGTTGGGTGTCTCGATGCGCTTTGTGGGCCAGCAAGCGGTGCAGCTGCACGGCGGCATCGGCGTGACAGACGAATACATCGTGAGCCACTACTTCAAAAAGCTCACTCAGCTGGAAATGACCTTTGGCGACACGCTGCACCAGCTGGGTGAGGTGTCGAGCCGAATGCAGGAGACGGCTGGCGTGTTTGCTTGAGCTTGTGGTTGTGCCCTGCAAGCACCGTTTGGGTCGTCCTTGCCAAAGGCATTGCATTTGAGCGAGGTAATAGCAGCGGCTGTAGATAGAGGTCCGAGCCAAGGCGGTGGCAAAAGCTAGACGGCGGAAATGCCCGCTTCGGTGACGCAGATTCCATGTCGGCACGGGCCACAACAGAGCCCACCTCAGATGCCGGATATACGACTGCAGGCGCTTCCCCAATAGCCAATCTATCGGTCAACCTCTTGCCGTTGAGGGGGAGTCCATATATGACAAGTTAGACATCACGGCCCCCTCTTGTGTGGTCGTACTCATCGAAGAATAGCTCACCAGCTTTTTCTAGGAAGGTGGCGCACTCTCGAGCCTCCGCCTCCGAGGCGCACACGATCCCGTACAGCAGGACGAAGGGAAGATCGGCAGTTTTCGCCACGCTCATAACCCGGCTCTGGTCGGGTGAAAAGTAGGAGGGCCGCGCCGTCACCCAAGCCGCAGGCCAATGGAACGGGGCGTGCTCGCTTGGAAGTTCGGTCACCTCGATCTCGCCGCTCGCGTTCCCCAGAGCCGAGGTTGGCGATGTAAACACGGGGATGTCGATTCGCACGCGCATCGGTGATGTCTAACGTTGGAGGCCACTGGGACGCAACCCGTGCCGCGCAGCGGCAGCCTTCGGTTGCGTGTCCATGTGGGCCGAAAGGTTAGAGCTCGATCTCATCCCAACACATCCTTCACTACGGTTGCCATTTCTTCGAGTTGACCGGCGGTGAAGCCGATGCAGACGTTGAGGTGACTGTCGTAGTCTTGACCTTCCAGTTCTACTCGAAGCTTCACATGACCAGTGCTGTCAGTAGACGCCGTGAACTGGACCCGTCGATCCAGATCTTGCCACGACTTTTCGCCCTTCCACCCACGCCACTCTGTAGCCATTGCCGAGAACATACCACTGGGTGAACCGTTGTGGATGGTCGAGGCAGGTGCCCTGCCACTAAACCAAGGTGTTTGAATAGAGACATCGAACTCTGTCTCACCGTCATAACGCCGGGTCACCGACATCGACAGCACAGAACCGTCTTCAGGGGATTTGAAGGATGCGATGTCCACGGCGAGCGCTAACGTTGGAGCCAACCGGACAGCAACACCTGCGGCGCAGCCGCCTCCTGCCGTTGCGGGTCCGTGT
>NZ_JBDTPB010000003.1:0-5534 GCF_039932935.1 Polaromonas sp.
GTGTCGGGCAGGTTCAGGGTGCTGCGGTAATCGGTTTTGGTCTCGGACATGGGATGCTTTTGGAATGCTTTGTTAGGGCGGCCTGAAAGGGCGGGCCGCCGGAAATACGGTGGGGAAGAAAGCCAGTCGCCGGTGTGAGGGCGAGGCCAGAGGCGACGAGATCGTCTAAATTCGGTCGCGCGTGGTCTGGCGGCTGGTTTCCGTGTGCATCGAGGCCGAAAACGACTTGGGCGGCTGGGCAAAAAACGCCCGCGCTTCATCACAGTCCTTGGCAATGCCTGTTTTCAGGCTGTCCAGGCTGTCATATTTCAGTTCGTCGTGCAGTTTGTGCAGCAGTTCCACGCCGATGATTTTACCGTATGCCCCCTCGGGGCCCAGAGCGGCGGGCCATTCGAGGCAATGGGTCTCCAGCAGCACCCGCCCGCCGTTGACGTCATCCGGATCCAGCGAAGGCCGAATCCCAAGGTTGGCCACCCCGGAAAGTGGTTGGTCAGCCAGCCCATGCACCTGCACGGCGAAAATCCCGCTGGCGGCCGGTTTCCAGTGGGAAAAGCGCAGATTGAGCGTGCGAAAGCCCAGGTCGCGCCCCAGTTTTCGGCCATGCACCACGTGGCCGGAGATGCTGTAGGGCCGCCCCAGCAGGCTGGCTACGCGTGCCATCTGTCCCAGTCCCAGCGCTTCGCGCACGGCCGAGCTCGAGACCCGGGTGCTGCGCCCGCCGCCGGGCCGCCCCAAGGCGGGTACGCCCCCTTGGGGGGCAGCGAGGTAAGTCCGAGCGTGGGGGTCCGATATCTCGTAGCTGTTCATGCGGGCCACGTCAAACCCCAGGCGCTCGCCTGCGGCGTCCAGCATGGTGTAGTCGCCCACGCGTTTGGCCCCAAAACGAAAGTCGTCCCCCACCAGCACGTACTGCACGCCCAGGCCCCGAAGCAGCACGTCTTCGATGAACACGTCTGCCGGCTGCGAAGCCAGGCGGGCGTTAAAAGGCAGTACCACGCACTGGTCAATGCCGCAGCGGGCCAACTCGGTCAATTTGTCGCGCAGCGTGGCAATGCGCGCGGGTGCCAGTTCGGGCTTGTGCGCCACGCCGGCAAAGTAATCGCGCGGATGAGGCTCGAAGCTCATGACGCAACTGGGCACGCCGCGATGCTGCGCCTCGTTTCGAAGCAGCGCCAACATGGCCTGGTGGCCACGGTGCACCCCATCGAAATTGCCGATGGTCAGGGCACACTGCGACGCCAGCTGGGGGTGGTGGTAGCCGCGGAAAATTTTCATGAGGGAATTATCGTTTTTATAGCGCCAGAGGCAGAACCAGCGGGGGCTTAAAGTGGTTTATGGGGGATTTGAGCCTGTTCGTCATCATTTCACTGTATATTGATACACAGTCAGTCCACTCAGTCAGCCGAACGCCGCGTTCTCATGCGGCATCCACACGATGGAGGTTCGTTTTGAAGGTCTTGAAGCTCTCAGCCCAGGGGTTGCCGCAATCCTGGATCAGCCTTGAACAAGCCGTGTTGCATTACGCGGCCGACGAGGTGCGCTGGGAGATGGGCGCGCGGGTTGTCACCTTCCATGGCGGCCACAACGCCGTCACGGGTGAGCAGTCCATCATCACCGTCAACAGCATCATCGGCACCAAGGGCGTGCCCAACATCAACCCGTTTGACCTCAAACCGGGCCTGACCAACGGCAAGCTCTTTGCCCGCGACCGCAATGTGTGCGCCTACTGCGGCGGGCATTTCCATGAAGAAGACCTGACCCGCGAGCACATCATCCCGTTTGCCCAAAAAGGCATAGACACTTGGATGAATGTGGTCACGGCCTGCCGCGCCTGCAACCACCGCAAAAGCAGCCGCACACCCGAGCAGGCCCACATGCCGCTGCTCTACACGCCTTATGTTCCCAGCCTCTGGGAAGACTTCATCCTGCGCAACCGCCGCATCCTGGCGGACCAGATGGAGTTTTTGATGGCGCATATTCCAAAGACGTCGCGCCTGCACGCTTGATGGATTGCGGCGGAGCGGGGGGCGGCAGGCGCTCATAGCGAACTGTTGAAGGGGTGAGTGCCTCTGCACCCGGCATCAAGGATCCATACCGGCCTGCCCGGCGAACAGTGAATCCAGTGGGCTGGCCGCGCCGCGTGCCGCCACTTTGAGTACGTGCGTGTAAATCATGGTCGTGCTCACATCGCTGTGGCCCAGCAGCTCCTGGACGGTGCGAATGTCAGTGCCCGCCTGCAACAAATGCGTCGCAAAACTGTGGCGCAAGGTATGCACGGTCACGTGCTTGGCCATGCCGGTTTGCGTGAGGGCGCGTTTCAGGCGCCGCCCCAGGCGCTCGTCAAACAGATGATGGCGCCGCTCGATACCGGTGCGCGGGTCTACCGAAAGCCCGTCTGCGGGAAAAACCCAATGCCACGCCCATGTCTGCCCGGCGCGTGGGTATTTGGCTTCCAGCGCATGTGGCATGTACACGCCGCTGCGCTGTGCAGCGCGATCTGCAGACCAAAGCACTCGGGACCGAGCCAACTGCTCACGCAGTAGCCCGGCCAGCGATTGCGGCAACATGACCACGCGGTCTTTATCACCCTTGCCACTGCGCACCACGATCACATGGCGGTCAAAATCCACATCTTTCACGCGCAGGTTCAAGCCCTCGGCCAGGCGCATGCCGGTGCCATACAGCAGGCGGGCCAGAACGCCTTCCACGCCACCAATAAGCGCCAGCAAAGACCGTACCTCGGCCGTCGTCAGCACGACAGGCACGCGCTTGCGTTCCGGCGGGCGGCCGATGGCCTGCAACCATGGCAGATCCTGCCCCAAAACCTCCTTGTAGAGAAACAGCAGGGCGTTCAACGCCTGGCGATGAGTGGCCGGTGAAACTTGCCGCTCGTTGGCCAGCATGGTGAGAAAAGCCTCTACTTCGGCCTGACCCATGTCGCGCGGATGCCGCATTCCACCCGGCCGGGCATGCCATCGGATGAAAAAGCGGGCCCAGTACAGGTACGCCTTCTCGGTCTGCAGGCTATAGTGAAGGTAACGAATGCGCTCGCGCAGCTGATCCAGCAGCCGGGTGGACTGAAAAACAGGGGCGGCGACTTTGGTGGAGTCAATATACCTGTACATTTACCCAGTATATTGAGGTAAATCTATGCCTGTAAACAGATTTCAGCACCCGCTCCGGCCATGTTATTTCGCAGGCCGCCACGTTATCTTGCAGTTTTGCCGGATATATCAAAGTTATCCCTCATGAAAGAGCGGCAGTGGCTTGCGGTCGCCGTGGGTGCGCTGGGGGTGTACCTCCTCGTTCACGCCTTGATGGCGGCCTATGCGTTGTACTTCGCCACCGAAGCGCTGCGCCCGCCGGTGCCCATTGACCTCCCGTACTTACCTGAATTGCGCGAGAACTACCCTACGCTCGTTGTTCTCTGTGTCGTGGTGGGTGCTCTTAGTATGCTGAGCCTGGCGGCAAGCGTTGCGTTCTATCGCAACTCTAGATGGGCTGTGCACCTTTGGGGTGCCGCTAGCCTCGGTCTACTTGTGGGTGTGGTGCTGGCTGTCGCCTCAAAGGGGGTCGTGTGGACACACTACCTTTTTGAGGTTGCGGCGGTAAGCGCTTCTTGGTGGTATTTCCTTCGTCTTAGGCAAGTCGGTGATGAGGGATAACATGTCAATCGACGCGGACCCACAACAGCAGGATGCGGCTTCGCCGCTTGTGTTGGTGGCCCGGTCATTTTTACGTTATACGGCATGACTTCGGGCAAGCGGTCTGCTATGAAAACAGTAGCTACTTGCGCACATTTCACGAGGGCTGGAGGCACTTTTTGCTTGCAACGTGTAGCGCAGAGGCGTTCGCGGTTTCCGACTCAGCCAAGCGCCACCGCGACCGTGGCTGGCGTGCCACCGGGCATGAAGCAAAATGCGGTCATGTCGCCGTTTCCTTTCCAGCATTCCTTATGCCAGTTGCGCCCAGGCGTTCGGTCGTTGTTGGCTTTGGCCAGCACGGCTTCGCATAACTGGTTCGTCGATTGGACCCACAACGGCGGGCCGCCCTCCTGCCATTCTTCACAACTGAGTGCGCCGTTGTGGTCCACTCACGGCCAACGTTAATTTGCAGGCAATGGCGCTCAACTGTCCACACTGTCAAACTGGAATCCCCGTACTTCGAGTTCGGGAAAGCTTTGAGTGCCCGAACTGTCATGCACGATTGACTGGTCGCACGTTCGGGGCGACTCTATCCGTGATCATTCTTTGGGCCGCCATTGATTTCTGCGTTGCACTGTTCTTGAGCACGGCCATCGCCGACCCCGACATTGCGTTTGTCGTGCGCCTCGCTGTTTCTGCCCTGGTTGGAGGCGCTTTGTTTATGTTCGGTATAGGTGCTTGGGCCGGCGTTGTCCCACGGGATGGTGGGCATGCAAATTAACAGGTTCGTCGATTGGACCCACAACGGCGGGCCGCGCTCGCGCCTTTCTTCACAACTGGGTGTGCCGTTGCGGTCCACTCACGGCCAACGTTAAAACTCATCAAAGCGCTATTCGATGCACCCGACCGAATTTGTCCTAGTGTTCGCATGGCTCGTTTTGCTGCCGGTCGTATTGGGCCTGACGTTGCTCCGGCGTTGGCACTTACGAGGGCCAGCGCCACGAATGCAACGTTTCTGGAGCACTGCCGTCGTCTTCATTCTCATCACTGCGGCTATCGCCTTTGCCTTTGTGGCGGCCGGGCCCCCATGGCTGGGGCATTACATTGGCGTCCAAGATATCGTCATTTTTGGCTTCAACACCATGTGGGCTCCATTCGCTTACGTTGCGGCGGCACTCGCGCTACCAGTGGCAGGATGGCTAGGCCACAGAGGAACCTCGCCATGAGTCTTAACCTTTCGGCCCACATGGACACGCAACCGAAGGCTGCCGCTGCGCGGCAATGGTTGCGTGCCAGTGGCCTCAAACGTTAGATTGCTTGCCTATGTTCAATCGCCCAGGGGTGACCTTCACCCAGATCTGGTCCGACGACGACATGGTCGAACTTCGGATCGAAGTGACAGATGGACGCAGTTCGTTTTCGAACGACATCTACGTTGGTCACCAGCATCTCCGAGCTACCATCTCGGAGCTCAATACGTTCAAGACGCATATTCATGGTGGCTTGTACGAGCTCCGATTCGGAGAGTTCGGGCCGGAGTACGCAAGTGGTGCTCTCCACGCACGGTTCCATTTCCAAGACCGAGGCGTAGTCTTTATAACGGTTCGGAGTCAGTCCGAGTTCACTGATTTCGGGAGCAAGAACGTAGCGAGCGAGGCAACGCTCCATTTGAAGACCGAACCGGCACTTCTTGACAACTTCATTCGGGAGCTAGAGAGTGTCAGTGGTGGAAGTGAAGAGGGAGCTTATCTTGAGGCAATCTAACAAGTCACTCGACACGGAAACACAACTGCAGGTTGCGGCTTCGCCGCTGGTGTTGTGGTCCGGTCATCTCCAACGTTGAGGTTGTAAAAAAATCTCTGGCACGGCGCTTGCAACATCTCTCATCAA
>NZ_JBDTPB010000004.1:0-16626 GCF_039932935.1 Polaromonas sp.
CAGGCGGTGCAGGAGCGCTATGAGGCCAATACCCAGCAGGCGATTGACGCCGGCGTGTTTGGCGCGCCCAGTTATGTCATCGATGGCGAGTTGTTCTGGGGCCAGGACCGGCTCGATTTTGTGGAGCGCAAGCTGGCCGCCAGAACCGGCTCATAAATCAGCTTATTTTTGACACCTTCCACTTTCATTGGAATCAAGGAGATTGCACCGTGGGTAAATTCATCGATTTGACGGCCGCTGACGGCTTTGTGTTTCCGGCCTATGTGGCGGAGCCGGCGGGAAAACCCAAGGCCGCCATGGTGGTTTTGCAGGAAATTTTTGGTGTCAACGCGCACATCCAGGCCGTGACTGACCGCTTTGCCGATCAGGGTTATCTGGCGGTGGCGCCGGCGACTTTTCACCGCATCAAGCCCGGCGTTGACATGGGCTACGACGAGGCCGGCATGAAAGAGGGCATCGCATTGAAAGCCGCGGTCAACGGCCTGCCCGCGCCGGGGGTGCTGACGGACATCCAGGCCGCCATTGATCACGCGGCAAAGGCCAGCGGCGGCAAGGTGGGCATCATTGGTTTTTGCTGGGGCGGCTTCCTGGCCTGGCGCGCCGCGTGTCTGCTCAAGGGCCTGACCGCGGCGGTTCCCTACTACGGCGGCGGCATGACGGCCGAGGCCGAGATTGCCCTGCAACCCCGATGCCCGGTGCTGGCCCACTTCAGCGACCGCGACCATTCGATTCCGCTGGACACCATCCACGCGTTCATCAAGGCGCATCCGGAAGTCGAGACCCACATTTATTCGGCCGACCACGGCTTTAACTGCGACCAGCGTGGCGCATACGACGAGGCGGCCGCCAATCTGGCGCGCGAGCGCTCGTTGGCATTTTTTGCCGAAAAACTGGCTTGAGCATGCGCCGCGAACCGGGCTTCAAGCATTTTTGGCCTGCAGCCCGTTGGGGGTGTGCGCCAGCAGCTATTGTTTTCATAGCATCTTCGTCGCTTGCCCAAGCGGCCGACTATGCCGGCCCCCTGTTTGACACCCATCTGCACTACAACGAAGAGGCGTGGAACGGTAGCAGCGGCCCGCACCCGCCAAGCGATGTGCTGGCCCGCATGAAGCGCAGCGGCGTCAAAGCCATCGTCGCCAACTCGCGGCCCAACGACGGCACGAAGTCTTTGGCCGCCATGGCCGAAACCCGCCAGGCAGGCGTGACGGTGGTGCCTTTTATCCGCCTATACCGCAACCGCGCTGACTACGACAACTGGTTTCGCGACGAGACGATCTTTGAAATGGTGCAGGCAGAATTCGCGCATGGCGTCACCGGTGACCAGGCCGGGCCGTACAAGGGCATTGGTGAGTTCCACCTCTACGACAGCGCCAACGCCAACGGCCCGGTGGCTAAAAAACTCATGCAGTTCGCGGCAAAAAACAAGCTGGCGGTGCTGGCGCATGTGGACGACACGGCGATTGACCTGCTGATGGCCCATGCGCCCGATGCGCGCCTGGTCTGGGCGCACACCGGCATAGGTGGCGCGCCCGTGGCGCGGGTCGATGCGCTGCTGGGCAAATACCCGCAGCTCATGGGTGAGCTGTCTTACCGCCCGGGCTTGACTTGCGATGGTGGACGGACCGACGCCGGGCCGCCCCAAGGCGGGCAAGCCCCCTCGGGGGGCAGCGAACGACACGCAGTGCGCGAGCGTGGGGGTCCATATTTGTGTCCCGAGTGGCGCACGCTGCTGCTCAAATATCCAACGCGCTTCATGATCGGCTCCGACACCTGGGTCAACCAGCGCTGGCAGTATTACGACGAGACCATGAGGGGTTACCGCACCTGGCTCGGTGATCTGCCGCGGGATGTGGCACGAAAGATCGCGTGGGGGAACGGCGCCAGTTTGTTCGGGCTGAAGTGACAGGCCTGCCATGAATGTGTCGTCATGACGCGGCCCTCCTTGCCCGCTTTGGCTTGACAGCGCGTATCGCAGGCGCCTTGCGTGACCGCACTGCCGCAGCGTAGGCATCGCGTGCCCAGGTGAGCAGGGTCTGGCTGTCCTCCATGGCATCGGCCGGGGCCTCATGGTAGGCGGTGACGGTGACGCGCCCGGTCTTGGTGGCATAGGAAAACGGCGCCAGCGCCAGGGCTTCAAAACGCGTACGGGTGCTCTCGTCCGTGCGCAAGTACAAAGTGCCCTTCATGAAGAACGCGAAATACACGCCGTTCAGAACCAGACCTGCACCGCCGAAAAACTTCTTCACCTCCACCTTTCCCAGCGCGCCCAGGCCGTCGGCGGTTTCGGCGGCTTGCAGCAGCGTAACGGAAGTGGCCATGCTGCAGCTCAGGCAGCGGAATCAAAGAAGCCGGTGATGTGCTGCAGGCGGCCGTCCTGGTGCAGCACGGCAAAACTCCTGCCTGTTTGCAGCACCGAGTTGTTGACGTCCCTGAGTTCCCAGGCACAGAGACAGCGCCCATGGTGCTCGGCAACGCTGAGGATGTGAAAGTGCGCGCCGGGCGCCATATCCTGAAAGCCGCCCATATAGGCGGACAAGGCGGCGCGTCCTTCGAGCAGCCCGTTCACATCGCAGTAACTGCACTCATCATGCAGGCAGATTTCAAGTTCGGCGTCACGCGTGACCGGGTCTGCCGACCAGATGCGGGCGTAGCGAATCCACAAGGTGTGGGGGGTCATGTCATGCGCTTTCCAGGGTGTCGAATTCGAGGTCAATGGCTTGCTTGAGGGTTCGTTTGTCGTGGCCAGCACGCACCAGTACCAGCACGCCCTGGTAAAACGCCACCAGCTTGAGCGCGGCGACAGCGGGGCTGAGCTTCGGGGGCAAAAGGTTAGCTGCTTGCGCGTCGGCGAGGCGGTCCTGCAGCGCTGCGCGCAGGATCTCAAAGGCCTCTGCCAGGGAGTCCGCTGGCAACAGGCCGTCGCCGCCGAATTCAATGGCCGAGTTCGTGATCAGGCAGCCATGGCTTGTGCCTCCGGGCTCCCGCAGCAGGGACTGGAACAGCGCCCGAACGCCCGCCAGTCCCTTGGCCGGGGCGGCGTGGGCAGCGATGCGCCGCCTGAGGACCTCGTTCAGGTAATGGGCAAACGAAGCCTTGAACAAGCCGGCCTTGTCGCCGTAGGCGTTGTAGATACTGCCGGCGCTGAGGCCGGTAGCCTCCTCGAGCGTGCGTATGGACATCGTGGAGAAACCGGTGCGCCGAAAAGCTTGCATGGCACCGGTGAGCACTGCGGATTCGTCAAAAGAGCGGGGTCGTGACACGTGTTTATTCTTGGGTCATTTAAATTGATCATTCTAGAATAGGCGTTTTAGAAAAAACTGTCAAGGCAAGCGCTGGGGTTTTGTTGTGTCCTTCCTTGATCCGCCATGAAGCGGTCTGATTGGGCTGGTTGGGGCTGATTGGAAAGGGCTTGTGCATTAGCATTGGCCATATGATCCAACTCCATTTTTCCCCCAGCAGCGCCGCCATGGTTCCCCACATCCTGCTTCATGAGCTGGGCGTGCCATTTGAAAAAATCCTGGTCGATACCAGCGCGGGCGCGCACCGTTCTGAGGAGTACCGCAAGCTCAACCCCAACGGCTTGATCCCGACGCTGGTGGATGGCGAGCTGGTGTTGTATGAAACCGCGGCAATCTGCCTGCACCTGTGCGATACACATCCCGAGGCGGGCTTGGCGCCCGCAGTGGGCTCCGTCGAGCGTGCGCATTTCTACAAATGGCTGATGTGGCTGACCAATACGCTGCAGGCGACGCTCATTGTTTACTTCTACACCGACCGCTGGATGAATCCCGGAAACGCCGCCGGTGTAACCGAGCTGAAGTCGCACGCGGAAGCCCGGGTGGGGCAGATGCTCGACCAGCTGGATGCCGAGCTGGCAAGGCTTGAAAAACTTCATGGCCAACCCTGGCTATTGGGAGCGAAGTATTCCGCGGTGGACATTTACACGCTGACGCTGTGCCGCTGGACGCGCAACTTTGCGTCATCGCCAGCGCGCAGCCGTCCCCATCTTGGCCCTTACCTGCAACGGGTGCTGGCGCGTCCCGCGGTGATTCAGGCGTTCACGGACGAAGGCTTGGCGCAGCCCTGGATTTGAGCAACGTGCAAGCGTGTGGTCTCAGGGCGCCGGGTTTTCGCGCTGCGCCTGCTCGATCTGGGCCACCAGCTTTTCCGGGTCGGTGTCCTCCCTGAGGATGGGTATGTCCGGGTCGCCCTCCAGGTTGGCGCCCACCTTCTTGGCGATGCGTTCGAGCATCTGGATCATCTTGGTATTTTCCTGCTCGGTCAGCAGATTGATCTGCAGGTCCAGCTGGTTGCGTCGGTCGCTGATGCGCAATTCGTAGTTCTGGCTGATCAGGATAAAGGACGAGAGGAAGATGGCTTCCAGCGACACCACCAGCGTGAGGAAGGTGAACGGGTAAGGGTCAAAATGCGCCAGCCCCGGCCATGCGTTAAAGCCGATCCACGATGCAAAGACGAGCACATGCATCCAGACAAAAGTCATGGAGCCGCAGAAGCCTGCAACAAAAGCGGCCATGCGGTCGGCCCGGCTGCGGTTGGCCAGCGCCGCCTCTTCCACGCGCCGCATGGACTGCACGTTTTCGCGTGTCAGGTCGTCGGCACACGATACGTGGCCCTTCATTGCCTTCTTGCTGGAGCGCTTGCGCATGTGACATCCTTGTTTCAGGGCGCTGTTCGCGCCCGCCGGCTCATAGCCCTTGCAGGGTCTGAGTGAGGCGAAGGGCATCAGGCGCCGCCGCCCCGTTGGCCGTATTGTCAAAGATGCACCACGCGGACGCGTCGGACGCCGCCGCAAGCTTGAGCCGGACGGCAAGCGCATCCAGCACGTCAGGCGCATACGCCGAGTAGTACATGCGTGGTGACCCGTGCAGGCGCACGTAGACCAGGCCGGGGTAGCCGCCGGGGTAGCGGGCGGCGTCGAACAAAACCGGGTCGGCCAGAACGCGCGACACCTTCATGGCCTTGAGCAGGTCATCCACTGCCGGGCTGAACCAGCTGGCGTGCCGCGGCTCCAGCGCGATACCGCCGCCATGGCGATGCCGCAGGCCCGCCAGAAAGCTTTCTGCCGCCTGCGGATCAAACGCCAGGCTGGGCGGCAGCTGAACCAGCAGGCAACCCAGTTTTTTGCCGAGGCAACCGGCCTGTTCCAGAAAAACATCCAGCAGGGCTTCGCGTTGGCGCAGCCGCTTTTCATGCGTGATGGTTTTGGGCAGCTTCACGGAAAAACGGAAATCCGCCGGCACGCCGTCTGCCCAGCGCGCGTAGGTGGTGGGCTGGTGCGGGCGGTAGAACGAGGAATTGATTTCGACGGCGCTGAAGCGCGCGGCGTAGCGCTCAAGATGGCTGCCGTCCGGGGGGAATTCCGGCCAGGTGTCTCGCGGCAGGCTCCAGCCCGCGCAGCCGACCTTCACGGCGCAGGCGGGGTCGGGGTGGGCTTCGGACTGCATGGCGGTTGATAGCGGCAGTGCTGCGAGGAAATCTTGTGTGCGCCTCTCAGCGGCGTGTTCTGGCCAGGTATTGCTTGCGCCAGAACACCGTCGCGACCACCACGACGATCAACACCATGAAGCCGAAGGTCCACCAGAAACCGGTGGACGCGTGCAGGAAGGGCATGAACTCGAAATTCATGCCGAAGAAGCCGGTGATCAGATTCAGCGGCAGAAAGATGGCGGTGAGCGCCGTCAGTGTGCGCATGATGTCGTTGGTACGGTTGCTTTGCGCCGAAAAATGCATCTGCACCGCGGTCTCGGCGCTTTGCTCCATGCGCCGCACATGGTGCACCACGCGTTCGATGTGTTCAAGCACATCGCGCGAACGGATTTTGAGCAGCTCGCGCTCGCGCACGGCGGCAGGCGTGGCGCCTTCCGGCCAGGTTTCAATCGAGTCGATCCAGTCCTGCAGCGCAGCGCGCTGGTCCTCGCAGATTTCATCGAGGTGGTGCATGGCAAGCCGCGCATCAAGCACCGAGCTCCAGTTGCTAAAGCGCGTGCCGGGCCGGAGCAGTTCGGACTGCCAGTGGTCGAGCTGGCGCGTGAGCTCGCGCCGCAGCTCCAGGTAGCCGTCCACCATCTGGTTGACGATGCGCAGCATCAGGTCAGCCGGGCTGGTGGGCAGCTTGACGCCGCTGGAGCGGGATTCGGCCGTGGTGGCGTTGAGCAAGCGGGTCGCATAGGCCTCGCGCACCGTGCAGTCGGCGGGGTGCACGGTCAGCAGTACCCGGTCAAACACCGCAAACCCGACGGGGCTGGTGTCGATGCGTTTGAGGACCGGCGGGCCGCTGCGTTTCGTGCGCTCGTGCAGCGGTTCGCCGGGCTGGGTGAAGTCGGTTTCGCTTTGCCCGGCGGCCAGGCGGCGAAACACCAGCACGTCGTACTGCGAGGTGTAATCGTAGTGAGAGGGGAGCTGGTTGTTCAGCAGGTCGGCCACATGCAGGTCCACCAGCTGGGTGCCGCACAGGGCCTGCAGCGTGGCCTGGACCTGCGCCTGCATCACCTCGAACTCCCGGCGTGCGCAGGCGATCCAGACAAAGCCCTGGGCTGGCAGCTGGGCCGGCAGGGCGTCGGTTTCGGTCGTACCCTGGGCGCCGGAAGTGATGCTGAAAACGCGCATGAAATTTCTTCGATGTTTGAGTATCAAATTGGCCGCAAGCCCAGGCGGAATGCGCGCAAGCAGCTATTGTCCTAATAGCAACAACATGCGCTGACCGCTGTCAGGTTTGCCGCATTTTGCGGGCTGCATCGAGGGCGAAGTAGGTCAGCACGCCGTCGGCGCCGGCACGCTTGAAGGCCAGCAGGCTTTCCATCATCACGGCATCGTGGTCCAGCCAGCCGTTTTGTGCGGCCGCTTTGATCATGGCGTACTCGCCACTGACCTGGTAGGCAAAGGTCGGCACGCCGAACTCGTCTTTAACGCGGCGCACCACGTCGAGATAAGGCATGCCGGGCTTGACCATCACCATGTCGGCGCCTTCGGCAATGTCCATCGCCACTTCGCGCAGCGCTTCATCGCTGTTGCCCGGGTCCATCTGGTAGGCCTTTTTGTCGGCCTTGCCCAGGTTGTTGGCCGAGCCCACCGCGTCGCGAAAGGGGCCGTAAAAGGCGCTGGCGTACTTGGCGCTGTAGGCCATGATGCGGGTGTGGATCAGTTTTTTGGCCTCCAGCGCCTGGCGAATCGCGCCAATACGCCCATCCATCATGTCGCTGGGCGCGACCATGTCGACGCCGGCCTCGGCCTGGCAAAGCGCCTGCCGCACCAGCATGGCCATCGTTTCTTCATTGAGGATGTAACCGTTTTCATCCGGCAGACCGTCCTGGCCGTGCGTGGTGAAGGGGTCAAGCGCCACGTCGGTCATTACGCCAAGGTCGGGAAAATGCTTTTTCAGCGCCCGAACCACCTGCGGAATCAAGCCGTCGGGGTTGGTGGCCTCAATGCCGTCATAGGTTTTGAGCGAGGCATCGACCACCGGAAACAGCGCCATCACCGGAATGCCCAGTTTCACGCACTCTTCGGCCACCGGCAACAACAAATCCAGGCTCAACCTTTCGACGCCGGGCATGGACGCAACCGGCTGGCGCTGTTGCTGGCCATCCACCACAAACACCGGATAAATCAGGTCATGGGGAGTGAGTGCGTGTTCACGTACGAGGTTGCGGGTGAACGCGTCGCGGCGCAGCCGGCGAGGACGGCCTGCAGGAAAAGGCGCGAAAGGGGATGCATGTGTCATGCGCAAATTGTGCCAAAGGTTGATGAAAGGGCTCGCGGTATTTCGTGAAGCCTGCAGGGCATTGGCGATTGAACCTTCGCCATGTCGATGGTGTGCAGCTTTACACGAATTACTTAGTTCACTTAGTAAATCGTTGCCGGGGCGCGAGATGCGTGGTTAGAATTACTACGTGTGGTTACCAATTTGGTACCTGCATCCCGCTTTTCCTCCCTGAGCGGGGCCTTTGCGTGTGACAGCAAAAAGGCTTACCAGCCCGGTGGCTCATGCCATCCGGGCCTTTTTTTTGCCCCGCGCATTCATAAATCCGCTGCCCGGGCGAATCGCCGCGTTGCGCGGTGCTCGCAATCCTCATGGACTTGAGTCCACTCCGGTTGTGGCGCTCCGGGCGCCTTGCGCTTCATCCCGGCCAGCGAATTTCTGAACGCGCGGCCGCAGTGCGCCCATCGCCTCAGGGCGGGGCGCGGGTTTTAAACCAGCATGAGCCGCGGAACCGGTTTTGCCGGGCCGCAGGCGGGCGGCCCCCCTCGGGGGGCAGCGACCACACGAAGTGGGGAGCGTGGGGGTTGCAGCCACCGCGGAACCGGCTTAGCCGGGCCGCAGGCGCAGCGGCCCCCTCGGGGGGGCAGCGCATTACACGAAGTGAAAAGCGTGGGGGCTAAACTACCCCGATGCTCTGGGTCAAATCACTCCACATCGTTTTCATCGCCAGCTGGTTTGCCGGGCTTTTTTACCTGCCGCGCATTTTTGTGAACCTGGCCATGGTCCCGCCGGAAAGTGTGGCGGAGCGGGAGCGATTGGTTCTGATGGCGCGCAAGCTGATGCGTTTTACGACCATTCTGGCCGTGCCCGCGCTGGCATTCGGCCTGTGGCTGTACCTGGGCTACGGCATAGGCCGCGGGCCCGGCAACGGCTGGATGCACGCCAAGCTGGCCGTCGTGGCGCTCGTGATCGGCTACCACCACGCCTGCGGCCGCCTGCTTGCGAAGTTTGTCGACAACCGCAACACCCGCAGCCACAAGTGGTTCCGCTGGTTCAACGAAGCGCCGGTGCTGCTGTTATTAGCCGCAGTCATCCTGGTTGTGGTCAAGCCTTTCTAACAACCTAGGGAACGCAGTGCCTTCCCCGAATTCATCAGCAGACGCGCGCGAACCGGCTTTGCCGGGCGCGACGCGTCGTCCCCTGCAAGGGGAGGCAGAACTACACGATGCGCTGCATCGTGAGGATGTCAGGGGTGAGATCGTCCCGAAGCGGAGTGAGAACGATAGGGGTGTTCACAAAACCACCGCTTGGCCGCTCGCCCTGGCAACCATTTGCCTGGTGGTGTATGCCAGTCTCTACCCCTTCGCCGATTGGCGCGACCAGGGTATTTCGCCGCTACGGTTCCTGACCGCGCCGCTACCGCAGTATTGGACCGGATTTGATGTGGGCGCCAACCTGCTGGGTTACGCGCCGCTGGGCTTCTTGCTGGCGTTGTCAGCGCTGCGCAGCCGGCGCATTGGCTGGGCCGTGACGGCGGCGGTGCTGGCAGGCGCACTGTTGTCGCTGGCCATGGAGACGCTGCAAAGCTACTTGCCTTCGCGCATTCCTTCCAATGTCGATTTGGCGCTCAACACGGCCGGCGCATGGCTGGGCGCGTGTTGCGCGTGGGCGCTGGAAAAAACCGGCATCGTGGACCGCTGGAGCCGCTTTCGGGCGCGCTGGTTTGCGCAGGACGCGCGCGGCGCGCTGGTGCTGTTGCTGCTTTGGCCGCCGGCGTTGCTGTTTCCGGCTTCCGTGCCCCTCGGGTTGGGGCAGGTGTTTGAGCGGCTGGAACTGGCACTCGCCGAGTTGCTGACCGATACGCCTTTTCTGGAGTGGATGCCGGTGCGCGACGTGGAGCTGCAGCCGCTGGTGCCGATTGCCGAATTGCTGTGCGTGGCGCTGGGCGCACTGATTCCCTGCCTGCTCGGCTACTGTGTGATTCGCACGCTGTGGCAGCGCGCGGCTTTTTCCGCCGCGATCATCGTGGTCGGCATTGCGGCATCGGCACTGTCAGCCGCCCTCAGCTACGGTCCGGACCATGCCTGGGCCTGGCTGGACCTGCCGGTGCAGGTAGGCATCGGGTTTGCAGGCCTGCTGGCCGCTGTGCTGCTGCCGGCGCCGCGCCGGAGTGCTGCGGCGCTGGCGCTGCTGGCGCTCACCATTCATCTGGGGCTGCTCAACCAGGCACCGGCTGACCCGTACTTTGCCCAGACCTTGCAAACCTGGGAGCAGGGCCGCTTCATCCGCTTTCATGGCCTGGTGCAATGGCTGGGCTGGCTATGGCCCTATGCGGCCTTGCTATATGTTCTGGTGCGGGTGTCGGGCCGCGAACCGGGGCCGTAACTGGCCTTGACTGGGCCTGAACTTGGGCGTTAACCGGCCTGTTAACGGCGTGTTAACGGCGCAACTGGGCGCGTCTGGCGACGTCGCCTCTGCTACCATTGGCCTGCGATCTCCCTCAAGAGTTGCCGTAAGCGTTTACGTCAATCAACGCGCCTACTACCGCCGGCCATGCCGGGGTTGTGTTTCCTGCAGGCCTACTCGGCTGCCGGGAAGGGCGCCTTGACTGGACGGCTTACGGAACCATTTATGAACTCTTCGAAATCTTCATCGCGCACCCTTTTCGGTTTGCCAAAACTCCCCGCTCATAGCGCGCAGTGGGTCACGCCCTTGCTGTTGTCTGTTTTCATGACCTGCATCGTGTCCATCATCAGCACGCTCAAAGGCGTCGGCATGGCGCCCGGGATCCTGCGCATCTGGCTGGGCGTATGGGCGCTTTCCTGGGTGATCGCATTTCCGACCCTGTTGCTGGTGCTTCCGCTGGTGAAAAAAGCGACCGCGCTGGTCGTCGAGGCGTCTTGATGCCTGCTGCCGGCGCGCCTGCATACCCAGCACACATCCACTAAAGTCACACCATGCCAGAACAAAAATCCTATTACGAACGCCATGTCTTCTTTTGCCTGAACCAGCGCAACAACGGAGAAGACTGCTGCGCCGACCACCGGGCGCAAGAAGGCTTTGACCGTTGCAAGTCGCAGGTCAAGGCGGCCGGGCTGGCCGGGCCCGGCAAGGTCAGGGTCAACAAAGCCGGTTGCCTGGACCGCTGCGCCGGTGGCCCGGTCGCGGTGGTGTACCCCGAGGCCGTTTGGTACACCTTTGTCGACGCAAGTGACATTGACGAAATCGTCGAGTCGCACCTCAAAAACGGCCAGGTCGTCGAACGCCTGCTGCTGCCCGCGCAGGTGGGTCGCTAGGGCCGGCACGGCGGGTTTTGCCTTAAATTTGCATCTTTTTGCCCTCCAGCCCAATATGGCCACGCGCCACCAGCTCCTTATTTGATAGCAAGCTATTTGAATGGACTCCTCACCGTGAATTCGCAAACTCGCAAATCAATCATTCAGGGCGCAGCCGGTGCGATTGAAATTGCCGTGGACCTTCCCGCTGACGCTTCGCGCGGCGTGGCGGTCATCGCGCACCCGCACCCGCTGTTTGCCGGCACCATGGACAACAAGGTGGTACAGACCCTCGCGCGGGCCTTTGTGCAATGCGGATGGACCGCAGTGCGGTTTAACTTTCGCGGTGTGGGCGGCAGCGCCGGCACCCACGATGAAGGTCGCGGCGAGCTTGAAGATATGCTGACCGTGGTGGAGCACGCGGCACCGGCCGGCGACGGCCAGGTGCTGGCGCTGGCCGGATTTTCGTTTGGGGCGTTTGTCACCACGCACGCGTTTGAGCGCCTGAACGCCGTCCGCGCCATTGAAAAACTGGTGCTGGTCGGTACCAGCGTGAGCCGGGCTCCGGCGGCGCCCGTCCCTGAGGCTGCGCACCTGAAAACGCTGGTGGTGCACGGTGAGCAGGACGACACGGTGCTGTTGTCGGCGGTGCTGGACTGGGCGCGTCCGCAGGCACTCCCTGTTACGGTTGTCCCCGGGGGAAGCCATTTCTTTCATGGACAATTGCCCTTGCTGAAAAACTTGGTGGTTCGCCATCTGTCGTCGCCGGCGGCCTGATTTTTGCCGCACGCCGGCGCTTCTTTTTCGCCGGCCTGCCCCTTTCCTGTAACACTTCAATTTCACCGACCTCATGCACTGCACATTCAAGGCTTTTCGCGCTCCCGGCGGCCTGCGCGATTTCGCCGCCAGCCTGACCCTGTTTCTGACCCTGCTTGTACCCGCGGCGCATGCCCAGGTGCCGCAGGCGCCCGAAATCGCCGCGCGTTCCTATCTGCTGCTGGATATCACCGCCAACCAGATCCTGGCGGCCAAGGACATCGATTCGCCGGTAGAGCCTGCGTCGCTGACCAAGCTGATGACCGAATACCTGGTATTTGACGCACTCAAATCCAAAAAAATCGATTTGAAGCAGACATTCCCCGTCAGCCAGCGCGCCTGGAAAATGCCGGGCTCGCGCATGTTCATCGACCCGAAGATGCAGGTGCCCGTCGAGGACCTGATCAAGGGCATGGTGGTGCAGTCAGGCAACGACGCCACGATGGCATTGGCCGAAGGTGTGGGCGGAACAGCCGAGAATTTCGTTCGCCTTATGAATGAGCAGGCCAAGGCGCTGGGCATGAAGTCCACGTCGTATAAAAACCCGGAAGGCCTGACGGAGCCGGGCCATACGACCACCGCACGTGACCTGAGCATTCTGTCGACCCGGCTGATGCAGGACTTCCCCGACTACATCGGTTATTCGGCCATCAAGAAATACCGTTACCCCGGAACACCGGCTGCCAACGACACCAACCGCAACACCTTGCTGTTCCGCGACCCGACCGTGGACGGCCTCAAAACCGGTCACACCGACGCCGCCGGCTATTGCATGATTGCCACCGCGAAGCGTGATTTCCCCAACCTGGGCGCAGCCGGTGCGCCGGGCGGGCGGCGCTTGCTGGCCATCGTGCTGGGCACGGTGAGCGACAGTGCCCGGGCCAATGAATCGCAAAAACTGCTGAACTGGGGCTATACGGCCTATGAAGCGGTGAAGCTGTTTGATGCCGGCCAGGCCGTGGTGATGCCTTCCGTCTGGAAGGGCACCTCATCGACCGTGAAGCTGGGCCGACCTCAGGCCATCGTGGTGGCGGTCGCCGCTGGCAATGCCGCCAAAGTTAAAACCCAGGTAGCGCGGCCCGACCCCCTGGTGGCGCCGTTTGCCAAAGGCCAGGCCGTCGGCACACTGAAGGTCAGCCTGGGCGACAACCCGGCGCCCGTGGCCGAGGTGCCGCTGGTGGCACTGGAGGCGGTGGAAGAGGCCGGCATTCTGGGCCGCGCATGGGATGCCATCCGGCTGTGGATTAAATAAGACGGAATATTGAGGAACCGCAGCGAAGGCGGCGCCGGTATGTCGTTGGAGCCGCTTTTTGACCCTCCGTCGCCGTGCCTCCGTGCTTCGGACACTCCCGCGGCGTATGCAACGAATTGATCAGCGTTCCGCTTCGGGCGCACATTCCTGCCGAGCACGAAAGTTGGAGTGGGCGCTAACATCCTTGTTTGGGATGTGCAATGCCCCGCCAGTCGGATCACCCGACAGGGGCTGATCGCGGGTTCTGCTTGAGGGATTCCTCCATCCGGTTTATACTAGAAGGCTTTTCCGCTTTCGTGGCGGGAAATATTTGTGGCCGTATCAACACGGTAAATTAGTTTTCAGACGTTTAGGGACGTTTTCAATGCCAACCATTAATCAGTTAGTCCGTCAGGGGCGCGAGGTCGAAAAGATCAAGTCCAAGAGCCCCGCGATGGAAAATTCTCCACAGCGCCGCGGTGTCTGCACCCGTGTCTACACCACGACGCCTAAAAAGCCCAACTCCGCTCTGCGTAAAGTCGCCAAAGTGCGCCTGACCAACGGATTTGAAATCATTTCCTACATCGGCGGCGAAGGCCACAACCTGCAGGAACACAGCGTGGTGCTGGTTCGCGGCGGTCGTGTCAAGGACTTGCCCGGTGTGCGTTACCACATCGTCCGTGGTTCGCTCGACTTGCAAGGCGTGAAAGACCGCAAGCAGTCGCGCTCCAAGTACGGTGCCAAGAAGCCAAAGGCCAAATAAGCCAAATCGGCCCGGGTTTGACGATTCGAGCCAGAAGAGGCTGCAAAGCTTTTTCAAAACAAGGTGTTTCATTCGCCCTGGCAGGTGTCTGAAACGAAGTGACCCAAGTGCAAATAGTTGCACCGGTCGAGTAAGTGAGGGTTTTGATAACTCTCGCGGTGTTGCCAAAAGCAATGCCAACTGAAGCAAAGAGGTGAAAAAATGCCACGTCGTCGCGAAGTCCCTAAACGTGAAATTCTTCCTGATCCAAAATTTGGCGATGTTGATCTCGCCAAGTTCATGAACGTGATCATGCAAGGCGGCAAAAAGGCCGTCGCAGAGCGCATCATTTATGGCGCGCTCGACTTTATCGAGAAAAAGAACCCCGGCAAAGACCCGCTCGAGGCTTTCCACATGGCCATCGGCAACATCAAGCCCATGGTTGAAGTGAAGTCCCGCCGTGTCGGTGGTGCCAACTACCAGGTGCCGGTTGAAGTGCGTCCTGTCCGCCGTATGGCTCTGGCCATGCGCTGGTTGAAGGAAGCCGCCAAGAAGCGTGGCGAGAAGTCCATGTCTTTGCGTCTGGCCAATGAGCTGATGGAAGCGACCGAAGGCCGTGGCGGCGCCATGAAAAAGCGTGACGAAGTTCACCGCATGGCAGAAGCCAACAAGGCGTTCAGCCACTTCCGCTTCTAATTTTTCGATTGCAGTATTTGCTGCGCTGAATTGACGGGTTGCCAGGCGGTTTCAAGGTGTGATCACCTTGATTGCCGCCGGTTCAACCCCAATTTCTGCCAGCCGGGTGTCGTGCACAACATCATTCCCGGCCAGCAGACGCGTAGAAGAAATGAAGGATGCCCGGATTGCGGGCAGTCTTTCAACGAGTCTTTGTTCGTAACCCCGAACTGAAAGTAATTTATGTCCCGCGCTACCCCCATTTCACAATACCGCAACATCGGCATTTCCGCGCACATTGATGCCGGCAAGACCACCACCACCGAGCGGATCCTTTTTTACACCGGCGTGAACCACAAGATTGGTGAAGTTCACGACGGCGCGGCCACCATGGACTGGATGGAGCAAGAGCAGGAGCGCGGCATCACGATTACTTCCGCCGCCACCACCTGCTTCTGGAAAGGCATGGACACGTCCCTGCCCGAACACCGCATCAACATCATCGACACCCCGGGCCACGTGGACTTCACCATTGAGGTGGAGCGTTCCATGCGCGTGCTTGACGGCGCCTGCATGGTGTACTGCGCCGTGGGTGGCGTTCAGCCCCAGTCCGAAACCGTCTGGCGCCAGGCCAACAAGTACAAGGTGCCCCGCCTTGCGT
Organism: Polaromonas sp.; assembly: GCF_039932935.1. Lineage (GTDB taxonomy): Bacteria > Pseudomonadota > Gammaproteobacteria > Burkholderiales > Burkholderiaceae_C > Polaromonas. Next base: position 15,121 of record NZ_JBDTPB010000004.1, read on the forward strand.
TCGTCAACAAGATGGACCGCACTGGCGCGAACTTCTTCAAGGTCGTGGAGCAGATGAAGCTGCGCCTGAAGGCCAGCCCCGTGCCTATGGTGATCCCCATCGGTGCCGAAGAAAACTTCACCGGCGTGGTCGACCTGCTGAAAATGAAGGCCATCATCTGGGACGAAGCCTCGCAAGGCATGAAGTTCACCTACAGCGACATCCCCGCCGAGCTCGTCGAGCTGGCCAAGGAATGGCGCGAGAAGATGGTCGAGGCTGCGGCCGAGTCGTCTGAAGAGCTCATGAATAAGTACCTTGAAGAAGGTGACTTGACCGAAGCTGAAATCAAGCTGGGCATCCGCACGCGTACCATCGCCAGCGAAATCCAGCCGATGTACTGCGGCTCCGCGTTCAAGAACAAGGGTGTGCAACGCATGCTGGACGCCGTGATTGAATTCATGCCGTCGCCTATCGACATCCCGCCTGTCAAGGGCATGGACGAAGATGAGGCGCCCGTCACCCGCAAGGCTGACGATGAAGAGAAGTTCTCCGCATTGGCCTTCAAGCTGATGACTGACCCGTTCGTGGGCCAGCTGACCTTCGTGCGCGTGTATTCCGGCGTCCTGAAAAAGGGCGACAGCGTCTACAACCCGATCAAGGGTAAGAAAGAGCGTATCGGCCGTATCGTGCAGATGCACGCCAACAACCGTGAAGAAGTCAGCGAAATCCGCGCCGGCGACATCGCCGCCTGCGTGGGCCTCAAAGACGTCACCACCGGCGAAACCCTGTGCGATCCCGATGCCATCGTCATGCTCGAGCGCATGGTGTTCCCTGAGCCCGTGATTACGCAGGCTGTGGAACCCAAGACCAAGGCCGACCAGGAAAAAATGGGTATCGCGCTGCAGCGTCTGGCGCAGGAAGATCCGTCTTTCCGCGTCAAGACCGACGAAGAGTCCGGCCAGACCCTGATTGCCGGCATGGGCGAGCTGCATCTGGAAATTATTGTGGACCGCATGAAGCGTGAATTTGGCGTCGAAGCCAACGTGGGCAAGCCCCAAGTGGCTTACCGCGAAACCATCCGCAAGACTGTGGAAGACGCCGAAGGCAAGTTCGTGCGCCAGTCCGGTGGTAAGGGTCAGTACGGCCACGTCGTGCTCAAGATCGAGCCCAACGAAGCCGGCAAGGGCATCGAATTTATCGACGCCATCAAGGGCGGTGTGGTTCCTCGCGAATACATCCCTGCGGTGGAAAAGGGCATCAACGAAGCCGTGACGACTGGTGTGCTCGCCGGCTATCCGGTGGTTGACGTCAAGGTCACGCTGCACTTCGGTTCCTACCACGATGTGGACTCGAACGAATTGGCCTTCAAGATGGCTGCCATCTTCGGTTTCAAGGAAGGCTGCCGCAAGGCCAGCCCGGTGATTCTGGAGCCCATGATGGCCGTGGAAGTTGAAACGCCTGAAGACTACGCCGGCAACGTGATGGGCGATCTGTCCTCACGCCGCGGCATGGTGCAGGGCATGGAAG
>NZ_JBDTPB010000005.1:0-3961 GCF_039932935.1 Polaromonas sp.
TTGGTGACTTTTCTTTGGCGAAGCAAAGAAAAGTTACTTGCCGCCGGGCAACCCCGGCCAGCGGAACTCGGCAAAAAACCGCAGCGCCCCCATTTGGTAGCAAGCAGCTACGACATCTCAGGCGCAATCATCTCCGCATACTCATAAAGCGCCTCCAGAACAACCTGCTTTTTCTCATCCGCGGTCTCGGCCAGTACATCAATCTCGGCAAACAGCGCATCGACATTCCGCGCCCCACCCTCACCTTCGAGCAAACGCGCGGCGCGGTGCGCCTCCCAGCGTTCAACGTCTTCGGGCGACAGCGTTTCCGCAAAGTTGCGGGCCCGGTAACGAAACACCAACTCGCCAAGGCGCTCGTCGTCAAAACCGATGCGGGCATGGGCCAGCTCGGCGGGTGACATGGCGCGCAGCTGGTTCAGGCGGCGCCGGTCGGTGTTGTTGATGAAGCCGCCGTACAGGTCTTCATCGACATCCGGAGTGGGCTCTTTGGGCCGGTGGAAGACTTCGGGCCAGATGGCGCTCATGTCGGGCAGGCCGGCGGCTTTTTCGGCGTTGGCCAGCGCTGCGGGGATGTCTACACCCCATTTGGCCGCCATCTCCGGTGACAGCGTGGCGAGCTTGCGCACGACCATGGGTGACTTGTTCAGGTGAACTGACTTGATGGGCAGGCGCAGCACGCCTTCAGGCAAGTCAGCCGATTTACTGAAGAGGCGTTGCCGCAGCGTGGCAACGTCAAGCAGGGGCAGCTCGCTCGGGTCTTGCGACAGGTCCCAGGCCAGCAGCTCGTTCTTGTTCGTCGGGTGCGTTGCCAGCGGCCACATGACGGCGAGGCAGCCGCGCTCCGGCGGAAACATGCCCGAGATGTGTAAAAACGGCTGGGCAGTCTGTGGACTGGTGGGCAAGCCGAGCTCCGCGGCCACGCGGTCTTTTTTGTGCAGGCCCAGGCAAAAGTCAAACAGCTTGGGTTGTGCTTTGCGGATCAGACGGGCCAGCGCGATGGTGGCGCGAACGTCCGACAACGCATCGTGCGCCGCTTCGTGCATCAAGCCGTTGGCGCGCGCCAGGTCTTCCAGCTTGAAACTGGGCCGAACCGCAGCTGCGTCGTCGGGCCTGCGTTCATCGGGTTTGATCGGCCAGACGATGCCCTCGGGTCGCAACGCATAGGCCATGCGCACGACGTCGAGCAAATCCCAACGGCCGCAGTCGTTTTGCCATTCGCGCGCATAGGGGTCGATCAGGTTGCGCCAGAACAGATGCCGCGTGACTTCGTCATCGAAGCGGATGGTGTTGTAGCCGACGCCGATGGTTCCCGGTTCGGCCAGCATGGCCTCGATTTGCGCGGCGAATTCGTGCTCGGGCAAGCAGCGCTCAAGGCACAACTGCGGCGTGATGCCGGTGATGAGGCAAGACGCCGGGTCAGGCAGGTAGTCGTTGGCGGGCCTGCAATAAATCATCAGCGGCTCGCCGATCTCATTGAGCTCGGCGTCGGTACGAATGCCGGCGAACTGCGCGGGCCGGTCGCGACGCGGGTTGATGCCGAAGGTTTCGTAGTCGTGCCAGAGGAAGGTGTGGGTCATGGAAAACTCGGGGTAATCAGAGCAAAGGGGAAAACAGCCGTGCCACGGCATCAAGCAGGCGCATCAAAAAGTTCTGGGGGCGGTTTGCGCGCACGGGTGCGGCGCTCAGCAGGTCGGTTTCGAACTGCGCAGCGAGCGGCCCTGCCAACGCAGGGCCATAGACCACGGCCATCACCTCGAAATTGAGGCGAAAACTGCGGTTGTCAAAGTTGGCGGTGCCGACCATGGCACAACTGTCGTCAACCACCAGCGTTTTGGAATGCAGCATGCGGGCCTTGTACTCCCAGACCTTGACGCCGGCGGCGATCAGCTCATCGAAGTAAGAGCGCGCCGCTGCGCTGACGATAAAGCTGTCACTGCGGCGTGGGACCAGCAGGCGCACATCAACGCCGCGCAGCGCGGCGCTCGTCAGCGCCATCAGGGCGGGCTCTCCGGGCACAAAGTAGGGCGTGGTCAACCAGGCCCGGCTTGTTGAGGCATTGATGGCGGCCAGGTGCATGCGGTGAATCGGCTCGAGCACGTTGTCCGGCCCGCTGGTCACCACCTGGACTGGAATGTCGCCGGCCTCTTCGTCGGGCACCAGATGGGGCAGCAAATGCGGAAGGGTTCGGTCTGTGTCTGCTACCGATTCGCCGGTGGCGTAAGTCCAGTCCTCCAGGAAAGTCGTCTGCAGCCAGCGCACTGCGCTGCCTTCGATGCGCACGTGCACGTCATGGTAGGCATCAGGGCGGGTGCGCCGGTCTTCTTCATCGGTGATATTGACGCCGCCTGTGAAGCCAATACGGCCGTCGCAAACGACAATCTTGCGGTGGGTGCGGTAGTTGGTAACCGGGCGCAGGCGGCGGCCTATGCGGGTGTCGTGAAAGAACGCAATCTCGGCACCGGAAGCCTCAAGCGGCGCAAGAAATCGGCTGCCAAGCCGCTTGGAGCCGAGCGCATCGACCAGCAGGCGTACCTTGACGCCCTGCTTCGATTTTTCGGCCAACAGGTCGCGCAGGGCGGTACCGATCCGGTCGGGTTCAAAAATATAGTATTCGAGGTGAACATGGTCACTGGCCCCGCGGATCGCGTCGAAGATGCGGTCAAACGCCTGCGCGCCCCCTGAAAGCAGCTGGACGGAAGTGGCGCTGGACACCGGGAGGCCGCAAGCAGCAGTGCCCAGGGCCGTCATTTGCCGCAGGGCCGGGGGGGCTCTCTCTGCCGCGCCCTGCAGCTGGGCCAGATCGGCATCGCCACGCGCGCCGGCGCTGCTGCGCAGCCGCTTGAGGCGCTGCTTTTTCAGGCGCTGGGGGCCGAGGAAGTAATAAATGACAAAACCCGCAAAGGGCAGCAGCGCCAGCGACAGGATCCAGCTCATGGTGGAAACCGGGGCGCGTTTTTGCATCACGATCCAGACCGACAGCACGCCAATGTAGGCGCTCCAGGCCAGCGAGAGGCCGGTGGTCCATTCGGAACTGAGTTGGGGAAGCGTCAAGCGGAGCGTCTCTGGTTTTCTGACAATACTGGCAAAGCAAAATGGAAAAGGCCGACAGCGTGATGCTACCGGCCTTTTTTGGCTGCGCGAGAACTATCCGCGCAGAGAGATGGGCGACACGCTCAGTTCGTCTCTGCCGCTTCGGCTTCCGGCTTGGCTTTGCCTTCCTTCTTGGGCAAAGGCTGGATGTCGAGCTGGACTTCTCCGTTCTCAACGCCCTTTTCGTCGGTCGTGACCTTCATGTCCACCGTCAGGCGGCCACCGTCCGTGAGCCGGCCAAACAGCAGCTCGTCGGCCAGCGCACGCCGGATGGTGTCCTGAATCAGGCGCTGCATCGGGCGGGCGCCCATCAGCGGATCGAAGCCCTTCTTGCCGAGGTACTTGCGCAGCGTGTCGGTGAAAGTGACTTCCACTTTCTTTTCAGCCAGCTGGGTTTCAAGCTGCAGCAGGAACTTGTCGACCACGCGCAGGATAACGGTTTCGTCGAGCGCCTTGAAGCTGACTGTCGCGTCGAGGCGGTTACGGAACTCGGGCGTGAACAGGCGCTTGATGTCGGCCATCTCGTCGCCGGACTCGCGCGGGTTGGTAAAGCCGATGGTTGCCTTGTTCATCGTCTCGGCACCGGCGTTGGTGGTCATGACGATGATGACATTGCGGAAATCGGCCTTGCGCCCGTTGTTGTCGGTCAGCGTGCCGTGGTCCATGACCTGCAGCAGCACGTTGAAGATGTCCGGGTGCGCCTTCTCGATTTCATCGAGCAGCAGTACGCAATGCGGCTTCTTGGTCACCGCTTCGGTCAGCAGACCGCCCTGGTCAAAACCAACATAGCCCGGGGGCGCGCCGATCAGGCGGCTCACGGCGTGGCGCTCCATGTACTCGGACATGTCGAAGCGGATCAGCTCGATGCCCA
>NZ_JBDTPB010000006.1:0-20044 GCF_039932935.1 Polaromonas sp.
TGCTCGTCCATGAACTTGAGCAGGCGCGCCCGCAGTTCCTGTACTTTTGGGGTGTAGTTGAAGTCCATGAAATCTCCAAAAAAAGATGTGAGGCGATGTTGTTGTGAGGGCGGGCGGTTATCCGCCCTGGCTTTTCAGTGCAAAGTCCCAAGCCATGCGGGCCAGCAGTGGCGCGCCGGCAGCCGAGCTGACGGCCTGCGCGCTGGAGGCGGTGCCGGCCTCGACGCGCTTGGCAATGCCTTGCAGGATGGCCGCGATGCGAAACAGGTTGTAGGCCATGTAGAAATTCCAGTCGGCCTTGAGCGCTTCGGGGGTGGCAAGCCCCGTCCGTTCACAGTAAAGGCGTATGTAGTCGGGTTCGGTGGGAATGCCCAGGCTCTCCACATTCAGCCCGCCGATGCCGCGAAAGGCGCCGGGTGGAATATGCCAGGCCATGCAGTGGTAGCTGAAGTCGGCCAGCGGATGTCCCAGGGTTGAGAGTTCCCAGTCAAGTACGGCCAGCACGCGTGGCTCCGTGGGGTGAAAGAGCAGGTTGTCCAGCCGGAAGTCGCCGTGCACGATGGAGACCATGCTTTCGTCGCGTGCGCCGCCTGGGATGTTGGCGGGCAGCCATTGCATCAGGCTGTCCATCTCAGGAATAGGCTGGGTGATGGAGGCGGTGTACTGTTTGCTCCAGCGGCCGATCTGGCGCTCAAAATAGTTGCCGGGCTTGCCGTAGTCGGCTAGGCCTCGCTCAGCGAACTTCACCTTGTGCAGGGCGGCGACCACGCGGTTCATCTCGTTGTAGATTTCACCGCGCTGGGTATTGCTCATGCCGGGCAGGGACTGGTCCCAAAGTACACGGCCTTCAACGAACTCCATCACGTAGAAGGCGCGGCCGATCACGGACTCGTCTTCACAGAGGCAATACATTTTGGGCACCGGAACATCGGTGCCTTGCAGGCCCGTCATCACCTTGAATTCACGCTCGACCGCATGGGCCGACGGCAGCAGTTTGGCCACCGGTCCTGGCTTGGCACGCATCACATAAGACGCGCTGGGCGTGATCAGTTTGTAGGTCGGATTGGACTGGCCGCCTTTGAAAATCTCGACCGTGAGCGGGCCTTTGAAGCCGGGCAGGTGCTGGCCCAGGTAGGCGGTGAGCGCGTCAAGGTCAAAAGCGTGCGCGCCAGTAACAGCCCGCGTACCGACAAAGTGATCGAAGTTGCTCATGCGCTAACGCTGTCTCTGTTGATGTTTATTTGTCGATTTCGGCTTCGGAAATCCGCATCAGGGCTTGGCGGTTGCGCACCACCAGGCCACCCGGTTCGATGCGAATGGCCTCTTCCCGTTCCATGGACTTGAGCTCCTGGTTGACGCGCTGGCGCGAGGCGCCCAGCAACTGGGCCAGTTCCTCCTGGGCCAGCTGCAAGCCGATGCGAACTTCGCCGCCGTCCGCCAGGCTGGGGACGCCATAGCTGCGCACCAGGTGCAGCAACTGTTTGGCGAGCCGCGCCCGCAAAGGCAGGGTGTTGAGGTCTTCCACCAGACCGAAGAGTTGCCGTATGCGGCGGGCATGCAGGCGCAGAAGGGCTTCGTAAAGCTCCACGTGCTGACCCAGGATTTTGCGAAGGTCGGCTCGTGAAACACATAGCAGCGTGGTCTCGCCGTGCGCATAAGAGTCGTGAGTACGCCGTTCCCCGTCGAAAATTGCCACGTCGCCGACCCAGATGCCTGGCTCGACATAGGTCAGTGTGACTTGCTTGCCCGAGATCGACGTCGAGCTCACGCGAATAGCTCCCCGTGCGCAGGAAATCCATTCTTCCGGCGCATCGCCGCGCGCGCTGATGAGTTCGCCGTCTTTGTAGCGTTTGACGTAGGCGCATCGCAGTATGTCGTGCCTCAAGGATGGGGACAAGGATGAAAACCAGCGGCCGTTGTTAATGGCCTCTCGTTCCTCTATCGTAAGAATGGGATCGTCCATGGTCTGTCTTTTGAGTGACTAACAAGGCGCCCATTGTCGCTTGAGGGACGCGGGTGAGCCCCGCGGCCTGTCGCATGCGCGTCGCGCGGCGGAAATGCCGACAAAGACAGGATGACAGTGGGCCGGGCAGGGCGGATAGCCCCGGCCTTGCACCTGCTAGCGGTAGCGCGGCGTGCGCTTGGTCAGAAACGCGTCGATGCCTTCGCCAGCATTGGCGTCATGCAGATTACGCACAAAATGGTCGCGTTCGCGGGACAATTGCTCATTGAGCGTGCCGCCCGCTGCGTCGTTGATGAGCTCCTTGATGCTAGCCAGTACGTTGGGCGCCCGTGCATTGAGCTGTGCGGCCAGTTCAAGGGCTTGAGCCAGCGCATCGCCGGGGCCGGTGACGCGGTTCACAAGGCCGAACTCATGCAGCCGCTGGGGGCTGATGCGCTCACCGGCCATCAGCAGCTCGCTGGCCAGGGCCCGGGGCAGTGCCCTTGCCAAAGTCCAGCTGCCTCCGCCGTCGGGCGAGAGCGCGACGGTGCTGTACGACATGACAAATACGGCGTTATCCGCGGCCACAACGAAATCGCAAGCCAGCACCAGCGAGAACCCGGCACCAGCCGCCGCGCCTTCCACGGCCGCAATCACAGGCTTGGGATAAGTCCGGATGGTGTCGATCCAGTTGTGCAGGCCATCGATGCTTTGGGCCTGAACGTCGGGCGCTTCGCGCCGGTTCGCTTGCAGGCGCTGCAGATTGCCGCCTGCGCAGAACACCGCGCCTTCGCCGGTGATCACCACGCTGCGGACTTCGGGGTTGTTCTCGGCAGCGTTTAATGCCTCAACACCGGCGGCATAAATGTCGGGCCCGAGCGCGTTTTTGAATTCCGGGTTGCTGATCGTCAGGATCAGGGTTTGACCGTCACTCGTGCTTTTAATTGCGCCTGCCATGTCAGTTCTTTCCAAAAAAATATTGACACCCCCGTCGGATGCTCACTTCGTGTAGCACCTTCCCCCCTCAAGGGGGCGATGCCTGCGGCCTGGCAAAGCCAGTCCCGCGGCACCTGCTGGTGGGAACCTGCAAAATTGCGGCCTTTGTGGCTTGATTCACTCTTCTTGATGGCTCAGGCTCAGGCCGATGGCACCGCGGCGGCGCAGCCAAGGGGAAGGGCGGTAGCGCTGGTCACCGTACACGGTCTGCATGTTGAACAGCACTTCCAGCACATTGGTTGGACCGTAGCGGTCGCCCATGGCCAGGGGACCCATCGGGTAGCCCAGGCCCAGCGTCACTGCGGTCTCCAGGTCTTTCGGGCTGCAAATGCCTTGCTGGCAGATGTCGCAGGCAATGTTGACGATGGCGGCTACCACGCGCTGGGTGACAAAGCCGCCGCTGTCGCGGATCACGCTGACCGGTTTTCCGTCACGCGCAAACAAGGCATGGGCGGCATCGCGCATGTCCGTGCGGGTGGCTGGGTTGGTGGCCAGCACCCGCCGTTTCGTGGCGGCATCGTCAATCAGCATGTCGATGCCCACCGTGCGCGCCGGATCCAGCCGCTCCACGACGGCGACGGTGGTGATGTCAAAGCCCAGGGGCGCCACCAGCATCAGGGCTTGGGGCGAGGCGGAGGCGCCGGTTTCGATTTTGGCGCCGAGGTTTTTGAGCAACTGCAGCAGCTCTGAACGGCGTGAAGCACGGGGAGACACCCATACGGGCGGAATTTCAGCCACTTCCGGAACGGCGGGCTCGGCGGGCGCCTGTATGGCGCCGTCCGCATAGCGGTAAAAGCCTTCCCCGGTCTTGCGCCCCAGCATGCCGCCGGCCAGCCGCTGCGCGGTGATGACGCTGGGTCGGTAGCGAGCTTCTTCAAAGTATTGGTGGTAAATCGACTCCATTACGGGGTGCGACACATCCAGGGCGGTCAGATCCATCAGCTCGAAAGGCCCCAGCTTGAAACCGGCCTGGTCGCGCAGAATTCGGTCGATGGCGGCAAAGTCGGCAATGCCCTCGCTGACGATGCGCAGCGCTTCCGTGCCGTAGGCCCGCCCGGCGTGGTTGACGATGAAGCCGGGCGTGTCTTGCGCTTGCACAGGAGTGTGGCCCATTTGCCGCGCGTACTGGCTAAGCCCGGCGCAGACGGACGGGCTGGTTTTCAGGCCTGCGATCACCTCGACCACCTTCATCAGCGGCACGGGATTGAAGAAGTGAAAACCGGCCATACGCTCCGGGTGTTTGAGGGGCGCGGCAATGGCGGTTATGGACAGTGAGGAGGTGTTGCTCGCCAGCACGGTGTGCGCCGGCACCAGAGATTCCAGTTCAGCAAACAGCGCTTGTTTGACGTCCAGCCGTTCCACAATGGCTTCAACGATGAGGTCGCACTCCGCCAGATCGGCGAGGGTGGTGGCCAGCAGCAGCCGGTCTTTATGGCCCGCCGCGGTCGCCGCGTCAATGCGGCCCTTTTCCACCAGTTTGCCCCATTGCGTGCAAAGGGCCTCACGGGCTTTTTCAGCGGCGCCGATCTGGGTGTCGAGCAGTTTGACCATGCTCCCGGCCTGCGCTGCGATTTGTGCAATGCCGCGCCCCATGGCGCCCGTGCCAACTATTCCCACATTTTTGTAATTTACTTCCATGCCCGAATTATGGCCGAGCCTATTTGGCAGCAAGCACGTGGGAGAATTGCCCACCCCATGAAACTTGCCGAGAAGCCTCTCAAATATTTCCTTGGCGCCCTGTTGATGGGCGCTGCCGCCCACAGCGTGGCCTTGTCGCTGGGCCGCGTTCGCGGCGCCACCCTCGTCGGTCGCCCCCTTGACGTCACCTTGTCGGCGCAACTTGAAGGCTCCGAAGGGCTCGCCGCAGTCTGCGCGACGGCTGATGTGTTTTTTGGTGACAGCCAGGTTGCCCAGAACAGGGTGCGCCTGGTCACGGCGCAGGGAGCCAATGCCTCAGAGGCACTGATCCGGATTCGTACCACCACCAGCGTCGATGAACCCGTGGTAACGCTGTATGTACGCGAGGGCTGCCTGCAGAAAAGCACGCGCAAATACGTTCTTCTGGCGGAAATCGCCAGCGAAAATTCCAATTCAAACGCGGTTGTTGACACAGGGGTCATGGCCTCCTCGACAGCGGCCCGGGCACCTGGCGCCGCGAGCAGCGCAACAAATGGCGAATCAACCGCACCAACGGCGCCTGCGGCACCCAGCGCGCGCGCAGCCAGACAGACAAAACCCGGCAAAAATCGAACTTCTGGCGGCGTTGAGAGCCCGGGCACCGCTCCAGTAGCGCCTCTGTTGGCAATGCCTGCCGCTCGTGTGGCGGGCGCGCCCGCAAAAGCGGCGGCGCGCAAGCCGGGTTCACGTTTGAAACTCGACCCCATAGACCTGGCTGCCGCGCGTGATCCGGTACTTCGCGCTTCTCCGGAGCTCTTGACGGAGCCGTCAACAAACGCCCAGCAGCGCACCGCTGCCGCAGCGTTGTGGCAGGCGCTCAATGCCCAGCCGCAAGACATGGTGCGCGATAACCAGCGGCTGAAGTCGCTGGAAGCCGATGTGGCCGGCATGCTGGCGCAGAGTCAAAAGACCGAAAAAGCCGTTTTGGACATGCGCAGCCAGCTGGAACAGGCGCGCGGCGAACGCTACAACAACTGGCTGGTTTACACCTTGTCGGCCATTCTGGCTGCGGCCCTGCTAGCCGCCTTGGGGGTGTGGATACGAACCCGGCAAAACAGCCGTCGGCTCAGCCGCGGCTCGTGGTGGGGCAAAGAGTACGCCGAAGACAGTGCGCCTTATCTGACGGAAAGTCCCGCTACCGCTGCGGAAACTTTTGTGCGCAAGCCCCATGCAGATGCGTTGGGCAGTGCCCGAGCGTCGCTCGACTCGCTTGTCGATTTCGACACCAGCGAACCTTTTTCTCCCGCACCAAGCCGCATGCCAGCTGCTGGCGCTCAGGCGCGGCCGAGGTCTGGGGCCTCCAAATTTCCCGCTGAGTTCCTTCCCAGCCTGAGCGGCACGAGCAGCATGCCCCGGATAGTGAATGCCGAGGAGTTGTTTGACGTCCAGCAGCAAGCCGATTTCTTCCTGTCGCTCGGCCGTCCCGACAAGGCGGTGGAAGTACTGCATCACCACATCATGGACAACGTGGAGACGAGCGCGCTGGTCTATCTCGATTTGTTCGATCTTTATCACAGCCTGGGCCGCCGCGATGATTACGATACCTTGCGCGCGGACTTCAACAAGATGTTCAACGCAAAGGTACCGCCTTTCGATGAATACGCGGCGGATACGCATGACCTGGAGTTCTATACGACCGCGCTGTCGCGTATCGAGTCGCTTTGGCCTACGCCCAAGGTACTCGACGTGCTGGAGGAATCGATATTCCGCAAGCCGGATTCGCGGGGCGAAGTTTTCAGCCTCGCCGCTTACCGCGAATTGCTGCTGCTGCATTCCATCGCCAAGAAGATCGTGACCCGGTCCACCGATGCAGTGCAAGCGCCTGTCAAGGTGCCGGTTGCTGCAGGGGTGCCCACGATGCCGGACACTTTGCCGCGTGCAGCCGGTTTTGGACCCACCAGCATGCAACCTTTGTCCGCCCGTCTTCAGCCGGCTGTACCTGTGCCCGTGCTGCCACCTGCAGTTGAAGGCGTGCCTGACCCGACGCAGCCTCCTGTTTCAGCCCGCATCGGGCTCGACATTGATTTGAGTGTGGGCGAGAACGAGGGATTTGTTCCGCTTCCATCGCTAGAGACGGGCGCGCAATTGCCAGCAGCCGCCGACAGCAATCTCATTGAGTTCGATCTCGAAATTCCGGGCTCAGTGCCGGTCTCTTCGGTGCTGCCCAAGGCGTAAGTGGGGCTGGCGGGCACGCGTCGGGCGATCCCCTGGGTTAGTCTTTTTTCGGGGCAGCCAAAAGCGATGCCAAAAATCAACGACGCACTTGCAAGGCGCCGGGATTGACGATGTTGGTGGGCGTGCCTTTGATGAAGTTGACGACGTTGTCGAACGCCGCGCCAAAGTACAGCTCGTAGCTGTCCTGTTCAACATAGCCGATATGCGGCGTGCAAATGCAGTTTTCGAGGCGAAGCAACGCGTGGCCCTGCAGGATGGGTTCTGACTCAAAAACGTCGATGGCGGCCAGACCGGGGCGTCCGCGGTTGAGGGACGCGATCAATGCCTCCGGCTCGATCAGCTCCGCGCGGGAGGTATTGACCAGCAGGGAGGTGGTTTTCATGCGCGACAGGTCTTCCAGTGTGACGATGCCGCGGGTTTCTTCATTAAGCCGCAGATGTATGCTCAACACATCACTTTGCTCGAAGAACTCCGCTTTGTTGGCGGCCACTTCAAAGCCGTCCGCCTGCGCCCGCTCCAGTGAAGCGTCACGGCCCCAAATTACAACCCGCATGCCAAATGCCCTGCCGTAGCCGGCCACTATTTGCCCGATTTTTCCGTAGCTCCAGATACCCAGGGTCTTGCCCTTGAGGACGGATCCAATGCCAAAATTGGGCGGCATGGAGGCAGACTTAAGGCCCGCCTGCTGCCAGGCGCCATGCTTCAAATGGGCAACGTAGTGCGGGATGCGCCGCATGGCCGTCATTACCAGCGCCCACGCCAGTTCAGCGGGCGCAGTGGGAGATCCAATACCTTCGGCAACGGCGATTCCCCGTTCGGTGCAGGCTGCAACATCGACATGGCTTCCGACACGGCCAGTCTGGGCAATCAACTTGAGCTTGGGGAGTTTTTCAATGACCTGCCGGTTGAGCTGGGTCCGCTCCCGAATCAGGACGATGACGTCGGCGTCCTTGAGGCGGACGGACAGCTGGCCGATGCCTTTGACCGTATTGGTATAGACCTTGGCGGGGTAAGCTTCCAGCTTGGCGGCGCAGTTCAACTTGCGCACCGCATCCTGATAGTCGTCGAGAATCACAATATTCATGCCGATATTGTGCCTGCAAGATTTTTCTTCCTTGCGGCCAGGGCCACTTGCGCATGCCCATTTTGTATCGCAAGGAAACTTGGCCCGCAGCCTGCAAGTGCATGGGAGGCATGGGTTTCTTCCCCAGGTTACACGCCGGGCCTGCAGTGACTCTTGCGGTATTACTGCGCCGATGCCTCTCGTTGGCTCATGCGCTCAAGCTCCGCGCACACATCAGCCATACGTCCGGAGATCACCATGCGGCCAGCACATGCAGGACTGACGTTGGAGTCGAACTCGCGCACAACTCTGAGGCGGCTTGGGAGGGACAATTTGGCGGATGACCGGGGGGAGGGACCGCCAAATACATGGGTGGTCGAGCCGTGTGTGACGGCGCCATCGTCGGACGAAAAGGGAAGCGCAAGTTGGCGTCCTCCCAGGCGTGTGTTGGCAGATGCGGTACATCGGCCCGCGCCCGCCATGCCCGAAGCTGGCACAAACAAGGACACCAGCGCATGCACGGGGGCAAGCAGACCTGACAACATTGGTACGTGCGAAAAACTGATGATTCCCATGATGAACTCCTGTATGAGAGAGGTTTACACAGGCAGGATTGCGGCTGGCACTTTGCCAGCGAGGCCGCGGCACCAGGGTGTTGGCCATTAGCCAAACGCCCGCCACCTGGTGTGCGGCCAGATAAATAGGCTACATGAGCATGGTGTTGCGAATCAGGCCAACCGCCAGGCCTTCAAGCTCAAAAGGCTCGCCGGGTTCAACCACAATGGTTTTGAAATCCGGGTTCTCGGGCAGCAATTCAATCAAATGCTTGTTGCGGCGAAAGCGCTTGACGGTAACTTCGTCCCCCAGCCGGGCCACAACAATCTGGCCATTCTTGGCTTCCTTTGATTGTTTGACGGCCAGCAGGTCGCCGTCCATGATGCCGACGTCACGCATGCTCATGCCGCGAACCTTGAGCAGGTAGTCGGGCTGGCGTTGAAACAGGCTGCTTTCAAAATAATAGGTCTGTTCAACATGTTCCTGCGCGAGAATTGGGCTGCCAGCAGCAACCCGCCCCACCAATGGCAGGGCGAGTTGGGCCAGGCTTTGCAACGGCAGGGAAAACTGTTTCATTCTGGATTCGTTCAAGGTGCGAAGGGCGTCGTTGCGCAGACGGATGCCGCGCGACGTGCCACTGACCAGCTCGATGACGCCTTTACGGGCCAATGCCTGCAGGTGTTCTTCGGCGGCGTTGGCAGAGCGAAAGCCCAGTTCGGCGGCAATTTCGGCCCGGGTAGGCGGGGCACCGGTGCGAGCGATGGCGCTCTGGATCAATTCCAGAATTTGCTGCTGCCGCGCCGTCAGCTTGGGAGCTTCAGAAGGGAAATGCGGAAAATTGTCGAGAGTGCTCATCGCTGTTTTCTCCTTGAATTACGGCTGCAGCGGCCTGAACAGGGTTTGCTGGCTTGTGGTCTGTGGCATGCTGTAGCTGTTTTAATATCCAGTAGCTGTATTTTCATCCAGTTTTTGAAAGATTGCAAGTTCACTTTATGCATCCTCCAACAATAGTGATTCTGGGGACCGGCGGCACGATCGCTGGCCAGGCTGAAAGTGCCTCAGACAACATCGGCTATATCGCTGCCCAGGTGGGCGTAGACCAGTTGGTTGCGGCGATTCCGTCGCTTGCAGGATTTGGTTCGCTGATAACAGAACAGGTCGCGCAGGTCGACAGCAAGGACATGGGCTTTGAGGTCTGGATGCGTCTGGCGGCGCGGGTCAACCACTTCCTGGCTCAGCCGGCCGTGCGAGGCATTGTGATCACGCACGGTACAGATACGCTGGAGGAAACGGCTTATTTTCTTCATGCGGTATGCCGACCCGCGAAACCGGTGGTGCTGACCTGCGCCATGCGGCCAGCGACGGCCCTGGTGCCTGATGGCCCCCAAAACATGCTTGATGCCATGGCGGTGGCGAGCCACGCCGGAGCGCGAGGCGTGGTGGCGGTATGTGCCGGCACCATTCACAGCGCACTGGACGTGCAAAAGGTGCATACCTACAAGCTGGATGCTTTCAGCTCCGGGGACGCGGGGCCGATAGGCTATATCGAGGAAGGATCGCTGAAATTAATGCGAAACTGGCCTGAGGCCCAGGATGAGCGAGCGCAAGCAGCTATCAAATTCATAGCGAATGGGGCGACCTTGGCTGACTGGCCACGCGTTGAAGTGGTCATGAACCATGTCGGAGCGGGTGGCTCGGTTGTGGATGCCCTGCACGCGCACGGCGTTCAGGGGCTGGTGGTCGCGGCAACAGGTAATGGCACTTTGCACCATGAGCTTGAGGCGGCCTTGCTGCGAGTCCAAGCTGCGGGTGTGAAGGTTGTGCGCGCCACCCGGTGCCTCAATGGCCGGGTGTTGCCCACGCCTGGGGATGTTCTTCCCGATTCAAAGGGCTTAAGTCCCGTCAAGGCGCGCATCGAGATGATGCTTGAGTTGATGGCGACAAGTTAACAACGGCGTATCGCCACTCGCCCTGCAAGCGAAAATCAATAAAAAAGCCGTCGTGATGGACGGCTTTTGGGATAACTGATGCGACCCAAGTCAGCTCGACAAGGCCCTGAATGCCCGGTCCGTGATCTCGTCGACGCCGCCCATCCCGCTGATGGCACGGTATTTGGGGGCCAGGTCGGGCGTTGACTTGGCCCAGCTGGAGTAATACTCAACCAGCGGCCGGGTCTGGGCGCTGTAAACCTCGAGACGCTTGCGCACGGTTTCTTCCTTGTCGTCTTCGCGCTGGATCAGCGGTTCGCCGGTGACGTCGTCCTTGCCTTCTACTTTGGGGGGATTGAACTTGACGTGATAGGTACGGCCTGAAGCCGGATGTGACCGGCGTCCGCTCATGCGCTCAATGATGGCGTCGAAGGGGACGTCGATTTCAAGGACGTAATCCAGTTTGACGCCGGCCGACTTCATGGCTTCAGCCTGCGGGATGGTGCGGGGAAAGCCGTCGAACAAAAAACCTTTGGCACAGTCGCTTTGGGCGATGCGCTCTTTCACCAGGTTGATGATCAGGTCGTCATTGACCAAAGCGCCCGAGTCCATGATTTTTTTGGCCTCGATACCCAGCGGCGTACCCGCTTTCACCGCCGCACGAAGCATGTCGCCGGTGGAGATCTGGGGAATGCCGTATTTTTGGCAGATGAAGGTCGCTTGGGTCCCTTTGCCTGCGCCAGGCGCGCCCAACAAAATCAGTCTCATGGATGTCCTCGGATTTTATGAATTCATGAAGTCAGTCCGGGCCAGCTGACCGGTCTCTGCGGAACTGCTTGACAGGTATTGAGGGCCGCCAACACGTCTTGCAGGCCCCACACTTGCGTTTTTCCCAAGGATAGCATGCACCCCTGACAGCAACTTACGAGGGCGAAGTCAGGCCCCGGGGGACGAATCAGGAAAACAGTTTGCGCGCGAGGTCCAGGTCTTCCGGGGTGTCCACTCCCGGCCCCGGCGCGTCGCCGGTAATGTGAACCGCGATACGGTGGCCATGCCAGAGTGCCCGGAGTTGCTCTAAGCACTCCAGTTGCTCCAGGGGCGACTGGGAAAGGCGCGGAAATTCCTTCAGAAACCCCACGCGATAGCCATAGATGCCGACATGCCGGAGCGGCCGGGGGAGGCTGCTGCCGGCTTCCCACCACGCCTTGCCCGGAAAGTCGCGGGCTGCCGGAATGGCTGCGCGGCTGAAGTAGTGGGCGGTGCGGCGTGCGTCGAGCACGACCTTGACCACGTTGGGGTTGTTCAGCTCTTTCAGCGATTGGATGGCATGCGCCGCGGTGCTCATTGCGCAGTCCGGCCGCTCAGTGAGCAGGCGCGCGACTGCATCGATCAGCGCCGGATCAATCAAAGGTTCGTCACCTTGCACATTCACCACAATCGCGTCGTCTGCCAGTCCCAGGACGCTGCAGGCTTCCGCAAGGCGGTCGCTGCCGCTAGGGTGATCTTCGCGGGTCAGCACGGCAGCGACGCCGAAAGATGCGCATTTATCAACGATCTCGTTGCTGTCGGTGGCGACGACCGTTCGCAGTGCGGTACTTTGCATCGCGCGTTGGGCCACGCGCACAACCATGGGGGCACCGCCGATGTCTGCCAGCGGTTTGTTGGGCAGACGGGTCGATGCGAGCCTGGCCGGAATGAGGACCGTGAAGCTCATGCTTTGAGAGCTCCGCCGGCGTTTCTTGTGCGGCTGGTCACAGTCCGAGCTCTTCGTCGGTTAGGGTTCGCGCTTCGTTTTCCAGCAGAACGGGAATCCCGTCGCGCACCGGATAGGCGAGGCGGGCACTTCGGGAAACAAGTTCCTGTTTTTCCCGGTCATAGTCGAGCGGGCCTTTGGTCACAGGGCAGACCAGCAATTCAAGCAGTTTGGTGTCCATGGCCTGATGGTAAGGGAGAAATCAGCGGTGCCAGCCGGGCATCGAATGCGGCAAAAAAAGCCGTCTCGGGCGAAAACACCAAAGGCACGGCCAGCACCTCATGTCGTGAGGCTTGCGGCAGGGCAAAAAGCTTGACCGCATCTTTTTCGGTGCACAGCACCACGCAGCCCTCGAGCCCTTCAAGGTCTTGGTCGCTGAAGTCATGGTGGTCGGGTAGAGACGCGGTGGTTTGCAGCGTCAGCCCGATCTCCCTCAACATGTCAAAAAATGCGTCGGGGTTGGCAATCCCAGCCAACGCGGCCACGGGGCGAGCCCGCAGGCCGGCCAGCAAGACGGCTTCACCGCTGGCTGAATAAGCGTGCGTGTTCAGCTGCCGGGTAGACGCAAAGCCGTCAAAGGCAGGCTTTTTCCCTGTGTGTAACACCAAACTCGGGTCAAAGCGCAGGCGGTCGGGCCAGGCCTCTCGCAACGGGCCCGCGGGCAGCAGCCAGCCGTTTCCCACACCGCGGTCGTCGAACACGGCAATCTCGATGTCGCGTTGCAAGGCGTAATGTTGCAGCCCATCGTCGCAAACCACAACCGCCGTAGCAGGATGCGCAGCCAGCAGCACGCGCACAGCCTCTGTGCGACTGCGGGCGACAAAAACGGGGGCGCTTGTTGCGCGCTTGATCAGGGCCGGCTCGTCGCCGGTGCGCGAGGGTGAAGCGCCCGGCGTCACCTCCAGGCAGTCATTGCCCTGCCGTCCATAACCTCGAGAGACGACTCCAACGGGTATCTGCTGCGCCTGAAGATGCTTGACGAGGGCGATGACCAGCGGTGTTTTTCCGGCGCCGCCTGCCACGACGTTGCCGACCACCACGACTGGAACCCCAAAGCGTTCCGAAGAAAAAATGTGATGGCGATACAGGGCGCGGCGCAATAGCACAGCCAGGCCGTAGGCCAGTGAAAGGGGGTAGAGCAGCCATGCCAGCCAACCCCGCGCGTGCCACGCGTTCTGCAATATGTCTTTCACGCGGGGCTCGCCATTTCACCGCGTCGGCTGAATGCAATGGCCAATTTGCCCTGGCCTATCTGGCCCCGGCCTGTGCGGCGCTTTGCGTTGCAAATGTGATTTGCGTCAGCCCCTGGCGGCGTGCGGCCTCCATCACCGTAATGACGGCCTGGTGCGTGGCATTGGCGTCGGCGCTGATGATGATGACGCTTTCTTTGCCGGCCTTGGCCGCCTCGGACAGTGCGGCGCCCAGCGCGTCCAGGCCGCGGCCTTCCACCAGGGTCTTGTTGACCATATAGCGCCCATCGCTGCTCACGGCGACGATGACTTCCCTGGGATAGTCGCGCTGCTGTTCGGCGTTGGCAATTGGCAGTTTGACCTGTAGCTCGGTGAATTTGCTGTAGGTCGTGGAAAGCATCAGGAAGATCAGCACCACCAGCAGCACGTCGATGAAGGGGATCAGGTTGATCTCCGGCTCATCATGGGGATGAGGACGGAAGTTCATTTCCGAAGGGTGTTGAGGTGGCGCACAAAACGCTCGGCCGCCAGTTCCATGGTCAGCAGGTAGCCGTCCACGCGCGCCCGGAAGTAGCGCCAGAAAATCAGCGAGGGAATGGCCACCATCAACCCGAAGGCCGTGTTGTAAAGCGCGATCGAGATGCCTTGCGCCAACTGGGCCGGATTACCACCCGCTGGACTGCTGACGCCGCCGCCCGCTTGCGAACCGAAAATTTCGATCATGCCGATGACCGTGCCCAGCAGGCCAAGCAAGGGTGCGGCAGAAGCAATGGTTGCCAAGGCTGCGAGGTACCGCTCCAGCTTGTGAGCCGCTTTGCGTCCCGCGCCTTCCAGCGTGGAACGCAGGTCGTCCTCACTGATTCGGGGGTTGGTATTGAGTGCACGGAAGCCGCTGGCAAGCACTTCACCGAGCAACGAATTTTGCTCAAGCTGTGCGACGACATCGGGAGACGGCACAGAGGCCCGAGAGACGGTGATGGCTTCGTCAAGCAGCTTGGCCGGTGCGACCTTTCTGGTTTTTAGGCTCGTAAAGCGCTCTATCACCAGCGCGAGGGCCAAGACAGAGCAGGCGACCAGGGGCCAAATGGGCCAACCTGCGGCTTGTATGATCGAAAACAATGCACATCTCCAGGCAGTAAGTTGTGGTGGATTATGGCTTACAGAAATTGGCATTTCCGCGCGGCGCGTCCGGCTTTTAAAAATGACGGCAGAAGCGTCCTTTGTCAGACGTAGCCCACAGAAGCTGTGGATAACTTTGTTAGCAACTGGTGGCGCGGAGCCCCGCAAGCCGCACCAGATCGTGCATGTGACAGAACGATGAAATTTTGAGCAGAATTAAGTTATTCAAAATCAATGAGTTACACGCATTTGTCTCGGTATCCACGTGGGGTCATTGCTTTGGGCCTTGAAGCAGGGCGTTCTGTGGAGTATTACACCCCCAATCTCAGGGGGATTAAGCGTGCTTGATACGTCGTTCGATTCTGATAGCGCTCCACTGGCTGTGCGCGGATCGGGTACCCGGGTGTGGCCTGTCGGGTCTTTGCTGCGGGCCATTGCAGACAGCCTTGAAGCGCGATTCAACCCCGTCGCCGTGCAGGGCGAGCTCAGTGGGTTTTCGCGTGCTGCCAGTGGCCACTGCTACTTTTCACTCAAGGATGAACAGGGACAGGTCCGCTGTGCCATGTTTCGGCGAGCCGCCACTTTGCTGGACTTTCCCCCCCGAGATGGCCAATTGGTGGAGCTTCGGGGTCGGCTGGGTGTTTATGAGCCGCGCGGCGAACTGCAACTGGTCGTGGAGTCGATGCGCCAGGCGGGACAGGGCAATCTGTTTGAGCAGTTCCTGCTGCTCAAAGCACGGCTGGAAGCTGAAGGGCTTTTCGACTCAGATCGTAAAAGGCCCTTGCCTTTGTTGCCGCGCGCCATCGGGGTTGTCACCTCACTGGGGGCCGCAGCTTTGCACGACGTCGTCAGCGCGCTGCAGCGTCGTGTGCCGCACATACCGGTGGTGATTTACCCCGCGAGCGTGCAAGGCGGGCAGGCGGCAGGAGAGCTGCGTGCCGCGTTGCTCAAGGCCTATCAACGGCGGTCGCTGGATCATGTCGATGTTCTCCTGGTCGTACGCGGTGGCGGCGCCATGGAGGATCTGTGGGCCTTCAATGATGAGCAACTCGCCCGGCTCATTGCGGAATCACCCATGCCGGTGATCAGCGGCGTGGGACACGAAACCGACTTCACGATTGCCGACTTTTGCGCCGATATGCGTGCGCCTACCCCCACAGCTGCGGCAGAGTTGTGCGCGCAACCCCAAAGCGCCTGGCTGGGCGTACTTGGCCAAGCCGTGACGCGTCTGCAAAATGGGGTCGACCGGCAACTGCAGTCGCATAGCCAGCGCCTGGACTGGGCGGCTTCCCGGGTCAGCCGGCCGTCGCATCTTGTGACCCGGCAGCATGCCCGCCTGGCAGGGCTTGGGCAGAGCTTGAACCATGCGATGCATTCGGCCTTGCAGCACGAACAGCGCAAGCTGCAGGCCTTGGGTCGCGATTTCCCGCACGAGGTAGAGGGCTGCCTGCAGCGTGGCCGGCAACGCATTGAGCGCGCGCTGCTGAGGCTGGAACTGTTGGACCCCAAACTGGTGTTAAAGCGCGGTTACGCCTGGCTGGCCGATCTGCAGGGACAGCCGCTTACCAGCCGGGAGAAGACGCATTTGGGCCAGGCGGTACGCGCTACCCTTGCCGACGGCGAGGTCGATTTGACGGTTTCTGCGCGCCGGTTGATTTAGTTTTTACAATGACAGAGTCAAGCAGTTTATTCAACACCACGAGGAAAAATCATGGAACACAAACTCCCCCCGCTCCCTTACCCCATCGACGCCCTGGCGCCGCATTACAGCCAGGAAGCCTTTGAATACCATCACGGCAAGCACCACAACGCTTACGTGGTGAACCTCAATAACCTGCAAAAGGGCACAGAGTTTGAGGCCATGACGCTTGAAGAGATCGTCAAGAAATCCAGTGGCGGCGTCTATAACAACGCGGCGCAGATCTGGAATCACACCTTCTTCTGGAATTGCATGAAGCCAGCCGGCGGCGGCGAGCCCGGCGGCGCGCTGGCTGCAGCCATCAATGCGAAGTTCGGTTCTTACGCAGCTTTCAAGGAAGCGTTCGTCAAGTCCGCCGTTGGCAACTTCGGTTCCGGCTGGACTTGGCTTGTGAAAAAAGCCGATGGCACCGTGGACATCGTCAACACCGGTCCTGCTGGCACACCCCTCACCACTGCCGACAAGGCTCTGTTGACGGTCGATGTCTGGGAACACGCCTACTACATCGATTACCGCAATCTGCGTCCCAAGTTTGTGGAGACCTTCCTCTCCAACCTGGTGAACTGGGGCTTTGCCGAAGCCAACTTCGCCTGAGCAACGCTCTCGCATAAAAAAGCCGACTCACAGCCGGCTTTTTTTGTTTCAAGCGCCAGAAATCAACGTCTCGCCTCGAAAATCGTACCGCCGAGTTTGCTGCCGGCCTTGATACCTTTTCGTGCAAACCATCCTTTGTTCATTTCCAGCACAAAGCGCACCGGCTGGGCGGAGCAGTGCGGGTCAGTGGTTTGCGGCTTCATGTCGGCGAGGTTCACGATGGTGCCGTCGTCAGCCACAAAGGCTGCGGTCAACGGCAACAGGGTGTTTTTCATCCAGAAGCACTGCCGAGCCGGCTGCTCGAAGACAAAGATCATGCCTTCCTGCTGGGGCATGTCCTTGCGAAACATCAGGCCAATCTGCCGCTGTTCGGGCGTGAGCGCGACCTGCGCATCAATCAGGCGCATGCCGGCTGACAGTTTGACGCGCTGCAGATTCATCTGGGGTCCGTCCTGGGCCCAAACGACCATAGGCGAGAGGAGGGCGGCGAGCGCCAGCACATGAACAATGCTCTTGTGCATGCCGCGAAAAAAGACCGTGCCGGGTTTGAAGAACATAAAGTCACCATGCATGAAGTTGATCTGTCAGCATAAACGACGGACATAAAAAATGCCCGCACAGGGCGGGCATTTTTGACCGAAGTCACCAGGAATTACTTCTTGGCTTCAGCTTTTGCTTTTTTTGCGGCAGCAGCTTCAGCTTTCTTGGCTGCAGCGGCTTCAGCTTTTGCTTTCTTGTCGGCAGCAGCTTTTTCTTTCTTGGCGGCCTTGGCAGCAGCTTTTTCTTCTTTGGTCATTTTGGCAGGCTTGGCTTCGGCCTTGACTTCAGCTTTGGCAGCAGGAGCAGCAGGCATTGCGGCAACAGCTGGGGCTGCTGGCTTGGCTGGGGTAGCAGCAGGAGCGGAAGCTTGTGCGAAAGCACCAGCAGCGAAGAGGCCAGCGATCAAAGCAGCGAGGATCTTGTTCATTTGGAATTTCCTTTTGATAACGTTATTGGAAAAAAATACCCCGAACTTCTCGGAGGCCTTACCGTAACGAGGTCGGTTCCAAAGCCGTTGACAGATGTGCTCAAATTCTTTTGAAGAATCCTTTTACGGCTAGAATTTAGGGGTTTTTACCTAACTGTTGCGTGGCGCGCCCTTGGACGCCTTGCGCTTACCGGAGACTTTTGTTCATGTATCAGCACATCAAGGTGCCTTCCCAAGGCCAAAAAATCACCGTCAATGCCGACAACTCGTTGAACGTACCCGACGAACCCATCATTCCGTTCATTGAAGGTGACGGCACCGGCGCGGACATCACGCCGGTCATGCTCAAAGTGGTTGATGCTGCTGTTGCCAAAGCCTACGGCGGCAAGAAAAAGATCCACTGGATGGAAGTGTTTGCCGGTGAAAAGTCCACCAAGGTCTACGGTCCGGACGTCTGGTTGCCAGAAGAAACCCTGCATGCTGTTCGCGATTACGTCGTATCGATCAAGGGCCCACTGACGACCCCCGTAGGCGGCGGTATCCGCAGCCTGAACGTCGCGCTGCGCCAGGAGCTGGACCTCTACGTCTGCTTGCGCCCCATTCAATATTTCAAGGGTGTTCCTTCGCCCGTGAAAGAGCCGCACAAGACCCACATGGTCATCTTCCGTGAAAACTCGGAAGACATCTACGCCGGCATCGAATTCGAATCCGGCAGCGACAAGGCCAAAAAACTCATCAAGTTCCTGCAGGACGAGATGGGCGTCAAGAAAATCCGTTTCCCGAACACGTCCGGTATCGGCATCAAGCCGGTTTCCAGCGAAGGTACCGAGCGTCTGGTGCGCAAGGCGATCCAATATGCCATCGACAATGACAAACCCAGCGTGACCATCGTTCACAAGGGCAACATCATGAAGTTCACCGAAGGCGGTTTCCGTGACTGGGCTTACGCTCTGGCCAAAAAGGAATTCGGCGCGGTGGAAATCGACGGCGGCCCATGGATGAAGTTCAAGAATCCCAAGACCGGCAAGGAAATCACCGTCAAGGACAGCATTGCTGACGCCTTCCTGCAGCAAATTCTGTTGCGTCCCGCCGAATACAGCGTGATCGCCACCCTCAACCTGAACGGCGACTACGTGTCCGACGCGCTGGCAGCCCAGGTTGGCGGCATCGGTATTGCTCCCGGTGCAAACCTGAGCGACACCGTCGCCATGTTTGAAGCCACCCACGGCACTGCGCCGAAGTACGCCGGCAAGGACTACGTGAACCCCGGTTCCGAAATCCTCTCGGCAGAAATGATGCTGCGCCATATGGGCTGGACGGCAGCCGCCGACCTCATCATCAGCTCGATGGAAAAATCCATTGATTCGAAAAAGGTGACGTATGACTTCGCCCGCCTCATGGAAGGCGCAACGCAGGTCAGCTGCTCCGGCTTCGGCCAGGTCATGATCGACCACATGTAAAGCAGGCGAGCCGCTTTTTTTAAAAACCGCCCGGGAGAAATCCTGTGGCGGTTTTTTCTTTGCCGCCGAATGAAAAATATCACGCTTGAATGTCGCGTTCCCGCCACCAATTTCCCTACCAGGCGCACTGAACTACATCGGTGGCTAGAATGAATTCCATGGCAACCAAGTCTCCCAAGTCCCCAAACTCTCCCGTGCAGCCCCCGCGACCGGCTGTCAAGCCCGACAACGGCAATGGGGGAGAGTCGGTGGTGTTGGAGCGCCGCCCGCAAAAGACCCAGCCCCCGCAGATGTACCAGGTGGTGCTGCTCAATGACGACTACACCCCGATGGAGTTCGTGGTGGTGGTGATCCAGGAGTTTTTCAACAAAGACCTGGAAACCGCCACCCAGATCATGCTGAAGATCCATCTGGATGGCAAAGGTGTCTGCGGCGTGTTTTCCAAGGATGTGGCCGCGACCAAGGTGGACCAGGTCACCGAAGCCGCCCGTAAAAACGGTCATCCACTGCAGTGTGTCAGCGAGCCCATTGAATAATCGCGAATCCGGCCAATATTCCCTTCATAAGTCAGTAAAGTTAACCCAAGCAAGCCGAAAGGAAGATCATGATTGCCCAGGAACTAGAAGTCAGCTTGCACATGGCGTTTGTCGAGGCGCGGCAGCAGCGCCACGAGTTCATCACCGTTGAGCATCTTTTGCTTGCCTTGCTGGACAACCCCAGTGCAGCCGAGGTATTGCGCGCCTGCTCGGCCAATGTGGACGATTTGCGCAAGTCGTTGGCCAACTTCATCAAGGACAACACGCCCCAGGTTGCCGGCACCGATGATGTCGACACACAGCCCACGCTGGGTTTCCAGCGTGTGATCCAGCGGGCCATCATGCATGTGCAGTCCACCGGCAATGGCAAGAAGGAAGTCACCGGCGCCA
>NZ_JBDTPB010000007.1:0-55222 GCF_039932935.1 Polaromonas sp.
GGCCCTGGACCTTGGGCACGTTGGCTTGTAGCTGCTGGATGCGCTGGGGACCTGAGGGATGGGTCGACAGAAAGCTCGGCCCGTTGGCGCCACCGCCGGCCTGGCCCATCTTTTCCCACAGGCTCACAGCGGCTTGCGGGTTGTAGCCACCGCGCGCAGCCAGCTCCAGCCCCACGAGATCAGCGTCGGTTTCATCGTCGCGGCTGTAGCGCAGCGTCAGCAACTGGGTGCCGATGTTGGCGGCCACGTCGCCCAATTGCCCAAGGCCAAAGAGCTGCGACAGCGCGGACAGGCCCATGCTGGTGCCCTGGCTTTTGGCGATGCGGGCGCGCGCATGCTCGCGCAATGCGTGGGCCATTTCGTGGCCCATGATCATGGCAATTTCGTCGTCGCTGAGTTTGAGCTGATCGATGATGCCGGTGTAAATCGCGATCTTGCCGCCTGGCATGCAGAAGGCGTTGATCTGCTTGCTGCCGAGCAGGTTGACCTCCCAGTGCCACTGCTTGGCACGGTCGTTCCACTGAGCGGTTTGGGGCACCAGGCGGGTGGCAATGCCGCGTATGCGCTGAAGCTGGGGGTTACCGGCCGAAGCCAGTGCACCCTTGGACTTGGCCTCGGCCAGCAGCTTGGCGTATTCCTGCGTCGCCGCGGTTTCAAGCTCTTCCGCAGGGATCAGCTTGCGCATGCTCGACGCAGGCCCTACTTCGACCTGGGCCAGCAGCGGAGTGGTCACCGCCGTGGCGGCAGCGCCGCCAGCAGCCAGCAGAAACGCCCGGCGGCCAGCCCAGGCAGAGTTTTTGGCCTCGCATAAAAAGCACATGGGTGAATAATAGTCACAAATCAAAATGCCCATGTCAGACAAAACCCCCACCTCCGAACTGCCGGCGCCCACCACTGCACAGGGCGCAACGTCCACCGCCTCCACGCCAACCACCGCCAAACCCGCGTGGCGCGACGTGTGGCATGTGTACGCGGAAGCGGCCACGCTGCGCATGCTGTTTTTGGGGTTTTCCGCAGGGCTGCCTTTGTTGCTGGTGTTCGGCACGCTGAGCTTCTGGTTGCGGGAAGCCGGCATCGACCGCACCACCATCGGCTACCTGAGCTGGGTCGGGCTGGCCTATGGCTTCAAGTGGGTGTGGGCACCGCTGGTGGACCGCATGCCTATTCCGCTGCTCACACGCCTGCTCGGCCGCCGGCGCAGCTGGCTCCTGCTGTCACAACTCGTCATCGTGGCAGCGCTGGTCGGCATGGCAATGACAGACCCCAAGCTGGCCCTGCAACCCGTCGTGTGGTGCGCGCTGGCCGTGGCATTCGGTTCGGCTACACAAGATATCGCGCTGGACGCTTACCGCATCGAGTCGGCCGACACGCAGCGCCAGGCCGCGCTGGCCGCCGCCTACCAGACGGGTTACCGCATCGCGATGATCTGGGCCGGCGCCGGGGCGTTGTGGATTGCAGCGCGCGCCGAAGTCGTCGGCGATGCCGTCACTTACCAGCACGGTGCATGGCAAGTGGCTTACCTGGCCATGGCGGCCTCCATGCTGCTGGGCATGGCGACGGTGCTGCTGTCGCCTGAGCCGGTGCCGCGCCCGCTGGCGCCATCGCGCAACGCCGCCGAGTGGCTTAAAACCGCACTGGTCGATCCTTTCGCCGATTTCCTGCGCCGCTACGGCAAGCAAGCGCTGCTGATCCTGGCGCTGATTGCGGTCTACCGCATCAGCGACGTCGTCATGGGCATCATGGCCAACCCCTTTTATGTGGACATGGGCTACACCAAGGATGAAGTGGCTGCGGTGACCAAGATTTACGGCGTGGTGATGACGCTGGTCGGCGCCTTTGTTGGCGGTGCGCTGGCCATGCGTTTCGGTGTGATGCGCGTGCTGATGCTGGGCGCCGTTCTCAGCGCCGGCAGCAACCTGCTGTTTGCCTGGTTGGGCACGCGCGGTCACGATGTCAATGCGCTGATTTTCGTCATCTCGGCCGACAACCTCTCCAGTGGCATTGCCTCGGCCGCCTTTATTGCCTACCTGTCGAGCCTGACCAACATCAATTATTCGGCGACCCAGTACGCGCTGTTCAGCTCCATGATGCTGTTGCTGCCCAAATTTCTCGCTGGGTATTCGGGCAAGTATGTGGACGCTTTCGGTTACAGCCACTTCTTCACGGCCACAGCCTTGCTGGGCCTTCCGGTGCTGATTTTGGTGGGCCTGGCTTCCAGGCTAAAAACACCGCCAGGCCAGAGCGAATGAGCGCGAGCAGCTATTAAATTAATAGCGCATAGATTCGTGCGGGCAGACGCCCAGGGGAGTATGCTGGTGCTTTCTCCGCCGGTTTACCGTAACTTTACGGCGGCTTCAAGCGGGATTGTTGCGTGCAGCGCACCATGATTTCATTGTGATTCCCCCTTGGGGAACACCAGCCAACGAGGAGCAGCCATGACCCAACAGCTTTTGATGATCGAAGACGATACCCGCCTGGCCAATATGGTGGGCGAATACCTGCGCCAATCGGGCTACGGATTTACCCATGCGGCCGACGGCGCCGCGGGGCTGGCCGCCCTGGAAGGCGCTGCGCCTGACCTGGTCATCCTCGACCTGATGCTGCCCGACATGGACGGCCTCGAAGTATGCCGGCGCATCAAGGCCCAGGGCAGCGAAAACACCCACACTGCCGTGTTGATGCTCACCGCCAAGGGCGACCCCATGGACCGCATCGTCGGCCTGGAGATCGGCGCTGACGACTACCTGCCCAAGCCGTTCGAGCCGCGGGAACTGCTGGCACGTATACGGGCCGTGCTGCGCCGCGGCGGTGACACAGCCGCAGCCGCATCCACCGGTGGCCACAAGGTCATGCGCTTCGGCTCGCTGGAAATCGACCGTGATGCACGCACCGTCTCGGTGTCGGGCGCGCTCTGCGAACTGACTTCTTACCAGTTCGACCTGCTGGTCGCGCTCGCTGAGCGCGCCGGCCGCGTGCTGAGCCGTGACCAGATCATGGAGGCCGTACGCGGCCGCGAACTCGAGGCCTTTGACCGATCCATCGACGTGCACATGGGCCGCATCCGCAGCGCTATTGAGGCCGACGCAAAAGACCCGAAACGCATCCTCACCGTGCGCGGCGTGGGCTATGTTTTCGCCAAGCAACAGGACTGAAAAAGGATATGGCCATGGAGCTTCTGGAAATTCAATTGTCGGGATGCGGGACGAGGCGCCCGGAGCGCAGGACACCGGAATGCACTTCGGTGCATGAGGATTCCGCGCACCGCGCAACGACGCCATGCGCCCGAAAATTGGATTTATAGGAGTTCCATATGTGGGGTCGTTTTACTTCGCATCTTTATGTGCGAATCTGGCTGGCGGTTGTCGCTACCGTCCTGGTGCTCACCTTTCTGGTGGGCGCAGCCTGGCGCCTGAGTTCAGATCCTCCGCAACTGCCGATCCGCGAAGTCCTGGTTCACAACGAGCGAGGCGAAGTCATCGGCACCGCACAGACCAAGCCGGACCGCAAACTCGGTGATGGCCTCGAATTTGATGTGCTGACCAAAGACGGCCAGACGCTGAACCTGGTGTTGCCACGGCCCAAGCGCCCACCCGGCAGCAACTCGTGGAACCGCCCACCATTTGGCTTTGGCTGGATGCTGGTCGTGGTCGGACTGGCCGTGGCGCTGGGCGCCTATCCGGTCATGCGCAGGCTGACGTTGCGGCTCGAATCCCTGCAGCGCGGCGTGGAGCGATGGGGTTCAGGCGACCTGTCGGCCCGCGTCAATGCCGAAGGCACAGACGAGGTGGCCTTCCTGGCCAGGCGCTTCAACCACGCGGCTGAACGCATCGAAACCCTGATGGATTCGCACAAGTCGCTGTTGGCCAACGCGTCGCACGAGCTACGCTCACCGCTGGCCCGTATCCGCATGGGCCTGGAACTCATGGGCACTGACGCCGCCTCGCCGCAGCGCCAGGAAATTTCGCGCAGCATCACCGAACTCGACCAGCTGATCGACGAAATCCTGCTGGCCAGCCGGCTCGACGCCAAGCAAGCCGACGCCGAACCATTTGAAACGCTGGACCTCACAGGCCTGGCGGCCGAAGAATGCTCGCGCGTCAATGCGGAGCTGAGCGCCGAACTGGGCCAGAATTCCAACAGCCCTGGCGCCGGCCTGGGCGTGGACGCCGATAGCCACAGCCTGACGGTGCAAGGTTCTCCACGCCTGCTGCGCCGCCTGATCCGCAACCTGCTGGAAAACGCGCGGCGCTACAGCAACGGGGAGATCAGCCTGGAGTTGGCACAAGCCCGGATCGGGGCAAAACAGCTGGCCGTCATCAAGGTGCATGACCGCGGCCCGGGTGTGCCTGCCGAGCAGCGCGAGCGCATCTTTGAACCTTTTTACCGGCTGCCCGGCGCCAGTGAGCGTGAAGGCGGCGTTGGTTTGGGGTTGGCCCTCGTCAAATCCATCAGCCAGCGCCATGGCGGCAGTGTCCGCTGCGAAGCCCGGCCCGGCGGCGGTGCGACCTTTGTTGTGGAATTGCCGGTGGCCCATTCCAAAGCGTGAAATAAATCACGAAAATTGGGGCGCGGACCCTGAAATTTGAAGAATCTCCTCTATTTGGAGAATGGCTAATCCACACGCGATCCCCGATAGTCCTCCCGTTGCTGTCACAACAATTGAGGGACCAAGGGATAAAAATAACGTCGGTGAAGCATGTAGATGATCTCCCAACGATGCTCTTCCACACGGAAGAACTTTGCAAGAAGCCGCCGCAAGGTGGCTTTTTTTTGCCCGCAAAAACATGGCGCCCCGCGCTTTGATACCCTCAGGGGCTCAGCATTCACAGGAACACCATGAGTCTTGCCACGCCCACATCGACGGCGGCCCCCGCCACGTCCACCGTCCCCCAAGGTTTCTTCCCGTCCGCCGGGGACCGCATGCCGCTGATGTCGCGCGACGCCATGTCCACGGCGCAGCGCGAAGCCGCGGATGCGTTGATCGCCGGTCCACGCAAGGCCGTGTTTGGCCCCTTCATTCCGCTGCTGCGCAGCCCGCAGCTCATGGGCCGCGTCGGCGACCTCGGGGCTTACCTGCGGTTTGAGAGTGTGGTCGAGGCAAGAATCCGCGAGCTCGTCACCTGCGTGGCTGCGCGCCACACCGCCAACCAGTTTGAGTGGCTGATGCATGCGCCGCTGGCACTCGGCGCCGGCGTGGCCCAGGCAACGCTCGACGCCATCGCCGAAGGCCGGCAGCCACGCGAACTCGCAGCCGACGAGGCCGTCGCACTGGACCTGACTTTCGAAGTGTTGCGCCAGCACGGCTGCTGCGATGCCACGTATGCCGCCGCGGTAGCGGCATTCGGCGAGCAAGGCGTGGTCGAACTGGTCAGCCTCGCCGGCTACTTTGTGATGGTGTGCTGGGTAATGAACGTGGCGCGTACGCCAACCCAGAGCAAGCCGGGCTTTTCGCCGCTGGCGGCTTTCCCCGCCTAAGCAAGGGACTTGTTCAGCGCCTCCCTAAGCGCCGGAAGGCAGCGCCGCCAGAACCCGGTCGGCGCCGATGTCATTCAGGCAGCGGGTGTGCCCCAATGGGCACTCGCGTTCAAAACACGGCGCACAATCCAGCGGGGGCTGGTAGGCCGCATCGGCTTTGAGCCACAGCACGGTTGCCTTGTCGCTCAGGGGCGGCGTATGCAGCGGGCTGGATGACCCAAAAATCGCGACCTGCGGCACACCGAAAGCGGCGGCCACGTGCATGAGGCCCGAGTCATTGCTGATGGTGCTGTGGCTGGCGGCGATCAGGCACAGCGCCTGCACCAGCGAGGTCTTGCCCGCGAAATTCAGGCATTTTCCGGGCTGCGCGGCATTCACCGGCGCCGCGATCTCCTCGCACAGCGCTGCCTCTTTACCCGAGCCGAGCAGCACCACCGGCAAGCCCAGCCGGGCGGCGAGTTCTGAAAAATGGCGGGCGGGCCAGCGCTTGGCCGGGCCGTATTCAGCGCCGGGTGCGAACACGTGGTACCCACCGCGCTGCAGGCCCAGCTCAGCCAGCGTCTGGTCAATCTCGGCCGACGCCATCTGCAATTGCGGCCGGTCATTTTCGAGGCCGGCGCCACCGCTCAGCGCTGAATAAAAAGCCACCATGGGCGGCTTGTTCTTGGGGTTCTTGAGCCGGTGCGTGAGCAGCCCCACACGCGCCTCGCCAAAGTAACCGATGCGCTCCGGGATGCTGGCCAGAAAAGGCAGCAGCGCACTTTTCAGCGAGTTAGGCAGAACATAGGCTTTGTCGAAACGGCCCTCGATGCGCCTAGCAATCGCGCGACGCTCACGAAACTGCAGGCCGCCATGGGCAAAGGGAAACTCAATGACGTCGGCCACTTGCGGCATGGCGCGGTACACCGGCGCCACCCAAGGCAAGGCGCCTACCGTGAGACGCTCGCCACGCGCTTGCAGCCGCCGCAGCAGCGGCTCCGTCATCACCGCATCGCCTATCCATTGGGGAGCGATGATCAGTGAGTCAGGCATCAGGCACTCTCTTCCAGGGCCAGCGCGGAACCGGCTTTGCCGGGCCGCAGATGGCGCCCCCTTGAGGGGGAGGCGGCCGCAGGCCGCTTCGGGGATGGGTCAATGTCCACCAGCGCCGAAGTGTTCGCCGGCTTTCAGCGCGTAGACCGTGCCGCAATACGGGCACTTGGCCTGACCGGTGCGCGCCACATCCAGGTAAACCTTGGGGTGGCTGTTCCAGATTTTCATGTCGGCTTTGGGGCTGGGGCAATAGACGCCGCCCTGGGCATTCAGGTCGGAGGCCAGCAGCTCGACAGCGGAGGAAGAATGGGAGGTCGTCGTGGTCATAAAGTCCTTCTATCTAGTTAGGGACGCCGCCGCGCCGGGCCGCCCCAAGCAAGGCACGGCCCCCTCGGGGGGCAGCGCAGTACACGCAGTGACAAGCGTGGGGGCTCACACCTTCGCCAGCCAGTGGGCGTACCTGGGATTGCGGCCGTTGACGATGTCAAAGAACGCGCTCTGGATTTTCTCGGTGATGGGGCCGCGCGAACCGATGCCTATTTCAATGCGGTCCAATTCGCGGATCGGCGTGACTTCAGCGGCGGTGCCGGTGAAGAAGGCTTCGTCGGAGATGTACACCTCGTCGCGCGTGATGCGCTTTTGCACCAGCTCCAGGCCCAGGTCCTTGCAGATGTGCAGGATGGTGTTGCGCGTGATGCCGTTGAGCGCGCCGGCCGAGAGGTCGGGCGTATAGACCACGCCGCCCTTGACCACAAAAATATTTTCGCCCGCGCCTTCGCTGACAAAACCCGAGGCGTCGAGCAGCAGTGCTTCGTCGTAGCCGTCGTCCAGCGCCTCCATGTTGGCCAGGATGGAGTTGGTGTAGTTGCTCACCGCCTTGGCCTGCGTCATCGTGATGTTGACGTGGTGGCGGGTGTAGCTGGAGGTCTTCACGCGGATGCCACGTTTCATGCCTTCTTCACCCAGGTAAGCGCCCCAGGCCCAGGCGGCGACCATCAGGTGAATGGTGTTGCCTTTCGGGCTGACACCGAGTTTTTGCGAGCCGATCCAGGTCAGTGGGCGCAGGTAGCCGCTCTCTAACTTGTTCTCGCGCACCACGGCTTTTTGCGCCTCCATGACTTCTTCCATACCGAAGGGAATCTTCATGCGCAAAATCTTGGCGCTGTTGAAGAGGCGCTCGGTGTGCTCTTCGAGCCGGAAAATCGCCGTGCCGCCGCCATCCTGCTTGTAGGCACGCACGCCTTCAAACGCACCGCAGCCGTAATGCAGGGTATGGCTCAGCACGTGGATCTTTGCGTCGCGCCAGTCGACCATCTGGCCGTCCATCCAGATTTTGCCGTCGCGGTCTGCCATGGAAGGTGCTACTGGGGACATGATGGAATCCTGTAATGAAGTCGTGGAATGATTCTTGGCCATCGGAGGCGCCCGCCTGCCGACAAGCCCGGGGAGGCGGCGTAAACCGAAAGTCTGATTTTACGGTGCGGGCGGCGCAGCGCCCCCAGCCTCGGGTGAATCCGTCACCGCCGGGCGAAAGAGTTCATGGTGAGCCAGCTTGCCGCCCACAAACGTGCAGGTGACATGCGACTCGGAACCGTCCGTCCAGCGGAAAATTTCGGGCTGCTCATTCTTGGCAGACTGCAGAAGGCCCAGCGCACGCGTCATCGCGACAACATGCAACAAGGTCATGCCGGGTTTGAGCTTGGCGTTGAGCATGACGGCGCTGTCGACATAGCCGATGGGCCGGTTGGCCGCGCGCTTGAGCACCTGCATCATGCGGGTGAAATGCAGCAGCACCCACATCACGAGGACGCTGGCGGCGGCGGCCACACCGGCCCAGCCGTAAAAACGGTACGCCAGCACGACGGCGGCGACACCGGCCACGGGAACAATGATTTTCTGGAAGTTCATGGCCTTATTTTCGCAGCCGCCGGGGATGTCAGCGCTGCGGGGAGTGCGTAGCCCCATGAAAAAGCCGCCGAAAACCGCCGGCAAATGCCTTGCGACGCTTTTTCTATATGAAAATGGCCCGCAGCCCAATAGGAATGTGCGCAAGCAGCTATGTTTTTAATAGCATTCAGTCAGGTACCACGCTTTGCCCACCCGGTTGCCAACGCCTGTGCCCAGTCGGGGCGCCCACGGCTGAATGCTGCTTTGGATGCCGCCATATGGTCGTAGGGCACGGCGCGCAAGTCCACCCGCCAGCCCTGCTCGGTTTTTTCCACCACCGCGTAGCGCGCGTGCGGCACCCCGTTTTCCACCACATGCGGGTGGGGATGTTCGTCGCCATAGGCCTGCAGGCCGACGCTGCCGGGGTTGACGATGAGGGAATTGCCACACTGAACCATGCGCGGCACATGGGTGTGGCCGCAGAGAATCAGCGAAGGCAGCTGGGGGCCGATTTCACCAAGCCGCAGAAAAACTTCTTCAGCGGTGGCGGGCCGGATACCCGTCGGATGTGCCTCCGGAAAACCGGGCGCCGTGGTTTCCATCCAGTAGACCAGGTCGCTGCCGGGCGTTCCGTGGCACAACAAGACATCGCCGCCTGCCAGTTCCAGGCTCGCCGGCAGTGACCTGATCCACGCCACCTGCGCCGACGACAACTGGCCCGCCGTGTAGCCGTCGGTGCCGAATGGGTCGAGATGCTGGCCCTGATCCAGCAGGTCCAGCACCTGCCGCTCGTGATTACCGCGAATGGTGGTGAGGTTGCGGGCCATCAGCAGGTCGGCCGTTTCCGCAGGTTGCAGCGGGCCGCTCAGGATGTCGCCCAGGTTCACGGTCTGGTCAACGCCCTGCCCCGCAATATCCGCCAGCACGGCTTCAAGCGCCAGCAGGTTGCCGTGGATGTCGGAGATGACGGCGAGTTTCATGTCCCCGATTGTGCAACGCCTCAGCTCAGGCTGCGCACCACTTCCATGGCCTCTTCCACACGCTCGACAGCATGGATGGTCAGGCCTTCGATGGGCTTTTTGGGCGCATTGGCCTTGGGCACCACGGCCACGCTAAACCCGAGTTTGGCCGCCTCTTTCAGTCGCTCCTGGCCGCGGGGCGCGGGGCGTACCTCGCCGGCCAGCCCAACCTCTCCGAACGCGATAAAGCCTTTGGGCAGCGGCTTGCCGCGCAAAGACGAGGTAATGGCCAGCATCACGGCCAGGTCGGCGGCCGGCTCGCTGATGCGCACGCCGCCCACGGCATTGACGAACACGTCCTGGTCCATACAGGCCACGCCCGCATGCCGGTGCAGCACGGCCAGCAGCATGGCCAGGCGGTCGCGGTCCAGGCCCACCGAAAGACGCCGCGGGCTCGGCCCGCCGTTGTCGACCAGCGCCTGGATCTCGACCAGCATGGGGCGCGTGCCTTCCAGTGTCACCAGCACGCAGCTGCCGGGCACCGGCTCGCTGTGCTGGCTTAAAAAGATAGCGCTCGGGTTGGCCACGCCCTTGAGGCCCTTTTCCGTCATGGCGAACACGCCGATCTCGTTGACCGCGCCGAAGCGGTTTTTGATGGCGCGCACCAGGCGAAAGCTCGAATGTGTGTCGCCTTCAAAGTACAGCACGGTGTCGACCATGTGCTCGAGCACGCGCGGGCCGGCGAGCGCGCCTTCTTTCGTGACGTGCCCCACCAGCACGATGCACACGCCGCTGGACTTGGCTGCGCGCGTGAGGTGCGCCGCGCATTCGCGCACCTGCGCCACCGAGCCGGGCGCCGAAGTGAGCTGGTCGGAATACACCGTCTGAATCGAGTCGATAACCGCAATCGTCGGCTGGGTGGCCTCCAGTGTGGCGAGGATTTTCTCGAGCTGGATTTCGGCCAGCACCTTGACCTGCGAGCCGTCCAGCCCCAGCCGGCGCGAACGCAGCGCGACCTGCGCGCCGCTCTCCTCGCCGGTGACATACAGGGTATTGAGCCCCGCGCGCTGCAGCGAATCCAGCGCCTGCAGCAGCAGCGTCGATTTACCGATGCCCGGGTCGCCGCCGATCAGCACCACCCCGCCCTCGACGATGCCGCCGCCCAGCACGCGGTCCAGCTCTTCGTGCCCGGTGGGCGTGCGTGCCATGTCGGTGGCCTCGATGTCAGACAGCGTCGTCACCTCGGAGGCCTTGGCCAGGGAAGCAAACCGGTTTTTGACGGGGGACGTGTTTTCCGCCGCTGACTCGATCAGCGTGTTCCAGGCGTTGCAATGCGGGCATTTACCCAGCCACTTGGGGCTGATGCCGCCGCATTCGGTGCAGGTGTATATCGTTTTGTCTTTGGCCATGCGTGATATTACTGTATAAATAACCAGCCTTTGGGTTTTGGTCATGATGCGGGTTTCGTTCACGACGCGCAAGCCTCTCCCTCCCCTCCACACCTGCCATGCCTCACTTCACTCTTCACTACACCGCCAATCTGAACGCCCACACCGACATGGGCCATTTGTGCCAAAAGCTGGCCGCTACACTGGTCGCCCTGCGTACAGATGATGACGTAACGCCGCTGTTCCCCGTGGCCGGCACACGCGTCATGGCCTGGCCGGCGCCGCACTTTGCCGTGGCCGACGGCCAGCCCGATCGCGCCTTTATCTACCTGAACCTCCTGATCACCCCGGGCCGCAGCGAAGCCATGAGAAAGCGCGCCGGCGACGCCGTGCTGGCCTGCGCCAGTACGCACCTGGACGCCGTGTTTGCACGGCATGCTGTGGGCATGACATTGCAGATCGACGAAGGCGCCCCCGTGTATGAAGGCAAGCGCAACAACCTCGCCGCGCATCTGGACGCCGCCTGATCCTGCACAAAACCGCATCTTGCACAACAATGGCTTTTTTGCGCCCCGCCAGCGGCGCCATAGCCCCCAACAACTTCACGAGGACACACCATGAACATCTCTCGCCGCCAGCTTATCCAGTCGTCCAGCGCGGCTGCGCTGCTCGCAGGCATCGGCCAGCGGGCCTGGGCCCAGGCCATTGACAGCACCAGGGTGATCGCCGGCTTCGCGCCGGGCGGCACCGCCGACATCGTCTCGCGCCGCGTGGCCGACAAGCTGCACCCCGGCTACGCCAAAAGCGCGGTGGTCGAAAACAAGACCGGCGCGGGCGGGCAGATCGCCGTGCAGTTCGTCAAAACTGCCGCTCCCGACGGTGCCACGGTGCTGCTCACGCCGATGTCCATGCTGGGCATCTACCCGCACACCTACAAAAAACTGCCGTACGACCCGGTGGCCGACCTGACGCCTGTCTCGGCCGCGGCGATTTTTGACTACGGCTTTGCCGTCGGGCCCATGGTGCCGGCCAGCGTAAAGACCGTGCCGGACTTTCTCGCCTGGTGCAAGGCCAACCCCGGCCAGGCCAATTTCGGCTCACCCGCTGCGGGCTCGTCGCCGCATTTCATCGGTGCACTACTGGGCCGCGCCGGCAATGTGGACCTGCGCCACATCGCCTTCCGCGGCACGCAGCCTGCGGTGCTTGACATGATCGGCGGACAAATCGCCGCCGTGTCGGGCCCGACCGGTGAATTCACCCAGCACGTGGCGGCCGGCAAATGCCGCCTGCTGTCGACCAGCGGCCCCAGGCGCGGCAAGTTCACGCCGGGCACGCCGACGCTGGTGGAGCAAGGCTTCAAGGACCTGGCGTTCACCGAATGGTTTGGCTTCTTCCTGCCGGCCAAGGCGCCGCAAGACGTGGTGCAGCGACTGAACGCCGGCATCCGCTCGGCGCTGGCTTCGCAAGACGTAATCGACGGGCTGGCCGTGTCTTACCTGGAAGTTGCGCCCACGTCGCCGGCCCAGCTGGCGGCAATGCTCAAGGCTGATACCGATCTCTGGGGTCCCTTGGTCAAAGCCGTTGGTTTCACCCCTGAAGGCTAAATGGAGCCCCCACGCTTGTCGCTTCGCGTACTGCGCTGCCACCGAGGGGGCGCTGCGCCTGCGGCCCGGCAAAGCCGGTTCCGCGGCCCTGGCTGGATTTTCGGCTTGTTGTGGCGCACACGGAGTGAAATCACCTTGCTATTAAATAAGGAGCTGCTTGCGCTTGTCCTTATTGGGCTGCAGCCCGATTTTACTTAAGAAACGGAACCACGGATGAAGGTGTGCATTTACGGCGCAGGCGCCATTGGAGGCTGGATCGGCATGGGGCTGGCGCGTGCGGGCTGTAGCGTGAGTGTGGTGGCGCGCGGCGCCACGCTGGAGGCCCTTCAGTTACACGGCTTGCGTCTGAACCAGGCGGGCAAGGTCACGTCGCAGGCTGTGAGCGCCAGCGCCAGGCCGGCCGACCTGGGCGTGCAGGACCTCGTGGTGCTGGCCGTCAAGGCGCCTTCCTTGCTCGAAGTGGTGCGCCAGATAGCCCCCTTGCTCGGCCCGGACACCATCGTGCTGGCCGCGATGAACGGCGTGCCCTGGTGGTTTTTGCAGGGCTTCGGCGGCACGCTGGCCGGCCAGCGGCTGAAGTCCGTCGACCCGACCGGTGAACTGGCCCAGGCCATTCCGGCCAAACACATCGTCGGCTGCGTGGTGCATGCCAGCTGCTCGCTCGACGAGCCCGGCCAGGTGCACCACCACTTCGGCAACAAACTCATCATCGGCGAGCCTTCCGGCGAGAAAACCGCCCGGGTGCAGCAACTCGCGGAGCTGCTGGAGAAAGCCGGCTTTGAAGCGCCGGTGTCCGAGCAGATCCAGAAAGACATCTGGTTCAAGCTCTGGGGCAACATGACCGCCAACCCGATCAGCGCGCTGACCGGCGCGACCATGGACCGTGTGCTCGATGATGAGCTGGTGACCGGCTTCACCCACAGCGTGATGCTGGAAGCCAAGGAAATTGGCGCGCGCATTGGCATACCGATCAACCAGACCCCTGCGGAACGGCACGTCATCACGCGCAAGCTGGGCGCCTTCAAGACGTCCATGCTGCAGGACGTGGAGGCCGGGAAACCGGTCGAGCTCGACGCGCTGGTGACGGCGGTCAGGGAGCTTGGCGCCCTGACGCAGGTGCCCACGCCGTTCACCGATGCGCTGCTCGGGCTGGCCCGGCTGCAGGCTCGCGTCAAAGGCCTTTATTGACCTGCATGGATTTTTTCTCACTCACCTTTTTTCAGGAGACGACATGAAACATATCGGCGTTATCGGTGCATCGGGTCTTATGGGGCACGGCATTGCACGCAACCTGCAGGCCAAAGGCTTTCAGGTGAGCCTGACCATTCACCGCAACAAGGAGCGCGTGGCCGACCTGCTGGCCGCCGGCGCCAAACAGGCGTTCGGCCCGGCCGAACTCGGCACCTGCGACGCCGTGATCATCTGCGTGACCGGCTCACCGCAGGTGGAAGAAACCTTGCTGGGCTCCAACGGCGTGTTGTCCAAAGCCAGGTCCGGCCTGATCGTGATTGACACCTCGACCAGCGAGCCCGAGTCCACTCGCCGTCTGGCTGCCTTGTGCGCGCAGCATGGCGCCACGCTGGTCGATGCCCCACTGGCGCGCACGCCGGTAGAGGCCGAGCTCGGCAAGCTCAACACCATGGTGGGCGCCGAGCAGGCCGTGTTCGACAAAATCCGCCCGGTGCTGGCGGCCTACTGTGAAAACATCTTCCATGTGGGCGGCCCCAGCGCCGGCCATGTGATCAAGCTGCTCAACAACTTCATCGGCCAGGCGATCTGCACGGCCACCGCCGAAGCCTTTGCGGTGGGCGCACTGGCCGGCATTGAGCCGCAAAAGCTGGTCGACGTGATTTCCGCCGGCGCTGTGAACTCGGGCCTCTTCCAGGCCATGGCCAAGACGCTGGGCGGCGACTTCGCAGGCATCAAATTCGAACTCGACAACGCGCGCAAGGACTTGCGCTACTACACCCACCTTGCAGAGATGGTGAACGTGCCCTCCTACGTCGGCGAAGCGGTACACCAGAGCCTGGCCACGGCCAGCGCACTGGGACACGGCAAAGAATTCGTGCCGGCGCTGGTGAAGGCGCAGGAAAAGATCACCGGCGCAAAAATCACGCCGCAGTAAGGCGGCCGAAAGCGGCGAGCCCAGTGCCCGCCCTTGAAGCCATCATCACGGCCAAACGGGGCGCGATAGGGACGGCGCCGCCAAAGCCCCTACAGCGGCTTGGCGTAGACCTCCGCGCGCAGGTTTTCGGCCACCTGGTCATAAAGCCGCATGGCCGTGGCGTTGGTCTTGTGGGTCTGCCAATACACGCGCGTCGAGCCGGCGGCTTGCGCCTGCTCATATACCGCTTCAATCAAGGCCTTCCCCACGCCCCGGCCGCGTACCGATTCAGCAGTAAACAAGTCCTGCAAATAGCAGACCGGCTCTATGCGTGTGGTGCTGCGGTGATAGAGATGGTGGGTCAACCCCACCAGCTCTCCCCCAGATTCGGCGACCAGTGCGTGCACCGGTTCATACGCATCAAAAAAGCGCGACCAGGTCATGGCCGTGATGTCATCTGCCAGGGCGGTGGGGCCGAAGCGCCCGTAGAACTGGTTGTAGCCTGCCCAGAGCGGCAACCAGGCATTGAAGTCGTCCCTGCGAACGGTGCGTATGGTGACGGGAAGAGATGGTGCCATGGTGACCCTGCGTGATGCGATGTCTGTCGATGTATGGATGTGTAGATGGGTGGGGATGATCACTCAGGCCACTGTTCGTCGGGTTTCATGGGCTGCACGCCACTTCGCCTCTTGCGCACCACCACCGTGCGCGCCAGCTTGTCATGCCAGCCCTGCTTGCGCGCGTCAAAGCCGACCCAGAAGATGCCCAGGCCCAGCGGAATCAGCGCGACAAAGTAGCCCAGGTACCGGACCACCAGCTGCGTGGTGCCGGGGTTGTTGCCGGTGTTGGCGTCGACAATGCGGGCGCCGACAGCCATCTTGCCGGGAGTCGCCTGCCGCGCGATCCAGAACCACATCACGGCCATGGCGGGCAGGACCCAGGAGATCAGGAAATCGGCCGGCCCCTTGATGAAGTCCGTGCCGTCCCAGTACTCACCGCCATAAATCGCCGTCAGCGCCGGATAGATCAGCACGCCGAGGATGACGGTGTCGATGACGGAGGCCCAGACCCGTATCCAGAAACCGGCGTATTCCACATTCGATGATTCCATGCGCGTGCTTTCTTGGGTGACGAAGTTTTTAATGTGCCCCGGAGCCGCCGTGCAATGCCGGGCTGTGGCGCTGGTGCAGTTGACGCTCGATGCGGCCTTCCAGCAAACGCACCGAGCGCCGGTTCGACAGGCTCTTCATTCGACCTGAAAAGGAACGCGCGGGGCCACGGCGCACATCAGCTCATAGCCCACCGTGCCACCGGCTTGCGCCACTTCATCGATCGACAGCACCGCGCCGCCTGAGGCACGGCCCCACAGCGTGACTTCCGAGCCAATGCTCGCAGCGGGTACTGGCGTGAGGTCGACGGTGATCATGTCCATGCTGACGCGCCCCACCATGCGGGTGCGCACGCCGCCCACCAACACCGGCGTACCGGTGCTGCAGTGGCGCGGGTAGCCGTCGGCATAGCCGCAAGCCACGATGCCGATGCGCAGCGGACCGTCGGCGGTGAAGCTGGAGCCGTAACCCACCGTGTCGCCGGCCTTGAGCTCTTGCACGCCGATGATTTTGGACGACAGGGTCATCGTGGGCTGTAAATCCCATGCTGCCGCGCTGTGCTCGGGAAAGTCAGGCGCGCTGCCGTACACCAGGATGCCGGGCCGTACCCAGTCAGAGCGGCCGGCCAGCACATCGCCGTGGCGCAGGCTGGCCGCGCTGTTGCTCAGGGTGCGCTCTCCC
This sequence comes from Polaromonas sp., assembly GCF_039932935.1. Lineage (GTDB taxonomy): Bacteria > Pseudomonadota > Gammaproteobacteria > Burkholderiales > Burkholderiaceae_C > Polaromonas. Next base: position 16,240 of record NZ_JBDTPB010000007.1, read on the forward strand.
GGCAGGTCGTGGGTCACGGCGTCAAACGCCTGGAGCGCCGCGGCAATCCCCTTGGGGCCGTCAGCATCGGAGAAGTGGGTCATCAGCGTGATTTCCTCGACCTGCGGCAGCGCGTTCAGGCGCGTCCAGGCGGCACGGTAACGCTCGGGGATAAACCCGAGCCGGTTCATGCCCGAGTTCATCTTGAGGAACACGCGATGCGGCAGCTGCGTCTTGTGGGCGGCCAGCATGTCGATCTGCTCGTTGCAATGAATGGTGTGCCACAGACCCAGGCGGGAGCACAGCTCAAGGTCGCGCGCGTCAAAACACCCCTCCAGCAGCAAGATGGGGCCGCGCCAGTCGAGCGCGCGCAGGCGCTGCGCCTCGGCCAGGTCCAGCAGCGCAAAACCGTCGGCACTGCGCAGCGCGTCAAAGACGCGCTCGATGCCGTGGCCGTAGGCATTGGCCTTGACGACCGCCCAGACCCGTGCATCGGGTGCGGCGGTGCGGGCACGGGCCAGATTGTGGGCGAGCGCTGCGGTGTGGACGGTGGCAAGAATGGGACGTGGCATGACGCAATGAGGGTTGGTTGACGGCGGGACGGCGGGACGGCGGCGGGGGCTCAGCACGATTCGCTAGGGCATATCGAGGGTCTTTAGGGATTCTGGCACCGGCCCCCATGCTATAAACCGGAATCGTCTGGAGACATTCACCCATATCCTGCCGCATCAGATCCACTGATGCATTGATGAAGTGATCACAACAGTTTAATGAAGCGCGGTTTTTACACCATCATGGCGGCCCAGTTTTTCAGCTCGCTGGCTGATAACGCCTTGTTTGTCGCCGCCGTGGAGCTGCTCAAGACCAGTGGCGCGCCCAAATGGCAGCCAGCGGCACTGGTGCCCATGTTTGCGTTGTTTTATGTGATTCTGGCGCCCTTCGTGGGCGCTTTTGCCGATGCGCGCCCCAAGGGCAACGTCATGTTCGTCAGCAATGCCATCAAGGTCATTGGCTGCCTGATGATGCTGTTTGGCTCCCATCCGCTGCTGGCCTATGCCATCGTCGGGCTCGGGGCGGCGGCGTATTCCCCAGCCAAATACGGCATCCTGACCGAGCTGTTGCCCGCGTCGCAGCTGGTCAAGGCCAATGGCTGGATTGAAGGGTTGACGATCTCGTCCATCATTCTGGGCGTGTTGTTGGGGGGCCAGCTGGTCGGGCACACGGTGTCCCGCTTTCTGCTGTCTTTTGATCTTCCCGTGTTTGACACCGGCATCGATACCCCCCCCGAAGCGGCCATCTCGGTGCTGATCGCGCTGTACATCATTGCAGCCTGGTTCAACACCCGCATTCCCGACACCGGCGTGGAAATGCGGCCCATGCCGCGCAACAAGCTCGAGCTGCTGCCCGACTTCTGGAACTGCAACTCGGCGCTGTGGCGCGACAAGCTGGGGCAGATTTCCCTGTCCACCACGACCCTGTTCTGGGGCGTGTCAGGCAACCTGCGCTACATCGTGCTGGCCTGGAGCGCCGCCGCACTGGGTTACAGCACCACGCAGGCCTCTTCTCTCGTCGGCGTGGTCGCCATCGGCACCGCTGTCGGCGCCGTGCTGGCCTCCATGCGCATGCGGCTGGACCAGGCCACCAGCGTGATGCCGCTGGGCATTGCCATGGGCGTGCTGGTCATTTTGATGAATTTCATCGGCAATGTCTGGGTGGCTGCGCCCTTCCTGATCCTGCTGGGCGGCCTGGGCGGCTTTCTGGTGGTGCCCATGAATGCGCTGCTGCAGCATCGCGGACACAACCTCATGGGTGCGGGCCGCTCGATCGCCGTGCAAAACTTCAACGAGCAGGCCTGCATCCTGAGCCTGGGCGCGTTCTACAGCCTTTCCACCGGCATGGGCCTGTCGGCCTTCGGCGCCATCACCGCTTTTGGGGTGGTGGTGGCGGGCTTCATGTGGCTGATCCAGCGCTGGCACAAAAGCAATTGCATCAAGCACAAGGAGCAGGTTGATCACCTGCTGAACATCGCCCGCAGCGACCAATCACACTGATGCCGGCGCGCGACAAGGCAAGCCACGCGGGGCCGTCTCCGTCTCCCGCCCCATTGGCGCAGGGTGAATCAAGCGCTTTGCAGCGCCACGGCGCCGGGGCCGCTGCGGCCCTGGTCCTCAATGCCTTTATCTGGGGTTGCTCCTGGTGGCCGTTCCGCCAGCTGCAGGGCCATGGCCTGCACCCGCTGTGGGCCACCGCCCTCGTTTACCTCATCGTGGTGATAGGGCTGACGCTGGTCCGGCCGCGGGCCTGGCGCGGCTTTTTTGCCCATCCCGAACTCTGGTTTCTGGCGGCCGCGTCAGGCCTCACCAATGTCGGCTTCAACTGGGCCGTGACCGTCGGCGACGTGGTGCGCGTCGTGCTGCTGTTTTACCTGATGCCCGCCTGGGCCGTGCTGGTGGCCTGGGTCATGCTGGGCGAAAAGCCCTCAGCGGCTTCGCTGCTGCGTCTGGTGCTGGCCATGGCCGGTGTGCTGATTGTGCTGAAGTCACCGGATTCACCCTGGCCGGTGCCCCAGGGCTGGGCCGACTGGCTGTCCATCATGGGCGGCTTCAGCTTTGCCGTGACCAACGCCGTGCTGCGCAAGTACCGGCACACACCCAGCGAGTCCCGCATGCTGGCCATGTTCGGCGGCAGCGGGCTGATGGCTGCGGCCGCTGCGCTGCTGGGCATGTCGCAGACACTGGTGCCCGCGCCCGCGCTGGCGATGGCCGGCATCCCGGTGGTGCTGGCACTCAGCGTCGGCTTCATGGCCAGCAATGCGGGCTTGCAGTACGGGGCGGCGCGCCTGCCCAGCAGCACAACCTCCATCGTCATGCTCACCGAGATCCTGTTTGCCAGCCTGTCGGCCGCGGCGCTGGGTGCCGCAGACATCACGCCGCGCATCCTGGCGGGCGGCAGCCTGATCGTGCTGGCCGCGGTTCTGGCGGCTTTGTCGCCGTCTGCCTCCGCCGAAGGGCCGGAAGGCGCAAAATCGCACTGAATCCACGCTGCAATACAGGAGACACCATGAGCACTTCCACCGTCTACGACTTCGAGGCACGCCAGATCAACGGCAAGGACATCCCGCTGTCCGAATTCCGCGGCAAGGTGCTGCTGATCGTCAACACCGCCAGCGCCTGCGGCTTCACGCCGCAGTTTGGCGGGCTGGAAGAGCTGCACAAGGCTTACGCAGGCAAAGGGCTGGCGGTACTGGGATTTCCGTGCAACCAGTTTGGCTCCCAGGACCCGGGACAGGACGGCGAAATTGAGCAGTTCTGCCAGGTCAACTATGGCGTGAGCTTTCCGATGATGTCGAAGATCAAGGTCAACGGCGCCGATGCGCACCCGCTGTACCAATGGCTTTCGGCCGAAGCACCAGGTCTGCTGGGCAGCAAGTCCATCAAATGGAACTTCACCAAATTCCTGGTCGGCAAGGACGGCCAGGTGATCCGGCGTTATGCGCCCACCGACAAACCGGCCGATCTTGCGAAAGATATTGAAGCGGCGCTTGCCGCCTGATTTTTAAGGCAAAAAGAGGCTGTAGCGCAGGTCGAACGTGCGCCACCAGCTATTAATTCGATAGCAACTTGTGCTTACTTTGCTTTGACGGCCCGCAGAAAATCGGCCAGCGTGCGGCCGGGCACATGGTCCACCTGCTCATCCAGCACGCTGACCGCCGCCATGCGGTCCACGCGAAAGCTGCGAAAGTCCTGCCGGCTTTCGCACCAGGCTCCCAGCGTCCAGACACTGCCCCAATAAAAGCAGCCCAGCGGCCACAGCACGCGGCGGCTTTCCCGCTCTTGGGCATCGCGGTAACGCAGCTCGAGCTTGCGGCGCGCATGCACCGCCTCGCGCAAGCGCTGAAGCGTTTGCTGCGTTGCCTCATCGGGGTTCATCACCACGGCAAACAGCGGCACGTTCTCTGCCGCCGTGCGCCCCGCTGGCGGCAATACGGAAAAAATCTTGCTCCAGGCCGTCTCCGCGCTCTCGGCCATGGCCGGGTCCAGCCAGGCCTGGGCCAGCCGCACCGACGCGGCCAGTGCGTTGGCCTCCGCTTGCGTAAACATCAGCGGTGGCAAGTCAAAGCCCGACCCGAGCCGATACCCCACACCCGCTTCGCCTTCGACCGGCACGCCCTGGTGCTGCAGGTCGGCCACATCGCGGTAAATCGTGCGCTCGGATACCTCCAGCCGCTTGGCCAGGAATTTCGCCGTGCTAAGCCGGCGGCCGCGTATCAGCTGGACGAGTTGGAAAAGGCGGTCTGCACGGCGCATGGCTGGATGGTGGATAAGAGCGGCAAAGCCGCGGCAGGAACGACAAGGGCGGCACGCGTGCCGCGCGTGTCATCCCATGCCATGACGGCGATCCACTGTAACTGAGCTGTACCGCAGGTCCGTCCGGAGCTTCACACGTATCTGCGGCAACCGGAGTTTAAGCAATATCAGCCCCAGCCCAATACAAACCTACGCAAGCAGCTATCAAATCAATAGCATTTGTCGGCGTGGAGCGGCTGCGTCAAACGGCCTTGTCTTCCCGGCAGCCAAGACCGGGTCGCCGGCCAGCGACAGCGCCGCCAGGTCTGCGCGCATCGCGCGGGCAATCAGCAGGATGTCATGCTCGCTGACCTCGAAGAGGCCGAAGCGAAACTTGTAGCCCCAGCGCTGACGGTCTTCGACAAAATCAAACGCGTCGAGCAAGGGCGAAATAGGCGCCTCCTGCGCACGGACATAAGCGACGTCACGGCGAAACGGCACGAAGCCGCCACCCATGTCAAAGGCATAAGGCTCACCCTCACGCACCACACCCAGCGAGACGAACTTCTGCAACTTGTCCTGCCCGCCGAAAGCGAGCGACGGCGAGTAGTAGGCGATGCGGTCGCCGGGCTGCAGGCGCTTGAGCGGTGCGCATTTGCCGTGGCAACCCTGCATGAATCCCGGCTTGCTGTCCCGGCCCCGCCGGGCATGCTCTGCGCTTGCCACCGCAATCCAGTTCTTCGTCATACGTCATCCCCTGCCGTTCAGCTCAGCTCAGCGCGTGCAGGCCGACGCGGTTGCCGTCCAGGTCGGTGATGTGGGCAAAAAAGCCCATGCCAGGCGGCAAGGCCTGCCTGGACAGAGCAATCTTGCCGCCGGCCTGGACCACGCGCGCCAGCGCTGCATCGAGCGAAGGCGAGGCATCCAGATAGACCAGTGTGCCGCCTGCCGCTGGCGCTGGCGCGGTGGGGCCCGCCATCAGGGCGCCGCCCACGCCGGCGTTATCGCCGTCGCCTTCGTAGGGAAACACAGCTCCCTCGGAAGGGCCCATGGGCTCGCGGCGCAGTGTGCAGGCGAGCACGGTTTCATAAAAGGCCTGTGCCTTGTCGAGCTGGGTACTGGGGATTTCAAACCAGCTGATGGCGTTTTTCATGGAAAGCTCCTGTTGCGTGAAAGAAGCCTTGATGATGCGGACCTGCTACTGACAGCGTGGTGTCAGCAGACGATTTGGCCCCCACGCTTCCCGCTTCGCGTGATGCGCTTCCCCCCGAGGGGGCGCTGCGCCTGCGGTCCCGCTAAGCCGGGCCCGCGGCCCCTGCTGGTGAGGATAAGAGGTACTGCGTCGGCGCATGGCGGAGCCGGCTCTGCGGCCCAGGCTGGCCGCGCGCTTCATGTTGCGCTTAGGGTTGCAACGCGTCGTCCAGCACTTCTATCCAGTGCCGCACCGGTGTGGCCGTGCCGCTTTGCAGGTGCGTGATGCAGCCGATGTTGGCCGAGATGATGGCTTGCGGTGCAGCGGCCTGCAGGTTGGCGAGCTTGCGGTCGCGCAGCTGGTAGGCGATGTCGGGTTGCAGCACGGAGTAGGTGCCCGCTGATCCGCAGCACAGGTGCGATTCGCTGGCCGCCAACTTCACGTCGAAGCCCAGCGCACGCATGAGCGTCTCCACACCGCCGCGCAACTGCTGGCCATGCTGCAGGGTGCAAGGCGGGTGAAACACCATGGCACCGCCCTTGGCGCTGACCTTGCCCTGCAGCTCGCCAATCAGCTCGGGCATCAGCTCGCTGAGGTCGCGTGTGAGGTCACTGATGCGGGCCGCCTTGGCCGCATAGGCCGGGTCGTCCTTGAGCATGTGGCCGTATTCCTTGACGGTGACGCCGCAGCCCGAAGCGTTCATGACGATGGCCTCGACGCCGTTACTTTGCGCTGCGCTTTCCACATGCGGCCACCAGGCATCGATGTTGCGCCGCATCTCGGCCTTGCCGCCTTCGTGGTCGTTGAGGTGAAACTTCACCGCGCCGCAGCAGCCAGCCTTGGGCGCGACGACGGTTTGTATGCCGGCCGCGTCCAGCACGCGCGCCGTGGCGGCATTGATGTTGGGCATCATGGCCGGCTGCACGCAGCCTTCGAGCATGAGCATCTTGCGCGCATGGGTGCGCTGTGGCCAGGCGCCCGCATCCTGCTTTTGCGGCACCTTGTTTTTGAGGGCCGCAGGCAGCAGGCTGCGTACGGCCTGGCCGGCTTTCATGGCGGGGGCGAACAACGACGAAGGCAGCCCTTCCTTCAGGGCCCAGCGCAAGGCTTTCTCGCCGACCGGCCGCGGCACGCGCTCATCCACCAGCTTGCGGCCGATGTCCACCAGGTGCCCATACTCCACACCGCTCGGGCAAGTGCTTTCACAGTTGCGACAGGTGAGGCACCGATCCAGGTGTAGCTGGGTTTTGCGCGTGGGCGCTTCGCCTTCCAGCACCTGCTTGATGAGGTAGATGCGGCCGCGCGGGCCGTCAAGCTCATCGCCCAGCAACTGGTAGGTGGGGCAAGTTGCCGTGCAAAAGCCGCAGTGCACGCATTTGCGCAAAATGGCTTCGGCCTCCAGGCCGTCGGGGCTGTTTTTGAATTCAGGGGCGAGGTGGGTTTGCATGGCTGGCTTAAAAGTCCGCGTACATGCGGCGCGGGTTAAACACGCCCGCCGGGTCGAATTGTTTTTTGAGTTCGCGGTGGATGCGGTCCAGCGGCGGCTTGAGCGCGGAAAACACCGGAACGGATTTGTGAGCCGAGCGGAACAAGGTGGCATGGCCTGAGGCTTGCGCAGCCGCTTCACGAATGAGCGCCGCATCGCCATCGGGACGCTTGACCCAACGCTGCGCGCCGCCCCACTCCACCAGCGTTTCTCCGAGGTTGAGCGGCGCTGTGGTGTCGGGCACGCTGAGCCGCCACAGCGACTCATCGCCTTGCAATGCAAAGAAGGGCTGGGCTTGCTCGCGCAACGCAGTCCAATGGCGGGCCGCGTCGCCGTCTAAAACGTCTCCGCCCATGGTTTTTTGCGCTGCGGCCACAGCGGCCTTCGCGCCGCGCAGGCGCACCCACAAGCGGCCTTCCCGCCAGCAGGAGGCATTGACGGGCAGGGGCATGGCGCCCCAGCGGTTGAGTTGTTGCAGGGCGGCGGCCTCACCCATGTCGAAGACCAGTGTGGCCTCCATCGGCGCGACGGGTAGCACTTTGAGCGAGACCTCAAGCAACACCCCCAGCGTGCCGAGTGAGCCGGCCATCAGTCGCGAGACGTCGTAGCCGGCCACGTTTTTCATCACCTGGCCGCCGAAGACGAGCCGCTCGCCCTTGCCGTTGAGCAGCACCACGCCCAGCATGTAGTCGCGCACGGCGCCCACGCTTGTGCGGGCCGGGCCGTTCAGGCCGCTGGCGACCATGCCGCCCACCGTGGCCCGCGCGCCCGCAGCACTGAAATGCGGCGGTTCAAACGGCAGGCATTGGCCTTGCGCGGCGAGCAGCGCCTCCAGATCGGCCAGCGGGGTGCCGGCACGCACGGTAACGACGAGTTCGCTGGGCTCGTAGCTGACGATACCGGCATATGCCGTCATGTCCAGGATGTCACCCTCGAGGGACTGCCCGTAGAAGTCTTTGCTGCCGCCGCCGCGGATGCGCAGTTGCGTGCCGGCGGCCGTGGCGCTTTGCACGCGGGCCGCCATCGAAGCGATCACATCAGTTTCTAAAGCCATGTGCGCGATGGTACGCGGCTCCCTTTGATGGGTGTTTGATCTTTTTGCATGCCGGCTGTTCGTTTTTTTGCAGCAGGGCGGATCAGCTTCGCGCTTCAGTCCTCGAAGAAGTTGACCGGGAGGCCCGGCACGTCCACCCGCATGGAAAACACGGCGCCGGACTCGGGGTACGCCTGCAGCTCGGCCGCCGGCCGGTTGTAGCGCGCCGTGGTGACGTAGAGCGTACACAGATCGTCACCGCCGAAGCAGGGCATGGTCGGGCATTGCGCCGGCACCGCGATGTCGGCCAGCAGTTCGCCCGAAGGCGACAGCTTGAGCAGGCGCGCGCCTTCAAACATGGCGACCCAGTAATTGCCCTGCACATCCACCGCGGCGCCGTCGGGCCGGCCGCCATAACCAGGCATGCCGAACTGCCAGCCAGTAGGTTTGCCCGGCCACTGGTGGAAAACGCGGCGGTTCGCCATGGCGTTGCTGTCGGCATCCCAGTCCCAGGCATGGGTGGTGTGCGTGGGGGTATCCGTCCAGTACACGGTTGCCGCGTCCGGTGACCAGGCCAGGCCGTTGGCAATGATGGCGCCGCCCGCCTTGCGTTCCACCGCAGGCACCAGGCTGTTGCGGCAGTCGATGGAAAAAAGTTCGGCAACCGATTTGTCCCGCGGTTCGTACATCGTGCCGGCCCAAAAGCGCCCGCGGGGGTCGGCCTTGCCATCGTTAAAGCGCGTGGTCGCTGTGTCGTGGCCGGCCCCCATGATCTGCTGGAGCTCGGCGCCCCACTCACGGACGCGGTAAATGCCGTCGCGCAACGCAATCACCAGCCCGCTGCCCTGGCCTTGTGTACGGGCCGGCGCGATGCTGCCGGGCTCCGACGGCATGGCCCAGCTTTGCACCGTGCCCATGAAGACATTGCACCGGTGAATGGCCCGGCCCGGAATGTCAACCCAATACAGCATTTGCTCGTCGGGATGCCAGAACGGGGATTCACCCAGTTCGCTGGGCTCTGTGACAACGGTTTGCCAGGTCATGCGGTGCGTTCCTTGAAATGCAGGATAAAGAATGCCCAAGGTTAGCACCGGCGGTCCGGCGCGGCCGCTCCAGACGCAATCCGGCGCCCAAAGGCGAATGAGCTCCAAGCGCGTGCAGAAAAAAAACAGCCCACCGGCTTGCACCGGCGGGCTGAACATCCAAAGGAGATTCTTTGTCAGGGGGGCTGCCCTAAAGCAGCCCGTACTACCTGACGATTAACGGTTGTAGGCAGTCTCGCCGTGCGAGGTGATGTCCAGACCTTCGCGTTCGTCTTCTTCGCTGACGCGCAGACCGATGGTCAGGTCAACAATCTTGTAGGCAATGAAGGACACCACACCCGACCACACAACGGTGATCAGCACAGCCTTGGCCTGGATCCAGACCTGGGCGGCGATGGAGTACGCCTCTGGCGTCACCATGGCCACGGTGGTCCAGTCGGCAACAGCGCTCGGGCCACCCAAGGCTGGCGAGTTGAAAACGCCCGTCAGCAACGCGCCGAGGATACCGCACACACCGTGCACGCCGAACACGTCGAGTGAATCGTCCGCGCCGAGCAGCTTCTTCAGGCCGTTCACACCCCAGAGGCCGGCAAAACCAGCCAGCAGACCGATGATGAGGCCGCCGCCGATGCCGACGTTGCCGGCAGCGGGGGTGATGGCCACCAGGCCTGCCACCGCGCCGGATGCAGCACCCAGCATGGAAGCCTTGCCGCGCATCAGCGCTTCACCAACACACCATGCCAGCACAGCGGCTGCGGTAGCACCCAGCGTATTGACGAAGGCCAGGGCTGCGAAGCCGTTGGCTTCGAGTGCAGAGCCGGCGTTGAAACCGAACCAGCCCACCCACAGCAGTGCTGCACCGACCATGGTCAGCGTCAGGCTGTGAGGCGCCATGGCTTCCTTGCCGTAGCCGATACGCTTGCCGACCATGTAGGCGCCGACGAGGCCCGCTACAGCGGCGTTGATGTGCACCACCGTGCCGCCTGCGAAATCAAGCGCGCCCATCTGCCAGATGTAGCCGGCCTTGCCGTTCATCGCGTCGACCACTTCCTTGCCGGTGTAAGCGTCGGGGCCCATCCAGAACCACACCATGTGCGCCATCGGTGCATAGCTGAAAGTGAACCAGATCACCATGAACAGCAGCACGGCGGAGAACTTGATGCGCTCGGCAAAGGCGCCGACGATCAGTGCGCAGGTGATACCGGCGAACGTGGCCTGGAAGGCGGCGAACACGATCTCGGGAATCACGACACCCTTGCTGAAGGTGGCACCATTGGCGAAGGTGCCCGCGACGTTGTCCCAGATGCCCTTCATGAAGAGCCGGTCAAAGCCGCCGAAGAAGGCATTGCCTTCGGTGAAAGCCAGGCTGTAGCCATAGATGAACCACAGCACGACGATCATCGAGAACGTCACCATGACCTGCATCAGGACCGACAGCATGTTCTTGCTGCGCACCAAGCCGCCGTAGAACAGGGCCAAGCCTGGAATCGTCATCAGGATCACCAGGATGGTGGAAACCATCATCCAGCCGGTATCGCCCTTGTTGGGAACAGGTGCTGGCGCGGCGGCAGCCGGTGCAGAGGCTGCAGCAGCAGCGGCGGGTGCGACTGCTGCTGCAGGCGCGGCAGCGGAAGCAGCAGCTTCAGCCGGTTTGGCTTCTGCAGCCGAAGCGGCAGGCGTTGCTGCTGGGGCCTGGGCCATCACGGCGCCAGTCGTCAGCAGGCTCAATCCCAATACCAGGGAGGCAAGTAGTTTTTTCATGTTTATGTTCTCTTCGTTGGGTTGAGCCTTACAGCGCTTCCTTGCCGGTTTCACCGGTGCGGATGCGCACGACCTGCTCGAGGTTGTAAACAAACACTTTGCCGTCGCCGATCTTGCCGGTGCGGGCAGCGCCCTCAACCGCTTCAATCACGCGATCCACAAGCTCGTCGGAAACTGCTGCCTCGATCTTGACCTTGGGCAGGAAGTCGACGACATACTCGGCACCGCGGTACAGTTCGGTGTGGCCTTTCTGGCGGCCGAAGCCCTTGACTTCAGTCACGGTAATGCCTTGCACGCCAATGCCGGAGAGCGCTTCACGCACTTCGTCCAGCTTGAACGGTTTGATGATGGCCGTTACGAGTTTCATTTTCAGGTTTCCTCCAGGGATGAATAGGGAGCAGCAGCGCCAAGCACCACCACCTCAGCCGGAATACCCGGCTTTTGTACGAGTCATTGCTGAAAAGAGCTTCCGTGAAAGCTCTGAAGGTTGGCAACTTGCGTGAGGTTCTTAGCAGGTAACGTGCCAAAGATGCGTTGTCTCGGCCACCAGTCTGACGCTGAACCCTGCGCGGCGATCTCAGCTCTTGTCTTTTTTCGCACCAATAAAGGGCACATACATGCACAATTTTGGCGCACAACGCTGCAACAACGCATTCAGGCTTATCTTTAGTGCATCGCATCGGCAGCGCGCCCGTTTGGGGACGAATGGCTGACCGTCGGAGCAAAGACTGCCGCTGTATTTGCGGCTGTCGAGGCAGGGCCGGACATAGGAACGCGAGGCACCCCGCACCCGCCTGATTGCTAGGCGATACTCGTCTGGTCAACATGCACCTGCAAGGCGAGATGATCTCGGTTTCGATGGTGCGCCACTGGTGAGGGAGAAAAATTCAAAATGAGCTTGTCTTTAGTGCATAGCCGCGCCCTGTTGGGCCTGGAAGCAAAGCCCGTCCAGGTGGAAGTGCATCTGGCCAATGGCTTGCCCAGTTTTACGCTGGTCGGGCTGGCGGAGACCGAGGTCAAGGAAGCGCGCGAACGCGTGCGCTCCGCCATCCAGAATACCGGGCTCGAATTTCCTGCCAACAAGCGGATCACGGTCAATCTGGCGCCTGCCGACCTGCCCAAGGATTCAGGGCGCTTTGATCTGCCCATTGCACTCGGCATCCTGGCAGCCAGCGGCCAGATCGACGCGCGCAAACTTGAAGGGTATGAGTTCGCCGGCGAGTTATCGCTGGGCGGCGAGCTGCGGCCCATACGGGGCGCGCTTGCCATGAGCCTGGCTTTGGCAGGCCCCGCCCGGGCGGCTGCACAGAAGCTGCCAAAACTGGTCTTGCCCGAGACCAGTGCCCAGGAAGCGGCGCTGGTCCCCGGCGCTGAAATCTTTCGGGCGCACCATTTGCTGGACGTGGTGAGGCAGTTTTTACCGGGTGATACGCCCATCGAGGCGCTGGAAGGCTGGTCCCGCGTAACGCCGATTGTTCCCTCGGGGCAGTCTCCCTACCCGGACCTGGCCGACGTCAAAGGCCAGGCAGCCGCCCGTCGCGCCCTGGAGATTGCGGCCACCGGCGGGCACAGCTTGCTGATGGTGGGGGCTCCAGGCTCCGGAAAATCCATGCTGGCACAGCGCTTTGCCGGTCTTTTGCCGCCCATGACCACCGACGAGGCGCTGGAAAGCGCCGCGGTGGCATCACTGGGTGGCCGTTTCACGCTCGACAAATGGTCGATTCGCCCGACCTGCGCGCCGCACCACACCGCCAGCGCAGTTGCGTTGGTGGGCGGTGGCTCACCGCCGCGGCCTGGCGAGATTTCCCTCGCACACCGCGGCGTCCTGTTCCTGGATGAATTGCCTGAATTTCCAAGGGCCGCGCTCGAAGCGCTGAGAGAGCCACTGGAGTCCGGCACCATCACCATCTCGCGGGCAGCCCAACGCGCAGAGTTTCCAGCGCGCTTTCAGCTGGTTGCGGCCATGAACCCATGCCCGTGCGGCTACCTGGGCTCCAACCTGCGCGCCTGCCGCTGCTCGTCGGAGCAGGTGTCGCGCTATCAGGGCAAGCTCAGCGGCCCGCTGCTGGACCGGATCGATCTGCATGTGGAAGTGGGCGCACTCGCCGCCGACGAGCTGGTCAACGCGCCACCCGGCGAATCAACCACCGTCATCAGAGCCCGGGTTGCCGCGGCGCGCGAGCGTGCCATTGCCCGGCAAGGCACCACCAACCAGGCACTGGAAGGCCAGGCCATTGACGCGCAATGCCAGCTGGACGACGCGGCGGCGAAGTTTCTGAACACTGCGGCAGCGCGGCTGGGCTGGTCCGGCCGCAGCATCCATCGCTGCCTGAAGGTGGCCCGGACGATTGCCGACCTCGCCGGCGCCCAGAGCGTGCAGATGAGCCATGTGGCGGAAGCCGTGCAGTACCGCCGCGCCCTCAAAGCAGCCCATTGACCTTTGACGGCATCTCGTTGCGTAATCCGTAGTCGAATGAAGCATTCAGGCGCGGCCATTCATTGACAGACAAATATTGAAGAAGTGAACGAGCAGATGCAAAAAGCAAACGATGGACGAGACAGCGGCGGCGTCAATCTTGCAAATCTGAAGCGGCTGGCCTACTTTGCGGCGGTCGTGGAAACCGGCTCGTTCACTGCGGCTGCCGACAGGCTGGGAATCACCAAGGCCGTGGTCAGTCAACAGGTGCGGCGGCTGGAAGAGGACTTCCGGACCGCCCTGCTGACCCGAACGACTCGCAAGGTGCACCCGACTGACGCCGGAAGGGCTTTCTACCAGCGCTGCACGCTCATCCTGCGCGAGGCGGGAGAAGCCTTTGATGAACTCGGCGATGTGTCTGCGGAGCCCTCGGGCATGCTGCGGCTGACCGCACCCCTCGACTATGGGATCAGTGTGGTCGTACCGGCCATTGCGGACTTCATGGGCCGCCACCCTCAGTGCACCGTGGATGCGGTCCTGAGCGACCAGTCGCTTGACCTGACGGCCGGACAGGTCGAGCTGGCCATTCGCGTGGGCTGGCTCACCGACTCACAGCTGCAGGCGCGCCAGATCGGTACGTTCGAGCAAATGCTGGTGGCGGCGCCGGCTTGGCGCACGCAGACCGATCGTCTGACCCATCCCGGTGAGATGGGTGCACTGCCCTTTGTGGCCAATACCGCGTTGCGAGAGCCGGCTCGCTGGCGCTTTGCAAAGAGCAGCCTTGAACACAGCGAGGTCGCGCTTCAACCAAGGCTCTTTCTTGATGCAACGCTGGCAGTTCGCGAAGCGGTTCTTCAGGGCGGTGGATTGTCGGTGCTACCCGACTATGCCGTGGCCGACGACATCGCTGCCGGTCGCCTTATTCGCGTCCTCTCACCTTGGAAGCTGCCTTCGGGGGGCATTCATGCCGTGTTTCCGTCGGCCCGGTTTCGTCCGGCCAAAGTGCGGGCTTTTGTTGACTTGCTGGCGCAGCGGATCGCTCGCGATGCCACTGCCGGCCCGCAGTAATTTGCGCCGCGTGAAGATTGAAACATCGCCTCAAACATGCAGCAATGCCTCCAGTTGCGCCATCTCTTCTTCCAAGGTTCCACGACTGCGAAAGTGCCGGCCCGCGCGGTTGTACCAATTCTCCGCGTCTTCCAGGTCACCCTCCTGGACGTGCAGCAGCCCATGCAGCCATGCCGCAAGTTCTGAGTGATCAAGCTGCACAAGGTCGTGGGCTTCGTTCCAGCGCCCCGACTTCATGAGCGCCAGGATATCCCGCAGTTCAGTCATGGGTCATTCTCCGGGCCAGTAAGTTAAAGAGCAGGTCCGCGCCTGCTCCTCGCGGACCGTCACTTCTACCTCAAGGCCTGCTGCACCTGGTGGCTGTCGACGTACTGTTCCATGCTCGCGATCTTGCCGTCCTTTAGCCGGTAAAGATGGGCAAAACTGGCCGTCATGGCTTTGCCCGTCTTGCGGTATGTGCCCGAGTACAGGCCGAACACTGCCACACGATCGCCGTCAGCCAGATAGGTGTGCGGCTTCGCGCTGTAGCCCTCCCATTCGGTGGCCAACCGGCGAAAGACGCCAGCGACGATCTGCTCGGGACCGACATAAGTCCCTGCATAGGGGAAGCCGGCGGCCTCCGTCCAGTGCGCGTCTGGCGCCAACGCAGCGCGCAGATGCTTCCCGTTCTCTTCGGAACTGCCCTCGTAGGTCACCCGGATAATCTCCAGGTTGGTCGGCATGGTGCTCAGCCCCATTTCATCTCGCCTTTGGCCACCTTGGCACCTATCTCCAACGCAGGCGCAAGGCCTGCATTCGGATAGCGCCTGTTCATCGCGGCGATCAGTGCGACGCTGTTGGCCGCCTTGGCCACTTCCTCTTCGAAGGCAAGCAGGTAATCGCGCGTGTAGTTGAGGGCTGAAACGTCGAGGGGCCCACCTTCGGCCATGTGACCCGGCACAACCACCGCAGGCTTGCGCATGGCCATCGCCTCAAGGTTCCTGATCCAGGCGGCACGCGACTGCGGTGTGGGGGTATCGGCCGTCCAGACGTGCAAGCCGGAGAACACCATCACACCGCCGAACACAGCTTGCAGCGACGGCACCCAGAGGTATCGGCGGTTGGCCATGCCGTCGGCGGCCACGATCTCAATGGTATGACCTTCCAGGCTCAACGCCGGGCCGTCAAAGGCTTCAGGCATCACAATGTCTGCCACCGCCTGTGGGCCGTTCTCCTTGAGTTGAGGTCCCCAGACGGCCAGCTTCTTCTCGACACTGCCCCGAATGGCATCGATGGTGGCAGAGGCCGCGATGACCTTGGCAGAGGGGAACGCCGCCTTGATCGGACCCAGGCTGAAATAATAGTCCGGATCACTCTGGCTGATGTAAATGGTGGTGAGCGTCTTGCCCGATGCCTTGATCGCTTCGGCGACCGTTCGGCCATCAGGTAGCGAAAAACCGCCATCGATCAGGATGGCTTCCTTCGCCCCGGAGAGCAGTACGGGTGCGCGGAAAAAACCGCCGGAGCTGGCCGGAAAGTGTCGCCACTGCAGCGGCCCCTCGGCATGGGCGACGGCACTTGCGCCTGTCATTGCTGCGGCACCAGCGGCTGCGGCTGTCTGAACAAAATTTCTGCGGGTCATCATGGTTTTCCTTTGGTGATGGGCGAGTTATCGGAGTGAGGCGAATTGAAGAAAACAGCGCGGCGGCGCGCCGCTACGCCGCGGAGAATTGAGCCAGGAATGCCTGCGGGTCGGCATACACCGTGCTGCCGTCCAACAGCTGGCGGGTACCGTTCACTTCATGAATGAAAGCAGGTACACCGCGGCCGCCAAGCTCCTGCAGCAGGACTCTTGCCTTGCTCACGCGAGCCTCTACGGCCTGGGAAAGCGCGGGCGTCGGCGTCCGCATGAGGGTGGCCGCATCGGAAAGATTCAGGGCGTCGAGCAGGTTAGCCAGCGTCTCCAGCTGCGTGATGTCGCGCCCTTCGACGTAGCGTGCATGCTGGATCGACTTGAGCGCCCGCAATTCATGACTTGCCGCCGTCAACGCGACGGCCGTCAAAGCCAGCGTCGCGGGGCCGCTGTCGAATGCCTGCCGGCGGTCGGCCAACACTTGCGTGCGATAGAGCTCCGTGAAGGGCTGGCCGGTCAGCCGTTCGATGCGTTGGTCGTTGGCCCAGGCGTATGAGGCAAGCGCATCGTCCATTGGCCGGGCACCTCCGCCCGAAAACATGCCGCTGGGCAGCAGGTGCAGTTCAACCTCGGGCGAGGCCGCCAAGGCGGACACGGCGGCGGTGGCGCCGTAGCACCAGCCACACAGCGGGTCGAAGAGGTAGTAAAGCGAGTTGGGCACGAGAAGAGCTTCCGGTTGTTCGGTGTCTCATCGTAGGAAAGAAGGGCGGGCAGATAAAGACGGCTACCGCAGACAGTGCGTATGCCAACAGCAAACAATCAGGTCGAATCCGACCCTGCAACTTCGCCAGTCTGAAGTGACGCGCTACCGACGAACTGGTCAACGCGCTGCCTGAGGCAGACAACCACTGTCATCAGAAGCGCAAGCCGTGCAGTGCCCTGCATCCCTCAAGGCGGCGGGTTGATTGGCGACATGTTGTCGCGTTAAGTCAACCCGGCGCTGGAGAGCGTTCAAAGCCGCCATCCTCCGCGGCCCTTGCATCAGGACGCAAAGGCGTACCGGTCAATAGGTAGCCAGCACGTTGAGAAACCAGCCCCGGCTGCGGTAAGACAGGTCCGTGAGGTCGTCCGAGTACTTGGTGAAGTTGTAGCCGACCCCGACTTTCACGCCCTTGCCAAGGTGGCGGTAAACGCCAAGCAAGGCACCGGCCTTCGCATCCTGCGCCTCTGTGGCGCGCAGGTTACGCCATTCAATCAGGGCGTCCCATTCCTTGACCAGGTGCAGGTCTGCACGGAAGATCAACAGATCAGCACGGCTGGAAAACCACTCTCCGCCGGCCACCGGCATTTTCAGCTCGCCAATGCGAAACGCGTATTTGGCGCCAACGGAGAGCCAGGGCTTCACGTCGTAAATCGTGTCGACAGAAAATACCTGGCTGCGCTGTGCATAGTCGGCTGCCTGGCCCGAAGGCGTGAGCTGGCCCGAAGTCGGCACATTGTTCAAATGCGTGTACTTGAACAGCGTATTCCAGCGATCGTTGTCAACCGGCCGATAAGCGCTACCCAGCACAAATTCATGGTAGTTGCCGTCGACAAATGCGCCCTGGCTGTTGCTTGAACGCGAGACATTCAGCTTGCCCAAAACGCGCCATGCGGGGTCCACCTGCATACCGACCGTGTTGCGCATCAGCCAGGTGGTGCGCTCGCCGGATACATTGCTCCGGTCGTTGCGCCACTCCAGATTGCCGCCGTATTTCAGGCCGTCTTTTTTGTAGCCGACCGAGCCACCCAGCGCGCGGCGCTTGAGGTCGCCCGCCAGCGGGTCGGATACCGTTCCAAACTCGACCTTGGCGCCCCAGTTCCAGCGGTCATTGGGCGACCAGTCCATCCCGAAGGCCTGCGTCAGGCTTTGCGGACCGGCGCCGTTGACGGCTCGGCCTTCGCCGAACACACGCAATTGATCAGACACACGGGTGCTGGCACCGGAAACGAGCGTTCCCTGCCGGCCGCGCCAGGCGACGTCCGGGCTTTCCGTTTCCATCGTGTAGGCGAGGTAGGCGTTGCTTCGGTCAGAGATGCGGTAGTCGGCGCCCAGCTTGCCACCTATACCCATGCTGCCGCTTGAGGCCTCGCCGCTCAGCTTCACCCGTTCGCTGACCTGTAGCGCACCGCCCAGGCCAACACGGTTATTGGGATCGCGCGTATCGTCCCGTGCCAGCGTTCCCTGCACATAACCATAGGCTTCCCAGTTTTCCTTTTCACCGGGCTTGCCATCGGTGCGGTCCGGACGGTAGTCCGCCCTCACTTGCCCGTCGGTGCGAGAACCGGTCTGGGACAGCAAGGCGCTCGCATTCGGCGTGACATTGGAACGGTCGTCAGAGCGAACACCCACGGCGAGTTCCCATTCGCTGTTGAGCGTTTGCCGCACAGCGACTTCCGCGTTCTGGCCGTTCTGCAGATCCCCGTCGCGTTGGTCTGCCTTGACCAGCACGCGCGTGCCCGCCGCGACCTCCACATCGGCGGCGGCGCCCGCCTGCCGGACAGCCTCACCGCCAATCCCGATCTGCCCCGGGGCCGAGTAGCCGCGGTCTCTGTTCTGAACATAAGAGGTGATTTTCCCCTTCATGGTGTCGGTCACTTCGGCGAGATCGACCGAACCTTCCAGGCGTTCCGCGCCGGCGGACTGAATGCCGCCGTTGCTCAGTGTGTTGAACCCGAAGCCCCCGTCCAGCGAGGTTTGGGTGCCGTTGCCGGGGCCGTTGGAGCGGGCTGCTTCAAACTTCAGCCAGGTGCCCGGCTTGTAGCGAAGCGTCCCGTCAATGCCCTTGAGCGTCTGGCTGGACCCGGTCTCACCCTGGTGATAGCTGCTGGCGCCCAGCTGCACATGGTCGTTCAGCCACTGGCTTGCGCGAATGCCGGTCGACAGATTGTTGATGGCCGTTACCCCGGGCGCAAACTCATAGGTCGTCACGAGGTAGACCGGTTGCCCCCCCACCGCCGACGTCATGATCAGGCCGGCGCCACTACCGGTGGCCGACAGGGGCGACTGCAAGAGAATGCGGCCCTGGAGGTAGTTGATTTCGTAGTCCTGCGCGGGAGCCAGTTCCCGGCGCTCAATCACCATGCCGGAGTCCTTGTCGCGGACTTCGATCCAGACCCGTTCCGAACCCTGCGTGATGTCCAGATGGCGCAGGTAATACAGGGAGCCTCCGGTGCCGCGGAATTCTTCCCGCGACGCCAGTGTCCCCGGATCAGCGGCAAAGGCATCGATCTGGGTCTGCTTTTCGCCGTAGGTTGTGGCGTCTTCCGATCGGAAGCGCAGTTGCGCGCCGTACAGGCCGCGCGAATACTGCATGAGCTCTGTTCCGCTCCAGGAGGTCTGGAAATTACCCCACATGACGTGCGAGTCGCCTTTTTGCAGTTTGACAAAAAACTTGCCCTGCGTCGGCGCATCGTCCACGGTCGTGCTGTCATCCCCGTAAACAGGGTAATAAAGGTTGGGGTCAATGCTGCGCAGGAGGTACTTGGGGTCCTTGCTCGAGAAATTGGAGAACAGGTCCTCGATGGGGCCTTCACGGGTGTCGGCCGAGGCCGTCAGCAACCATTCCCCCTTAATTTTTCCTTTCAGGTAGAAAGCCGCGCGGCCATCGACGTACACCTTGTCTTCGTAGTGACTCAAGTCACCGGTCACCAGCTTCGCAGGCCCGGAGACATTGTTCTTTCCGACCGTCAAATCCCCTAGTGCCAGGTAAAACCAGTCGTCAGCAGCAATGTTCAGGTTGCGCCGGAAGGTGCTTGCGCGGCCGTCGGATTCTTTCAGCGTCACTTCCACCGACTGTGGGCCGGCGGGCATGATCTGCTTCATCGCAAACTTGCCCTGCGCATCGATCGGCAGGTCCAGCCCCAGCGCCTCGATGCGCTGGCCTGGTTTGAGATTGCTGCCGTTGACAGTGACCGTGCCGCCCGTCACCGGGATATTGCGCAGGGCGAGGCTGTTTTCGCCATAGCCCGTCAGTCGCTCCCGCTCCAGCTTTTCCGCATCTTCGTTTGCGGGCATCGCACGCGTCAGAAGATTCAGTGACTTCAGGCTGGTTTCGTCGAAACGACCCTGGGCGTCATACACACGTAGCAGGTAGAACACCTGATCGTCGGCCGTCGTCGCCGGCACCGTCCATTTGACCGGGCCCGACCAACCGATAGGCACAACCTCCAGCGGTTGCTCCTGTGTCTTTTGGCCCGCACGGAAAATCCGCAGCTCGACTTTTTTGATCCACGGGATGTAGTTCGACCAGACCCGAAACTCCACGGCCTCGCCCTTGACGGCTGCGTTGGGCGTGGCCCAGGCGTTCATCACCGGCGCGATGGCCAGGCTGTCGTAGCGCACCTGAATGTCGGCCTTCTCCAGGGCAACGTCTGCGCAACGCTGCCCGTCTGCCTCATTGGGAATTTCGGACGCATTGATCGGCTCGCCATCAATCGTGATGCGAAACGGCACGGTAGATTGCCCGACCGACTGGGGAGTGCATGGCTTGGCAACTGCCAGCGGGACGGGCACAGCCGCCGGTGCTGCGGCTTCAAACCACACGCGCAGCTCAACACGGCGGTTTCGCGTCATCCCCTCTGGCGTGGCGTTTGATGCAAGCGGCTTGGTTTCACCCGCACCCTCCATCGAATAAACGATGGCGGGGTTATTGAGCAACTTTTTCAGATACGCCGCAACCGCCAGCGCGCGCGCTTCGGAAAGACCCTGGTTGTCCTTGAAAATACGTTTTGTCTCGGGTGCCAGGCGCTGGTTGTCTGTGTGCCCGACCACGGCAATGCGCATGCCCGTAGCCGCCGTGCCCTTGGTGCGTATCTCGGCTGCCAGCGCTTCGATGGACGCTCGGGCTTCTGGTGTCAAATCAGCTTTCCCAGACACAAAAAGACTCCGCCCGCCGGCTTCTTCCAAGGCCTTGCTGACGGACGCCGTGCTCTGCGGAACCTGCGCCGCGCGGTTGCGCATGCCCGCCGCCTCTTCCCGCGTCACGCCCGACGGCATCGGGTAAGCGATGGCGGGCTGCACCTCTGTAGGAGGCGGGACCGAGAACAGGTCGACACGGCCGTTGTCAATTCGCTTGCCACTGATTTCAGTAACAGCTCCGGCGGAAAAGCCGGTGCAAAGAATGCTGACGGCAACGGCAATGGTATGTGTACGGAAATTCATTTCGCCGACTCCAGCTCGGTTTCAATCATCAAGGGATGGAGGGGTTCGCTGTCTGTTTCCGCACGCTCCTTTTTCCGTCTGGCCTCCCACAGGGCCTGCACCTTGTCACTGACCGCCGACACACGTTTTTCCGCGAGTCCTGCAGCCTCGCCGCCACGGCGGTAGGCGATGCGCACAACGGAAGGGCGAGCCGCCAATTGCGAAGGCAGTTTCTCCAGCGTGGCCAGGTAGGTGGCTTGCAGATCGGTGCTGTCGTTCACGAACGCAGCGCCGGAAAGTTCGAGACGGACCACACGGTGAACCGTCGCACCGAAATTGAGCTTCACCATCTTGCCGCGCGTGACGCGAACGTCGCGTGGGTTTTCGGTGGTGAGGCGATAGCCCGAAGGCAAGGTCCTTTCGTCCACCTTCATGACAAAGTTGGAGCCTCTGTCCGCATTCGGGATGGCCGCGCAGGCCACATGGAAGCGCCCGTCATGGTCGCTGGTGACCAGCAGGCCCCGCGCCGTCGCGATGCGAACGTTCGCGATGCCAGGCTCGCCTTCGTCCTGGTAGCCGTTGGCGTTCTTGTCGTCAAAAACCTTGCCAATGATGTCGGAGCAGTCAAAGGTCGGGTCAGGCACCACACGTACCGTCGCAGTGGCTGTGTTGGAAACCTGCGCGTTGACCAGCGCGTTGCGCGCCGCAACCTGGTTGACATAGGTGCCTTCCGACACGCCGCTTCCGACCACCAGCAACATGCGCCATGTTTTGCGTTCGCCGCCGGCAAATGTCTGGTTGGCCCATGTCAGGTTGCGACCGCTCACCACGGGCTCCAGCGCAACGCCATTGAGCGACGCCGAGCCGGTGCGGTAACGAAAGCCCGCCGGAATCACGTCCACCACACTGATATTGCCCAGCACCGCATTGAGCGTGTTGGTGGCAGTGATGGTGTAGGGCACCAGGTCACCGCGCACCACATTGACCAGCGGGGTGCTCTTGGTCATCGCGATTGCGCCGCCCAGCACCGGATCCAGTGGTATGTGGTTGTTCAGCACATTGGCAGAACCTGGCACCGCGGCAAACGTAAACGTGTAGAAGTACTGCGTCGTGGCCGCACCACCCGCCAGAGCAAGGGTGCTGTTGGGGCAGGCCGCAGGGTTGTGCAGTGGCACGCCCGTACCAGGTGCGAAGTTGCTGTTCTGCACCAGTGCCGGGTCAGGGCTTGGCGGAGCCAGGCCCACACCCAGGGTGGCGGTACAGGCAGGAATGATCGCCGATGGGCCTGGCAGGTAGCCGGGCGGCGACGTCACCGTCAGCGTGTAGAGCGTGGCGCCGGTCGGCGCGCCGCCCAGCAGCAGGAACTGGTAGGAACCGTCGGGTCCGGTCGTCTGCGTCAGGCTGCCGCCAATCACGTCGGCTGCCGTCAGACCAGGCGCCGAAAGCGTGACGATGGCGTTGGGTACAGGCTGACGGCTGACAGCGTCGTAGATCACACCGCTCGGATCCAGCGGCAAGCTCTGGGATACGGTCGTGGTACCCGCGGTCAGCGTAAGTCCTTTCAACGTACCGTCGGTGTTGTTGGCACCGGCAGGGTTGGACGTCGAATTGATCTGCCCATTGGTGTAGGGCAATCCGGTTTCGTTGGGCACCGGACGTCCATAGATGCGGCCACTTGTGGGTTCACGGAAACGGATCTGGTAACCCGAGCCCGGTGCAACACTCGGGAAGCTGTAAGCGCCATTCGCATCAGAGGTGGTGGTGCCCACGACCACGCCGCCCAATGTCAGCTCAACAATCCAGCCGGGCACCAACGACTCGCCCGGATCGCGGATGCGGTCATGGTTGAGGTCGCGCCACACCGTGCCTTGCACCGCCGCCACGTCGGAAATCACGGTGGGGTCGGTCGCGGTGTTGTTGCCCGTGAATCCGCTCGGCTCGTTGCCGCCCGACACCACGGCCGTATTCACCAGAACCTGGCCGGACAAGCCGGCGGCAACCGCGACGCGCACGGTGATGAGCTGAGCCTGTGCGCCGGAGGCGATCACACTGTTGGTGTTGCAGGTCATCGTTGTTGCCGTGTTGGTGCACGACCACGTGGCGCCACCATTGACAGCAGCCACCGTCATGCCCGCGGGCAAGGTGTCAACCACCGTCACCGTTCCCGACGTCGCGGCTGCGCCAACATTGGAAACAGTGATGCTGTAGAAGCCGGTGCTGGAGCCTTGCGCAAAGCTGGTCGGCGAGTGTGTTTTTGCGATCGCGAGATCGGGCGCGTTGCCCGGAATCTCGGCGAAATTGTTGTCGGCCGACACGGCATTTGCGCTGGCGAGCGGAATCGCCGAGATCACGGACACCGGAGCGGCTGGCGTGGTCGCCACCCCACCGGTGCTTCCGGCAATGGTTTTGCCATTGGTCGTGCCTACCGCCTGCGGCAGCGGCTGCGTGACGGTGTAGGTCCCCTGGGCCAACCCAGTGAAGCTGTAGGTGCCGTCGGCCAATGTGACCGTGGACTTGGAAACAGCCAACCCGTTGACGTCCGTGCCCGTCAGGTTGATCGTCTGTCCGTCAATGCCGTGGTCGCTGCCATTCATCGCACCGCTGTTGTCATAGTCCAGGAAGACCTTGCCGGAGATGGTGCCGCCGTTGGGCACTTCAGCAAAGTTGTTGCCTGTAGAAACCGTGTTGGGAGGCAACACGATGCTGCTGATCCGGCTCGGCGTCACGGCTGGCGTGGTGGCGGTTCCAGCGGTTCCTCCGTTGGGAACAGCGCCTGCAGTGGTAATGCCGTTGGAGGTGCCCACAGGTTGTGTAGGCTCCACCACGCTGTAAGTCCCGGGCAACAGGTTCGCAAAAGAATAGTTGCCCGCCGCATCGGTAACTGTGGTGGCGACCAACACATTGGCGCCGTCTCGCAGCTCCACGGTGACACCGGCGAGCGGGTCATCTGCGCCATCCTGGGCGCCGTTGTTGTTCTGGTCCTTGAAGACCTTGCCCGAAATCGTGGAAGGCGCGACTTCAGCGAAGTTGTTGTTCACGGAGCCCGAAACTTCGCCGCCGCCATTGGCATTGAGGGTGATGTTCGTGATCTGGCTGGTCGTTGCCGTGGGATTGTTCGCCACACCGGCCGAGCCCGCGCTTCCATTGATGCTGCTGATGGTGCCGGCTGTCGTGATGCCGTTGGTCGTTCCAGCGGGCTGTGCAGTCTGGCAGACCGAATAACTGCCGGCCGCGAGGGCCGAGAACAGGTAGTTGCCCAACGCGTCGGTGGTACCGGTGGCTTGCAACGCGCCGCTGCAGTTCGGGCCGTTGCGCAATTCAATGCCGACGCCGGCAATGGGCGTGTCGGTGCCGCTCTGGAAAGTTCCATTTGGCGCAACATTGTTGTCCTTGAAAACCTTGCCCGATATGTAGCCAAGGGTGCTGATCGTCAGGGTCGCGTTGGCGGGCGCCTGGTTGTTGCCCAGGTTGGTTTGCAGGGCGCCGGCTGGAATGTTGTTGGTGTGCACACCTGGCGTCAGCCCCGTCACATTGACATCAATCGTGCAGCCGCCCGCAGGGACGGTGCCGCCGCTGTTAAGTCTCACGGTGGTGGCATTCGCCGCAGCCACCACCGTGCCCACGCAGGTGGTTGTCATGCCGGGAGTCGCCGTCAGGCTGATCTGGCCGGGCGCCGTTGGCAGGATGTCGTCAAAGTTTGCGCTCAGCGTCATCGCAGCGGCGTTTCCGTTGCCGAGGACGATGCTCAGGCGCGAGACACCCGTTGGCGGAATCACCGCAGGGGCGAACTGTTTGCCGACGGTCGGCGGCGTTGAAGTGATCAGTTGCGCGCTGGTGGGCTCCTCATTGGTCACGCCTTCCGTGGTGGCGATGCTGCCATTGGGAATCGTGTTGGTGTACACACCCGAGATGTTGCTCAGCACATTGACCGTGACCGTACAGAACCCGTTGGCCGCCAGTGTGGCGCCCGTCAAGCGAACGCTGGTTGTGGACGCCGCGGCGACCACCGTACCCGCAGTGCAGGTTGTCGCTGCGGCCGGCGTAGGCGCAACGACCATCCCTGCAGGCAAGCTATCCGTCAAGGTCGTGCCGGTGAGCTGCGTGTTGTTCGGGTTGTCGAAACGAATCGTCAAAACCGCCGCCGCGCCGGGCGCCTTGGTATCGGACCCGGTTGTGAATCCGACCGGATTGCCTGCATCAAGCGTACGGCTGCTGAAAGCCTTGTGCACCACGACCGGGGACCGCGCGCGCAGCGTGTCGCTGGTCGGCTGGGTATTGGCCAGGGCATTGCCGCCGGCCATGGCTGTCAGTGCATTGACCGGGATGGTGTTGACATAGTCACCTTGCGCGGCCACGAAGACGTCAATTTCCGCCTGGCAGGTCGCTGGCGTATTTCCGCTTGCCGCGACAATGGTTCCGCCGGAAAGCTGCACGGTGTTGGCCGTTGAGGAAATGGTCGCGCCCTGGCACGTCGTCGTCGGGTTGGCGCCGCTAGGGATCGTCACGCCCGCTGGCAGGGTGTCGGTCACCGCAAGGCTGCTGACCGGTTGGGACAGCGGGTTATAGAAGGTGATTCGCAGGCGCGAGCGGGTGCCCGGCTTCACCACATTGGGCGTGAACTGCTTGACGATGCCGATATTCGTGCTGATCGCCAGGCTGGTCGTCGCCGGATTGGCGTTGGTCAGATTCTGGTCTGTGATGATCGCGCCGGGCGGAATGGTGTTGGTGTTGCCACCCGTCACCGCGGAAGTCACGTTGACCGATACCTGGCAAGTTGCGTTCGCGGCAAGATTGACGCCGGTCAGGCTTACCAGGCGCGCGCCTGCCGCAGCCGTTACCACGCCGCCGGGGCACGTCGTTGTCGGCGCCGGGTCAGGCGTCAACACCCATCCATTGTTAGCAGCACCCGAAGTACCGCCTACCGTGAAGTAGTCGGTCAGTTGCAGATTGGTCACCGGCTGCGTGCCGTTGGACACATTGATGGTCAGTCGGCTCACCTGGCCCGGAAAAGCCAGGGAACTGATGGAGGTGGTTTTGCTGATCGACAGGCCGGTGGGCGCACTGAAAAGCAGCGTACCGGTAACGGCGCTGACATTTCGCACGCCTCCATCGGCCACGATATTGTTGGGAGGAATGCTGTTGACCCAGTTCGCCCCACCTGTTGCCACCACATCAAACAGAAACGCGCAATTACCGCTGCCTGCCACATTGGCGCCCGTCAGCGTTGCGCTGCTTGCGCCTGCAACCGCCGTGATGGAGGTGCTTCCCGCGCAGGTGGTCTGCGCATTGGGCGGCGTGGCCAGCACCATGCCCGCAGGCAGTGGGTCGGTCACGCTGACGTTGGTCAGCGCGAGCGCGCTCGAATTGAGGAGCTGAACCGTGACCGTGGATTTGCCGCCCGAGGACACGCTGGGTGGATTGAAGCTCTTGTTCGCGGTCAGCGCGGAGGTGTAGGTCAGGCTTGGGGTATTGGTCAACACCGGAACCAGCGTGTGTGTAGTGCCGTTCCCGTAGGTTTCGGTGCCGCCAACCGTCGCGGTGTTGGGATAAACGCCGGCCGGCCCCACGACATCCGCCTGCAAGGTACAGGTACCGTCCGCGCCCAGGCCGTTGTTGGCACGAGCCGGAACGGTGCCGCCGTTCATGCCCACCGAAGTGGCCCCCGCCACCGCCGTGATGCTCGGAGCGCCGCAGGTGCTTGCCGCGTTGGCCGGATTGGCGAGGCGAAGCTGGCCGCCGCCGCTGTTTGCCAGTTGCAGGGTGTCGGAGATCGACACGTTGGTCAGCGGATTCGCCGACTTGTTCGTCAGCGTGATCGTCATCCGGACAATGGTGCCTTCGGCAAAAACGCTGGCGCCCGGAGACGACTGGGCGAACGCCTTGCTGGCGGCCAGAACAGCCGCATTCGTGCCGATATTCGTGGAGTTGGAGCCACCGCCATTGCAGGTCGCACCCGAGTTGTAGCAAACCCCACCAGGGGCAATCGTGTTGGATGCCGAAGCCACTGTGGCGGTGGAGGCCATCGTCCACATCGTGATGACGCAAGCGCCCGGTGTGCTGACAGAGCCGCGGCCCGGCAATGTGCCGATCGTCAATACCGGTGCGGCACTGCCAACCACACTGCCCGTCGTGATGCCGCAAGCTGGTGCCACGGTGGGCGTGTAATCGAAACCGTTGATGGTGCCGGTCAGGAAAGTCTGGCCGTTGGTGAGGGTGTCGGTGACCGACACGTTGGTCAGGGGACCCGTACCAAAGTTTTGCACGGTAATCGTGTACCGGATCGGGCTACCCGGCGCCACAGGAGTCGACGGCTGTACCGACTTGAGCACGCGCAGGTCGTCAGCCACAAGTATGGTGGCGGAGAACGTTTGGCTGATGATGGCGGGGTTTCCGACATCCACGGCGCCCTGAGGGATTGTGTTGGTATAGGTCACGGGCACGCCGGTCGTCTGAACCGCCGCGTTGTAGTTGACCGTTACCGTGCAACTGCCATTGGCCGGGATAACGCCACCCGTCAGCCTGACACCCTTGTTGCTGTTGATATTCGCAACGTTGCCACCTGGACAGTCGGTCGTTGCCGTCGTGACGGTCAGCCCCTTGGCCGGGTCGACTCCGCCAATGCCATCGATCGGGTTGTCGTCGAAGGTGGCGACGGTCAGGGGTGTGCCGCCGCCATTGCTCAGCGTGATGGTAAGGGTGCCGGTCGAACCGCTTGAAAGCGACGTGCTGGAAAAAATCTTGCCCACGCTGAGCGGCGACACAACCGTCACACCAGCTTGCGCATTGGCCTGGGCGGGCAACCCGAGCGCGTTGGTGAATTGGGTGCTCCGATTGATGGTGTTGTTCTGGGAACCCGTTGAGTACTGGCCATTGGTCTGGGCCGCCTCTACGTTGACCACGAAGGTGCAGCTGCCGCTCGCCGGCAAATCGCCGGTTCCGGTCACGCTGGTCGCGCCGGCGGCCGGTGCGGGGTTGAATGCCGGTGCCGGCCCGCTGGTACAAGTCGCGTTCGCGCCGGGTGCGGCTGCGACCTTGATGATGGCGGTGCCACCAAGCTGGGGAAAGGCGTCAGTGATGCTGAACCCCGAAATCGCGACGGGATTTGGGTTGTTCACCGTGATGGTCAGCGGCGTCGACGCACCGCCAAGCACCAGGTTGTTACTTGTGAAGGCCTTGGAAATTTGAGGCTGCAACAGCTGCCGCACCGTAAAGGTCTGTGACACATCGCCGCTGTTGCTGCCGACGCTGCTGGTAACGGCGCCATTCAGGATCTGGTACGCGTAAGAGGTTGCGTTGCCCGTCGACGTGCCGGCCGTGACGGGAATGTCAATGACGCACTGGCCGTCGATACCCCCCGAAGCGGCAGGTATGGTCCCGCCGGTCAGGGTCAGCCCCTGTGTGCCGGGGGTGGTCGTAAAGGCACCGCCGCAACCGTTGGTCGCTGCCGAAGCCACGCTAAGGCCGTTGGGCAAAACCCCCGGAAGGGTGTTGTTGAACGCCACATTCGTGGCTGCGCCGGCATCGCTGTTGGACAAGGTAATCCGCAACGTGGCTGTCTCGCCGGGATACATCCCGGCCGGCGCAATGATGGCAGTGACGGACGCCGTCAGGGCAAAGGCCGCGGCGGGCATCAGCCCGGTAGCCAGCCCAAAGGCTGCAACACGAAACAGCGAGCTGGCAGCGGCTTTCGCCAGAAATTTTGAGAACAACATAGGCAGATCGACTCTCTGAATGCTTGGGAACCAGGCCGGCAGGCGGTCCGTGAGCACCGAGTCAACGCTGCATAAAAAGAACACAGCGTCACTCGGCAGGTCTCACGTCAGACAACGTGCCGGTTTCAAACTGTGTGGAGAGTAACTAGATGGCGCTAGGCTGTACTGACAAATGCTGATATTTGTCGGCTTCTGGAAACAAAGTGGGAACTATTTAACGCACGACCACCAAGAGGTGCATCAACTTGTAACCGTGCCCCCAGACGGCTTGCAGCGGTGCCCGGCCGTCTTGCAGGACGGGCAACTTGCGTCGTAGGCGGCTGATTCCCGCTTCCAGCGCTCGGGGGTCGTAGGCGGCTGGGTTCTTCCCAATGGCCTCGATCAGGGCTTCGCGACTGACCTGCTGGTCGGCCGACCGGGCGATAGCGCCCAGTACCACCAGCTCCCATCTCGTCAGGGAGACGGAGCCGTGTTCTTGAATATCCAGTTGGGATTGCGCAACAAGAAGCCGCCAGGCCTGCTCCCGCCCTCCAGGCGCAAGCCGCAGGCGAAGGTTGTCGATCAAGACCTGCAGTTCGGAAAAATTGATGGGCTTGACCAGGTAATCGTCCGCACCGGCGCGCCGGCATTCCACGCGATCAGCGGCCATGCCGCGGGCGGTCACCATCACCAGGCCGATGGACGGCCCGTATCTCTCCCGCAGTTCACGGGTCAGTGACGCACCGTTTTCGGTATCGCTGCCAAGGTTGTAGTCCAGCAACACGATGTCGGGCGTAAAGCGGCGCAGGGTATCCAGGAGCTGCGCGCGGCTACTGGCCCCCAAAACCGCGTGCCCTGAGTGGGACAAAAAGGAGAGCAATTCCTCTTGTTGCTCGAGGTCATCTTCCACCACGATAATGCGGGCCATAAGTCGTCTGCCTGAAAGTAACGTTGCCACCCACTTTACCCAAGTCATTTCAACGCCTGAGATCGTTTGTCGGCGGGATGAATCTGCAAAGCAGGTTTTTTCTGATCGTCGGTTCCGTTTCGCTTTTCTTTCTCCTGGTGATCTGGGTAGCGTTTTACAACGCTGCCGAGCGCCTGGTTGAGCGGCTCGGTGCGCGTTTTGCCGAAAAGCAGGTGCTTTATGACAAGACACGCACCCTGCAGCCGCTTATCAGCGACGTCGCGCTGGCCCGCCAGATGGCACAAAGCCCCACCATCAAGGCATGGGCGCAAGACGAAAAAAATCCCGTTTTGTATGAAGCCGCACAGGCCGTGCTGGAGCAGTTCCGCCTCAACCTCCACAGCCAAAGCTACACCGTCGCGGTGGCCCGTTCAGGGAACTACTATTTTTACGAACCGCGGGGAAAGCAGGCAAGGGGAAGCTACCCGCTGAATCCCTCTGACCCTGCACACGCCTGGTTTTATGCAGCGCTGAAAAAGAACCAGGATGTCCTGCTCCATGTTGATGAAGACAAAACCCTCGGGGTTTCCAAAGTCTGGATCAATGTGCCGCTGCGCGACGGCGACACCATTTTGGGCACGATTGGCACCGGGCTGGATCTGGACCAGTTCATCAACCGCGTGGCCGATACTTCGCAGCCTGGCATCAGCAACTTCCTGATCAACCAGGATGCGGCAATCCAGATCTCCCGTGACATCAATCACATCAATTTTGCCAGTGTGGCCAACTCTGCGGCGGAGCAAAGTTCGGTGGATCGTTTGCTGAGCAGGCCCGCAGACAGAAACTGGATTCGCTCCACCATTCATGAATTGCAGAATGAGCCGTCGGGCGTGGAGACGCGGTTCGTGCGTTTTGCGGGGAAAAAATACCTTGCCGCTGTGGCGGCCTTGCCCGAACTCGGCTGGTACGACGTCACCCTGCTGGACCTGGGCGTGTTGCTGCCGCAGCGCGATTTTCTGCAAATACTTGGGCTCTCCCTCCTCTCGATTGCGAGCATTCTCACCATCCTCGCGTACTCGCTGCACAAGCTTGTGCTGCGTCCTGTGGGCAACCTGGCCGCTTCCGCCACGCGCATTGAAGACAGCGAATTCATCCCTGAGCCGGACGAGGAAGGCGGTGGGGAAATCATGGCGTTGAAGACGCGTTTTCGCACCATGGCACACGCCGTCCAGCAGAACCAGAACACCCTTACCAACGCAGTGGAGCAACGCACGCAGCAGTTGCTGGATGCCCAAAAGATTTTGACCGTTGCGCTTGACCGCGAGAAAAAACTGCGCGCCACCCAGGCCAACCTGTTGTACACCATGGCCCACGAAGTGCGCCGGCCGCTGGCGGTGATTGGCAACACCACCCAGATGCTCGCCATCCTGACGCAGGCAAAGCAACAGGAATGGAAACCGCGGCTGGACAAAATCATGGGCGCCGTCAACCGGCTTTCGCTTCTGATCACAGACCTGCTCGATGAAGATCGCCTGGCCATGGGCCTGAAGGCGGTGCAGACCCGACGCGGTGACCTGAACGCTTTTTGCCGCGATCTGGCGGTGACCCTGTCGGATCGGCACGGCCGCGTCATCCGGTTTGAGCCGGCAGCGGCAGGGGCTGACCTGATGGCGGACTGGAAGCTGATCAGCATCGCCGTGGGCAACCTTGTCGACAATGCCGCCAAGTATTCACCGCCCGGAAGCGGCATCGTGCTGCGGGTGCTTGCTGCAGATGACACGCTGTCGATTGAAGTCATCGACACGGGCCCGGGCATTGCCCCCGAATCTCAGCAACGGATATTTGAGAAGTTCGTGCGCCTGGAAAACCAAAGCGGCGTTTCAGGATCGGGCCTGGGGCTTTACCTGGTCATGTGGGTCGCCGAAATTCATCGCGGGTCGGCCGAGGTGTCTTCGTCGGAAAACGGCAGCACCTTCAGGATTCATCTTCCCAGAGGATCGGCCTCACCTCAATCGTCATCTTGACCTGACAAGATTCGGACCTGGCCCGTCGGAGTCGCCAGGCAGGCGTTCACAGGCGCTGCCGGCAAGGCGCCTTGATCAGCGGTTGTTGTATTCAGGCTGTTGCTGAACGACCGGGGCCGGCGGCGGCTTCGGACCGTAGCTGGCGCCGTCCTGGGTCCGCAGTGTGGAACCTTCCACCGTCACACGGCTGCCAACGCTGGGAGCACGGGCCACTTCCACCATACGCTGCGAACCGTCTTCCATGCGCACGCCGACCTGGTAAACCGTTTCCTTGCGCACATGCCCCTCGATGGCATTGCCCGCGAAACCACCGCCGACCGCGCCCAGAATGGTGGCAGCCGTGCGGCCGTTACCATGGCCGACCTGGTTACCCAGCACCGCGCCCAGCACACCACCGGCGACCGTGCCGACGCCAACGCCTGGTGGTTTGGTCGAGCGCTCGACGGGGGTGACCGATTCAACCGCGCCACAGACATGGCACACCTGTGCCGCAGCCACCGGCGTCGGGTAAGGAGCGGGGTATGGCGCCGGCGCGGGCGAGACACCCGCATAACTCGGGGCGGGCGCAGGTTTGGGTGTCGGCTTGACCACCTTCTTGACCGGCACGGGCGCGGGTTTGGCAGGTGCAGCCACCGGCTTTTCGGCCAGATCGTCAGCCGCATTGCTGGCGGCGGCCAGGGGTGGGGCCACTTGGGGCGCCGCCTGCGGTGCAGCCAGCGCCACGGGGCTTGCCGTGACAGGGTTGCGCATCTGGTAAATCATGGTGCCGCCCATGGCCAGCACGGCCACGCCCAGTATGCCGACGGCGGCCCACAAAGGTTTGCTGGCCGACGAGGCTTGTTGCCCCGGTTGAAGATTTTCGATGGATGTGTTCATGACATTTTCCCTTCCTGGTAAACCGATTTTTGAGTCCGCTCTCGCGAATTTCAGGTCCGGCACAAAGCCGTTATGACCGGCGTGCAGTGCGTCAGACGCGGACCCTTCATGACCTTCAACGCGCCGACAGCTGGAAAGTACACACGGCCGGGCAATTCGCGGTGTTTTTTTGTAAACGCCCGCGATGGTTCGGTAAAGGGGCGGTAAAGGCGCCAAAGAGGGTCGCCGCCCGCACCGAGAGCCTGGGCCCTCGCGGGTGTGGCGCTTGCTAAAGATTCGGCGCAAGCAGGCGCTGCAGTTCCTGCGCCTTCAGCCCGCGCCGCTGGGCCAGGTCTTGCAGCTGGTCATCGCCAATCTTGCCAACGTTGAAATACGCGCTTTGCGGATGGCTCAGGTAAAAGCCGCTCACACTGGCCGCCGGAGTCATGGCCAGGCTTTCAGTCAAGGCCATGCCGACCTCTTCAGCCTTGAGGAGCTCGAACATGTCTTTCTTGACGCTGTGGTCAGGGCAGGCAGGATAGCCGGGGGCCGGACGTATGCCCTGGTATTTCTCGGAGATCAGCGCTTCGCTGTCCAGGGACTCGGTCGGTACATAGCCCCACAAGTCCTTGCGGACACGCTGGTGCAAGCCTTCAGCGAAAGCTTCGGCCAGCCGGTCGGCCAGCGCCTTGAGCATGATGGACGAATAGTCGTCGTGGTCGTCGAGGAAGTACTTTTCCTTTTTCTCGGCGCCTATTCCGGCCGTGACGGCAAAAAGACCGATGTAGTCTGCGATTTTTGAGGCATTTTGGCCTGTAGCCCCCGTTGAATGAGCGCGAGCAGCTATCAAATCAGGAGCAAGCACCTTGGGCGCCACGAAGTCAGCCAGGCAGCGGCTGGGGCGCATCACGCCGTCAACGGCTGTTTTTTCAGTCTGTTGCCGCAGGCCATACCAGGTCATGGCCACTTCGCTGCGCGTCTCGTCGGTGTAGATTTCAATGTCGTCGCCCACGCTGTTGGCGGGGTACAGCGCCATCACACCATTGGCAGTCAGCCAGCGGCCCTCAATCAGGCGCTTGAGCATGCGCTGGGCGTCGGCATAGACACGCACGGCCTCGGTGCCGACCACTTCGTCCTTCAGGATGGCTGGAAACGGACCGGCCAGGTCCCAGGTCTGGAAGAAGGGGCCCCAGTCGATGTACTGCGCCAGGTCGGCGAGATCGAAGTTCTTGAAGATACGGCGGCCAATGAACTTGGGCACGGGCGGTGTGTAGTGCGCCCAGTCCATCGCCGTGGCGTTGGCGCGCGCCTTGGCCAGCGGCCACATCGGCACCTGCTTCTTGTTGGCGTGCTGCGTGCGCACCTTGTCGTAGTCGGTGTAGAGCTCGTCGATGTATTTGGCGGCCTGGTCGGACAACAGGCTTTGCGCCACGCTCACGCTGCGGGATGCATCGGGCACATAAACCACCGGGCCCTCGTAGTGCGGCGAGATCTTGACCGCCGTGTGCACGCGGCTGGTGGTGGCGCCACCAATGAGCAACGGAATCTTCCTGATGCGGAAATGGTCGTCCTTCTGCATCTCAGCGGCCACGTACTGCATCTCTTCCAGGCTCGGCGTGATCAGGCCCGAGAGGCCGACGATGTCGGCGCCCTCGACCTTGGCGCGCGCGAGGATTTCGTGGCAGGGCACCATCACGCCCATGTTGACGACTTCGAAGTTGTTGCACTGCAAAACCACCGTCACGATGTTCTTGCCGATGTCGTGCACGTCGCCTTTGACCGTGGCGATGATGATCTTGCCCTTGGTCTTGACGTCGCCGCCAGCGGCTTCCAGCAAGAGTTTTTCCGCTTCAATATAGGGAAGCAGGTGCGCCACAGCCTGCTTCATCACGCGGGCGCTTTTAACGACCTGGGGCAAAAACATCTTGCCCTGGCCAAACAGGTCACCGACGATGTTCATGCCATCCATCAGCGGGCCTTCAATCACGTGCAGCGGCCGGCCGCCTTCGGCCACGATCTGCTGGTACACCTCTTCGGTGTCGGTCACGATGTGCTCGTTCATGCCGTGCACCAGCGCATGCGACAAGCGCTGACGCACGGGCAGGGCGCGCCATTCGTTCTTCTTGCTGTCGTCCTTGGCGCCGCTTTTCGCGGTTTCGGCCACTTCGATCAGGCGCTCGCTGGGCGTGAGTTCCGCCTCGCCCGGCTTGTAGACCGGCTGGCGGTTGAGCACCACGTCTTCGACGCGCTCGCGCAGCACCGGGTCCAGGTCGTCGTACACGCCGACCATGCCGGCGTTGACGATGCCCATGTCCATGCCGGCCTGGATCGCGTGGTAGAGGAACACGGTATGGATGGCTTCGCGCACCGGGTCGTTGCCGCGAAAGCTGAAGGACACGTTGGAAACCCCGCCCGACACCTTGGCGCCCGGCAGGTTTTGCTTGATCCAGCGCGTGGCGTTGATGAAGTCAACCGCGTAGTTGTTGTGCTCTTCGATGCCGGTGGCAATGGCAAAAATGTTGGGGTCGAAGATGATGTCTTCAGGCGGGTAGTCCAGCTCGTCAACCAGCACCCGGTAAGCGCGCTCACAGATCTCGACCTTGCGTTCGTAGGTGTCGGCCTGACCCTTTTCGTCGAAGGCCATCACCACCGCCGCCGCGCCGTAGCGCTTGAGCAGCTTGGCTTGTTGCTTGAAAGGCTCCAGCCCTTCCTTCATCGAGATCGAGTTGACGATGCCCTTGCCCTGGATGCAGCGCAGGCCAGCCTCGATGACACTCCATTTGGAGCTGTCGATCATGATGGGCACGCGGGCGATGTCGGGTTCGCTGGCGATCAGGTTCAGGAAGCGCATCATGGCCGCCTGGCTGTCCAGCATGGCTTCATCCATGTTGATGTCGATGATCTGCGCGCCGTTTTCCACCTGCTGGCGCGCCACCGCCAGCGCCTGCTCGTATTCGCCGTTCAGGATCATGCGGGCGAAGGCTTTGGAGCCGGTGACATTGGTGCGCTCGCCGATGTTGACGAACAGCGTGCCCGCGCCGATGGCGACCGGCTCCAGGCCGGACAGCTTCATGGGAGGGACAGAGGACAAAGATTCAGATTCAGACACGGACTCACCTTGAGGCAAAGGTGAGCGTCGTTGCCGCAGGGACCGCCAAAAGAGGCCGCCTGTAACCCAAGCCTGACGAACGCTATGGTCCGCTGCAACGCTCCTTGGGTTACCATCATTTTAAGGGCTGAAAGCAGCCCGCGCCATATTCCGGCGCCAAAGCCCACAGATGCGACAAAGTCAAGGGATTGCCAGCCATCATGTTTGAAAACCTCTTCGGCAAAAAGCGGCACATGCCCGACGCGCCCGAGTCCATGCGCCCCAAAGACCGCATGCGGGCCATCGAAGGCTCCAGCACGGCCGAACTCGCCGCCCAGCTGCTGATTGCACCCACCGCACTGATGCAGCTCACGCTGGAGGAAGCGTTCACTGTCGTCAGCTACATGATGCCGCGCCGGATTGCCGAGGGGACCACCTTCATCCGCGAAGGCGACAAGAGCGACACGGGGTATATGGTGCTGCTGCTCGAGGGCGAAGTCACCGTCGAAAGCATTGTCGTGAGCCGGCGCACGCCCATCACCATCACGGTGCTGGGCCCTGGCAGCCTGATCGGTGAGATGGGGCTGGTCGACGGGCAGGCCCGGCTGGCGTCCTGCACCGCCAGCAGCGAGGTGCGCTGCGCCGTGCTGTCGCGCGCGGCGCTTGAAAAAATGGGGGCGGAGCAACCGGTGACTGCGGCCAAACTGATGTTTGCCGTTTCGCTGCGCATCGCCGAACGGCTGCGCGATGCCAGCGAAAAACTCAAGATGTACAGCCAGCTGGTACTCGCCATGCAGCAGGAAATCGACCGGCTGATGCCAGGCTGAACCTTCTGACCGAAGGGGCCGGACGCCCCTTCGCAGACACCCTTCGTACTTCTTCTGTCTAGTCGAGCTTGATCTTGGCGACCTTGATCAGGCGGCCATAGTCGGCATGCTCTTTCATCACCAGGTAGGCAAAATCGGCAGAGCTCATGGGGCTGGGCGTCGCGCTCATACGCGCAAACTTTTCCGCGGTGTCGGGGGTGTTGAGCGCGTCAGCAAACGCCCGCTGAAGCTGGTCTGCCGTGGCTTTGGGGAGATTGGCCGGGCCAAAAATGCCGAACCAGGTGCTGATGTGAAAGCCGGGCAGCACGTCGTTGATGGTGGGGATTTCCGTGAAGCTGCTGGAGCGGTTGATGGTGGTCACGCCAAAAGCGACCAGCTTGCCCGACTTGATGTTGGCGCTGGCGGAGGCCAGGTTGTCGAACATCAGGTCGGTCTGGCCGGTCAGCAGGCCTGATTGCGCCTGCGCCGAACCGCTGGACGGCAGGTGCACCACGCTGATCTTGGCCAGGTTTTTGAACAGCTCACCAGCCAGGTGGCCCGCGCTCCCGTTGCCTCCCGAGGCGTAGGTCAGACGTCCGGGATTCTTGCGCGCGTACGCGATGAGGTCTCGTGTGTCCTTGATTTTCAGCCGCTTGGCCGTTTCGGCATTCATGATCAGCACGTTCGGCACCCGCGCCACCAGCGTGATGGGCGTGAAGTCCTTCAACGCGTCGTACGGCATGTTCGGGTAGAGCCAGGGATTGATGGCGTGGGTGGCCACTGCGCCCATCACCAGGGTATGGCCGTCTGCAGGCGCCTTGGCGACGAGGGCCGCGCCCACGTTTCCGCCGGATCCCGGCCGGTTGTCAACAGTGACTTCCGTTTTGAGCAGGGGCCGCAGCTTCTCGGCCAGGATGCGCGCGGCGTTGTCCAGCGGGCCGCCGGCTGGATAGGGGACGATGATCGTCACCGGTTTTTGGGGAGACAGCTGCGCATGGCCAGCGAGAGCCGTCATGGCCAGCGTGAACGCCGCTGCAGCTTTGATAAATAAACCCACCTTCATGATTTCCTTTGTGTATTGCATTGGTTTTGCCAGCCGTCAGCGCCGCAGGGCGCAGCGCAAAGAATGAAACAGGGCTTGGCAAAAGGGCCTGACTATAGCCGCGAAATGTGACATTCCGGCACAGCCGCATGGCATTTTTATAAGCATGCTTATTGACGGCGCGGCTGCGAGCGCCAACCTTCTCGACGGCGGCTTTATCCCAGGCCGGGACGAAGCCGCCCGATGCTCAGGCGGCTTCTTTGTAGAACATGCCGGGCTGCAGGGCACGGCCGGCAACCGGCGCGACTGCGTGCGCGATGGCGCCGATGTGGTCCGGCGTGGTGCCGCAGCAGCCGCCCACAATATTGACGAGGCCTTCTTCGGCAAATTCGCGCAGCAGGCGCGACGTCACATCGGGCGTTTCGTCAAAGCCGGTGTCGCTCATGGGGTTGGGCAGGCCGGCATTGGGGTAGCAGCTGATGAAGGTGTCGCCCGCCACACGGGCCAGTTCCTGGATGTAAGGACGCATCAGCGTTGCACCCAGGGCGCAATTCAGGCCCACGGCAAGCGGAGCGGCATGGCGCACGCTGTGCCAGAAAGCCGTCACGGTCTGGCCGCTCAGGATGCGGCCCGACGCATCCGTCACGGTGCCGCTGATGATGAGCGGCAGGCGCTCGCCGGAGTTGTCGAAGTACTCGTCAATCGCAAACAGCGCCGCCTTGGCGTTGAGCGTGTCGAAGATGGTCTCAACCAGCAGCACATCGCTGCCACCCTTGACCAGTGCTTCGGTTTGGTCGTAGTAAGCCTTGCGCAGCTCCTCAAAGCTGGTGTTGCGTGCGCCCGGATCGTTCACATCGGGGCTGATGCTCGCTGTTTTGGGCGTGGGGCCGAGGGCACCGACCACAAAGCGCGGTTTGTCCGGCGTCGAGAACTTGTCGCAGGCGGCGCGGGCAATGCGGGCTGACTCGTAATTCATTTCAATGGCCAGCTCGGCCATGTCGTAGTCGGCCTGCGCCACCGTGGTCGCGCCGAAGGTGTTGGTTTCAATCATGTCGGCGCCCGCGGCCAGGTAGCCTTCATGGATGTCCTGGATCACGTCGGGGCGCGTCAGGCTCAGCAACTCGTTGTTGCCCTTCACGTCCTTGTGGAAGTTCTTGAAGCGCTCGCCGCGGTACTGGGCTTCATTGAGCTTGAAGCGCTGGATCATCGTGCCCATGGCGCCGTCAAGAATGGCGATGCGTTGTTCGAGGATGGCCGGCAGTTGCTGCCCACGGGTGTAGATGATTGGCTTCATGCCCCGATTTTAAGGCCGGGGCGCTTAACCCTGTACGACGATGCCACCCGAGCAAGCGATGAATCCCACAACCCAGCCAGGGCCGCGGAACCGGCTTTGCCGGGCCGCAGGCGCACCGGCCCCCTCGGGGGGCAGCGCATTACACGAAGTGAAAAGCGTGGGGGCCTTAGACGACAATAGGGGGATTGGCCCCATCATGAAAAACTTTCAACCCAAGG
>NZ_JBDTPB010000008.1:0-6173 GCF_039932935.1 Polaromonas sp.
CGCCGGCGTCAATCGCCTGCTGGGTATTGGCCTCATAGCGCTCCTGCACCGCCTGCGCGAACGACTGCTCCAGCCGCGCAGCGGGCAGGCCGCATTCAGCGAGAAGTTCGGCCAGCACTTTTTCGTCGGCAATGTGGCGCTCACGCACCCACACGGCGCTAAAGATCGCGCCGCCGATTCTCATGGCGGCTTCGCTGCCGTCATGAAGGTTCACCGCGATAATGAGGCGCGAGGCTTCGTCGCCGGATACCGGAAAATATTTGGGCTTGAGATTCAGCGGCGCATGCAGGTAGTCTGAGTAACGCTGCAGTTCCAGCAAGCGGTAAGCCTGGCGCTGTGGCGCGCGCTGCCCCAGCGGCAGCCCGCCCGAGATGGGAAACACCTTGCCGCCCAGATCGATAGGCAGCACATTCACGGTAGCGCCAGCCGCACGGGCGATCTGGGCAAAGCGTTCGTGACCCAGGTAAGTCCAGGGGCTTTGCGGCGTAAAGTAATAATCCACAGTGGTGCTCACGGTCGTCTCCGGTTTTGGGGGCGTGTTCAAGTACATTGGCCCGATGCAATCCCCGTTTTTACCCGGGATTGCCATTTCCTGCAGGAGGTCCGGTTTGTCAAAAGTTGTTTTGATCACAGGTGGCTCACGCGGCATTGGTGCCGCTTGCGCCCTGCTGGCTGCACGCCAGGGTTGGGCGGTAGCCGTCAACTACACCAGCAACTCGCTCGCGGCCGATGAAGTGGTGCGGCAGATCCGCCAAAGCGGCGGCCAGGCCATCACGGTGCAGGCCGACGTGGCCGATGAAGCGCAGGTGCTGGCCATGTTTGACAAGGTGGATGCCAAGCTCGGCCGCCTCGACGGCCTGGTCAACAATGCCGGCGTGGTCGACCGCACCAGCCGCGTCGACGCCATGACGCTGGAGCGCCTGCGGCGCATGTTCGAGGTCAACGTGTTCGGCTCCTTCCTGTGCGCGCGCGAAGCCGTCAAACGCATGAGCACCCGCTACGGCGGCGCGGGCGGTTCCATCGTCAATCTGTCCAGTGTCGCGGCACGCCTGGGCGGGCCTGGCCAGTATGTGGACTACGCGGCCGCCAAGGGCGCCATCGATACCTTCACCGTCGGGCTGGCCAAGGAGGTTGCCACGGAGGGCATTCGTGTCAACGGCGTGCGTCCGGGCATCATCGACACCGACATCCACGCTTCCGGCGGCTTGCCTGACCGGGCCCGCGACCTGGCACCGCAGGTGCCCATGCAACGGCCCGGCACGGCGGAGGAAGTGGCGGAGTCCATCGTCTGGCTGCTCGGCGACAATGCGGGCTACACCACCGGCGCATTGCTGGATGTGGCGGGAGGCAGGTAGATAGTGGCCCCCACGCTCCCCACTGCGTGTGGTTCGCTGCCCCCCGAGGGGGTGCTGCGCCTGCGGCCCGGCTAAGCCGGTTCCGCGGCCCTGGCTGGGATTTGCAGAGCGGTCCGCGCTGCCAATTGAGTTGTCATTAAGGGAAACGATGGATTTCAAACCGCTTGTCACGCTGCTGGCCATCGTCAACCCGCTGGCTATCGTGCCGTTCTTCATTCACTACACGCAGGGGTTTTCGGACGAGCAGCGGCGCCGCACGATTCTGGTTGCGGCCTTCTCGGCGTTTGTCGTCATCGCCATCAGCGCACTGCTGGGCCTGCAGATTCTCGATTTCTTCAGTATCTCGCTGGCCAGCTTCCAGGTGGGCGGCGGCATGCTGTTGCTGATCAGCGCCATGAACATGCTGAACGCACAGCCGGCTGAAGCCAAGCCCTTGACCAACGAGATGGAGGACGGCGCCGAAAAGGCCGCTCGCGGCGCCAGCATTGCGGTGGTGCCGCTGACCATTCCGCTGCTGACCGGCCCGGCCACCATGTCGACCGTGGTGATTTACGCCGAGAAAGCCCAGACGGCTTTGCAAGTCGCCGCGCTGGTCGGCTATGGCTTGGTGATTGCGCTGGTGACCGCCATCAGCTTTTCACTGGCCGAGCCGATTGCCCGCGTGCTCGGCAAGACGGGCATCAATGTGATGACGCGTTTGATGGGCCTGATCCTGGCCGCATTGGCCGTGGAGGTGATGGCCGGCGGCCTGGGCAAACTCTTTCCCATCCTTCGTAGCTAATGGCCCCCACGCTTTTCACTTCGTGTAATGCGCTGCCCCCCGGGGGGGCGCTGCGCCTGCGGCCCGGCAAAGCCGGTTCCGCGGCCCCTGTTGGAATTTTCAGGGCAACATTCCCCACGCGGGCGTTCCTGCTTCGCTGCGAATGAGCACTGCACGCATCCTGCTGGTCGAAGACGATCCGGCGATTGCCCGTTCCATCATTTACACGCTGGAACGTGACGGCCTCAGCGTGACGCACAGTTTGCTGCTTGGCGATGCGCGCGCGCAAATCAGCCGGCAGCCGCCTGACGCGGTGATCCTGGACGTGGGCCTGCCCGATGGCAATGGCCTGGACTTGTGCCGTGAGCTGCGTGCCGCCGGCAGCCTGCCGGTGCTGGTGCTTAGCGCGCAGGGCGAAGAAATTGACCGCGTGCTGGGGCTCGAGCTGGGCGCGGATGACTATGTGAGCAAGCCCTTCAGCCCACGCGAGCTGCTGGCTCGGGTGCGAGGCCTGCTGCGCCGCGCGCGCATGCCGATGGCGATGCCGGCGCTGGCCAGCGGCCCTTTCGAGATCGATGCCGAAGGGCAACGGGTGAGCCTGCACAGTTTCCCGCTCGATCTGACACGCCGCGAGTTTGGCTTGCTGACCGAGCTGCTGCGCCACCGCGGCCGTATCCGTTCGCGGGACGACCTGCTCGGCGCCGTCTGGGGCGCCGATTCGGACAGCACCGACCGCACGGTCGACACCCACATCAAGACCCTGCGCGCCAAGCTGCAGGAGGCTGCGCCGGAGCACGATTACATCGTGACGCATCGCGGCATGGGCTATAGCCTCAAGGTATGAACACCCCCGTGGCTGCGCTTCGCTCCGCCCTCCCCCTTGCAGGGGGCGACGCCTGCGGCCTGGCGAAGCCAGTTCCGCGGCGCCTGCTGGCATGAGGCTGTATTCGGAGCGACGAGCATGCGGTTAGGCATACGGCTGTTGTTCGGCTTCTTCCTGGTCACCGGCCTGGCGGCCTTTTTTGTGCTGCGGGTCTTCATGGCCGAGGTCAAGCCCAGTGTTCGCGAAGTCATGGAAGACATGATGGTGGACACCGCCAACATCCTGGCCGAACTGGCGAGCGACGACCTGTCGGCGGGTGTCATCGCGGATGGCCGCTTTGCCGGCCATGTACACAACTACGCGCGGCGGCCAATTGACGCGAAGATCTGGGGCATGGCCAAGCAGTCGCTGGACTTCCGCGTCTATGTCACCGACGCCGGCGGTAAAGTGGTTTTTGACTCCGAAAACCTGGCAACCGGGCAAGACTACTCACAATGGCGCGACGTGGCCCTCACGTTGCGCGGCGAGTACGGGGCGCGCGCCACGCGCGAAGTGCAGCAGGACGACCGCAGCGCCGTGATGTACGTCGCGGCGCCGGTGCAACGCAACGGAAAAATCATTGGCGTGCTGACCGTGGCCAAGCCGATGTCCACCATCCAGGCTTTCATTGACCGGGCCGAACGGAAGATTCTCTTAAGCGGCGTATTGCTGCTGGTGCTCTCGCTGGCCATCGGTGTGGGCGTGACTCTGTGGGTGGTCTGGAGCATTCGCAAGCTGCGTCGCTATGCCAACGCCGTGGGCCAGGGTGAAAA
This sequence comes from Polaromonas sp., assembly GCF_039932935.1. Taxonomy (GTDB): domain Bacteria; phylum Pseudomonadota; class Gammaproteobacteria; order Burkholderiales; family Burkholderiaceae_C; genus Polaromonas. The sequence continues at coordinate 3,751 of NZ_JBDTPB010000008.1, forward strand.
ACCCGCGGTTCCGCAAATACCGGGTGAGCTTGGCGAGCTGGCCATGGCAGTCGATGCCATGCGCCTGAAGCTCGAGGGCCACGAGTACATAGAAGATTACGTGCGCGCCCTGACGCACGAGCTCAAGAGCCCGCTCGCCGCGATCCGCGGCGCCGGCGAGCTGCTGCAGGACGAGCTGCCCGAACACGCGCGCCGCGAGTTTTCGGGGCAGGTACTGGCCCAGTCCGGCCGCATGCAGGCGCTGGTGGACCGCATGCTCGAGCTGACGAAGCTGGAGCAACGCCATGCAAAGGTAGAGCGCGAGCGCCTTTTGTGGGCCGGCGTCCTCGCACCCTTTGGGGCGGACGCGCCCGCCGGCCGCGCCCAGCATGTCGTCAAAATCGTAGTCCGGCCGGAACATGCCGGCGTGCATGCGGAGCCCGGCCTGCTGGGCCTGGCGCTGAGCAACCTGCTCGAAAACGCGCGCTCGTTCGCGCCCGAGGGCTCGACCATTACCCTGGAAGCAGGGCCGGACCACGTCGCCGTGCAGGACAGCGGCCCGGGGGTGCCCGACTACGCACTGCCCCGGCTGGGCGAGCGCTTTTTCTCGACGGTGCGGCCCGACGGCCAGAGCAAGGGATCCGGCCTCGGCCTGGCCATCGTGCGGCAAATCATGCTGCTGCACGGCGGCCGCATGGTGGTTCGCAACACGCAGCCCGGGCTGCGGGTCGAGCTGCATTTCTAGCCGCATCGCGCCCATCACGCGGCCCCCTTCACCGTTTCGGGCTCGGGCTTCACAGGCTCGGCCTGCTTGAAGCGTGCATACCAGTCGACCTGGCGCGTCAGCATCATGATGGCCGCCAGCACGGTGAACAAGGCCACGGTGCCCAGCAGCAAAGCGGTTTGCTCCATCTGCAGCAGCACAAACAGCATGCCGTACAGCGTGGCAATGCCCAGGCCGAAGGGCAGACCGCGCGACCAGCGGCCCAACATGTGGCTGGCGTAGTAGGTCAGCAGCAGCACGCAGGCGGCGGCGGCAATCGCATAGGCGCTTTCAAAAGGCATGTGCTCCGACAGGCTCACCAGCAGCAGAAAGAACATGCTCATCGCTGCACCCACCAGAAAATACTGGATCGGGTGCACGCGCAGGGATTTCATGAACTCGAACAGTCCCACCGCCAGGAAGGTGAGGCCGATGAACAGCAGGCCGTACTTGGTGGCCCGGTCGCTGAGGGCGTAAGTGTTGGAAGGGTCGACAAAGGTGACGCTGAAGGCCTCGACGCAGCCGCCGTGGACGGATTCTTCACCGTAAGACGGGCAGACACCTTTTCGCTTGGACGCATCGAGCTGCGTCACCTCCTGCTGCGCGGTGCTGGCCAGCGAGCTGACGCGCCAGCTGGCCTCAAAGCCGTCCTCGGTGACTTTGCGCTCCACCGGCAGAAACTGCCCGCCAAAGCTGGGGTGGGGCCAGTTGGATGTGAGCTGCACCCGGGTGTCGCCGCCCAGCGGCACGACAGAAATGCTTTCGGTACCCACCAGCTCCAGCTCCAGCTGCGCCTGCAGCGGCGTGGTGCCCATCATGGCCATGGCCAGCGGCGCATGCACGCCGCGCGGGTAGCTGCCGTAGAAGGTGCCGGGCTTGAGCGCCAACACCTGGTCGCCGATCTTCACGCTGGCGTGGCGAATGCCGCGCGAGTCGGACACCGCCATCATCAAGAGCGGCTGGCCACAGTTCATGCGCGAGCCGACGTGTTCGGCGACGGGCTTGAGCGCCTGCGTATCAACCCACTCGGCGACCAGCTCGGCCTTCAGGTTGAACACCTGCGTCGCATGCAGTCCGCGGGCGCGCGGCTCCAGCTTGCTGGTGCCCTTGAGCGTGAGCGAGGCCGGCGCAGCCACCAGCGTGAACTCGCGCCGCTCGGTGTGCAACTGCCTGTCGGCGTCCCGGAAGTCCCATTCCTCGGTACAAGCCCGGTGGATGAGCGGACCCGTCAGCGTCTGCGGCCCGGCAAGGCTTTGCGCCACGCCGTGGATGGCGATTTGCCGGTAGGTCTGGCGGTCGTGCACCACGCCGCCGATCTGGAACAGCGCGAGGACCAGCAGCACCAGCACCAGGGCCAACGCGAAGAGTTTTTGTTTCATGACTTCCTTTCGTTTGAACAACGAAGGGAAGTGTGCAAACCCAGTGTGAGGGCAGGATGAGCTGCGGGCTGCTTGTGTGAAGTCTGTGTGAAATTGGGCCCCCACGGTGGATGTGGCCCCCACGCTCCCCCACTGCGTGTGGGTCGCTGCCCCCCGAGGGGGCCGCCCGCCTGCGGCCCGGCCCTTCGACAAGCTCAGGACAGGCCAAGGCCGGTTCCGCGGCTCATGCTGGGTTAAGGGGCCCCCGCTCTCCGTTCGCCCTGAGGTATCGAAGGGCCGGTGTGCTACGGGGATCGGCTTCG
>NZ_JBDTPB010000009.1:0-195983 GCF_039932935.1 Polaromonas sp.
AGGGCAATGATTTTGTCTGCCGCCTGCTCCAGTCGCTTGGCTCGGTGGCGAAGTTGGCCCGATCCCGCGCTCTGTGGGCTGCGGACAGGGCCGCAGAACGCGCTGGTGTGGCCATGCCGTTTGCTTTAGAGGCCAAGCACCCCCGAGCCGGCCAGACCTGGCCTTGGCACTGGGTGTTTGCCTCACCTACTCTGTCTATAGACCCTCGCAGCGGCATTGAGCGGCGCCACCATCTGTACGAGCAGCGCTTGCAACGGGCCCTTAAAAACGCAGCCGCGCTGGCACACATTTGCAAGCCGGTCAGTGTGCATGCCTTGAGGCATTCATTTGCCACGCACCTGCTGCAATCAGGTACCGACATTCGCACCGTGCAACAGTTGCCAGGCCACAGCGACGTGAGCACCACGATGATTTATACGCATGTTCTCAAGGTCGCTGCGGGAGGAACAGCCTCACCGCTGGATTCGCTTTTACAAGCCCAATGACCGCCTCCTGCCAGGTACTGACCTTCGTGCCAATTGCCGCCATGCCCGCTTGTGGTGACATAGGGCGGACTTTCAGCGTGCTTAGGACTTCAGAAACGCTTTTTTGCGCGTGCCCCTTGATACGCTTGACAAGATAAAAAGCAACCCCGGCCGCACGCATTGGATGCGATGCCCGGGGTTTTGTCGTCTATGGTGTAACCTCCACGGTTGTTTAATCATCATTTTGGGCTGTAGCCCAATCGGAACGAGCGCGAGCAGCTATGACTTTGATAGCAATTTTGGTGGGTACCTTGGTCGCCGGCATCGGCAGCGTCTGGCTGGCGGCGTTGCTCAGCTTTGGCTTGCTGGCCCGTTACACCCAGCACATGCTTAGTCTGGCTGCCGGCGCGTTGCTGGCCACGGCCTTCATGCACTTATTGCCTGAGGCCTTTGAAAGCCAGGCTGGCGCCAAGGAGCTGTTTGCGACCTTGCTGGTGGGGCTGGTGTTTTTCTTCCTGCTCGACAAGGCCGAGCTGTGGCACCACGGCCATGAGCATCACGGCGGCGATCACCATGGCCCTGAAGTAGTGGCGCATGCGCAGCACGACCATGCAGAGCACGTCCATGCCGCGCATGGTCACCACGGCCATGGTGGCGAGGTCAGGACGGGCGGCTGGGCGGTGCTGGCCGGCGACAGCGTGCATGCTTTTGGCGACGGCATCCTGATTGCGTCGGCCTTCATGGCCGATTTGCGGCTGGGCGTGGTGGCTGCCCTGGCCGTGCTGGTGCATGAGGTGCCCCACCACATGGGCGACCTGGTGGTGCTGCGCCAGACCTCGAACAACCGGCGTGCCGCATTCGTCAAGGTGTCGCTGGCCGGCGCGGTCACCGCACTGGGCGGCGTGGTTGGCTATGCGCTGGTCGACCAGCTGTATGACTATTTGCCGTTCTTCCTGATCATGGCGTCGAGCAGCTTTATCTATGTCGCGCTGGCCGACCTGATCCCGCAGTTGCAAAAGCGCGTCACGGCCAAGGAAACCGTCGCGCAAATCGCCTGGCTGGCCATCGGCATCGGGCTGGTCACCCTGATCAGCGGGCTTGCGCATCATCACTGAGCTGTTCAACGCGGCGGCGCTGTCAGACGGCGCCTGACAGCGACAGGGCTTGGCGACCTATACGCCGGGCGGGAAGGGGGAGGGAAGATAAGTCATCGGCTCTCCCCAAAAATCTTCCCAGCTTCGTCTTATTGCAAAGGCAGGCCCCCATGAACTTCCACCCAGCCCCTTCGTCGGTTTCCAGCGTCTTTCGCCCCTCGGTCACCGACCTTGAAAATGCCCGACCTGCGGCACCGCAGTGGCGTTCCGAATCGCGGGTGCTGCGTCATCATCGCCCGCGCATTGCTGCCTATGTGGCATTTTTCATTACTGTGTTTGCCAGCATGGCCGCCGCAGCGGCGCTGGCGATTCATGACATGCCCCTGATGGTGGTGGGCCTGTGACGAGCGCAGGCGGCCGCGCAAACGGGGGCGTGCCCTTGGGCACCGGGTCACCGGAAGAGCCGGCGCACACGCTGCCGGCCGAGCCAACGCAAATCACCAAAATCGATCCGGCATCGGCCCCGAAAGGGACGGACAAGGGAACGGCTTCTGGGGGCGCACATAAGCAGCCAGGCAACGACGAGCCTGAACTGGCGCTGGAGCCTGACCTGCCGTCAGATGGTCGCGATGAAAAGGGCGAAGCCATGATTCGTGACCTTCCCAAACCGAAGACCTGGAAAGAAAAATGACCATGGCCACCAGCCCCAATGTTCCACCCCCTGAGCCGCTGCCGCCGCTGAATAGCCCCCCGGAGCCCGGAGAAGTTCAGACCACACCAATGCCGATGGAATAGGGGAATAGCGTGCCTAGTCCGCGTGAGGCGCGTGGCGAGCATTCCTAATTGCAACGCTTAAGGAGCACGCCATGCCCATTGATTCAAGTCCCGAAGGCGCAGAACTTTTACACGACCCCGTGGTGAAACCCTTCCCAGAGTCAGAACGGCACCGTGGCAAACCCGTCACCACAACGGGTGACGGCCACAACCATGAAGGTGAACGACGCGACATCGAAGCGGAAGACGGCGACCAGGGCCTTCCGCATGGCGCCCTCCGCGAACAGGCCGTCGCCAAAGCGCCTTTGGGTAATTGACTGCGTCCAGCACCCTGGACCTCTCATCCTTTCTTTAATAGCACTGCGCAGCAAGCCATGCCGCAGACACTTGGCAGGCGGAGCACTTGCGCCCTCGGGCAAGCTTCTATAAGGTCAAACACCGTTGCCCGGAGGAGATGCCATGCCTGAAGTCCTGGATGTGCGCTGTTGTATCGCTGGCGGCGGCCCCGCAGGCATGATGCTGGGCCTGCTGCTGGCGCGCGCTGGCGTGCCGGTGATCGTGTTGGAAAAACACGCCGATTTTCTGCGCGACTTCCGCGGCGACACGGTGCATCCGTCGACGCTGGAGGTGATTCACGAGTTGGGGCTGCTGGAGAAATTTCTTGCCCGTCCGCACGATCAGGTCAGCGAGCTGCGCGCTGTTGTCGGCAATACCGAGGTGGTGCTGGCGAGCTTCAAGCATTTGCGCCTGCGCTGCAAATTTATCGCGATGATGCCGCAGTGGGAGTTTCTGGATTTTGTGCGTGATGAAGCGGTGCAGTACGCGGGGTTTCGCTTGATCCAGAACGCCGAAGTGACGGATGTGATTCAGAACGAGGGCATCGTGACCGGCGTTGAGGTCAACACGCCAGAGGGCCCGCTGCGGGTCACGGCCGACCTCGTGGTCGGTGCCGATGGCCGACGCTCCACGGTGCGCCGTTCGGCTGGGCTGGTGGTGCGCGATCAGGGCGCGCCTATCGATGTGCTGTGGCTGCGCCTGCCCAAGTCGCCCGGTGATCCCTCCACGACGGGCGGGCGCATCACCAACGGTATTTTCCTTGCGATGATTGACAGGCGCACCTATTGGCAATGCGCTTACGTGATTCCCAAAGGGGGCATTGAGGCGGTGCGCGCGCAAGGACTGCAAGCGTTCAGGGATGCCGTGGTGAAAGTGGCGCCGCTGTTTGCCGATCGCATCGGCACGCTTGCCAGCTGGGACGACATCAAGCTGCTGAGCGTCACGGTAGACCGGCTTGAGCAATGGTACAAGCCGGGCTTGCTGTGCATCGGCGACGCCGCGCATGCGATGTCGCCGGTAGGCGGTGTGGGCATCAATTTGGCGGTGCAGGACGCGGTGGCGACCACCAATTTGCTGGCTGCGCCGCTGGCCGATCCCCAGATCGATCGGGCTGCGCTGACGCCTTTTCTTGCGCAGGTGCAAAAGCGCCGGCTGTTTCCGGCTCGCATTACGCAGGCGGTGCAGGTGGCCATTCAGAACCGCTTGCTGAGCCCGGTGCTTGCGGCGCGGGGTCAAGAGGGGCTGGCCATGGCACTGCCCTGGCCGCTACGGCTGATGCGACGCTGGCCACGGTTGCAGGCGCTACCGGCCTATGCTGTGGGCGTCGGTGTGCGACCCGAGCACGTGCACTTGCCGGAGCACACGCGAAAATAACCGGATGCTATGTATTTGATAGCTGTTTGCGCTCTATTTATAAGGGCTGTGGGCTGTTTTTATTCAATTTTCGTGAATTTTGAGGCGACCGGAGACGGGTCGCCAGCTGTCCGCAGCAATGACGCGAGCACCGCGCGGGGCCAGGCTCACGCCGGATCTTGATCGTCGCGTAGGTCTTTTCCTACGTCATCCGCAGGCATTGCCTACGTTGGCTCGCTTGCTGCAGGCCTAAAGTGGTCGGGAAGGCTTTTGGCTTGGCTGTGTTGTGCTGGGCGAGCCTCCCACCACCGTCACATGATTTAGCGCACGGCTTCTCTGAAGTCGAATGAGTTCAAGGACATCATTATGAAAACCACCACAGAAACGCTTCGCTCCCACAGTCCCGAGCGCAGCCCTTCGAAAGGGCGTTTGGGGGACCGGCCGGACAATGGCTCCAGAAGCAGTCGTGGTGCTGGCCCCTCTTCGGGCTCACGCCTGGACAACCCGCACAAACGCATCCGTTTGAGTGCGCATGCGCGTTGACGCGGTTGACGATTGGCATCGAAACATTCGCGCGACGATCAGGCGAAAAACGCTTACACCCCTGTGGGACACCGTCTCATGGGGTAAGCCCGATGCTTCGGGCTAAATTAAGTTCTGGCTGACGTTCAGCCAATCACTGTTCAGCCAATTTATCTTCAAAAAAGGAACCGACATGCACGCATCCAAATTCAAACCTGCTGCCCTCACCGCCGTTGCTCTGGCCGCTTTGCTGGCCTTGGGGGCCTGTGGCAAAAAGGTGGAGGACACGGGCGCGACCGGCTCATCGCCATCCACTCCTGCTGCGACGCCTTCGACGACTCCCCCGCCTTCTGCAACGCCATCGCCGATGGAAAGCACCCCCTCGATGGGGTCGTCCACCACGGGTACAAGCAGCATGCCGGCCGGAACCACCACCGGCTCGGCAACGGGTGATGCAGCCATGCCATCAAGCCCCAGTGCTAGCGCCCCCGCAAAATAACCAGGAAGAAAAACCGGTCGTCGACCGGCAAGTTGAACGCGCGCAAGACGGCGCTTTCGCAAAAAAAACCTGCACGTTGAACGCGTGCAGGTTTTTATGTTTCTGGCAAGGCCATCTCGGCCTTGCGACCCCTCAGCCCTGCGCGACCGGACGCTCCGGATTGCTGCACCAGTCGCTCCAGCTGCCCGCGTAAAGCCCGCTTCGTCCCAGGCCCGCGATTTCCATCGCGAGCAAATTGGGAATGGCGCTGACGCCGCTGCCGCAGTGATGCACCACGGATGCGGGGTTGCGGCCCGCCAGTAAAGCATCAAACTCGGCCTTGAGCTGGGTCGCCGGTTTGAATTTGCCGTCGGGCCCGAGGTTCTGGCCGAAGGGCCGGTTCAGGGCGCCTGGAATATGGCCTGCAACCGGGTCCAGCGGTTCCACTTCGCCCTTGAAGCGCGGCGTGGCGCGTGCGTCGATCAGTGTCTGCGCGGGGCGGCCCAATTGGCTGGCCACGGTCTCGGCGGATACCAGGGTGGCCTTTTCCGGTGCGAGCAAAAAGTTGGCCTGAAAATGCGCCGGCTCTTCTGCGCTGTTCACCGCGCCGCCCGCCGCTTGCCAGGCCTGCAACCCGCCGTCGAGCACGGCGACGTTTTCGTGGCCGGCCCACTTGAGCATCCACCAGAGGCGTCCGCAGTAGTTGGCACCGTTGCGGTCATACACCACTGCCTGCATGTCGTTGGAAAAGCCGACACTGGACAGCCACGTGGCAAATTTTTCGCGGTTGGGCAACGGGTGGCGCCCGCCCGAGGCGGGCGCATCGGCGCCACTGGCAGTGATCACACCGTGGGCACCCGGCACGCCATGTTTGGCGCTGAGCGCGGTGTCCAGGTCGGCGTACACAGCGCCTGGAATGTGCGCGGCCAGGTATTGTTCGTGCCCGACGTGCGGCTTCATGAGGTCAAACGTGCAGTCAAAGATGCGCAGCGGCTTGGCAGCCGTGATCAGTGCTTGCAGTTCTTCAACGGAAATCAGGGTGGTGTAGCTCATTGGAACTCCTTAATGCTCTTCGGCTGGCGCGTTGGGCGCGGCCCGGGCGCGCAAAACGGTCGCGGCAATCGCGCTGACGATGATGAGGCCCATGCCGGCCCAGCCAATCAGGGGGATATTGTCGCCAAACAGGATCAGGCTGTAGAGGGCGGCAAACACAATACCCGAGTACTGCAGGTTGGCCACCATCAGCGTGCCGCCGTGGTTTTCGGACATCGAGTAAGCCTTGGTCATGGACAACTGGCCCAGCGAGGCCAGGATACCGATGGGCGGCAGCCACAGCGCGTGTTGCCAGTTCCAGGGCGTGACACCCACGACCGCCATGCCCAGCGCACCGGCCACCGCAGTGCCCACGGCAAAGTAAAAAACCGTACGCGTTTCAGGCTCGCCCATGCGCGAGATGGCCATGACCTGCATGTACGCAAAGGCGGCGCCCAGGCCCGACATCAAGCCCACCAGGCCGGCAAAGGTCTGGTTCTGGTCAATGGCGGGGCGCAGCAGCATGACGACACCGGCAAAGCTGGCGAGGATGGCCATCACGAGAGGCCCCTGGCTCGGGCCCTTCTGGCCGGCTTTGCCCAGCATCAACGCGCCGCCCACCAAAAAGGCGGCGATCCAGACACTGCTCATGTAATTGAGCGTCATGGCGGTGGCCAGCGGCAGATGGGCGATGGCGTAAAACCAGGCCGACAGCGACATCACGCCGATCACGCTGCGCCAGGCGTGCATGGACGGGTAGCGGGTGCGCAGGGTGATGCCTTGCGCGCGGGCGTAGATGGCCATGAACAGGATGCCGAGCACGCCGCGGTAAAACACCAGTTCGGCGCTGTTGAAGTGCTCGGACGCGTATTTGACGCAAACCCCCATCGTGGCAAACAGGAAGGAGGAAGCGATCATCCAGACGGCTTGCATTGATTTTTTGGGGAATATTTATAGGTTAAAGCGGCTGAAGCCGTTGATGGTCGTGCACGAGCAGCTATCAAATAAATAGCAAGCCAGGCGCTCAGATCATCTGCGTGGTTTTGCTCGCGCCCATTTCACGGCGGTACCACTCGTGAAAGTGCTGCATGCCGTCTTCCATGGGGCTTTGGTAGGGGCCGAACTCGTTGTCACCGCGCAGCATCAGGGCCTTGCGGCCGGCGTCCATGCGCAGGGCGATCTCGTCGTCTTCCACGCAGGTTTCCATGTAGGCAGCTTGCTGCGCCTCGATGAACTCGCGCTCGAAAGCGCAGATCTCTTCGGGGTAGAAAAATTCGACCACGTTCAACGTCTTGTCGGGGCCCTGCGGGTGCAGCGTGCTGACCACCAGCACGTGCGGATACCACTCGACCATTACATGCGGGTAATACGTCAGCCAGATGGCGCCGTACTTGGGCGGCACGCCCTTGCGGTACTGAAGCACCACGTCGTGCCATTTCTTGTAGGTGTCGGTGCCGGGCTTGCCCAGTTTGTCGGACACGCCCACGGTCTGCACCGAATAGGCGGGTTCGAGCTGCCAGCGCAGGTCGTCGGTGGTAACGAAGCCGCCCAGCCCGGGATGGAAGGGACCGACGTGGTAGTCCTCCAGGTAAACCTCGATGAAGGTTTTCCAGTTGTAGTTGCACTCGTGCAGGTGCACTTTGTCGAGCTGGTAGCCCGAAAAGTCCAGGTCGGCGTAGGTGGCCAGTTGCGCCATTTCGGCAGCGACGTCGCGGCCGGTGTCCTCGAACACCAGGCCGTTCCAGGTCGTGGTCTTGTAGCGGTTCAGATTCAGGCAGGGGTCGATCTCGAAGTGCGGCGCTCCTATGAGTTCGCCCGAGGTGTTGTAAGTCCAGCGGTGCAGCGGGCAGACGATGTTGCTGCCGGTGTTGCCGCGGCCTTGCAGCATGGTCGACTGGCGGTGTCTGCAGACGTTGGAGATCAGCTCAATGCCCGCGGCGTTTCGCACCAGCGCCCGGCCTTCGCCCTCGTGCGGCAGGGCGTAATAGTCGCCCAGGTTGGGCACAGCCAGTTCGTGGCCCAGGTAGCGTGGTCCCTTGGCAAACAGCTTTTGCTGCTCCCGCTGGTACAGGCCCGCATCAAAATAGCTGGAAATGGGGAGCTGGCTGGTGGCCTGCAGGAGACGAAGGCTGAGATCAGACATGCAAATTTCGGTGAACATGCCGCCGCGCGAAGCGTGGGCGGCCCGTTGACAAGCGGATAGACAGGCTGAGCGACAGCCCACAGAGAAATAAGGGCGAACTTCCGCAGCAGGGGCACTGCTGCTATCGAGAACTGTTATCAATTGTACCCGCGCACGCCATTTTGCGGGCCTTGGCAGTCGGCCACCGGATAATAGGGATGTATCGATCCGTAGCCTTGAAACCGGGGCCTGCAATCTGCCTGCAACGGCCTAAAATCGTTCTTCACTCCAAATTACATGGCCAAAAGTCCTTCATCCTCCGCTGCTGTTCCCGCCTCCGCTACGGCTTCCGGCCCGGCACTGCCCGCCAGCTATGAAGCCGCGTTGCAGGAACTCGAAGGCCTGGTGGACAGCCTTGAGTCCGGCCAGCTGCCGCTGGACCAACTGCTGACCGGCTATCAGCGCGGTGCCCAGCTGCTGAAGTTTTGCCGGGACAAGCTTGAAGCCGTGGAAACCCAGATCAAGGTGCTGGAAGGCACGGAACTCAAACCTTGGGCGCAGGAGTAGCCGGCATGGCCGGAGCCCCGCATCGCATGCAGACTATTCCTCATTCCCCACCCCCAAAGAGATTCACGATTGAACGCCCCTGAAAAATTGCCCCTGTTTACGCTGAGCGCCTGGAGCGCCGCGCAGCTTGCCCATGTTGAAAGTGCGTTGTCACGTTGGGTCGCCTGCCCAAGCGATGCTCCCGCGCCTGCGGGCCTGGGCGACGCCATGCGTTATGCCGTGCTGGATGGGGGCAAGCGCCTGCGGCCCCTGCTGGTCATGGCGGCGTGCGAGGCGGTGCAGGGCAATGGGCAAGCTGCGCTGCGGGCCGCCTGCGCCGTAGAACTGATTCATGCGTATTCGCTGGTGCACGACGACATGCCTTGCATGGACAACGATGTGCTGCGCCGCGGCAAGCCCACGGTGCACGTCAAGTTCGGCCAGGCCCAGGCCCTGCTTGCCGGCGACGCGCTGCAGGCCTTGGCCTTTGAGTTCCTCACGCCCGAAGATGCTTCGGTCGACGCGGTCACGCAGGCGCGGCTGTGCCGCATGCTGGCCCAGGCCGCGGGCTTTCAGGGCATGGCCGGCGGGCAGGCGATTGACCTGGCTAGCGTAGGCTTGCCATTGAATTCCGCGGAACTTCATGAAATGCACCGCCTGAAAACCGGTGCGCTGTTGCAGGCCAGCGTGATGATGGGCGCTACCTGCGGCACGCCCACGCCGGCCGCGCAAAACGCCTTGCGTGACTACGGCGCGGCCGTTGGCCTGGCTTTCCAGGTGGTCGACGACATACTCGATGTCACGGCGGACTCCGCTACGCTGGGAAAAACGGCAGGCAAGGACGCCGCCCAGGACAAGCCCACCTTCGTATCGCTGATGGGACTTGAGAATTCCAGAGCCTATGCGCAGGAGCTGCTTGGCAAAGCACTGCGCCGCCTGGACGACAGCGGCTTGGGGCACACGGAGGCCTTGCGCGCACTGGCGGATATGCTGGTGAACCGTCATCATTGAAGCCGTCACCAGGACTGACATACGGCGGACCGGGGAACCGGCTTGCCATCAACAGCGACACCACGATGTATCCATTGCTTGAAACCATCAACAGCCCCGCCGACCTGCGCAGGCTGCCCCGTGCCGAACTGAAGCCCCTGGCCGATGAGCTGCGGGCTTACGTGCTCGACAGCGTCTCCAAAACCGGCGGGCACCTGAGCTCGAACCTGGGCACGGTAGAGCTCACGGTGGCCTTGCACTACGTTTTTAATACCCCCGAAGACCGCCTGGTGTGGGACGTGGGCCATCAGACTTATCCGCACAAAATTCTTACCGGCCGGCGCGAGCGCATGGACAGCCTGCGCCAGTTCGGCGGGCTGTCGGGGTTTCCGCGCCGCGACGAAAGCGAATACGACACCTTCGGCACCGCGCACTCGTCCACGTCGATTTCCGCCGCGCTTGGCATGGCGCTGGCCGCCCAGCAAAAAGGCGAAGACCGCCACGCGGTCGCCATCATCGGCGACGGCGCGATGAGCGCCGGCATGGCCTTCGAGGCCTTGAACAACGCAGGTGTGCACGACCACTGCAAGCTGCTGGTGGTGCTCAACGACAACGACATGAGCATCAGCCCGCCCGTGGGTGCGCTGAACCGCTACCTGGCCCAGTTGATGAGCGGGCGTTTTTACGCATCCGCCAGGCATATGGGCAAGCAGGTGCTGCGCGTGGCCCCGCCGCTGCTCGAGCTGGCCAAGCGCCTGGAGTCGCACGCCAAAGGCATGGTGGTGCCGGCCACGCTGTTTGAGAACTTCGGCTTCAACTACATCGGCCCCATCGACGGCCATGACCTGGAGTCGCTGATACCGACACTGGAAAACATCAAGCACCTGATGGACACCAAAGGCGGCCCCCAGTTCCTGCATGTGGTCACCAAGAAAGGGCAGGGCTACAAGCTGGCCGAGGCCGACCCCATTGCCTATCACGGTCCGGGCAAGTTCGACCCGGCCATGGGGCTGCAAAAATCCAGCGCGCCGGCCAAGCAGACCTTCACCCAGGTCTTCGGCCAGTGGCTGTGCGATATGGCCGCGCATGACGCTCGGCTCGTCGGCATCACGCCCGCCATGCGCGAAGGCTCGGGCATGGTCGAGTTCCACAAACGCTTTCCCGAGCGTTATCACGACGTCGGCATTGCCGAGCAGCACGCGCTGACTTTCGCCGCAGGCATGGCCTGCGAGGGGCTCAAGCCCGTGGTCGCGATTTATTCGACTTTTCTGCAGCGCGGCTACGACCAGTTGATCCACGATGTGGCTTTGCAAAACCTGCCGGTGGTGTTCGCGCTGGACCGCGCCGGCCTGGTCGGTGCCGACGGTGCCACCCATGCGGGTGCCTACGACATTCCCTTCCTGCGCTGCATCCCCAATATGAGTGTGGCCTGTCCTGCGGATGAACGCGAATGCCGCAAGCTGCTGAGCTCGGCGTTTGAGCAAAACCACCCGGTGGCTGTGCGTTATCCGCGTGGCGCCGGCGCGGGCATTGAGCCCGAAGCAGGGCTGGAGGGACTGCCTTTCGGCAAGGGCGAAATCCGCCGCCAAGGCGCGGGCGTTGCCATCCTGGCTTTCGGCACGCTGCTGTACCCGGCCTTGCAGGCCGCCGAAAAACTCGGCGCCACCGTGGTCAACATGCGCTGGGCCAAGCCACTGGACGTCGAATTACTGCTCAAGGTGGCGGCAAGCCATGAAGCCCTGGTCACGGTGGAAGAGGGCGCCATCATGGGCGGCGCTGGCAGCGCGGTCAGTGAAGCCCTGCAGGCCGCAGGCATACAAATACCGGTGCTGCATCTGGGCCTCAAAGACGAATTCATCGAACACGGTGACCCGGCCAAACTGCTGGCCCTGCAAGGCCTCGACGCCGCAGGCATAGAGGCCGCCGTCACGGCGCGCTTTGCCGAACTGATTAAAACCGGCGAGCCCGCCAAGCCCACACTGAAGTCCGTCGCCTGAGCTGGGTTCGCCGGCCTTGAAGAGACTCTTCAGTCAAGCCACCGGGCATTACCGGGCTTCAAGACCTTCAAAGCATGTGCTGAGCACCAGGGCGACGATTTCATCGTTGGTGTACAGCTCGCTCATTTTCAAAAACTCCAGCACCGGATCGCAGGCGCGGGCATATAGCGTGTAGAGCACTGCAATCGGCGGGAACTTGGGGTTGATTGCCCCTTGCGTCTGCGCGGCCTCAATCCAGGTACCCAGGCGGTCGCTCACGTCCATGAGCCCGTTCATATAGTCCTTGTTGCCCATTAGCGCGGTACGCAGGCTGGAGTTTTGGCTGGGCAGCGAGGGCATTTCACCCGCCAGCTTCAAACTCATTGCCCACACCACCACGCTGCGTAGCTTGTTCACGGCGGATGGCTCGGTGTGCAAGGTGTCCAAAAAAGCCTGCGCCCGGCGCATGACTGCCACCATGGCAGCCGCTGCCAGGTCTTCTTTGCTGGGGAAGTGCTTGTAAAGGCTGGCTTTGGCAATACCCACGTCAGCAGCCACTTCGTCCACCGTCATGGCTTCAAACCCTTTTTCAGCCAGCAAACGGTTGACCGACTGGATGATCGCGTCCTCACGCACCAATAGCATTTGTGCTTTGAAGGAAACCTTTGCGGGGGAGGTGATGCTCGTCATGGCTTGATTTTAGCCAATTTAGGTTGAAAAAAGAATGACGAGAAAATATTTATACTAAACAGTATTAATAAATACTATGTAGTATAGAATTGGCCGCATCAATTCAAGGAGTACGGGTGTCAATCAAGGTAGCCATCGTGGGTTCGGGTATTTCAGGCTTGGCGGCCGCCTATGCCCTGAAAGGCAAGGCCGACATCACGCTGCTGGAGGCGGGTGCCTACTTTGGTGGCCACACCCATACCGTCGATGTGACGCTCCCAACACCACGTGGCGAGGTTACCCACGGGGTGGATACGGGGTTTCTGGTCCTAAACGAGCGTACCTACCCACAACTGATTGCGCTTTTTGCAGAGCTTGGCGTGGCGACCGTCAAGTCCGACATGTCGTTTTCCGTGCGCGCCGATGATTTCGCCAATGGCCGCATCACGGAGTGGAGCGGCTCCAGCCTGAACTCTGTGTTTGCACAACGCAGCAATCTGGGTAACCCACGTTTTTGGGGCATGTTGCGCGACCTGCTGCGCTTTAACGCCCTGACAACCCGGATGGCCCACAGCGGAACCAGCGCTGAGCTTCGCCAGCCACTGGGGACGTTTTTGAGCGCGCATGGCTTCGGCACGGCGTTTTGCGAATGGTATTTCCTGCCCATGATGGCCTGCATCTGGAGTTGCCCTACCGCGCAGATGCTGCAATTCCCGGTCTCGACCATGGTGCGCTTTTGCCACAACCACGGTCTGCTGCAAATCACCAACCGCCCTCAGTGGTGGACCGTGCAGGGCGGGGCCAGGCACTATGTGGAAAAAATCACCGCAGGCATTGCAGACAAGCGGCTGAGCACCCCGGTGCGCCGTGTTGAACACATGGACGGCACCTCGGACGGCAAAGGCAGCGTTCGCATCCACACCGACGCAGGCGTTGAGCTGTTTGACAGGGTCATCATCGCCACTCACTCCGACCAGGCCCTGCACATGCTGGCCGCGCCAACGGCGCAGGAGCGTGAAACTCTCGGCGCCATTCACTACCAGCCCAATAAAGCCGTGCTGCATACCGACGCCTCAGTCTTGCCGACGCGCAAGGCGGCATGGGCGGCCTGGAACTACGAGCGCGCGAAAACATCAGGGCAGGAGGGCGCGCGGGTGTGCCTGCACTACCTGATCAACCGATTGCAGCCACTACCGTGGGAGCAACCGGTGGTCGTGTCCCTGAACCCGGTACGCCCCATCGCGCAAGACAAGATCATCGGCGAGTACGACTATGCCCACCCGGTGTTTGATCTGGCCGCTGTGGCTGCACAAAACCGCATGCCGGCATTGCAAGGCAAAAACAGCCGCTACTTTGCGGGTGCCTGGATGGGCTACGGTTTTCATGAAGATGGCCTCAAAGCCGGGCTGGCTGCGGCCGCGCAGTTGTTGGTGGACGCATGAACCAGTCTGTACCGCTCATGGGTTTTGGCCAGGTTCGTCACAGCCGGTTGCGGCCGCAGCGCCATGCGTTTGCATACCCTACCTACTTCCTGATGCTGCCGATGCGCAGCCTGCAAAAGCAGGCGCCTCAACCCGGCCGGTGGCACATCAATCGCAGGGGCGCATTGAGCTTTTTCGAGACCGACCACGGCGATGGACGCGCGCCGGAACAGGGCGGCGCTATCGCATGGCTGGACGAAGTGTTGCAGCGAGAAGGCATCCATGACGCGACGGGTGAGGCCTGGCTGCACACCTCTCCGCGCGTGCTGGGCTACACATTCAAGCCAGTGAGTTTCTGGTATTGCCACCGTGCCGCGGACGACCGGGAGGGAGGTCTGCGTGCCATCGTGGTGGAAGTCAACAACACCTTTGGCGAGCGGCACTGCTATGTGCTGGACGCGCCCCGCTACGGGGTGACACAGCGCGCAGACAAGGTGTTTCATGTGTCGCCTTTCAACCCGGTGCAGGGCCACTACCGTTTTCGCTTCATGCGCAGCGTACAAGGCGCACATGCGCGCACGGTGGCTCGGGTGGACTTTTACGATGACATCGTCGCCGACGCTGCCGTATTGCAAACCAGTGTGAGTGGAACGCTGCAGCCCATTACGCCCGCCGTCCTGCGCCGCGCTGTGTGGCGCTATCCCGCGATGACGTTGGGTGTGGTGCTTCACATCCACATCCAGGCGCTGCGACTGTGGCTGAAAAAAGTGCCTTTCTTTCACAAGCCCGCCCCGCCGCAAACCTTTGTCTCGCGCTAGAGGGCAGCGCCCAGTACCTACGTCCCATTTCCGGAGTCCCACATGAACGTCGCCACCCGCACCGCTCCAGGTCTTGCCTTTCCGAAGGATGCGCCGGCCGCAGCCCGAAGTGCGCTGCGCCTGCTGCAAAACCTGCGCCATGGCGCGCTGAACCTGCATCTGCCCGATGGCTCGCAGCGCCGCTTTGGCGAGCACCCGCAGCAGCACGCTTTGCACACGCCCAAGCACCCCAGCGCCAGCATCACTCTTCACAACTGGAACGTGTTTGGCGCAGCGCTTAAATCCGGCGACATCGGTTTTGCCGAAAGCTACATCGCAGGAGACTGGAGTACACCCAACCTGACTGAACTGCTCAAAATGTTCTCCGCCAACCGCCGGCAGGTCGACGCGATGATCTTCGGCACATGGTTCGGGCGGCTGCTTTACCGCGTCAAGCACCTGCTGCATCACAACAGCCGCGCCAACAGCCGCAAGAACATCCACGCCCACTACGATCTGGGCAACGCGTTTTACCGCCTGTGGCTGGATGAAACCATGAACTATTCCAGTGCATGGTTCGAGGGCGACCTGTCCCGTCCCTTGCCGGAGGCGCAAAACGCCAAAGTGCGCCGCGCGCTGGATATGGCCGATGTGAAGCGAGGCGACCGCGTGCTGGAAATCGGCTGCGGCTGGGGCGCACTGGCCGAGCAAGCCACCGTGAACCGGGGCGCGGCCGTGGTGGGTGTGACGCTGAGCACCGAGCAACTGGCATATGCCAGTGCCCGCTTGCGGCGTTTGGGCGTGAGTACCGGCGCGGATGGACGCGCCGACCTGCGCCTGCAGGACTACCGCGACATTCCGGATGCGCCGTTTGACGCGATTTGCTCCATCGAGATGGTGGAAGCGGTGGGGCAAGCCTATTGGCCCAAGTACTTCGCCACCGTAAGCCGTTTGCTCAAGCCCGGTGGACGGGCCTGCGTGCAGAGCATCGTGATTAACGACGCGCTGTTTGATCGCTATGTCGGGTCAACCGACTTCATTCAGCAGTACATCTTCCCCGGTGGTTGCCTGCCCTGCCCGCGAGAGTTTCGCCGCCAGGCCCAGATTGCGGGGCTGGAGGTGGTGGATGAGTTCGCGTTTGGCACAGACTACGCCGAAACGCTGCGCCGCTGGCGCGATGCCTTCATGGCCCGCAAGGTGGAGGTGGCGGCGCTCGGCTTTGATGAGCGTTTTATGCGCATATGGGAATATTATCTTGGCTACTGCGAAGCGGCCTTTGACACCGGTGATGTCAACCTGATGCAGTACACCTTGTGCAAACCCGCCGTGCTTTCGCTATGAAAAACGTAGCTGCTTGCGCAATACTGGCAATGGTGGGGGGCTTGTATGGCTTGCAAATTCAGGCCCAACCATTGCCTCAAGAGTTGCGCCTCACCTTGCCTGCGGCCAGTCTGTCGGGCCAAGGCACGTTGAAATTCTGGGGCTTTGAAGTCTACCAAGCCACCCTGTGGACCGCCCCCGGATTTGCCGCGCCAGCCTACGAGCAAAGTCCATTTGCGCTGGAGCTCGCCTACCTGCGCGACTTCAAGGGCGCGGACATAGCGAAACGTTCTATTGCGGAGATGCGTCGCCAGGCGTCTTTGACTCCAGCGCAGGAAGCCGCATGGGAGAACCAGATGCTTGCACTGTTCCCGGATGTAAACACCGGCGACCGCATCACGGGGGTGCATCAACCCGCCACAGGTGTGGTGTTTTGGCGCAATGGCCGTGTGCTGGGTGAAGTGCGCGACCCGGCATTTGCCAAACTCTTTTTTGGAATCTGGCTTTCCCCCCAAACGTCTGAGCCGCAATTGCGCCGCACGCTGCTGGCGCAGGCCAGATCACAGGCTCCAGCGAGCGCTGCGCCATGAATCCCCGCATGGCCGCACAAATGGAGGCGGCGCCTCAAGGCTGGAGCGTGAGCGACGGTGTGCGTTACGGGCTGCTGGGTTTGCCGCTGGCGTTTTGCGCGCTGCCTCTTTACGTACTGATGCCCAATTTGTACGCGCGCCATTGGGGTGTTTCGCTGGCGGCTTTGGGCGCGGTGCTGTTGGGCGCGCGTTTGCTCGATGCGGTCATTGACCCCATGTTGGGCCGTTTATGCGATCGCCTGTATGCCACTTCGCTGGGCGCGGTGCTGGCGCTGGGCGCTGTGGCGGGGGCCGTACTGGCAGTGGGGTTTTCTTTTTTGTTTTTGCCGCTCGTGAGCGAACCCACGGCGCTGCTCTGGTGGGCGGGGTTTTGGCTGGTGGTGACCTATGCGGCCTACAGCGCCCTGTCGGTCGCGCATCAGTCCTGGGGCGCCATGTTAGGCGGCGACGCCCTGTACCGCAGCCGCGTGGTCGCCTGGCGCGAAGGGTTGGGGTTGGTGGGGGTGCTTCTGGCTGCGGTCACTCCCGCACTCCTGGGCGTTCCCGCCATGCTGGCGCTGCTGTTCGCCGGGTTGTCAGTTGGCTGGTGGGCCTGGCGCGGAGCGCCTCAACCAGAGCGCAGTCATCATGCGGCTGCAGCCTTGACACCTATGGCCCCCGGCGCGCTCTGGCACCCGTTGCGCAATCCTGACTTTCGCCGCCTTCTCGGCGTGTATCTGCTCAACGGCATTGCCAGTGCCATCCCGGCGACGCTGGTGCTGTTCTTTCTGCAAGACCGATTGCAGGCCAGCGAGGCCGTGCAGTCCACCGCGTTGGGGGTGTACTTTGTGTGCGGCGCGCTCTCCATGCCAATGTGGTTACGCCTGGTAAGACACTGGGGGCTGGCGCACAGCTGGCGCGTTGGAATGCTTTTATCCATTGCAGTTTTTTTGGGTGCGAGCCGGCTGGGTGTGGGTGACGCGCCGTGGTTTTTGCTGGTGTGTGCCTTGTCGGGTGTGGCCTTGGGAAGCGATTTGGTCTTTCCAGGCGCGCTTCTGGCCGGAGTCATTGCCAAGGCCGGTGACCGCGGGCTCGCCGAAGGGGCTTACTTTGGCTGGTGGAACTTTGCCACCAAGCTGAACCTGGCGCTGGCCGCCGGCCTGGCCCTGCCGTTACTGGGCTGGTTGGGTTATGTGCCCGGCGCGCGAGATGCCGATGCGTCCGTCCTGCTCACCGCCGCCTACTGTTTCTTGCCGTGCGGGCTCAAAGCCCTGGCGGCCTGCGCACTCCATATTCTCATCATCCAACCGACGGCCCAGCCGCATACACCATGAAACCACGCAGTTTTTTTGACCGCTCACTCCTTCTTGCCGTTGTAATGTCTGCCGGGTTGCTGGGCGCATGCAGCGCGCCCAAAGTTCAAGATTACGCCAAAGAGACACCGGTACTGGAACTGCGCGACTACTTCAACGGCACGCTTGACGCGTACGGAATATTCACGGATCGCTCGGGAAAAGTGGTGAAGCGTTTCACGGTGGTGATGACATGTACGTGGAAGGGCGATGCCGGTGTGTTGGACGAAGTCTTCAGCTATTCTGACGGTACTACCCAGCGGCGCATCTGGCGCTTGACCCGCCACGCCAACGGCCGCTACACCGGTCAGGCCGACGATGTGGTGGGCAACGCTGAAGGTCAGCAAAGCGGCAATGCGTTCAATTGGGCCTACACCCTTGCTTTGCCGGTGGACGGCCGGGTGATCGACGTGCAATTTGACGACTGGATGTACCTCGTGACCGACAAAATCATGCTCAACAAAGCCGCCATGCGCAAGTGGGGTGTGGGTTTGGGCGAAGTGACGCTCTCATTCGTCAAGCGATAGATTCCCATGGCACTGAACTCTCCCATGACGGACTGGCGCGGCCGCAAGGTTTGGCTGGTGGGCGCATCCACCGGTATTGGCCGGGCAACCGCATCTGCGCTGCACGCCCATGGCGCAAAGGTGGTGGTCTCGGCCCGCGGTACAGATGCGCTCAAAGCGTTCGTCGATGCGCACCCTGGCGCCCTTGCCCTGCCACTGGACGTGACCGACGCACGGGCGGTCAAGGCAGCGGCATCGGCTCTGGCTGCGCAGGATGCGCTGGATTGCGTGTTGTACTGCGCAGGGCACTATCACGCCATGGACGCCATGCACATCGACCTGGGCGATTTGGTACGCCACAATGAAGTGAATTACCTCGGCGCGCTTTACTTGCTGGACGCCGTCGTGCCGCAACTGCTGGCACAACCGCGGGACAAGCGCACGGGCCAGCGCGGCCACATTAGCCTGATGGGCAGTGTGGCGGGCTACAGGGGTCTTCCCAATAGCCTGGCCTACGGCCCGACCAAGGCAGCCCTCATTAACCTTGCCGAGACCTTGTATCTGGACCTGCACCCCCAAGGCGTGAGTGTGTCGCTCATCAATCCCGGTTTTGTGAATACACCGTTGACACGCCAAAACCAGTTCAAAATGCCCGCCTTGATCACCCCCGAGGAAGCGGCGCGGGAAATCCTGCGCGGATGGGCACGCGGGGAGTTTGAAATCCACTTCCCTAAACGCTTTACCCGCTGGATGAAAGCCTTGCGGCTTTTACCCTATCCCGTATTTTTTGCGGCAACACGCCGCCTCAGACAGGTCTAGGGCCTGCAAAACATAGTGTTAACAGACCCTAGAACGTCCATGAACTCCGCAGTTGACCGCATTGCAGAAACCTTCCAGACCCTCACCCCCGCGGGCGTGGAAACGCTAGGCGACATATACGCTCCCGATGCACGCTTTAAAGACCCATTTAACGACGTGCGGGGTCTGGCCGAGATCCAACGCATTTTTCGCCACATGTATGTGAATCTGGAGGACCCGCGCTTCCTCGTTACGGGGCGCATCGTGCAAGGGGCGCAGTGCTTCTTGACCTGGGAACTTCATTTTGCCTTCAGGCGTATCAAGCGGGGACGGGCGCAGTGCATTGTGGGCGGTTCGCATCTGGTGCTGAATGACGAGGGTCGCATCACGCTGCACCGTGACTACTGGGATGCGGCTGAAGAACTGTATGAAAAACTGCCCGTGATTGGCAACTTGATGAAATGGATGAGACGGCGTAGCAATTCGCAATAGGCGCTCCGTGCCGTACAGGCATTCCGATCGCAACCGCGTTTTGGGGTGGAAGGGTGGTTATGTGTCGACAGCTTCCCGTCAGGTCTTTGAGGGTAAACCCGGCCCGCCCCAGTCCCGCGCATTTTTAGAATTCCCGCAGGCCTGCATAAGCGGGCTGGGTAGTACGTGGCCCAGTGGAATTTTCATTTTTACCTTTCGGAGTCAACCTGATGGATCGTCGTTCACTCATCAAACACGCCGGCATTGCCGGTGTTTTGGCCGCTGGCGTTGCGCCGGCTGTTCACGCGCAGGCCGCCATTCGGTGGCGGCTGGCGTCGAGCTTCCCGAAATCGCTGGACACCATCTATGGCGGCGCAGAAGTGTTCGCAAAAGCCGTCAAGGCCATGTCTGGCGGCAAGTTCGAAATCTCCGTCCATGCCGCGGGCGAGTTGATGCCCGCTTTCGGCGTGGTTGACGGTGTACAGAACGGTACCGTTGAAATGGCCCACACCGTGCCATACTATTTTTTCGGCAAGAACGAGGCATTCGCCATTGGCGCAGCCATTCCGTTCGGCATGAATTCGCGCCAGATGTCGGCCTGGATGTTTGAAGGCAACGGCCGCAAGCTGATGAATGAGCTCTATGGCCAGTACAACATGGTGAGCTTTGCAGGCGGCAACACTGGCGCACAGATGGGCGGCTGGTTCCGCAAGGAAATCAAGTCGCCTGCCGACATCAAGGGCCTGAAATTCCGCGTCGGTGGATTTGCCGGCAAGGTGATCGAGCGCATGGGTGGTGTTCCGCAGAACATCCCCGGCGGCGAAATCTACCAGGCGCTGGAAAAGGGCACCATTGATGCCGCCGAGTGGGTAGGACCGTATGACGACCAGAAGCTGGGCTTCAACAAGGTCGCGCCGTTCTACTATTACCCCGGATGGTGGGAAGGCGGTCCCGAGGTGGACTTCTTCATCAACCAGAAGGCGCTGGACGGCCTTTCGTCAGAGTACAAAGCCATCATCGAAGCCGCATCGTCCGTCGCGCATGTGGACATGCAGGCGAAGTACGACGCGCGCAACCCGACAGCGCTCAAGCAACTGGTGGGCGCCAAGACCAAGGTTTTGCCTTTCCCGACGACCGTGCTCGATGCGTCCTTCACGGCGTCCATGGAGCTGTACGCCGAACTCGAAGGCAAGAATCCGATGTGGAAGAAAATCTACAGCGATTACCGCGCCTTCCAGCGCGACCAGGTCCTCTGGTTCCGTTTCGCCGAGTCCCGTTTCGACAACTACATGCAGACGAAAAAACTGTAATCGCGCTTGACGCTTGGCTGAGTCCGCGAGGCCTGTCCCATCTTGGGGCAGGCTTTTTTATTTCCCCATCAAGATGCATCCACGGGTAAGTCCCTAAAGTGCGGATGCTTGAGGCCTCCTAGACTTGTCCCAGCTATTAACTAACACGAAGGAGTTATTCCATGGATCGTCGATCACTGATCAAAAACGCTGGTATCGCCGGCGTACTGGCCGCCGGGGTCGCCCCAGCCGTTCACGCGCAGGCCGCGATTCGCTGGCGCCTGGCCTCCAGCTTTCCCAAGTCTCTTGACACCATTTTTGGCGCCGCTGACACCTTCGCCAAAAAAGTCAACGAAATGAGCGGTGGCAAGTTCACCGTCTCGACCCATGCCGCCGGCGAACTGATGCCCGCGTTCGGTGTGGTTGACGGCGTGCAGAACGGCACGGTCGAAGTAGCCCATACCGCCCCTTACTATTTCTTCGGCAAGGATGAAACATTTGCATTGGGCTGCGCCATTCCATTCGGCCTGAACAGCCGCCAGATGACCGCATGGATGTACGACGGCAACGGCCTGAAGCTCATGCGCGAGTTCTACACCAAATACAACATCGTCAACTTCCCCGGCGGCAACACCGGCTGCCAGATGGGCGGCTGGTACCGCAAGCAGATCAAGTCGGCTGCCGACATCAAGGGCCTGAAATTCCGCGTCGGTGGATTTGCCGGCAAGGTGATCGAGCGCATGGGCGGTGTTCCGCAGAACATTCCCGGCGGCGAGATCTACCAGGCGCTGGAAAAAGGCACCATCGACGCCGCCGAGTGGGTGGGACCGTACGACGACCAGAAGCTGGGCTTTAACAAGGTCGCGCCGTTCTACCACTATCCCGGCTGGTGGGAAGGTGGCCCGCAGCTGGACTTCTTCGTCAACCAGAAGGCCCTGGAAGGCCTGTCTGCGGAAAACAGGGCCATCGTCGAATGCGCCGCGGCATTTGCGCACACCGAAATGCAGGCGAAGTACGACGCGCGCAACCCGACGGCACTCAAGCAGCTGGTGGGCGCAAAAACCAAGGTTTTGCCTTTCCCTAAAGACGTGCTGGACCTGGCGTTCAAGGAGTCCATGGCCCTGTACTCGGACCTCAGCGCGAAGAACCCGAGCTGGAAAAAAGTCTACGACGACTACTCTAGCTTCCGCCGCGACTCCAACCTCTGGTTCCGCTTTACCGAAGCGCGTTTCGACAGCTTCATGCAAGCCCAGAAGCTGTAAAGGCAGCTGGCCGGCCCGCAAGGGCTTGCCGTCAAAAAGCCCCGCCTCGCGGGGCTTTTTTTTGCGCCCCGCCTGTGTGGTCTCAGTGTGAAGGCCTGTGTTGGCTCTGGCACCGGTGTAGAGCGGCCGCGCTGGCTTCAAACCCCTCCCTCTGTCCCCTATGCCTGCGCCAGGCCTGAACAGCGGAGACAGACGCAGCATCGTGTTGTCCGCCTCCTACTCGTACCTGGCATAAAAAAGCCCCGCATCGCGGGGCTTTTGCGTTCACGTGGCCTGAAGACCACGCGAGACCTCACTTTATTTCTTCTTGTCTTTGGCAAGCGAGTCCTGCATCGCCTTCATCGGGTCGTCTTCTGCGGCCGGGGGGGGGGCCGCCTCAAGACCTGGCGCCGGAGCTCCCGCTTCAGGCTCTGGGACCGTGACCTCGGGCGTCTGCCCGGCGCGGCTTTCAGCCTCCATCTGCAGCTGGACTTTGTCCAGGTCGATTTTTTCGGCCTTATCCAACCCGCTGGAGACAATACCGGGGAAGAAGATGATCAGCGAGACCATCACAATCTGGATCAGCACAAACGGCACGGCGCCCCAGTAGATCTGCATGGTCGTGACGGGCTGGATCAGCTTGCCGGTGACGCGATCAGCATAGGCCTTCATCGGTGCCACGCTGCGCAGGTAGAACAGAGCGAAGCCGAACGGCGGGTGCATGAACGAGGTCTGCATGTTGACGGCAAGCAGCACGCCGAACCAGATCAGGTCAATGCCCAGCTTCTCTGCCACGGGGGCCAGCAGGGGCACCACGATGAACGACAGCTCGAAGAAATCCAGGAAGAATGCCAAAAAGAAGATCAGGATATTCACCACGATCAGGAAGCCGGTCTGGCCGCCTGGCAGGCCTGACAGCAGATGCTCCACCCACTTCTGTCCGTCCACGCCCTGGAACACCAGGCTGAACACGGTAGACCCGATCAGGATGAACACCACGAAGCAGGACAGCTTGGTGGTGGTGTTCAGCGCCTGCTTGAGCAGCGTCATGCTCAGGCGGCCGCGGGCCATGGCCATGATGAACGCGCCCAGCGCGCCCATGGCGCCGCCTTCGGTGGGGGTGGCAATCCCCAGAAAAATCGTACCCAGCACCAGGAAGATCAGCAGCAGCGGCGGAATCAGCACGAAAGTGACGCGCTCGGCCATGCGTGAAAGCAGGCCCATGCGGGTCACCTTGTTGATCAGCGCGATCACGAACGCCAGCAGCACACCCGCGCACATCGACACCACAATGGTTTCGTCGGTGGCGACGCTGGTGATTTTCTCGCCCTTCACCCAGCTATAAACGTCAGCATAATGCTCGCCGAAGTACACGGCGACTCCGGTCGAAATAATGGTCAGGATCAACAGCGACAGCAATCCGCTCTTGCCGTTGTCTTCGCGAATGGTCCGTGCCTCCGGCGGCAGCGCCGGCAGCCACTTAGGGCGAAATATGGCCATGGCGACCACGAACGACACATACATGCCGGTGAGCATGAAGCCGGGGATGAATGCACCCTTGTACATCTGGCCGACGCTGCGACCCAGTTGGTCGGCCAGGATGATCAGAACGAGAGACGGCGGAATGATCTGCGCAAGGGTGCCCGATGCGGCGATCACGCCCGCGGCGATACGCCGGTCGTAGCCGTAGCGCAGCATGATGGGCAGCGAAATCAGGCCCATGGAAATGACGGAAGCCGCGACAACGCCGGTGGTGGCCGCGAGCAAGGCCCCCACGAAAATCACCGCCAGTGCCAGGCCACCGCGAACCGGGCCGAACAGCTGTCCGATGGTTTCCAGCAGATCTTCGGCCATGCCGCTTCGCTCCAGGATCAGCCCCATGAGGGTGAAGAACGGAATGGCCAGCAGTGTGTCGTTCTGCATGATGCCGAAAAGCCGCAGAGGGAGCGCCTGCAGCAGCGCCTCAGGCAGGATGCCCATTTCAACGCCGATGAAGCCGAAGAACAGACCGCAGGCGCCCAGGCTGAACGCGACGGGGAAACCCATCAGCAGGAAGACGAACAGGCCCGCGAACATGATCGGGGCCATATTGTTGACAAGGAATTGCATGAATCAGTCCTCAGGCAGCTGTTGTTTTTGATTCGGCCAGGCGGCGGATGGCCTCTGCCAGTTCTTCTTCAGCCGTCTTGTCAACTTTCTTGACGGTCGGGTCTTCGATCAGGCCTTTGAGGAAAGCGATGCGCTTGATCAGTTCGGACCAGCACTGCAGCAACAGCAGAGAAAACCCGAGCGGGATCATGGCGTACACGGGCCAGCGGATCAGTCCGCCGGCGTTGCCGGACATTTCCCCGGAAATCAGGCCTCTGTAGAAAAACGGCACGCCGTAATAAAGGATGGCCAGGCAAAAAGGCGTCAGGAAAAAGGTAAAGCCGATGATGTCGACCCAGATTTGCCCGCGCTTGGAAAGGCGGCTGGAGACCACGTCAATCCGCACATGCTCGTTGTTCAGAAGCGTATAGCCTGCGGCGATCAGGAAGGAGGCGGCAAAGAGGTACCACTGCACTTCGAGGTAAGCGTTAGAGCTGGTGCTGAATATTTTTCGCACTGCGGCGTTGACGCCACTGATAACGGTGGAGGCCATGATCAGCCATATCACGTATTTGCCGATCTGGGTATTGATCCAGTCGACGCCGTTTGAGAACTTCAGTAACGCGCGCATTGTTGTCTCCAGGGTAAAGAGTCCGCACACACATCATCAGGAATGCCGTGTGGACGGCCATTCCGGATGATGGTTTGCGGTGGCAAATTTTATAAAGAACTATAAAAGGCAAGCTGACAGCTTTTTGACGATGTAGCCCTATAAACCTAAGGGTATACGCTTGGCTGTCCCGCTTTGGTGCACTTTCGGCGCGCATATCGGTCTTTTGGCGCACTTGAGAGGCTTTCGGTTTCGCCTCCCCTGTAACGGGGGCAAGCCCGCAGAGTCCTCAGAGAACCTCAAGCCCGCGACCGTGGCCCATGACGCCGATGGTGCTGGCCTGCGCAAATCCATGGCGTGCAAAGCAGGCCAGGACTTCAGCTTCAACCTCCGGTGCACATGAGACCAGCAGGCCGCCGCTGGTCTGCGGGTCGCACAGCAATGCCTGCCAGGCCGCCGGGGTGCCGGAAGGTAGCGAAACTTCTGCGCCGTAACTGGCCCAGTTGCGCCCCGAAGCGCCCGTGACCACGCCGGCTTCGGCCAGGGCCATAACCCCCGGCAGCACCGGAACGCGCTTCAGGTCCAGCGTCATCTTGAGCTGGGCGCCGCGGGCCAGTTCGAGGCCGTGTCCGGCCAGCCCGAACCCAGTGATGTCGGTCATTGCGTGGACGCCGTCAAGTTTGGCGAGGTCGATCCCGGGCTTGTTCAACTGCGTGGTCACGTCGATCATTTGCGCGTAGCCCGCAGCGTCCAGTATTTCTTTTTTCAGCGCTGCGGAAAGGATGCCCACACCCAGTGGTTTGCCAAGCACCAGCACATCGCCCTCCCGGGCGCCCGAATTTTTCTTGACACGCGAGGGATGCACCAGTCCCAGCACCACCAGGCCATAGATCGGCTCGACAGAATCGATGGTGTGGCCGCCGGCGATCGGAATGCCCGCATCGCGGCAAACGTCTTGCCCGCCGCGCAGGATGGCGCCGATGGTTTCCAGCGGCAACACATTGATCGGCATGCCTACCAGCGCCAGCGCCATGATGGGTGTGCCGCCCATTGCGTAGACGTCGCTGATCGCGTTGGTGGCGGCGATGCGGCCGAAATCGTAGGGGTCATCAACGATAGGCATGAAGAAATCGGTCGTCGCGATGAGTGCCTGCTCGTCATTGAGCAGGTAAACAGCCGCATCGTCCGCGGTCTCGATGCCCACCAGAAGCTGCGGCGGCAAATTGAAACCGGGCAGGTTGCTGGCGTTCTTGAGTATGGCGCTCAGCACGCCGGGTGCAATCTTGCAACCGCAGCCGCCGCCGTGCGACAGGCTGGTCAGCCGGGGTGGGACAGAGGGCAAGACGTCGGGGGCATTCATGGTGGGCTTTCAATGGCTTCGTGCAGCGGCGTCGGGAAGCACGCGGATGTAGCCGCCAGTTTAAAACAAGGGCCCCATGCGCGGCCCACCCATGCGCATCCCATTGTCCCAGCGCGAAGGCGCCAGCGCCATCATCATCATTTCGACTCAGGTGTCCTTGTCGGCCTTGAGCTCACCTTTCGCCGCGTCGTACACAAAGAGCTTTTTGGCCAGGGCGGGTTGGTAGTTGAGCATGTCGATCAGGAAGCTCAGGGCGCCCAGGTTGTTGCCGAGGCGGTCAGATGATCCGGCCAGGCGGGCCTGCTGCTCATTGGCGTCAGGTTTCAGCATCTGCTCAACCAGTTCGCGCATGTGCATCACCGCCAGGGCCGCCTGGTCCACTCCCAGCATGGACAGCACGCCCTGCATCTGCGCCAGCTGGCCAGGCACGACTGCCAAAGGTGTTTTGTCCTCCGGTGTGCGGAAGAAGCTGTCGAGTGATTTTTCGAGTACACCCAGTGCAACGCGCAGTTCTCCGACCACGCTTCCCATGGTCTGTTTGTCATTCACACGCTGGTACAGCTCTTCCATCCACGACTCCAGCGGCTGTGCTTGCCCGCCCGTTCTGACGCTTTCCAGCCGCTCCGCGAGCCGCGCTGTTCGGGCCCACAAGCGCGGATCATTGGGGTCGAAGTCGTCAAACACTGCCTCAAGGTAAAGCACGGAGGTGGCCACTTCCAGCGCCAGTTCGGGGCTGGGGGCCTTGCCCGAGCTGACCGTCGCGGCGATCACGCGGGACAGCGCCCGTGCCATCGGCTCGCTGGGCGGATGGAGCTTCACCAGCGAATCCGTCACAAGGCTGAACTGGTCGTTCAGCGACTTGAATTTGGCCAGGTCGCCAGCGGTCGCCGCCGACCAGGTTTCTTTGGCCGAGCCAATGCGCTTGCGGGCCTGGGCGATCAAGGCCGGCGCGAAGCGGCCGAACTGGACCGCTTCATAGTCCACCGGCTTGAATCGTTTCAACCCGTAGGCCGACCGTACCGCCGACAGCACTGGCGCATCGCTGGCACGTTGGACCTTCGCCTGGGAGCAGAGAAAAAGCAGGTCTTCCGCAAGCCGCTCCGACGCCTCGGTGCCGCGGGCCAGCCAGACATACTGCAACAGGACACGCAGCGTTGCGCGCTTTACATAAAGATCGATCTTCAGCAAGCCCTTTGACAGCGCCTCGAAATAGGCGGCCGAGATTTTCCAGAACGTCCTGGACTCAATGCTGGTCTGGCCCTGGGCAAAACCCAGGCATACATCGCTGAGGCTTTGTGACGCTTCTGTATCACCGGTGCGGATCAGCGTCAGCATCAGCCGGTCCAGCAATTGCCTGGATTCGCCGCCGTACTCTCGGGCATCGACGGTGATATTCAAGACCGGCTCTATCCAGCGCCACTGAAACACCCACAGGTCCGCCGGATGAATGCGGTCCGCACCCACCAGCCCCTGGATATCTCGGTATTGCGGGAAGAGGGACACCGGGGACACCGGTTTGCCCGCCAATACGTCTTCGAGGTACTCCGCCAGGGAAAAACCGGCGAGCTCGATTTTTGCCGCTGCGTCCGGGGTGCATTGCGCCGGTGACTGGATGAACTTTTGCACCGCCGTCTCCATGGCCCGCAACACCAGCGCGGGGGCGCTCATGCCGACCATCTCCAGGGCGCCCACTGCCTGATGCAACTGCTGGCGGGCGATGCGCAACTGGCCGGCATCCAGCGCCGCCAGCTCTGATTTGTTGACCGTCTCGGCTTCGCGCACAAAACGCTTGAGGGCTTTGGTGGAGCCTTCCAGGGATTTCCGGAGTTCCTCCAATACCCAGGCCAGCGGGCCAAGGTCCAGCAAGGTCAGATCGAGTTCTGCGGGTGATGAATTCAGGTCATGTGGTTGCATGGATACGGGGCCGGGTGGGTGGTCGAAGTCCGGCGTCGAAACCGAAGCCGGACAGGTGTCCTCAAGCGCTCTTCTTCGTGTGACGCTTGGCCGGAGTCTATACGCGTCCTTGCGGATTCAGAAGGAGAAACTTGAAAATGCGTGGCAATCTGCAACGCGGCGCAGCCGCTGTGCGGGTCACGGGGTGCGCTTCAAAATTTTGCATCGATTCCTGGGTTGCATGCCCATGAACGCTATTCACCTATAGGGCATCAGCAGAGCCCCAAGTCCGCGAAGTCTCTGCTATTCTGGTTCGGCCCGCCGAAAGCATGATGGCGCCTTGTTTGTGTCCGGTCTGTGTCGATCATGGGCGGGCCTGTCGGGAATGCTGCCTTGGATTCAGACGCTATACCTAATTCATTACCACCCTCTTCGCCTGCAACCGCAGCGGTGGGTGGTGGGCTGGATTCGCCGCTGATGCGCATCGCAGGCCGCGACATGCTGTCCCTGGCGCTGATGGACGCGCGCAACCACACGCTGCGTCTTACCGGTCACATCCATCAAGCCCGTTTGTCTGGCGATTCCCCAGTGCCTGAATTGCCTGACTTGAACCCTCCGCTCTGGCTGCTGGGTCACCTGGGCTGGTTTCAGGAGTGGTGGGTCGGCCGCAACATGCAACGCGCGCGCGGCGCGCAATGCGAGCCCGTGCATGCCCGGCTGGCGTCGATTGAACCGAACGCCGACCGCTGGTGGGACCCGGCGAGCACGGCGCCGGCAGATCGCTGGAGGCTGGGCCTGCCGGGCATGGAAAGCTGCCGAGCCTATTTGCTCGACACCCTGGAAGGCACGCTGGAGTTGCTTGACAAGGCCGGGGACGATGACGATGCACTGTACTTTTATCGTCTGTGCCTCTTTTACGAAGACCTTCAAGGCGAAGTCATCGCCCACACGGCGCAAGCTCTGGGGCTCAGTCTGGACAAACCTTTGCTGCAGGCTCTCACGCCGCAGCCTTTGACCGTGCGCGACGCCCTGTTGGTACCGGCCACCACCTGGATGATGGGCTCTACAGCTGGTACGCCAGGCATGGGCTTTACCTTTGACAACGAGCTGCCCCAGCATCCAGTCAACGTGCCCGAGTTTGAAATTGACGCACAGCCCGTGACCTGGGCGCAGTTTGTCGAGTTTGTGGACGACGGTGGCTACGACAGGCAGGCGCTGTGGCAACCAGAAGGGTGGGAATGGTTGCAGGCGGCGGTGAAAACCGAAGGCAGGCGCGGCCCGCGCTATGTGGAGCAGATCGGTGTGGCCAGTGGCGCCGTCATGCTGACGCGCTTTGGCCAGCCGACACGCATGCTGGGCAATCAGCCGGCCATGCACATGAGCTGGTGGGAGGCTGACGCCTGGTGCCGCTGGGCCGGGCGCCGGTTGCCTGCAGAGGTGGAGTGGGAGGTTGCCGCGCACACTGCCGCCCGCAGGGGCTTTCGCTGGGGCGATGTGTGGGAGTGGACGGGCACCACCTTTCGCGCCTACCCCGGCTTTGTGCCTGGCCCTTACCGCGCGTATTCCGAACCCTGGTTTGGCAGCCACAAGGTCCTGCGCGGCGCTTCGTTTGCGACGCGTGCGCGCCTGAAGCATCCCCGGTTTCGCAACTTCTGCCTGCCTGGGCGGGACGACATTTTCTGTGGGTTCAGATCCTGCGCGCTATAAAAAAAATAGCTGGTTGCGCTTGTCCATAAAGGGCTTCAGGCATTTTTTGCCAATTTTTCCTTGCGGTATGTCCACCACGGCAGGGTGGCGCGCAAGGACAGTACTTTGCCGCACTGCGCCGCTTCCCCGCTGTAGCCGGGCAATTCTTCCAGCGTAGTCTGCCAGTGGCGGCTTTGCAGCTCCTTCAGCAGTGCCTGCACCTGCGGCGTGGGCAGTTCGGACTTCAGACACACCAGGTGGTAGCGTTCCTGGGCCAGCGGTACGAAGCTCAAGCCCTTTTCGCGCGCTGCCGCTTCAATGCCGAGACCCGCATCCGCCCCATTGGCGGCAATGGCTTGCGCTACCGCCGTGTGGGAAGGCTCCTGGCTCTCATAGCCCTGGATATCTGAAACTGGCACACCGGCTTTGGCGAGCAGTTCGTCGAGCAACACGCGTGTACCGGTGCCTTCGGCGCGGTTCACGTAGCGCACGCCCGGCTTGACCAGGTCGGCAATGCCGGCGATTCGCAGCGGATTGTTTTTGGCAACGATCAGGCCCTGCATGCGGTGGGCAAACCCGATCAGCTTATGCAGGCCGGGCTTGAGCAGGTTGCGGTAAGTTTGTGCCGTCACCGACTGGCTGTCAGGTTGGTCCAACGTGTGAAAGCCGGCCATCATGCAGCGCCCCGCATTCAAGGCCGCAATAGCGTCGACGCTGCCCATGAAACGGATGTCCAGGTGCAGCCCGCGCGGGCTGGCCTGGTCACGCAGGGCCGAAAGCGCCGCGTCGTGGCTGGCGTACAGCGTGAGCACATGGGCGTTGTCGTCGAAGGCGGTTGAAAAAGCGCGCTCGATGTCGCCACGCAAGGCCTCGATTTGCGGCGCCAGCCGGGCTTGCGCCTGGCGTTCGGCCCACAGCAGCTTTTCGCCGAATTCGGTGAGGCGGGCGCGCTGGCCTTTGTCCCAGACGATGAGTGAGCGCCCCAAAGTCTGCTCCCAATCCTTGAGTGCGCCCCACACGTGCCGGTACGACAGATCGAGCGCCTTGGCGGCTTTGGAGATGGAGCCTTGCTCGCGCACTGCGTGGAGCAGATCCATCAGCGGATTGCGGATCAGGGCGTTCTTGCCGCGCTGCGGCGTCAGCAGATAAGAGAGTTCGACTTTATGCATGGCAAGGCGGAGGGTGCATGGATTATGAGTGCATCGGCGAAGGTGGAAGAACGGCGCGGCATGCATGGCGGCTCAGCTGGCCAACCTATGCAAATTCATTCATAGCGATGATTCCTGATGCAAATCAAGGACTTAGGCCCTAGGCTAGAGTGCCGCACACCTTCCGACATGAACACCTTCTCAGACAGCGCCGCCACGGCCTTTGCCCTTATCACCTCGCTTGATCCCATGCTGGCCAGCATCGTGGCCCGCTCATTGGCCGTGAGCGCCTCTGCCTGCCTCATTGCCTGCAGCGGCGGCTTGCTACTCGGTGCGTGGCTGGGCGTGTCGCGCTTTCGCGGCCGCGGCGCCGTTCTGGCTGTGCTCAACACCGCACTGGCCTTGCCCTCGGTGGTGGTCGGCCTGGTGGTGTATCTGTTGCTCTCGCGAACCGGGCCGCTCGGTTTTCTTGGCTGGCTGTTTTCCTTCAAGGCCATGGTGTTGGCGCAGGCCGTGCTGGTGTTGCCGGTCGTCACCGCTCTGGTGCGCCAGACCATTGAAGATGCCGACCGCAGCCACGGCGAGCAATTCCAGTCGCTGGGTGCAGGCCGGTTCGTGCGTGGCCTCATTCTTCTGTGGGACGAGCGTTATGCGCTGCTGACGGTGCTGATCGCCGCGTTCGGCCGGGCGATCTCGGAGGTGGGTGCGGTGATGGTGGTGGGCGGCAACATCGATGGCTTCACGCGCGTGATGACGACCTCGATTGCGCTGGAGACCAGCAAGGGGGATTTGCCGCTGGCGCTTGCGCTGGGCATCGTGCTGCTGGGTGTGGTGTTGCTGCTCAATATCCTGATTGGGCTGGTGCGGCGCTGGCGGGAGCAGGTCGATGACCGCCTGCCGGATGTGGCCCTGGCCGCCGGGGGCGCCCAGCCATGACGCAGGTTTTCAACCTGCACGCCGTCGGTGTGCAGTTCGGCCAGGTCCACGCGCTCAAGGGCTGCAGCCTGCGCATCAAGGCTGGCGAAAGGCTGGCGCTGGTGGGTTCCAACGGCAGTGGAAAGAGCACGCTGTTGCGCACCCTGAACGGCCTGGTCCGGCCTTCTGCGGGCAGCTTTCAGCATGATGTGCAGTTGCGGCAGGCCATGTTGTTCCAGCGGCCCTACATGCTGCGCACCAGCGTGCTGAACAACGTCGCGTTGGGGCTATGGCTGGGGGGCGTGCGCTGGCAGGAGGCCAAGGCCCAGGCGCTGGCCGCGCTGGAGCGCGTGGGGCTGGAAGACCTGGCCACACGCAATGCCAAGGCCTTGTCGGGAGGGCAGCAGCAGCGCGTGGCGCTGGCGCGTGCCTGGGCACTCAAGCCGCAGGTCTTGCTCCTCGACGAACCCACGGCCAGCCTGGACCCCACAGCCAAGCGCGAAGTGGAGCGCCTGATGGCCGAGTTTGCCGACGCCGGCATGACCTTGATCTTCAGCAGCCACAACCTGGGCCAAGTCAAGCGCCTGGCCAGCCGTGTGATTTACCTGGAGCATGGCCGGCTGCTGGCCGACTTGCCCACTGCGGATTTTTTCAACGGCACCATTCCCGCGGAAGCGGAAACATTTTTAAAAGGAGAGCTTGCATGAACAACTTGAACGGGTCGAACGGACTGAGCGCTATGTCGAAAATTCTCAAGCCAATCAGGGCTCTGGCCCTTATCCCACTTGCGCTGTGTGCTACCTTTTCAATAGCGCAAACCAATCCTATCGTCATGGCCTCAACCACCTCGACGGAGCAGTCCGGGCTTTTCCCGTATCTGCTGCCCGAGTTTAAAAAAGCGACGGGCATCGACGTGAAGGTGGTGGCTGTCGGCACCGGCCAGGCCATCGACATGGGCCGGCGCGGCGACGCCGACGTGCTGTTTGTGCACGACCAGGTGGCCGAAGAAAAAGTCGTAGCTGAGGGCTTTGCCATCAAGCGCTTTCCTGTCATGTACAACGACTTTGTGCTCGTCGGCCCCGCCGCAGATCCGGCCAAAACCAAGGGCAAGGACATCGTGGAAGCACTGAAGAAGCTCAGTGCGGCCAACGCCGACTTCGTCTCGCGCGGCGACAAGAGCGGCACGCACGCCGCCGAGCTCCGCTACTGGAAAACCGCGGGCATTGAAACGCCGGGCGATAAACCCGCCTTCGCCAACTACAAGGCCTGCGGCTGCGGCATGGGCCCTGCGCTCAACATTGCCGCCAGCAGCGGCGGCTATGTGCTGGCCGACCGCGGCACCTGGCTGTCTTTCAAGAACCGCGGCGACCTGGTCGTGCTGGTGGAAGGCGACACCAAGCTGTTTAACCAGTACGGTGTGATGGTGGTGAACCCGGCCAAACACCCGCAGACCAAAGTGGTGGAAGCGCAAAAATTTGTGGACTGGGTGACCTCGCCCGCAGGCCAGAACGTGATCGCCGGCTACAAGATCGGCGGCGAGCAGCTGTTCTTCCCCAACGCTAAATAAGGTTCACCCCCTTCCAGGCTCACTGCGTGTAGCCTGTTCCCCCCTCGGGGGGGGCGGCGCCTGGGGCCGGCGAAGCCGGACCCGCAGCCCCTGCTGGTGAAGAGGGGTGCTCCCGGCTTCCCCACTGCCACCAAAAATAGTCGACAACCATTAGGAGCCAGCCATGACGATCAAATCAACGCACGGGGTATTGCACATGCTGCAGGCGCTGCTCCTGGTGGGCGTTTTGCCAGGAGGCCTGAATATGGCACATGCCCAGCCGTCCGCTGCACCCGCTGAAGGCGCACCGCTGCGCGTTTATGCGGCGGGCAGTCTGCGTGAAGCGCTCACCGAAGCGGCCCGCGCTTATGAAGCCCGCACGGGAGTCAAAACCCAACTGACGTTTGGCGCCTCAGGCTTGCTGCGCGAGCGCATTGAAAAAGGCGAGCCGGCGCAGGTGTTCGCGTCAGCCGACACGCAGCATCCGCAGCGTCTGCATGCCATGGCCGCCAGTGCATGGGCGCAACCCACGCTGTTTGTGCGCAACCAGCTGTGTGCACTGGCCGTGCCACAGCTCAATGCCGATCCGGCCAAGTTGCTCGGCCTGATGCTGGACCCTGCCGTCAAACTCGGCACCTCCACGCCCAAGGCAGATCCATCGGGCGACTACGCCTGGGAGGTGTTCCGCAAGGCAGAGGCGCTGAAATCGGGCGCTTATGCGGCGCTGGACGCCAAGGCCCTCAAACTCACCGGTTCACCCGAAGCAGCGCAGCCTCCGACCGGCAGGGGCGCTTACGAGTGGTTGATCACCGAAGGCCGTGCCGACCTCTTTCTGACCTATTGCACCAATGCCGTGGCGGTGCGCAAAGAAGTGCCGCGCATGAGCGTGGTGCAGATGCCGCCAGCCTTGCAGGTAAGCGCCGCTTACGGCCTGACAGCGCGAAGCGGCGATGGTGCTGCGGCGCAATTTTCCGCCTACCTTCTGACGCCCGAAGCACAGGACGTGTTCCGGCGCTTCGGCTTCGGCGCACCCTGATTCCGCACGGGCCCGTCCCGGGTTCCAGCGCGTACTTATAATCTCGCGGTGCCTCTTCATCCTTCATCACGCCCACCACTGTCTGTGTGGGCGCGCCTTGCCACCTGGCTGAGTTTTCTCGCCGTGGCGTCGGCTTTGTGGGCGCCGGTGTCCATGCTGGCCCAGGATGTGCGCACCGGCAAGCTGGGCGGCATCTGCAGCGTCAACACATTTGATGCCGCTTCAGCAAACAGCAACTCCCCGGCCGACGGCGACGCCGCGCAGTCGGGTATGCGCTGCGACCTGTGCGGCTCCGTCGCGCTGGTACTGCCTGCCCTGCCCGAGGCGGCCGTTGCATGTTTCTCCGGCAACGAAGTGCTTGCCGCCGACTTCCCCGCAGCCACCAGCGCCGCCATACCCGGGCTGCCTTTCAGCCGCGGGCCTCCCGCACTTTGAACTGAACCGCCCCGGCCTGAGGCTTGGGGCATTTCCGTGCGCGGCCCTGCGGCCGGCGCGCCTGTTCGTTCAATTCAGCGTGTGAGCTCTCATGAAATATTTCCGCGTACCTGCTGCGCTGGCCTCGCATGACGCCGTCGTGTCTGATGGTGCTTTTGCTGAATCCCTGGGCGTGGTCACAGTTGGCAGCGACCAGCCGACCTTCTTGCCCGCTTTTAATCTTCACACCCTAAAAAATCAATCATGAAATACCTGAATGCTATTAAAAACATAGCTGTTTGCGCTCGTCCACATTGGGCTGCAGCCATATTTGTTGTAATTTCTCTCCCTGCAGCCGCACACGTCACCCTGGAATACCAGGTCGCCAATGCCGGCAGTTATTACAAGGGCACCTTCAAGGTCGGGCACGGCTGCGGGACGTCACCCGTCAAGCAGATTGTGGTCATCATCCCCGCAGGTGTGCAGGGCGCCAAACCCATGCCCAAAGCGGGATGGGCGCTGGAAGTTGTGCGCGAGAAGCTGGCTCAACCCCGTGTTGATCACGAAAAAACCATCACTGAAGAGGTGTCGCGAATCAGCTGGACCGCCAAAACGCCTGCCGATTATTTGCAGAACGACTGGTACGACGAGTTCGTGCTTCAAGCCAAGTTGCCCGCCAAGGCCGGCATGCTGTACTGGCCGGTCATGCAGATTTGTGAAGAAGGCAAGGTTGGCTGGACAGAAGTACCCCAGCCAGGCCAAAAAATGTCCGACCTTAAAAATCCCGCTGCCGCACTTGAGCTGATGCCGGTGGGCGGCGGCGGTGAACACAATCACTGAGCCGCCGGCCGGTTTATTTCAGAATCCATTCATTGCTTCAAGGAACTCAGACATGACATCCGCAACATTCTCAAAAACTCTATGGACGCTTTCGTTGGCGCTCGCCAGCATGACCACGCTTGCCCAGACGGCCGCCGTCAAAGTCGATGGCGCGTGGGCGCGCGCCACCGTGCAAGGGCAAAAAGGCACAGGGGCTTTCATGAGCCTCACCGCCCAGGACGCGACCCGGCTGGTCGGTGTGTCGTCGCCGGTGGCGGGCATAGCCGAAGTGCATGAAATGAAAATGGAAGGCGACGTGATGAAAATGCGCGTCGTGCCATCACTCGACTTGCCCGCCGGCAAAAAGGTCGAATTCAAGCCAGGGGGTTACCACGTCATGCTGATGGACCTGAAAGCGCCGCTGGCCAAAGACAGTACCGTTCCCGTGACCCTGCTGTTCAAGGACGCCAAGGGTGTGGAAAGCAGGCTGGAGCTGAAGTTGCCGGTGGCTACTGCGGCGCCGGGCGCTGCCGGTGCCCCGGCTGAGCACAAGCATTGATCTTTCGCCCCTCTTTGTCGCCAAAACCAGGCTGCAAACTGCCTGATCCTGTTGGCAAGGCGCTGGGGCGCTAGCTGCGTTTACCCGAACCCAGGCGACGGTACACCGTGGCCCGGCTGACGCCCAGCGCCCGGGCGGCCTGGACCACGTTGCCGCGCGCGTCGCTCACTGCCTTGCGAATCAGCACGGTTTCAACTTCCTTTAGCGTGCGCGTAGCGGCGTCCGAGGGCGGCAGACTGGTGACCGGTGAGGGCCCCCGGCCGGGCAACTGCGGTAACGCATGCAGGCGCAGGCCGGTCCAGAGTGGTGTCTCCAGAATGCCGCCGTTCACCGGCGCTTGCTGCCGCGCCGCATCAAACAACATTTCGAAGGGCAGGGCAAAGAGGTCGTTGCAATGAGGCGCCCCACCTGAGGTGGCACCCAGTTGCGAGACCATTTGGCGCGCCGCCTGGTTGGCGCCCGTGACGCAGCCATCGGCGTCCACGCACACCAGCCCGTCGCCGTCGTCTCCCAGCGTGCGCCCGGGCCAGTTCAGCCGGATCTGCAGCGCGTGGGGCATGCCCAGGGTGAGCGCGTTCTCGATGCTGCGCGCAGATTGCGCCACCAGGTGCTTGAGTTCGGGGCGTTCCGCCGCTTCGATGCCCGTCAGGTCCAGCATGCCGGCACAACGGCCATCGGGGCCGAACAAGGGAGCGCCCGCGCAGCTGTAGACAGAGGTGGCGTCAAAAAAATGTTCACCCCGGTGCAACCACACCGGCTGCAGTTCGGTCAGTGCCGCACCGATGGCGGCGGTGCCGGCCTGGGGTTCCGAGAGGTCGGTACCAATGCGCGTGATCATGTCGGCCCTGCGGTCGCGCCGGTCTATGGGGCCGTTGACATCGATGACCACGCCGGATTGATTGGTCAGGATGGCGAAGTAGCGTGTGTCGGCGATGGCGTGTCCCAGTCTTTCCAGAACAGGCCTTGCGGCCTGCACCAGCCGGTCATTGGCTTCCCGGGTGCGATTAAGCGCGGCAGCGGACACCATGTCGAAAGAGGGGGCCTGCTCGGGCCTGTGCCCCAAGGCCAGGCAGCGAATCCAGGAGCGCTCTATCCAGGTTTCAACCAGCGGGGCGGTGTTGG
The DNA here is from genome assembly GCF_039932935.1 of Polaromonas sp. Lineage (GTDB taxonomy): Bacteria > Pseudomonadota > Gammaproteobacteria > Burkholderiales > Burkholderiaceae_C > Polaromonas. The sequence continues at coordinate 37,317 of NZ_JBDTPB010000009.1, forward strand.
CCACTAGCGGATCGCCATAAAGAACGGCCTGGCGCGCATGGCCGATGCGCGTCAGGCGGTCCAGCCCGCCCGTGGCCGGAGCAGGCCGAAAAGGTGTCGTTGAAGCCATGGCACATTGTGGCCAATTCCTGCGGCTTGTGCAGAGGGCGATGCAATGAGCCTTGCTGCGCGCGAATCCTGCCGCGCAAGCCGCCCGATTGCGACTGGAAAATTTAAAGAAAAATGGCCGTAGCCCGCTCTCAGCGAGCGCTACCAGCTATGAAAAACATAGCAGTCCGCAGGCCCGCCATGGTCATCAGCAGCGAGCCCAGAACATGCACGGTGGCCGTGAGCAGCGCCAGCCCATAGCGCGCCTCCGTCAGGAAGATCACCACTTCAGCCGAAAACGAGGAGAACGTGGTGAGCCCGCCCAGGAATCCGGTGACCAGCGCCAGGCGCCACACCGGATCCAGTTGGGGCATGGACTGAAAGCCGGCGATGCAGAGGCCGATCAGGTAACCGCCAATCAGGTTGGCGGCCAGCGTGCCCCACGGGATCAGGCCGCCGGGCGTGAGCCAAAGGCCCAGGCCCCAGCGGGCCACTGCGCCGAAGGAAGCTCCCAGAGAAATGGCGATGACGTTGAGCATGATGGCGGGGCGGGTAGGCGGTTGTTTTGACGGGACAATGCAGCCATGACTTTAACCGCAGGACACTCTCGCAGCCAGAATTCCGGCTTTCTGGGGGTGGTGATGCTCGATACGCGCTTCCCTCGCCCTCCTGGCGATGTGGGCCATCCCGATGCCTTTGGCGTGCCGGTGCGGCAGCGGGTGGTGCAGGGCGCCTGGCCCGGCACTATTGTGCAGTCGGCTGCCGGCTTGCACGCCGCGGGCGTGGCGCCGGCCTTTGTGCGCGCTGTACAGGCGTTGCAGGCCGAGGGCGCGCGGGCCATCACAACGAGCTGCGGCTTTCTGGTGCTGCTGCAGGATGAATTGCAGGCAGCGGCGCAGGTGCCTGTGGTCACCTCCAGCCTGCTGCAATTGCCAGCGCTGCTGGCGCGCCAGCTCAAGGTGGGCGTGCTGACCATCAGCGCGGCCGCACTGGGCGCAGAGCACCTGCTGGCGGCTGGCGTACCGCAAGCGCGTTTGCAGGATGTTCTGGTTCAGGGTGTGGACCCTGCGGGCGAATTTGCCACGGCGATTTTGGGCAACCGCGACACCATGGATATCGACAAAGCCCGCAGTGATGTGGTGGAGGCAGCATTGGCGCTGAAGCAGCGTGAGCCTTCACTTCAGGCCGTGGTGCTCGAGTGCACCAACTTGCCGCCCTACAGGCAGGCCATCGAGGCGGCCACAGGCCTGAAGACCTGGGCGCTGACCGACGATGAAAGCTTGCTGCGATTCTGGCGCTGAACAAGCGCCGCAGATTTACATCTTTCCCGGCAGCCAGGTGGCGATCTGCGGGAAAAACCAGAGCAGCAGCACCATGCCGCACATCAGCAAGAAAAACGGGAAGGTCACCCGCGCGATGTAGGTGATTTCTTTTTTTGTCATGCCCTGAAGCACAAACAGGTTGAAGCCCACGGGCGGCGTGATCTGCGCCATCTCGACCACGATGACGATGAAAATACCGAACCAGATCAGGTCCAGCCCGGCTGCCTGCACCGTGGGCAGGATAACGCCCATGGTCAGCACCACCATCGAAATGCCATCCAGGAAGCAGCCCAGCACGACGTAGAAGATGCTCAGCACGACGATGAGCATGAAGGGGCTCAGCCCGAGGCTGGAGACAAACTCGGCCAGGTGGCGTGGCAGCCCGATGTAGCCCATGCTCAGCGTCAGGAAAGCGGCGCCGGCCAGGATCAGCGCAATCATGCAATAGAGGCGCGTGGCGCCCAGCAGCGACTCCTTGAAGGTGTTCCAGCTCATGGATCGTTGCACCACGGCCAGCACAAGCGAGCCGACGACGCCGATGGCCGCCGCTTCGGTCGCGGTGGCAATGCCGGTATAGATGGAGCCCAGCACGGAGCCGATCAGGAGCACGACCGGTATCAGGTGGCGTGACTCATAGACTTTTTCGCCAAAACTCATCGCGGCTTCGGGCGGCGGGATCTTGCCCTTGTTCAGCAAGGCCCAGACGACCAGGTAGCCCGAGAACAGAGAGGCCAGCAGCAGGCCGGGAAAGACGCCCGCGATGAACAGCCGGGCAATCGACACGTCGGCGCTGACGCCGTAGACAATCATGATGATGGACGGTGGGATCAGAAGGCCCAGCGTGCCTGCGCCCGCGAGCGAGCCTATGGTGATGTCTTCCGGGTAGCCGCGTTTGGCCAGCTCAGGCAGCGACATCTTGCCAATGGTGGCGCAAGTGGCCGCCGAGGAGCCCGATACGGCCGCAAAGATGGTGCAACCGATGACGTTGGTGTGCAGCAGGCCGCCCGGCAGGCGGCTGACCCAGGGGGCAAGGCCCCTGAACATGCTTTCGCTGAGCTTGGTGCGAAACAGGATTTCGCCCATCCATACAAAAAGGGGCAGGGCCGTCAGCGTCCAGCTGGATGAGGATCCCCAGATGGTCACAGCCATGGCGTCGCCAGCGGCGCGTGAAGAGAACAGCTGCATGCCTATCCAGGCAACGCCCGAGAGCGTGAGGCCAATCCATACACCGGAACCCAGAATCAAAAAAAGCGAAAGTATCAGCAGCGACGTGATGGCGAGATCGGACATGAAAGTTCTTGTTGTTATTTATTCGTGGTGCAGGGCTTCGTCGCCGCTGGCCTGGGTGCGTTGGCCCCTGATCTCCAGGACCAGCTCGTCGATGAAGGCGATCATCAGGATGACCGCGCCCACGCCCATGGTGATTTGCGGAATCCATAGCGGCGTGGCATCGCTCCCGGTAGAAATGTCGTGGTAGGCATAGGAGTTGACCGACAGCATGACGCTGTACCAGGCGAACAGCATGGAAAGCGCCGTGGCAGCCGCCAGCGCCCAGATTTCGAGTGCGCGCCTGGCGCTGCCGCGAAGACTGTTGAGAATCAGCGTGACACGGATGTGCTCACCCTTCTTGAGGGTATGCGCCAGCGCCAGGAAGCCGCTGGCCGCCATGCAGTAACCGGCATACATGTCGGTGCCTTGAAGCGACCAGGCAAACTGGCGGTCGAGCACGCCGGCCAGCACAGACACCAGCGTGCCGATCATGAACAGGGCGCCCAGCCATGCCGCGCCGTCGTACAGCGCATCGAGCATGCGGCGCATGCTTATTTCTTTGCCGCGTTGGATTTGTCGAACGCGGTCAGCAGGGCTTCACCCTCGGGACCGGCGCGTTTCGTCCAGTCAGCCTTCATGATACCGCCCACCTGGCGCAAGTCGGCTACCAGTTTGGGTGAAGGCGTCATGATCTTCATGCCTTTTTCAGCCAGGGCTTTTTTGTAGAAGTCATTTTTCTCTTCGCTGATTTTCCAGCCGCGCACTTCAGCGTCGGCGGCTGCCTTCAACACGGCTGCCTGGGTAGATGCATCCAATGCATCGAAAGATTTCTTGTTGACGATGATGGCGTTCTTGGGCAGCCAGGCCTGCACGTCATACCAGTACTTGATGCTTTCGTAGGTTTTGGTGTCGTAGCCGGTCGATCCCGAGCTCATGTAGCTGTTGACGACACCGGTGGCCATGGCCTGGCTCAGTTCCGCCGCCTGAACGGTCACGGGCTGCGCACCAATCAACTCGGCGATCTTGCTGGTGGCGGGGCTATAGGCGCGCCACTTGAGGCCCTTCATGTCGGCGACGGCAGTGATTTCCTTGTTGACGTAGATGCCTTGCGGAGGCCACGCCACGGTGTAAAGCAGCTTCATGCCCTGCGTGCCCAGGAGTTTTTCAAGGGCCGGTTTTTGCGCTTCAGCCAGCTTGTGAGCCGAGGCGTAGCTGGACGCCACGAAGGGCAGGCCGTCCGCGCCAAATATCGCGTTTTCATTCTCGAAGTTGACCAGCAGAATTTCACCGATCTGCGCCTGGCCGCCTTGCACCGCGCGCTTGATCTCATTCGCCTTGAACAGCGAGGCGTTGGCATGCACCGTGATCTTGAGCTTGCCGCCGCTGGCCTTGTCGACGTCGGCCGCGAACTGTGTCAGGTTTTCGGTGTGAAAGTTGCTGGCCGGGTAGGCGGCGGGCAAATCCCATTTGGTTTGGGCGAAGGTATTGGCGCCGAAGGCAAGGGCGGCGGCCATCAGGGTGATCTTGAATTTCATGAAAGGCTCCAGGGCGGTGAATTAGTAAGTAGTAATAGGATAGACGCAAATCCCGCGCCAGTTCACCGGGCATACCCCGAAAAACCGGCCGGCCCACCTGTCCTTTTCCTGACGCACCGGGTTCGCCATGAATCTTCGCTTTGTTGAAGCCTTTTATTGGGTGGCCTCGCTCAAGAGCATCTCGCGCGCCGCCGACAAGCTCTATCTCACGCAGTCAGCCATGTCCAGCCGCATCGCCACGCTGGAAGAGGAGCTGGGCATCCTGTTGCTGGACCGGCGCGACAAGCAATTCAAGCTCACCGTCGCGGGTGCGCGCTTTCTGGTCTATGCGCAAAAGCTGCTGGAGCTGCAGCGCGAAGTCAAGCATGAGATGGGTTCCGGCGCGGCTATGGCCGTGTCCATGCGCATTGGCGCCATCGAATCGGTGCTGCATTCGTGGCTGATTCCCTGGCTGGAAAAGCTCCGCATAGACCACCCCGGACTGGAACTGGAGCTGACCGTGGAAACCACGCCCATCCTGATGGACCAGGTCCAGCGCGGCACGCTGGACCTGGTTTTTGCTGCCCTGCCGGCATCGGCGGATGGCGTGCGCAACCAGGCGCTGCCGCCCATGGACATGGCGTTTGTGGGCAACCCGACACTGCATAAAAAAAGAAAGTACCGCCTCGATGAACTCGCGGAAATGGAATTGTTGACGTTCCAGAAGGGCTCGCAACCCCACGTGACGTTGATCGATCTCTTCAAGCAGCACCGGATGGAGCCCAAAAAGGTGCATGCCATTTCATCGATTTCAGCGATGGTCCAGTTGGTGCAGGGCGGCTTCGGCGTGGCCCTGCTGCCGCGCATTGCGGTGCAGCGCTTGACGGGCTTCGCAAGCCTCAAGCTGCTCGCTTGCGACACCCGTGTGAAGTCGCTTCCGATCCACGCCAGTTACCGCATCGACCCGACGTCGTCGACGGTCGAGACCGTGGTCCGGTCCGCCGTGCAGTTTGCCGGCGAGGGTGCAGCCACCGGCACCAAAACAGGTCGCAAACCCGCGGCGAAGGGTGGCAAAGCCGTCAAAAAAGGTGCATCAGGGTAACTACTGATCATCGAAAAAATCGATGACCTGAGCGAAAAATTTTGAATTTGCTGAAGGTTACCGGCGCTCACACAATTCGCCCATCGTCATGAAAATGACATACGTAAACGGGGAATTTTCTGGTGAGCACATCGACTGAATCAGCACTCTCGGTTTTCGGCGCAGGCGGCATCAACAGTGCCGCACACGTCCGCGGCGTCATTCGCCAGGGCCGATGGACTTCGCAGACGAGTGGACTGGCCAACGGACACGTACAGGGCAACGTGGTCATTCTTCCCGAAGCCGAGGCGGGGGATTTTCTACGCTACTGCCAGCGCAATCCCAAGCCTTGCCCGGTGCTGGCGGTTTCCGAACCGGGTCACGTGGAACTGCCCGCGCTGGGCGCGGACATCAACATTTGCACCGACCTGCCGCGCTACCGCGTGTGGCGTCACGGTGAGCTGGTCGATGAGCCCACGGACGTCAGCGCGCTGTGGCGCCAGGACATGGTGACGTTTGTGCTCGGCTGCTCCTTTTCTTTTGAACAGGCCTTGCAGGAAGCGGGCTTGCGCATCAAGCATATTGATCAGGGACGGAATGTGCCGATGTACCGCACGAATACCGCCACCGAATCGGCAGGGCCGTTTCACGGACCGATGGTCGTGACCATGCGGCCGTTCAAGGCAGCCGATGCGATTCGCGCTGTTCAAATCACCTCGCGTTTTCCGGACGTGCATGGCGCGCCGGTGCACATCGGGGACCCCGCGCAGATTGGAATCACGGATTTAGCCAAACCCGACTATGGCGATGCCGTCGAGGTGTTGCCGGACGAAATTCCGGTTTTCTGGGCCTGTGGTGTCACGCCGCAGGCGGCCATCATGCAGGCTCGCCCCGAGTTCTGCATTACCCACGCGCCGGGCGCGATGCTGATCACCGATTTGTTGAACCACCACCTGGCCACTTTTTGAGCCCTTTTTTTACTGGAGATCACGATGAAAAAATTACTTGTTTCGCTGGCCGCCGTCGCCACTTTCAGCGCCTCTTGGGCCCAGACCAAATGGGATCTTCCGACCGGCTACGGTGCCAACAGCTTCCAGACCCAGAATGTGCAGCAGTTCGCCACCGAGGTGGATCAACTGACCGCAGGAAAACTCAAGATAACGTTGCATGCGGGAGGTTCGCTCTATAAAGCCAATGAAATCAAGCGCGCGGTCCAGACCGGTCAGGTGCAGGCGGCGGAGTTCATCCTGTCCGGCGCAGCCAACGAAAACCCGTTGTTCGGCGTGGATTCCATTCCCTTTCTGGCCACCAGTTATGGCGATGCCAAACGCCTGTACCTGGCAGCCAAGCCGGCGCAGGACAAACTGCTCGCGTCCCAGGGCATCAAGGTGCTTTTCACCGTGCCTTGGCCCGGCCAGTCGCTGTACTCGCTCAAGCCCATCGTCACACCGGCTGACTTTGCCGGCACCAAGATGCGCGCCTACAACCCGGCCACCACACGCATCGCGCAACTGCTCAAAGCCCAGCCGGTGACTATCCAGCTCGCCGAACTCGGCCAGGCTCTGGCGACCGGCGGTGTGCAGAACTTCCTGACGTCGAGTGCCAGCGGCGTAGAAAGCAAGCTGTACGAGCAGGTCAAATACTTCTACCCCGTCAGCGCCTGGCTGCCGCGTAATGCCACCGTGGTCAGCCAGAAGGCTTTCGACGCGCTGGACAAGCCCACGCAGGACGCGGTGCTCAAGGCCGCGGCAGCAGCCGAGTCGCGCGGCTGGGCGACCAGTGAGAAGCTTGATGGCGAATTCATCAAGGAACTGGGCGCCAAGGGCATGACCATCGCCGTGCCGTCCGAGAGCGTCAAGAAGGAACTTACCGCCATCGGCGAAACCATGACGGCCGAATGGATCAAGACAGCCGGCGCCGACGGCCAGGCCGTGATCGACGCCTACCGCAAAAAGTAAGCGGCAGCACCGCCGCATGGCGCGGCGGCGCGGGGTCGCAGGCAGAACGCGGCCCCTGGTTTCCTTTCTTTCCCTTTTATTCGTGCAGGAGCATGCCATGGGCAAACTCGTCCAGAATTTCTACAAATTGCTGATGGCGCTGTCGTGCCTGGCCATGCTTGCAGCGTTTGTCACCGTGATGCTGGGCGTGGTGGCGCGCGAGGCCAACTGGGACATCGGCGGGCTCGATGCCTATGCGGGGTATGCCATTGCCGCTGCGCTATTTCTGGCCTTGCCGGGAACCCTCCAGCATGGTGATCACATCCGCGTCACGCTGCTGCTGGACCGGGTGTCTCCGAAGGTGCGCAACATCCTCGAGTGGTGGTCGCTCGGTGCGGGCCTGGCTCTGGCCGCTTATATGGCGTGGTACGCCCTGCGCCTGGTCTGGGTGTCGTACGTCACGCACGACATTTCACCCGCAGCCGACGCATCGCCCCTGTGGATCCCCCAAATCGCCATGACGCTGGGCTGCATGGGCTTCGCGCTGTCGTTCGTCCATGCGCTTGTCGAGCGCTGGCACGGCCGCAGCTTCATCGAGGTTTCCAGCGAAGCCGCCCACATCGAATAGCCAGCTCTTGAGAGAAAAAAAATGGACATCTTCATTGCTTTTGGCCTGATCGTGCTGCTGTTCGCGGCGCTGGGATCGGGTTTGTGGATTGGCCTGTCGCTGCTCTCCGTGGCCTTGCTCGGCATGGAATTGCTGACGGCGCGGCCTGCCGGGGACAGCATGGTGCTGACCATCTGGGGTTCCACCTCGAGCTGGACCCTGACTGCGCTGCCGCTGTTTCTGTGGATGGGCGAAATCCTGTTTCGCAGCAAGCTGTCTGACAGCATGTTCAGGGGACTTGCGCCCTGGCTGGATCGCCTGCCGGGCCGGTTGCTGCATGTCAACGTCGTGGGTTGTACTATCTTTGCCGCCATTTCCGGTTCGTCAGCGGCCACCTGCGCCACCATTGGCAAGATCACCTTGCCCGAACTCAAAAAACGCGGTTACCCCGACGATATTTCCGTCGGTACGTTAGCCGGTGCAGGCACGCTCGGCCTCCTGATCCCGCCGTCCATCATCATGATTGTGTACGGCGTGGCGGCCAATGTGTCGATTGCCAAGCTCTTTCTGGCCGGTGTGATTCCGGGCCTGATGCTGGCCGCGCTGTTCATGGGCTACATCGTGGTGTGGGCCCTGCTCAACAAGGACAAGGTGCCCACGGCTGATGTGGCCATGAGCTTCGGTCAGAAGGTCTACGCCTCGCGCCATCTGATTCCAGTGGTGTCGTTGATTGTGGTCGTACTGGGTGGCATCTACAGCGGCATCGCCACTGCCACGGAAGCAGCGGCGCTGGGCGTGGCCGGCTCGCTCGTGCTGGCTGCTATCGAGGGCTCGCTGAACTGGAGCAAGTTCAAGGAAGGGCTGGTCGCCGCCTGCCGCATCTATTGCATGATCGGCCTGATCCTCGCCGGTGCCGCTTTCCTGACCCTGTCCATGGGCTTCATCGGGCTACCCCGGCACCTGGCTGAGTTTATAGGCGCATTGCACCTCTCGCCTTTCATGTTGATGCTGGGATTGATCGGTTTCTTCATCGTCCTGGGTTGCTTCCTCGACGGCATTTCGGTTGTCGTGCTGACCATTGCAGTGTTGCTGCCCACGGTGGAAGCCGCCGGGTTTGACCTGGTCTGGTTCGGCATCTTCATCGTGCTGGTGGTCGAAATGGCACAAATTACGCCGCCTGTCGGTTTCAACCTGTTTGTCATCCAGGGCCTGACGAAGCGTGAGGTGACCTGGATCGCACGCACAGCGCTGCCATTGTTCTTTCTCATGATCTTCGCGGTATTGATTACCTACTTCTTTCCCGATGTGGTGCTGTGGCTGCCACATCACATGTAGCCCCGCAGCAAGACGCCACTTCTTTTCAGGAGTTCCCATGAAAAAGCTCTTATTCTCCGCCGTGTGCGCGGTTGTGCTGGGTCACGCCCACACCGCGATGGCCCAGACCACCTGGAAGCTGGCGACCGGCTACCGCGCAGAGTCCTTCCACACACAGAACATCTTGCAGTTTGGCCGCGACGTGGACATGGCGACGCGTGGGCAGCTGGTGATACAGGTGTATCCCAATAACACGCTGGCCAAGCTGGCGGACATCGGTGCGGCGGTACAGCAGGGAAAAGCCGAGGCCGGCGAGACCATCATGACCAGCATGGTCAAGGACATTCCGCTGGCCGGCGCGGATTCCATCCCCTTTGTGGTGAGCTCTTACAAGGACGCGCAACGCCTGTGGAAGCTGCAGCGGCCGGGCATTGAAAAGCATTTCACCGAGCGGGGCATGAAGCTGTTGTACGCCGTGCCCTGGCCGCCGCAGGGCCTGCATTCGAATAAGCCGGTGCGTGGTCTGGCCGACTTCAAGGGGACGCAGATGCGTACCTACAACCAGACGACTCTGCGCATTGCCGAAATGCTGGGGGCCAAGCCGGTGGATGTGGCGATGGTGGACGTCGGCAAGGCCTTGTCCGAAGGGCGCATGGACAACATGATCACCTCGGCACTGACCGGCGTGGAAAACAAGGTGTGGGGCCCCATCAAGTATTACTACGAGATCAATGCCTGGTTTCCCAAGAATGTGGTGTTTGTGAACAGCAAAGCCTTTGACGCCCTCAAGCCGGAGCGTCGCGCGCAGGTTCTGAAGGCGGCCCAGGAGGCGGAGGCGCGCGGCTGGCAAGCCAGTCAGGCGTTGGCGACCAGCGCGACCGAAGAGCTGCGCGCCAACGGCGTCAAGATCGAGCGCATTCCGCCCGACCTGGACCAGGAAATCAAGCGCATGGGCGAGAAATTTTCAAGGGAATGGATCCGCTCGGTAGGTAATGAGGCCAACGACATTTTTGTGCCGTATTACATGCCGCAATGAACCTGGCGCTACCGCTCCCTTGACCTTTGACTCTCACCCTGCCCTCCATTCCATGAACACACCCGCCGCTTCGATATTTGCCTATCTGCGCGCCAAGGACGGCAATCGGCCCCATTTGCTGGAGGAGGCTTTTGTGCCGGACGCCTTGCTCGAAATGGTGGTCAACACCGCTGCGATTTCTTTTCCGCCGGCTTCGCGGGGTCGGGAGGCCATCGCCGACGTGCTGGTCCGCAATTTCGCCAGGAATTACGAGAATGTGTACACCTTCTGCCTGTCCCCTCCGCCGCGCAATGAGGCCGGTGTGTTCAGTTGTGACTGGCTGGTCGTCATGACCGAGAAGGAAGGCCGCTCGGTGCGTGTCGGGTGCGGCCGCTATGACTGGTGTTTTGCCGCCTCGGGTCTGGTGGAATGCCTGTCCATCACAATAGAAACCATGCAATCACTGCCGCCTGCGATGCAGGACGAAATCCTGCCTTGGGCGTACAGCCTGCCGTACCCCTGGTGTACGGCCGAGGCGGCGGCCCGCGGCGCCCCAACCCTTGAACTGCTGGCGCCCGTACTTGGGTACATTGGCAGGAAGCGGTTGACGCACGTCTCGTTCGGTGAAACGCCGGGGATCGCCCTCGGAAACGGGCATATCGAAGACAAATACCGGTATTTTCAAGATCACGCTTAACTTTTTCAATTTTAAAAAATCATGCAAGACACCATTTCGAAACCGGGCGGCGACCGTTGGCAATTCTGGATAGACCGCGGCGGCACGTTCACCGACATCGTGGCCAAGAAGCCCGATGGCTCGCTCGTGACGCACAAACTGCTGTCGGAAAACCCCGAGCAGTACCGCGACGCGGCGGTCGCCGGCATACGCCACCTGCTGGGCCTGAAGGCCGGTGAGCCGATTCGCGCCGATGTGGTCGACTGCGTGAAGATGGGGACCACCGTGGCCACCAACGCGCTGCTCGAGCGCAAGGGCGAACCCACGCTGCTGGTCACCACGCGCGGTTTTCGCGATGCCCTGCGCATCGCTTACCAAAACCGTCCCCGGCTGTTTGACCGCCATATCGTATTGCCCGAACTGCTGTACAGCGCCGTGGTCGAAGCCCAGGAGCGCGTGGGCGCGCAGGGCGAGGTGCTTCAGGCGCTCGACGAAGCGCTATTAAAAAAGGAGCTGGTCGCGCACTACCAGAAAGGGCTGCGGAGCCTTGCGATTGTTTTTATGCATGGTTACCGGTTCACTGCGCACGAAAAAGCCGCCAAGGGCATCGCGGCCGAGGTCGGCTTTACGCAGATCAGCACCTCGCACGAAACCAGCCCGATGATGAAGTTTGTCAGCCGCGGTGACACCACCGTGGTGGATGCGTACCTGTCGCCGATCCTGCGCCGCTATGTGGAGCAGGTGGCCAGCGAGATGCCCGGCGTGCGGCTGTTTTTCATGCAGTCTTCGGGCGGTTTGACTGACGCGCATGTGTTTCAGGGCAAGGACGCGATCCTGAGCGGTCCGGCCGGCGGCATTGTGGGCATGGCCCGCACGGCGGCCATTGCCGGCCATGCCAAGGTCATCGGCTTTGACATGGGCGGTACCTCCACCGACGTATCGCATTACGCCGGAGAATTCGAGCGCGAGTTTGAGACCCAGGTGGCCGGCGTGCGCATGCGCGCGCCCATGATGAGCATTCATACCGTGGCGGCAGGCGGCGGCTCCATCCTCAAGTTTGACGGTGAGCGTTTCCGGGTCGGCCCGCAAAGCGCGGGCGCCAACCCTGGCCCGGCCAGCTATCGGCGCGGCGGTCGCCTGGCGGTGACAGACGCCAATGTGATGGTCGGGAAAGTCCAGCCACGCTATTTCCCCAAGGTGTTCGGTCCCAACGCCGACGAACCGCTGAGCTACGAAGCGGTCGAGGCGCAGTTCAACGAACTGGCCGGGCAGACCGGGCGCAGCGCCGAGGTGGTGGCCGAGGGCTTTATCAACATCGCGGTGCAGCAGATGGCCAATGCCATCAAGAAAATTTCAGTGGCCCGCGGCTATGACGTCACGCGCTACACACTGCAATGCTTTGGCGGGGCGGGCGGGCAGCACGCCTGCCTGGTGGCCGATGCGCTGGGCATGACCCGGGTGTTTGTGCACCCGTTGGCGGGCGTGCTGAGCGCCTACGGCATGGGCCTGGCCGACCAGAACGTGATTCGCGAACAGGCGGTGGAGCTCAAGCTTTCGGCCGCCGTGCTCCCGGAAATCGCCGACAAGCTCAATGCGCTCGCTGCTACCGCGGAGGCCGAGCTCCAGCGCCAGCAGGTGAGCACGGGCAACATGACCACGCATCACCGGGTGCATGTGCGCTATGAAGGAAGCGACTCCGCGCTCATCGTTCCCTTCGGGACGCTCGAAGAGATCGAGACCGGATTTGAGGCGGCTTATCGCCAGCGCTTTTCCTTTCTGATGCAGGGCAAGGGTCTGATCGTGGAGGCTGTGTCGGTAGAGGCGGTGGTGGCGGGCGATGCGCCGGCCGAGCCGCGCCATGCCACGCATGAACCGCGCGAAGTGCCGCGCCGCGAAACGGTGCGCATGTATTCAGGCGGCCAGTGGCACGACGCGGCGCTGGTGGTACGCGAAGACCTGCGGCCCGGCGACATCATTTCGGGGCCTGCCATCATTGCCGAGAAGAACGCCACCACGGTGGTGGAACCCGGCTGGGAAGCCGCGCTCACGGCACTGGATCACCTGGTGCTGGACCGCCGGGCGGAACGCGCCATCAAGTTTGCAGCCGGCACGACGGTGGACCCGGTGCTGCTGGAGGTCTTCAACAACCTTTTCATGAACATTGCCGAGCAAATGGGCCTGCAGCTGCAGAACACCGCCTACTCGGTCAACATCAAGGAGCGGCTGGACTTCAGCTGCGCGCTGTTTGACACCGAAGGCAACCTGATCGCCAACGCGCCGCACATGCCGGTGCACCTGGGCTCCATGGGCGAAAGCATCAAGACGGTGATTCGCGAGAACGCGGGCAAGATGCAACCGGGCGATGTTTATGTGCTGAATGACCCCTACCACGGCGGCACCCACCTGCCCGACATCACTGTCATCACGCCGGTTTACCTCGGTGCCTCCGCGCTGCCCACGTTTTATGTCGGTTCTCGCGGCCACCATGCCGACATAGGCGGCATCACGCCGGGCTCCATGCCGCCCTTCTCGACCTTGATTGAGGAAGAGGGTGTGCAGATCAACAACGTCAAGCTGGTGGAGCGCGGGGTGCTGCGCGAGGCCGAAATGATTGCGCTGCTCAAAAGCGGCAAATACCCGAGCCGCAACCCGCAGCAGAACATGGCGGATTTGAAGGCGCAGATCGCCGCCAATGAAAAAGGCGTGCAGGAGCTGCGCAAGATGGTCGACACCTTCAGCCTGGAGGTGGTGCTGGCCTATATGCGCCACGTGCAGGACAACGCCGAAGAGTCGGTGCGCCGCGTGATCACGCGCCTGAAGGACGGCGAGTTCACCCTGCCGCTGGACAACGGGGCCCAGATCAAGGTGGCCATCCGGGTCGATGTCAAAGGCCGCAGCGCCGAGATCGACTTCACCGGCACGTCGCCGCAGCAGACCAATAACTTCAATGCGCCGACGGCGGTGTGCATGGCGGCGGTGCTGTATGTGTTCCGCACGCTGGTCGACGACGACATTCCGTTAAATGCAGGTTGCCTGAAGCCGCTCAAGGTCATCATTCCGGCGGGCTCCATGCTCAACCCCAATCCACCGGCCTCGGTGGTGGCGGGCAATGTGGAAACCTCTACCTGCATCACCAACGCGCTGTATGGTGCGCTGGGTGTGATGGCGGCCGGCCAGTGCACGATGAACAACTTCACCTTCGGCAATGCGCGCCACCAGTACTACGAGACCATTTCAGGCGGATCGGGTGCCGGCGGCAAGCTCGACGATGCGGGCAAGGTGGTGTCGGGTTTTGACGGTACCTCCGTCGTGCAGGCTCACATGACCAACTCACGATTGACCGACCCGGAGGTGCTGGAATTCCGTTTTCCAGTGCGGCTGGAAAGCTATGAGATCCGCCAGGGCTCCGGCGGAGCAGGGCGCTGGAAGGGAGGCAATGGCGGCGTGCGCCGGGTTCGCTTCCTGGAGGCCATGACGGCCAGCATTTTGTCGAACGGGCGCAAACATGGCGCCTTCGGCATGGCGGGCGGCCAGGCCGGCCAGGTAGGGCAAAACATTGTGGTCCGGGCGCAAGGTCAGGTCGAAACACTGGGCCATATCGGGCAGGCTGAAATGCTGCCCGGTGACGTGTTCGAGATTCACACGCCCGGTGGCGGGGGCTACGGTGTAGAACCCAAGTGAGCACCGTCCAGCAACATACGCGTCAGTTCGTCCATGCCTGCGAACGGCGATTCGAGGCAGAGTACCGTGCCGCGTGAAGGCCTTGTTCCGTTGGCTGAGGGCGTGGCGTTCAGCATGGCGGAATTTCCCGGTGTGCGCTCCTGGTTGGCCGGCTTTCGGGACCTCGGACAATTCGTGCCACTGAATCATTCCAAAGCCTGATGCTGGTACTCAAGCTCGCGCTCGTCGCGTTCTCGGTGTTGCTGTCCACACTGGCGGCGCGGCGCTTTGGGCATCGCGTGGGCGGTGCGGTTGCTGGCATGCCCATGATCGCCGCGCCCATCATCGCCATTCTCCTTCTGGACCATGATGCCGGGCAGGTGAGGGCGGTCGCGCTGGCCACATTGGTGTGCCTGCCGGCCGCGATTGTGCACATCGTGAGTTTCGCGGCGAGTGCCGGGCGATGGAGCGCCCCGGTCTGCGTATCACTGGCGCTGCTGGCCTACCTTGCCGCCTCGCTTGTCCTCACGCAGCTGTCGCTGTCACCCACGCTTGTGGGTGCGTTGGCGTTGGCCGCTCCGGCTACCGGGCTGTGGTTTGCGGCGCACCATGCAGGGCCTGCCGCGCCTGTGGCTGTGCCGCGAGTCGAGTTGGTGTTGCGTGTCGCCGCCGCCGTTGCCATGGCTGCCGCCGTCATCGCAGGCGCCGACGTGCTGCCGCCCGTCGTCAGCGGTCTGCTGCTAGCGGTGCCGATCACCGGAACGGTGTTGCCGTGCTTCACGCTGCCGCGCTATGGTGCGGCGGCCACCCGTTCGCTGATGGCGGGGTTTCTGCAAGGACTCCACGGTTTTGCCGCCTTTTTCATCGCGCTGTACTGGGCGCTCGGAACGTTTGGCGCACTGGCGGCTTTTCTCATGGCCCTGGCCGCCGCGGTGGTCACCGCGGCTTCGGTGCAGGCGGTGGTGCGGTGGTGGATGCGGCGGTCGCCTGCTGCAGACACGGCTTGATAGCGCCACAATGAGGCACCATGGACACGCCAACCTTTACTGAAAACTACCGCCTGCTCGCCCGCTACAACCACTGGCTCAACGAGCGGCTCTATGCGGCCTGCGAGGCGCTGACGGATGAGGAACGCAAGCGTGAACGTGGCGCTTTTTTTGGCTCGATTCATCACACGCTGGGCCATCTGGTTCTGGCCGACCAGGTCTGGCTCAGGCGCTTTGCACAATGCGGCGTTGAAAACGGTATCCATTTCGCGTCGCTGGGCGCTGACGTGATCGACATGCCGGAGGCTTACACGCTGGACATGGTGCTGTACGAAGACTGGACTGGGCTGAAAGCCAAACGACTGCAACTCGACACCGCCATTGAGCAGTGGACTGCCGACATGCCCGAGGCGTATCCGGGCATGACCATGCGATACAGCAACTCAAAAGGCGTGCAGCGTGAGCATGCCGTCTGGAAAGCCATCACGCACTTTTTCAACCACCAGACGCACCATCGGGGACAGGCCACGACTCTCATTACGCAGGCCGGCGCTGCAGTGGGCGTGACGGACCTGATTGCGCTGGTGTAGAAGTTCCCGCTGTCGCTATGAAATAGATAGCTGCTTGCGCACGTTCTTAAAGGGCTGGAGGCCGAAATGACCATGAAAAAACCCGCTCGAAGCGGGTTTTTTCATGGGATGAACCGGTTTATTTTTTGGCGGCGCTTGCGGCGGGCTTGGAGGTCTCGACCTTGATCTCGGTCTTGACTTCCTTCTTGGTGTCTTTGTTGGACATCACAGCATTTTTGGCATCCTTGGCCGTTTCCTTGACGGCGTCCTTGGTGGCGATCGCGGCGCCCTTGACGGCGTCTTTGGTGGCGATGGCTGCATCCTTGGCCTGTTGGGTGATGGGCTTGTCAGAGGTCTTGCTGGCCTTGGCATCCGCTTTAACGTCGCCCTTGGCTTTTGCCTTGGCATCCTTCGCGGACGGGCCGGTGTAGGAGGCGCCGCCCACGGTCAGCCCGGCTGCGGAGAACTCGGCTGCACGTTTGTCTCCAACACCTTTGACGCGGGTGATGAAGTCGTCCCAGTTCTTGAACTCGCTTTTCTTGCGCTCGGAAATGATCAGCTTGGAAGTGACGGGGCCGATGTGCTTGATGCCGTCGAGCTCGGCTTCACTGGCTTTGTTGACGTCGACCGCAGCGAAGGCTGCGACGAGAGACATGGCGGCGAAAAACGCCAATACTTTCTTGAACATGGGAATCTCCTCAAAGATGGATGGGGGAGGCGCGTTATGCACCCTTGGTGGCAAGGGTCAGCTTTATAACGGCCAGAGCGCTTGCAGGGTTGACCCGCTCGATCCATGCAGTGAGAGGAAACCTGGTGCCTTAGTTGCTCTTACCCAGCCATCGCATGTAAGCGGTTACACCCGCTTGCACATCGGCAAAGGCATGGTCGCAACCGGCAGCACGCAGGGCGCTGAGGTCGGCCTGGGTATAGCTTTGGTATTTGCCGACCAGGGCTGGCGGGAAGCTGATGTAGTCGATGAGCCCGCCACGCACGGCGTCTTCCAGTGACAAGGCTGTGGCGTCCTGTCCTTGCCGCAAGGTGTTCACGACGGCGATGGCGACGTCGTTGAACGGTTGGGCTTTTCCGGTACCAAGGTTGAAAATACCGGATTGTTCGGGGTGGTCAAAGAACCAGAGGTTCACGGCCACCACGTCGTCGATGAAGACGAAGTCGCGCATCTGGCCACCGGCGCCGTAGCCACCGTATTCGCCAAAGAGTTTGACCTTGCCCTCGGACTGGAACTGGTTGAACTGATGAAAGGCCACGCTGGCCATGCGGCCCTTGTGCTGTTCATGGGGACCGTAGACGTTGAAGTAGCGAAAGCCCGCGACCTGGGTGGCGGCATTTTCAAACCGGGCACCGAGTTCGCGCCGCAGCCGCTGGTCGAACAGCAGTTTGGAGTAGCCGTAGACATTGAGCGGCTTCTCGAATTCAGGTGACTCCCTGAACGTGTCGGAGCCGCCATACGTGGCGGCTGACGAGGCATACAACAAGCGCGTGCCCTGGTCCTGGCAGGCATGGAACAACTCACACGACAGCGTGTAGTTGTTGTCCATCATGTACTTGCCGTCAAGCTCCATGGTGTCGCTGCAAGCACCCTCATGGAATACCGCTTCGACCTGGCCATAGGCGCCTTCGGCAAACAGGTCGTAAAAGTCGTCGGCATCCACATAGTCGGCGATCTGCAGGCCGGCCAGGTTACGGAACTTGTCGCCTTCAGTCAGGTCGTCGACAGCGATGATGTCGTCAATACCGCGGGCATTGAGACCCTTGATGATGTTGCTGCCAATAAAGCCCGCAGCGCCGGTCACAACTATTTTCATGATGGATTCCTTTTTCTGTGCTGCCGCTCAATGCGCGGCAAACAGCTCGTCATAACTGACGGTTGCCGTACCAAACTTGCCCACCACAATGCCGCCGGCACGGTTGGCGATTGGTACTGCTTCGCGAAGGCTCATGCCGGTGGCCGCCATGGCCGCCAGTGTGGCGATCACCGTGTCGCCGGCGCCCGTAACGTCGAACACTTCGCGTGCCACGGCGGGCACATTCAGCTCGCCCTGGGCGTCAAACAAGGTCATGCCTTCTTCGCTGCGCGTCAGCAGCAGGGCATCGAGATTGAGTGTGGTGCGCAGGTTATGAGCCTTGGTGCGCAGGTCGGCTTCGTCGCTCCAGGGGCCGATCACGTGCTCCAGCTCCGCGCGGTTCGGCGTGATGACGCTGGCGTTTTTGTAGCGCGCGTAATCCGCCCCCTTGGGATCAACCAACACCACTTTGCCCGCCGCGCGTGCCTGGGAGATCATCAGCAAGATATGCGCGAGGCCGCCCTTGCCATAGTCGGAAAAAAGCACGGCGTCGTGCTGTGTGTGCAGTTTTTCGAAGGTAGCGGACTGCGAGGCGAGCACCTCGCTTTCCGGTGTGTTCTCGAAGTCAAGCCGGATCAGCTGTTGCTGGCGGCCAATGACGCGCAGTTTGACTGTCGTTTTGAGCCTTGCATCGCGGCCGAAGTAAGGCACGATACCGGTTTTGGCGACCAAGGCCTCCAGCTGGTGGCTGGCCTCGTCTTCGCCCACCACGGTCAGCAGCGAGGCTTGTGCGCCCAGCGTGACGATGTTGTAGGCCACGTTGGCGGCGGCGCCTATGCGCTCCTCGGTGCGCGTGACGCGCACCACGGGCACGGGGGCTTCAGGCGAAATGCGGTCCACCGCGCCGTACCAGTACCGGTCCAGCATGGCGTCGCCCACCACGAGCACGCGGGCTTTGGCAATTTGTTCATGGGAGAGAGTTGAAGGTGGTGTCATCTTTTTGCTTGTTCTAGAGCGGCTCAATGCGCATCAGCCGTTTTTTTTTCCAGTGGCAGCGCGGAACTGGCTTTGCCAGGCCGCAGGTGCCGCCCCCTGCAAGGGGGAGGGAGGCGAAGCCTCCACGGGGGTGTTCATAATTCCTCGATTCGGCGAGTCGGGTAGCTGTCCCATGCCTGGCAACCGGGGCAATGCCAAAAGTGCTGGGTGGCTTCAAAGCCGCAGGCGGCGCAGCGATAGCGCATCAATGGTTTGGTGGCCTGGCCCAGCGAGCGTTGCACCAGTGCGTGATGGTGTTCGTCCTGGAGCTTTTCACCCTCGATCCATTTGCCGGCAGCCACCAGCGACGCCTGACGCTCCATGTGCCTGGCATACCACTGGCGCGCGGATACAGGATCTTTTTCCAGTTTGACGATGGCTTCGACCACGTCGATAGACGGCATGTTGGCGTAGCTGGCTTTCAGCAGCTCCAGTGCAGCGGACTCCTGGCCGCTGGCCTGGGCGATGTTGGCGAGCAAGCCGGCAGCCAGCGGCAGGCCTTGTGGCGCAAGGTCTTCCAGCTTCAGCAGCGTACGCAATGCATCCTGGGGTTTGCCGAGCTGTTGCTGCAGTTTGGCAAGGTCAATCAAGGGGCGGGCCGACACGGGTGCCATGGCGACGGCCTGTTGCAGGGTGTCCTGGGCTTCGTGGGTGTCGCCTGCTGCCGCCGAGGCAATGGCCTGCTCACAGAGGTAGTGCGCCTGCCGGGCGCTGAAACTGCCGTGGCTTGAAGTGCCCAGCCTGGCGGCGATTTCGGTCGCGTTTGCCCAGTCGCGTGAACGTTCGTAGATGGACAGCAAGGCAAGCCGGGCCTCTTCCTCGAACGGCGTGCCCTCAAGCTTGCGCAGGGCTGTTTCAGCGCGGTCAAGCAGGCCGGCCTTGAGGAAGTCGAGTGCCAGTGCGTGCTGGGCGCGGTCGCGCTCGGGCTGCGTCAGGTCGCCACGCGACATCAGGTGCTCATGTACACGCACGGCGCGCTCGTATTCACCGCGGCGGCGAAACAGGTTGCCCAAAGCGAAGTGCAGCTCGGAGGTGTCGGGGTCGTTTTGTACTGCTTCGATAAAGGCATCAATGGCCTGGTCTTGCTGCTCATTGAGCAGGAAGTTCAGTCCCTTGAAATAGGCCTTGGGTGCCTGCCGGTTTTCGATGCGCAGTTGCCGCAGGTCCAGTCGCGAAGCCAGCCAGCCCAGGGTGAAGGCAATCGGGAACCCGAGCAAAACCCAGGTGAAATCAAATTCCATGGTGAAGCGTGGAGGGGTCGTCGGTCACGGTATGGGGTGCGTCAGGTGAGGCGTGTCTGGCAGTTTTACGTTTTTTCCACCAGCGCGGCATCATGACAAAAATGCCCAATGCCAGCCCGCAGGCGAAGACCGCGAGGACGACCAGCACCAAGGGGGCCTTCCACATCGTGCCAAAGAAAAAATTCACCGAAACCGTTTGCTGGTTATTCAGCGCAAAAGCAAACAGCGTAAAAAAAATGGCTGCCTTAAGCAGCCACATGAGGTATTTCACTTGGTCGTCCCCCGTGGTGGTCTGGCGATTGTAGCCAGACCACTGAGGGAAGACAGGAAGACCTTACTTCGGATCCGTGACCGCCAGGAGCTCCTGGGTACGGGCATCCACGGCTTCCCGCAATGCCTTGCCCGGTTTGAAATGCGGCACCCGCTTTTCAGGGATGGCCACACTTTCACCGGAACGCGGGTTGCGGCCCATACGGGGCGGGCGCCGGTTGATGGAAAAACTGCCAAAGCCCCTGATTTCAATCCGGTGGCCGCGCACCAGCGCGTCGCTCATGGCATCAAGAATCGTCTTGACGGCATATTCGGCGTCGCGGTGCGTCAGCTGGCTGAATCGGGCCGCCAGTTCTTCGACAAGATCGCTTCGGGTCATGGATAAAGTAGCTGCACAACGATGCAACGCGCCGGGGGCGCATTACACCGCTGCACGGTTGCCTTACTTTTCGTTGTTGTCCAGCTTGGCGCGCAGCAGGGCACCAAGGTTGGTCAGGCCGGCATTTTCACGCGAAGACTGCTGGCTCAGGGTGGCCATGGCCTCCTGCTGGTCAGCGTTGTCCTTGGCTTTGACCGACAGCTGGATGTTGCGGGTCTTGCGATCCACGTTCACCACGACTGCCGACACTTCGTCGCCTTCTTTCAGCACGTTGCGCGCGTCTTCAACGCGGTCACGGCTGATTTCGCTGGCGCGCAGGTAACCGATGATGTCTTCACCGAGGTCGATTTCAGCGCCCTTGGCATCCACAGTCTTGACCTTGCCGGTCACGATCGCGCCCTTGTCGTTGATCGACACGAACGTGGTGAACGGATCGGAATCCAGCTGTTTGATGCCCAGGGAGATACGCTCGCGGTCGACGTCGACAGCCAGCACAATCGCTTCGACTTCCTGGCCCTTTTTGTAGTTGCGAACGGCGGCTTCGCCGGGTTCGTTCCACGAGAGGTCAGACAGGTGCACGAGGCCGTCGATGCCGGCAGCCAGGCCCACAAAGACGCCGAAGTCGGTGATCGACTTGATCGGGCCCTTGACGCGGTCGCCGCGCTTGGTTTCCACGGCAAATTCCTGCCATGGGTTGGCCTTGCACTGCTTCATGCCCAGGCTGATGCGGCGCTTGTCTTCGTCGATCTCGAGGACCATGACTTCGACTTCGTCGCCCAGTGCCACGAGCTTGCTCGGGGCCACGTTCTTGTTGGTCCAGTCCATTTCGGACACGTGGACAAGGCCTTCGATACCTGGCTCGAGTTCAACAAACGCGCCGTAGTCGGCGATGTTGGTGATCTTGCCGAACAGGCGCGTGCCCTGTGGATAGCGGCGGTTCACGCCCATCCATGGATCGTCGCCCATCTGCTTCAGACCGAGAGATACGCGGTTCTTTTCGGTGTCGAACTTCAGGATCTTGGCCACGATTTCCTGGCCAGCCGTCACCACTTCGCTTGGGTGACGTACGCGGCGCCATGCCATGTCGGTGATGTGCAGCAAGCCGTCAATGCCGCCGAGGTCAACGAATGCACCGTATTCGGTGATGTTCTTGACGACGCCCTTGACGGAAGAGCCTTCCTTCAGGGTTTCCATCAGCTTGGCGCGTTCTTCGCCCATGCTGGCTTCCACCACAGCGCGGCGGCTCAGCACCACGTTGTTGCGCTTGCGGTCGAGCTTGATGACCTTGAATTCCATGGTCTTGTTCTCGTACGGAGACAAGTCCTTGATGGGGCGGGTGTCGATGAGCGAGCCGGGCAGGAAAGCGCGGATGCCGTTGACCAGAACGGTCAGGCCGCCCTTGACCTTGCCGCTGGTCTGGCCGGTGACGAATTCGCCGGATTCCAGGGCTTTTTCCAGGCTCATCCACGAAGCCAGGCGCTTGGCCTTGTCGCGGGACAGCAGGGTATCGCCGTAGCCGTTTTCGACGGAGTCGATGGCCACAGAGACGAAATCGCCAACTTGAACTTCGAGTTCACCTTGGTCGTTTTTGAATTCTTCGAGCGGCACATAGGCCTCGGACTTCAGTCCGGCGTTGACGACGACGTGGTTGTGGTCGATGCGAACGACTTCAGCGGTGATGACTTCACCGGTGCGCATTTCAGAGCGCTGGAGCGATTCGTTAAATAGATCGGCAAAAGATTCAGACATTGATTTTCCTAGTCCACACAACAGGGTTCCAATAGCGAAATTGCTATTGTTTTTATAGCTGCTTGCGGCTGTTTGGTGCGGCCTCGAGAAGGCTGCGGGTTACGTTAATGAACCTGTTGACCCAAGCGCAGGTTGCGCGTCGGGGGTCAGAAGGGCCGGGTGCCTTGCCACCAGTCAATCACCTGATCGACCGATTTTTCAATCGACAAATAGGAGTTGTCCAACGGGCGGGCGTCATCAGCAGGCTTCAATGGGGCGGTTTTTCGCGATGAATCGCGTGCGTCGCGTGCCTCTAAATCTTGCTGAATCTCGCTGATTATAGCGGAATTTCCCTTTGAAATCAATTGCTTATGCCGCCGTTCAGCCCGATGCCGGGCACTGGCCGTCAGGTAGATCTTGAGCGGGGCGTCGGGGAAAATGACGGTTCCCATATCCCGTCCGTCCGCCACCAGTCCGGGCAGTCGCCGGAAGCTGTGCTGAAGCTCCAAAAGCGCAGCGCGAACGGCAGGATGGGCCGAAACGCGTGAAGCAGCCATTCCGGCAGCTTCCGACCGGATCGCTTCTGAGACGTCTTCTGCTCCCAGGAGAATCCGGTCGCCCTGAAAGTGGACGGGCATGGCGCGGGCGATCTGCGCCACGGCGGCCCCATCGTCGAGCGAGACATCGGCCCGAAGGGCGGCAAATGCGCTCAAACGGTACAACGCTCCGGAATCCAGGTAGTGGTAGCCGAGCCGGTGCGCCGTCAACGCTGCGAGGGTTCCTTTCCCGGAGGCGGTCGGGCCATCGATGCAAATGACCGGGATATGGGCGACATCTGCCTTGGCTACTGCAAATAAGGCTTCGAAGTAATCGGGAAAAGTTTTGCCGACGCATCTCGGATCCAGAATCCGGATGGGCAATTGCGCGGGGTTCAGGGCCGCGAGCGAAAAGCACATGGCCACGCGGTGGTCGTCGTAGGTGTGAATAGGCGCAGTTTTCCAGGCGCCGGGCTGTGGCGGTGTGATCTTGAGGTAATCCGCGCCTTCTTCCACGGTGGCGCCCAGCTTCTGCAGTTCACAGGCCATGGCGGCGATGCGGTCGGTTTCCTTGACACGCCAGCTCGCGATATTGCGCAAGGTGGTGGTTCCTTCGGCATACAGGGCCATGACGGCCAGCGTCATCGCCGCATCGGGAATGTGGTTGCAGTCCAGCTCTATCGCCTTCAGCGGCCATGAACCGCGCGAAATGCGCAGCGAATTGGGCGTGCTGTTGATGTGCGCACCCATCATCTGCGCGGCTTCCATAAAGCGGATGTCACCCTGAATGGAATCGGCGCCCACACCCAGGACTTCAATGCCGTTTTGGCCTGCGGCGCCCGATGCGATTGCGCCAAGTGCTATGAAATAGCTAGCGGAGGAAGCGTCGCCCTCGACGTGGATTTCGCCGGGCGACTGATACCGGCTGCCAGCAGGGATGATGAACCGCTCCCAGCCGCTGCGCTGTACATCAATGCCGAAACGCTTGAGCAGCTTGAGTGTGATCTCGATATACGGCCGTGAGATCAGCTCTCCCACCACTTCAATGCAGATGTCGTGAACCGCCACGAGGGGCAGGGCCATCAGCAAGGCGGTCAGAAACTGGCTGGAGACGTCGCCCCGAACCTGGATGGGCTTTTCCAGCCTCAGCTTGCCGGGGCGCAGACGCAGGGGCGGAAAACCATCATTGCCAAGGTAGTCAATGGAGCAGCCGAGCTGCCGCAGCGCATCGACCAGGTCGCCGATGGGCCGTTCGTGCATGCGGGCCACGCCCGACAGTTCGAACTCTCCGCCCAGCAGAGCCAGCGCGGCGGTTAAGGGCCGCATGGCGGTGCCGGCATTGCCCAGGAACAGTTTGACGGGTGTTTGGACGCTATGGCCGCCGAGTCCGGTGATCACCGCGGTGCTGCCGTCCTGCCTGACTGCGCAGCCAAGCTGTTTGAGCGCGGCCAGCATCACCGCTGTGTCGTCAGAAGCCAGCAGGTCGTGGACTGTAGTTTCGCCGTGGCTCAGTGCCGCCAGCAACAAGACACGGTTGGAGATGCTTTTGGAGCCGGGCAGGCGGACGGTGCCTCCTGCGCCGCTCAAGGGCGGTATGTCCAGGAACTCGGTATCGAACATAAACCGCCGTTTTATTTATGCGATTTTTGGGAAGAGATGCGCCAGTTGGCCCGGGTCTCGCTGGCTTGCTCGATGCGCATTTCCAGGCCGTCGCCGTTGCTGCTGGAGATGAGCTGTTCGAGGGACTGCAGGGTTTGCTGAAAAATCTTGGATTGCTCCAGCAGCTCTTCGCGGTTGGCGATCAGGATGTCACGCCACATTTTCGGGTCGCTGGCGGCAATGCGCGTGAAGTCGCGAAAGCCCGGGCCAGCGAGCGACATGTAGTCTTTCCCGTGTTCCTGCCCGGTAATACCGTTGATCAACGCGAAAGCAATCAGGTGGGGGAGATGGCTTACCGCCGCATAGGCCGCGTCGTGTGCCTGCGGTGACATCTTGGTGACGTGGCAACCCATGGCCGTCCATACGTCAACGGCTTTTTGCAGCTGGACCGTGAAGGTTCGCTCAATGGGCGTCAGGATGACCTGTTTGCCGTTGTAAAGGTCGACATCGGCGTGTTCCACACCCGAAACCTCTTTGCCGGTGATGGGGTGGCAGGGAACGAAGGATCCGACATTTCCCTGCAGCACCCGGCGGGCAGCATCGACCACATCGCGTTTGGTGGAGCCGACGTCCATGATCAGGGTGTTGGGGCCGACAAGATGGCGAATCGCCTTGAAAGTGGCTTCTGTCGCTGAAACAGGCACTGCCAGCAGGACGATGTCAGCGCCTGAAACTGCCAGCAGGGCCGAAGGCGCCTCCACGTCGATGACGCCCATCTGGCGTGCGCGCTCTGTGGTCGATGGGGACTTGCTGTAGCCCACCACGCGTTTGACAAGGCCGGCGCGCTTGAGCGCCAGCGCGAAAGAGCCACCCATCAGGCCGCATCCAATGAGACCTAATTGTTCAAACATGTCGTGGCACCAGGGGAGTAGGTAGTTCTTGCATTAATCGCTGACGGGGTAGGTTCCGAGAACCTTGTAAAAGGCACACATTCGTTGTAGATCGGCCAGTGCGGCTTTGACGTGATCCTGCGAAGGGTGGCCTTGCAAATCGATATAAAAATAATATTCCCACTGGCCTGAGCGCGCCGGGCGCGACTCGAACCGCGTCATGGAGACGCCGTGGGCTTTCAGCGGCATCAGAATATCGTGAACCGCACCCGGACGATTCGGCACCGACACCACCAGGCTCACGCAGTCCTTGCCGGAGACGGGCGGGGACGGCAGCGTCTGGGGCAGACACACCACGGCAAAGCGCGTTCGATTGAACGCGTCGTCCTGAATTGCATGCGCTGCCGTATGAAGACCAAACTGGGTGGCGGCACGATCACTGGCAATGCCGGCCCATGCCGGGTGGGTGGACGCCAGCCGTGCACCTTCCGCATTGCTCGACGCAGCCCGTCGCTCTACGTTGGGCAGGTGCGTGGTCAGCCACCCCTGGCACTGCGCGAGCGCCTGGGGATGCGCGTAGACGGCTTCGATACCCTCCAGGGATTCGGAAAGCCGAAGAAGGTTGTGGCGCACCATCAGGCTGACTTCGCCCACGATGTGCAGCGGAGAATTCAGAAACAGATCGAGTGAGCGGGATACGACACCCTCGGTGGAGTTCTCAACCGGTACCACCCCGTAGCTGGCACTTCCGGCCGCGGTGGCGCGAAAAACCTCATCAATGCTGACGCAGGGAACATGTTCGATGCTCGCCCCGAAAAACTGCAGCGCGGCCTGTTCGCTGAAGGTACCGGCAGGGCCGAGGTACGCCACACGCACCGGAGATTCCAGCGCCAGGCAAGCCGACATAATTTCGCGCCATACGGCGGCAACGTGCTCATTTTTGAGCGGCCCCTGGTTGGCTTGCTGGATTTGTTCAATGACCTGGGCTACCCGGTCAGGGCGAAAAAAAGGTGTGCCCTCGCGTTTTTTGACTTCGCCGACCTGCTCGGCGATCAGCGCACGGCGGTTCAGCAGGGCAAGCAACTCCCGGTCCAGCGCATCAATTTGCACGCGTAAATCGGCAAGATTGGTGGTCATTTCACGAGCAATCCGGATCGACGGGGGACTCTGAATGCATGCTTGGGAGGCAAAGCGTGACGGTGGCGAGAGAGCATTTCATCCTAGGCGTGTTTTTGCTCGAATTCTCGCATGTACTCGACCAACGCCTGGACACCGGCCAGTGGCATAGCGTTGTAAATGCTGGCGCGCATGCCTCCAACCGATTTGTGCCCTTTGAGCTGGAGCAAACCTCGTGCCTTTGCACCTGAGAGAAACGCGTCATTGCGCGATTCGTCGCGCAGGAAAAACGGCACATTCATGCGCGAACGGCAGTCCTTGCCGACCTTGTTAACGTAAAGCTGCGAGCCGTCGATGGCGTCGTACAGAAGTTGTGCCTTGGTTTTATTGCGCACTTCCATCGCCGCAATGCCGGTGGCATTGCCTTCCTGCTGGCGTTTAAGCCATTCAAAGGTCAGACCGGCAATGTAAATCGAATACGTGGGCGGCGTGTTGTACATGGACTGGTTGTCCGCCACGGTCTTGTAATCAAAGGCGCTCGGACACATCGGCAGCGAACGGCCGAGCAGGTCTTCCCGGATCACGACCAGCGTGACGCCCGCAGGCCCCAGGTTTTTTTGTGCGCCCCCAAAAGCCAGGCCGACGAGAGACCAGTCGACCGGGCGCGAAGCCACGTGAGAAGAAAAATCGATGACCAGCGGTGCATTGCTTCCCAGGGCCCTGAGGTCGGGAAGCGCCTGAAACTCCACACCGTTGATGGTTTCGTTGGTGCACAGATGCACATAGCTTGCATCGCGCCGGAGTTTCCAGCCCGACGGAGCGGGTAGCAAGGTGTGTCCGTTGTCGGAATTGCTCGCGGCAACCTGCACATCGCAATACTTGCGTGCCTCTTTCTGCGACTTTTCGCTCCAGCTACCCGTCACCACGAAATCAGCGGCGCTGCCGCGGGAGATATTGAGCGGAACGATGGCATTCTCGGCCAACCCACCGCCCTGCATGAACAGGATTTTGAAGTGAGGCGGAATGGCCATCAATTCGCGGAAATCAGCCTCGGCGCTTTCATAAATGGAGATGAACTCCTTTCCGCGGTGACTCATTTCCATCACGCTCATGCCGCTGCCGTGCCAGTCCAGCATTTCGCCCGCTGCCTGCCGCAAAACCTCTTCGGGTAAGTTGGCGGGCCCTGCGGAAAAATTAAAGGGACGGGTCATTTCTTGGCGGGTGGCTTGCCTGCTCCCGGCGCAGGGCTGGTGCCGATGATCTTCACAGCCGCGTCGTCGAACTGCTTGATGCGTGCAAGGACGTCGGGACGCGAAGCCTCAACAAGTTTTTGCACGAAAACATTGCCCAGCTCAGGCGCGGTTGCCTGGTATTTTTTGACTGCTGGGGACTCGAAAAACGCGGCCAGCTGCTGGAGTTCTTCCAATGTGAATCGCTCCGCATAAGCAGGCACCAGCGACTCGGTGCTGACTTTGCTGACCTGCTTGCCGATCAGCTGGCTTGCATCGTCGGTGTATTTCTTGAGTTCGGCATTCAGATCTTCCGATACTTTTGGCTGCTTGGCCTTGGGGACGCTGGCCTCCATTTTCGGGCCCCATTTCGCAATAAGTTCTTGTGTGCTGACGCCCGCAAGCTGGCCTACCAGGCGATCAAGCTCGGGACCCTGCTGCAGTGCGACCACTTTTTTGGCCAGCTCGGTTTTCGGATCTGTTGCCTGGGCATGGGCGGTAGTAGTGCCACAGGCCACGACGGCAATCGCAAGGGCGGTCAGGAATTTTTTCATCAGTTGCTTTCAATGTTGGGAGTGTCTGTGCCGGCACTGGTGTCGGTGTCGGGTTCGTCCAGCGTGGCATCGTTTTCGACAATGCGCTGAAGGCCGCTTAATTGTGAGCCCTCGTCCAGGCCAATGAGCGTAACACCCTGTGTAGCCCTTCCCATTTCGCGGATTTCGCTGACGCGTGTGCGGACCAGAACCCCCTTGTCGGTGATCAACATGATTTCGTCGTCGACATGCACCAGCGTTGCGGCAACCACCTTGCCATTGCGTTCGCTCTGCTGGATGGCGATCATGCCTTTGGTGCCGCGGCCGTGGCGCGTGTATTCGATAATGGACGTGCGTTTGCCGTATCCGTTTTGGGTGGCCGTGAGCACGCTTTGCTGTTCATCTTCGGCCACCAGCATGGCGATCACGCTCTGGCCGTCGTCGAGCGTCATGCCGCGCACGCCTCGCGCATTGCGGCCCATCGGGCGTACATCGTTCTCATCGAAACGCACAGCTTTCCCGCCGTCGCTGAACAGCATCACGTCGTGTTTTCCGTCGGTCAGTGAGGCGCCAATCAGGTAGTCGCCCTCATCGAGGTCGACTGCGATGATGCCCGCCTTGCGTGGATTGCTGAACTCGTCAAGCGCAGTTTTCTTGACTGTGCCCATGGACGTCGCCATGAATACATATTGGTCCGCCGGGAAAGTGCGCTTTTCGCCTGTCAAAGGCAGAACCACGGTGATTTTTTCGCCCTCCTGGAGAGGGAACATATTGACGATGGGCCGGCCGCGGGACCCGCGCGAACCCGCAGGCACTTCCCATACCTTGAGCCAGTAAAGCCGGCCCCGGTTCGAAAAACACAGGATGTAATCATGGGTGTTGGCAATGAAGAGCTGGTCCACCCAGTCGTCTTCTTTGGTGGCGGTGGCCAGCTTGCCACGGCCGCCACGCTTTTGCGCACGGTATTCCGACAGCGGCTGGCTCTTGATATAGCCCGTGTGTGAAAGCGTCACGACCATATCGGTCGGCGTAATCAGGTCCTCGGTGCTGAGGTCGAAAGAGCTGTGCTCGATGTGGCTGCGGCGTGCACCGAGTTTGGTCTGGCCGAACTCCAGCTTGATGGCGGACAGTTCTTCTCCAATGATGACGGACACACGCTCCGGTTTGGCCAGAATATCAAGCAGATCATCGATTTCGGCCATGACCTCTTTATATTCAGCAACGATCTTGTCTTGCTCAAGTCCGGTCAGGCGCTGCAGGCGCATTTGCAGAATTTCTTGGGCTTGCGTTTCCGAGAGACGATATAGGCCGTCACTGCCCATGCCAAGCATTTTCTCGAGGCCATCGGGCCGGTAGTCGTCGGCGTTGACCACGCCGCCGTCGGCACGCGTTCGGGTCAGCATTTCGCGCACCAGGCTGCTGTCCCAGGGGCGCAGCATCAACTCGGCCTTGGCGACAGGCGGCGTGGGGGCGTTACGGATGATGGCGATGAAGTCATCAATGTTGGCCAAGGCGACGGCCAGGCCTTCCAGCACGTGTCCGCGCTCGCGTGCCTTGCGCAGGGTGAATACTGTGCGGCGCGTGACCACTTCACGGCGGTGCGACAGGAAGACCTGGATCAGGTCTTTCAGGTTGCACAGCTTGGGTTGGCCGTTCACCAAGGCAACCATGTTGATGCCGAAGGTGTCCTGCAGCTGCGTCTGCTTGTAGAGGTTGTTCAGCACGACCTCGGGTACTTCACCGCGCTTGAGCTCGATGACCAGACGCATGCCCGACTTGTCGCTTTCGTCCTGGATGTGGCTGATGCCTTCAATTTTCTTTTCGTGCACCAGTTCAGCCATACGCTCCTGAAGCGTCTTTTTGTTGACCTGGTAAGGCAGCTCGTCGACGATGATGGACTGGCGTTGGCCCTTGTCGATATCCTCGAAATGGCATTTGGCGCGCATCACCACCTTGCCTCGGCCGGTACGGTAGCCGTCCTTGACGCCATTGATGCCATAAATGATGCCCCCCGTGGGGAAGTCCGGCGCAGGCACAATTTCCATCAGTTCATCGATGGTGGCCCCGGGATTCTTGAGCATGTGAAGGCAGGCATCCACCACTTCATTGAGGTTGTGAGGTGGGATATTGGTAGCCATGCCCACGGCAATGCCGCCTGACCCATTGACCAGCAGATTCGGCAAACGGGTCGGCATGACTAGCGGCTCCTGCTCGCTGCCGTCGTAGTTGGGGCCGAAGTCGACAGTCTCCTTGTCCAGGTCGGCCAGCAGTTCGTGGGCGATCTTGGACAGGCGGATTTCCGTATACCGCATAGCTGCGGCATTGTCACCATCCACGGAGCCGAAATTCCCCTGCCCGTCAACCAGCAGGTGGCGCAGGGAAAAGTCCTGTGCCATCCGAACAATGGTGTCATAGACCGATTGATCGCCGTGTGGGTGGTATTTACCAATGACGTCGCCGACGATACGCGCCGACTTCTTGTAGGGGCGGTTCCAGTCGTTGTTCAGCTCATGCATGGCAAAAAGCACGCGGCGGTGCACCGGCTTCAGGCCGTCCCTGGCGTCTGGCAAGGCCCGCCCAACGATCACGCTCATCGCGTAGTCGAGGTAGCTTCTCCGCATTTCCTCTTCAAGGCTGATGGGCAGGGTTTCTTTAGCGAACTGGGTCATGAGCGGCCTGGTTGGGATTTCGAGCTTGAGGGAAGCCTCTGATTTTAAGGCCTGAGACGATTGCCTTGACTTGTGGCGGGACAGCAACAAATGCTGAAGAATCTTAAGTCTGTGTCAGACGAAGCCGATACCGTGCTTGTTGGTTCAGGCAGGTGTGGCACAATCGATGTAACGCTTTGAGTGATGGTCACTCACGGCGTGTAAATTACTAATCGCAGCAAGTCTGCGGCTTTTCTCTAGAGGAGAACCATGAAGAAACTCAACAAAGTGGCAATGTTGTTTGCTTCCGCAGCGCTTGTTACCGCCGCTGGTGCACAAACTATCGACAACTGGAAAAACGGCAGCAACGAACTGGTGTGGAAGAACGGCACCAATGAACTGTGCTGGCGCGATGCTTACTGGACGCCTGCTACTGCAGCGCCTGGTTGCGATGGCGCAATTGCCCCTGCGATGGCTCCTGCCGCTGCTACTCCTGCTGCTCCTGCTGCTCGTCCCGGCGCTGCTCCAGTGGCTCCTCCTGCCGCAACCAAAGTTACCTACGCTGCTGACGCGTTCTTTGATTTCGACAAGTCCGTGCTGAAGCCAGAAGGCAAAGCCAAGCTGGATGACCTGGTCGGCAAGATCAAGGACATCAACCTGGAAGTCATTATCGCTGTGGGTCACACCGACTCCGTTGGTAGCGATGCTTACAACCAGAAGCTGTCGGTTCGCCGTTCGGAAGCCGTCAAGGCATATCTCGTGTCCAAGGGCATCGAGAAAAACCGTGTCTACACTGAAGGCAAGGGCGAGAAACAGCCAGTTGCTGACAACAAGACCGCCGAAGGCCGCGCGAAGAATCGCCGCGTGGAAATCGAAGTCGTTGGCACCCGCGCCAACAAGTAATCCTTCCGGATCACTTCAAAAAACCGCGCTACGGCGCGGTTTTTTTATGTCTCAACGATAATGCCTCATGTCTATAAGCGATAACTTCGACCCTGCCGAACTGGCGAAATTCTCGGATCTGGCCCACCGCTGGTGGGACACCGAAAGCGAATTTCGACCCCTGCACCAAATTAATCCGCTGCGCTTGGGCTGGATAGAAGGTTTGGTTCCACTCAAAGGCTTGCGTGTCCTTGATGTGGGATGTGGTGGCGGTATTCTGGCTGATGCCATGGCGCGCCGCGGCGCGGATGTCCTGGGCATCGATCTGGCTACCAAAGCCCTGAAAGTCGCCCAGCTTCATGCCCTTGAGGCACAAACCGAAGGCGCCCAATACCGCGAAATCAGCGCTGAAGCACTGGCAGCCGAGCAAGCTGGCCGTTTTGACGTGGTGACCTGCATGGAAATGTTGGAGCACGTGCCCGACCCGTCTTCCATCGTCAAGGCCTGTGCGACCTTGGTCAAACCCGGTGGATACGTATTTTTCTCCACCATCAATCGCAACGCCAAAGCCTTTCTTTTTGCCATCGTGGGAGCGGAGTACATACTGAATATGCTGCCTCGTGGCACCCATGAGTACGCCAAACTCATCAAACCCAGCGAATTGGCCGGATACTGCCGAGCCTCCGGGTTGTCGCTTCAGGAGACCCGCGGCATGGAATACAACCCGCTGACACGCCACTACTGGCTCAGCGGCGACTCCAGCGTCAACTACCTGCTGGCCACCCAGAAGGCCTGAGTTCCGTTTCCTTATCTGCCGATTCCATGTTCAAAGACACCGATGCCGTGCTGTTCGACCTCGACGGCACCCTGATTGACAGCGCCCCCGACCTGGGCGCCGCCGCCGACAAAATGCGCACGGACCGGGGACTGGAGTCGCTGCCTCTGGCGCTTTACCGTCCCATGGCCGGAGCAGGGGCGCGCGGCATGCTCGCAGTCGCTTTCGGGCTGACGCCCGAAGATGTGGGTTTTGGCGACCTGCGGGAAGAGTTTTTCAGCAACTATGAGTCGCGCATGACCGAAAGCACCTCAGTGTTTGAGGGCGTGGCGGATCTTATTGCCCGCATCGACCAAATGGGCCTCAAGTGGGGCGTGGTGACCAACAAGTCCGCCCGCTTCACTCTCCCGCTGACCCGGGCGATGCCGCTGTTTAGCACCGCCAAAACCATCATCAGCGGCGACACCACGCCCCACGCCAAGCCCCATCCGGCCCCCTTGCTCGAGGCCGCACGCCAACTTGACCTGGTGCCGGGCCGATGCATTTATGTGGGCGACGACGAACGCGACATCGTCGCAGGCCGCGCCGCCGGCATGCCAACCGTGGCCGCCGCCTATGGCTACCTCGGCAAAACCGCCGATACCGTCGCCTGGAAAGCCGATGCAACCATTGCCGCGCCGGGGGCGCTCTTGAATTTGCTGCGAATGGCGTAAACTAGGCCTCCTGGGGCTGCATTGGTTTCGACGTGGGTTCGGACGCGGTGTGGTGCATGTCGAGCTGAGTGCGCTCGTAAAACAGATTCAAACAAACTAACTGCAAACGACGAACGTTTCGCACTCGCTGCTTAATTGCCAGTGAGCTTTACAACAGCAGGCCGATGGGCTGGGCAAGGGGTTTTTAACGCAAGTTGAAAGCTCCCGGCTGTAAAGATAATTTTATCGGCTGGCTCCGGGCTGGGTACCTTAACCCGGGGCAAGAAAATAGGGTGCTGGCGTCCTGTGTAGCGTGCGACTGCGCGACACAGGTGGCGAGACTCAAATCAGACCGCTAAACATGTAGATCTGCCCGAACAAGGCTTGCGGACGGGGGTTCAAATCCCCCCAGCTCCACCACCATAACGACCAAGGCCGTTTACTGAAATTCAGTAAACGGCCTTTTTCATTGCGAATGCCGAGAAGTTGATACTGACTGGTCCCGAAAGGTGGGGCGTGGTGCTAGGGCCATTCCCTCCGGGTTACGATCAAAAAGGCCTTGCGCGGCGTTGCAAAGCCTTGACGGGGTTCGCCCCGCCTGCGTTTTGCGTCTTGTTCACGGACTTTTTGACTCGCAACGCATCTGCATCAATAGCGTTAACAGGCCCTAAACCATCACACCGGTCTTGAGCTCCGCTGGAAACAGCTTGAGTTTCTCCAGCGGATACCCATCAAAAATGATGTGTATGCGT
The DNA here is from genome assembly GCF_039932935.1 of Polaromonas sp. Classification (GTDB taxonomy): domain Bacteria; phylum Pseudomonadota; class Gammaproteobacteria; order Burkholderiales; family Burkholderiaceae_C; genus Polaromonas. The sequence continues at coordinate 71,461 of NZ_JBDTPB010000009.1, forward strand.
GGCGCGCTGGATAAATTGCAGGCCCGGTGCATCACCTTGTTATCAAAAAACCAGAGCTCGCCTGGCTTGACCACAAAACGGTTGTCACCGGACTCCAGAATGTTTTCATCGCCACAGATAAGAACGAGGTGGTAGCGGTCTCTGCCTTTGAGGTATTCCTCGTCATCGTAGTGCCGGTACACCTGGCTATGAGGCGATAGCCTGACGAGCACAACACGGCCCAACGCCAGATCCAGCTCCTGTGCGAGGTCTAGGACCAGCGCATTGATCTTGGGAAATTGTTTTGAAAATGCGACTTCTTCACTTTCATGTATCCCATCTACAGGCGCGTACTGCGCGTCGTGCATCGCCCTGACCCGGACGGCAATTGACTGGCTGTGCTTGTGATGGTCAAGCGTTTGCTGCCTGCGGGTTTGAACTGCCCACCAGTAAGGAGGAATGGCATTCACCTCGGCAACAATGTCCCGCACGTCAACCGTTCTTTGAAAAGCCATGTATTTTTGCTCGCGGGTCTCGATCGGAGCTTTGAGCGCTCTGGTGCGAGATAAGGTCCTCAACCGGCGGAAAAGCGATACCTTTTTCCAAAACGGGACGGCCTTGCTTCGAAGCCCGAGCTGCAGAATTTCCTGGAGATTTTCGAAATCCATCGGCGTCCAGTGGGGCACGATTTCTTGACGAAGTTGGCCGTCTCGGTAGAGCTTCTGTGTTGATGCCAGCGCAGAATTCAGCAGTTCGTTATAAAGGGGCCAATGGTTTTTCTTCCGGGCATTCCAGAGCATCTCCAGGTGGCCCCTCAGGAAGCAAGGGTCCTGATCCAACAACGCTGCAACGCCTGCCAACAGTTCCGTCTCAGAAAGGCTTTGGCACAGCAGCTGTTCAAAGGTATCTCCCGCGTAATTTACTTTTTGCATTTCACAAGGATACTGAGAACGGCTTTAGATCTGCAAGGGCAACATGCGGCTGGCAAGCCCGCTTTGGAGGTCTGCAGGACTGGCTTCCTGGTGAGTTCCGGAAGATTTGAATTGCTGAAGGGAAGAGCCCGTGTTGAAAACCGCATTCTCTCGACTTCCTCGCCCCGGTGACAATAGCCCCATGGCAAGCATGCAACTTCAAGAAATTCTCTTCTCCCAGGGCTTTGGTACGCGGCGTGTCTGCGCAGGGCTGGTTCAACAGGGTTTTGTGGCTGTAGCCGGTGTTCCCTGTGCGGAACCAGCTATGGAATTTGTGGCAGAGGGCCTGCACTTCACGGTGCAGGGCGTGGCGTGGGAATACCACGAGAAGGCCTACCTGATGCTGCACAAACCGGCGGGCTACGAGTGCTCGCAAAAGCCCAGCACCTATCCCAGCATTTACACGCTACTGCCGGCGCCGATACGCCAGCGCGGCGGCGGTGCGGCGGCCGGCGTGCAGGCGGTGGGCCGGCTCGACCAGGATACGACAGGCCTCCTGCTTCTTTCCGACGACGGCAAGTTCATCCACCGCATGAGCTCGCCCAAGCACCATGTGCCCAAGGTGTACGAGGTGCGGGCCAAACATCCGGTCGATGACAAGCAGGTCGCAAAACTGCTGGCCGGTGTGGTGCTGGACGACGACCCCAAGCCCGTGCGTGCCGCGAGCTGCGAAAAGACCGGCGAGAACCAGCTCAGCCTGACGCTCACCGAGGGTAAATATCACCAGGTCAAGCGCATGATTGCCGCGGTGGGCAACCGGGTCGAGGACGTGGGCGGCCTGCACCGTTCGCGCATCGGTTCGCTGGACCTGCCGCCCGACCTGAAACCCGGCGAATGGCGCTGGCTGACGCCCGAAGACATGACCAGCATTTCAGCACCTTCTGTCAAAAAGACATAAAACCGGTGAAAAACCTGATCCACGCGCAGCGGTAAGCAGCTGCGCTGCCAGCTTCGCAAAAAACAAACCTGGAGCAAGCATGAACCCACGCCGTCAATTCCTGAATGCCGCCGCAATCGGTGCCGTGGCCGTACCGTCGCTGGCCCTGGCGCAGCACGCGCCCAAAGCGCTGCGAGGCCCCACCCTTTTAACCGTCAGCGGGCTGATCGGAACGGGCAACCGCGGTGCGCTCGATCCAGTGCTTGACCAGATGATGGTCAAGCAGAAAATCCAGTTCGACAAGGCCCATGTTTTTGACTTTGCTGCGCTCACGGCACTGCCGGCCGTGACCATCAAACCAACGCTGGAATACGACAGCAAGCAGCACACCCTCAGGGGGCCCTTGCTGGCCGATGTGATGAAAGCCGCCGGCGTGACGTTGACCGGCAAGACGGCGTTTTTCCTGCGCGCCGTGGACGGGTATGCCGCCCAGGTCACCGCCGCCGAGGCCAGTAAATACCGCTTCATCGTCGCCACCCACCTTGACGGCCAGCCGATGGCGCTGGGCGGCCTGGGACCGCTCTGGGCGGTGTATGACGCAGACCGCTTTCCTGACATGGCGGCCAAGCCGCTGCCCGCGCGTTTTGCCTGGTGCCCCTGGGCGACTTACCACATTGAAGTCAAAGAGGCCTGAACGAGGCCTGCTTCCCGCTGAACCCCGGTCCGGTTTTGCCTTCTTTAAGTGAAATAGTCCTGTAGGCCAATAGGGACGAGCGCGAGCAGCTATAGAAAACGTAGCACTTGCCAACCAGTTCAATCGATATGCTGAAGAAAGTCAGCAATCGCTTCCACCGTTTTTTCGGGCTGGTCGCGCTGTGGCGAATGCCCGCAGGCCGCCAGCCGCAGTTGCCGGGCATGCGGTGCCACGAGTGCAATCTCGTCGAGCTGGCGCATCGTGCCGTATTCGTCGTCCAGACCCTGGATAAGCAGTAGCGGCGCGCCGATGCGTCTGCAGTCTTCGCGAATGTCAAAGCTGCGGAAGCCCTCAGAGAGCCAGATATCGTTCCATTGCCAGAACGCCACGTCGACGGCGGCGTGGTAGCGTCCCAGGCGCTCACGGAGGCCACCTGAAGTCTTCGCCCCCACGCTCCCCACTTCGTGTGTTTCGCTGCCCCCCGAGGGGGCTGAACTTGCCCGGGGCGGCCCTTCGCTGCGTTCGAACGCCACGGTCGCCTGGGCAATCGCCTGCACGGCAATGTCCTCCACCAGCACATGCGGCGCCATCGCGATACACGCCACCACCGGATGCCGGCTGGCGTGGAGCAGGGCGATCGTGGCGCCGTCCGAATGGCCCAGCAGCACCGGTTTGCTGATCTGCAGTGCATCCAGCAGGGCAGGCAGCACGTCCCAGGCTTCATGGTGCATGTAGTCGGGCAGCAGGCGGCCGCTGCGTTTGCCGTTGTGCTCCGCCGGCTCGCCGCGCACGTCCACGACCGGCTCCGACTGCCCGTAGCCGCGCCGCGAATACACAACTCCGGCCCGGCCCGTCGCTTTGCAAACTTCCGCAGGCCAGTCCACGCCGCGTTGCGTCCACAGGCTGACCGAGCCCAGGCCCTCATGCAAAAACACCAGCGGCGCCAGATGGGTGCTGCCGGCAATCTGCCGGACCTCCAGGCGTATGCCCTTGATCGTCATCCAATTCATCGTGGCATCGTAAAGGATGTAAACGACAGGCTGGGTTTTGCGTTGGAGAGGGTCGGGCACCCTGAAAGGTGTTGATGGTTGCGTAAGGGCTTTGGGTATTGCCATGGCCCGCGCCCGGTACACTAACCGGTTGCATGTAGAAAGACCGTTTTTGTGAATGTTTTCGTCCGTTTTGCCGCCGCCGGGCTGTTCGCCGCAGCCGGTTGGGTGACTTCCACCGCCTTCGCCCAGACGGCCGCGCCTATAGCCCCGTCCGCGCCGTCTGCGCCACCTTCGGCTTCATCGGCTTCTTCGATTGCGACGCCGGTTTTTGTCCTCAACTCGCTCGAGGACAGTGTCAGCGTGATCAACCCGGTCACCTGGACGGAAACACGGCGCATCGCCACAGGCAAGCAGCCGCACCACCTGTACCTGACGCCCGACGAAAAATCGGTAATTGTGGCCAATGCCTTGTCCGACTCGCTCACCTTCATCGACCCCAAAACCGCGGAAGTGCAGCGTACCGTGCGCGGCATCATTGACCCTTACCAGCTTCGTTTTTCGCCCGACATGAAGTGGTTTGTCACCGCCGCCAACCGCCTCAATCACATCGACATCTACAAGTGGGACGGCAAGGACATCACGCTGGCCAAACGGGTAGCCACCGGCAGGACACCCAGCCACCTGTGGATCGACAGCAAAAGCACCACGATTTATTCGACCATGCAGGACAGCGATGAGCTGATCGCGATCGACCTGGTGACCCAGACTGTGAAGTGGCGTGTCAAGACCGGCTCCATTCCGGCTGACGTGTACGGCACTGCCGACGACAAGCACCTGCTGGTGGGCCTCACCGGTGGCGACGCGGTCGAGGTGTATGACGTCAGCGGCGCGCAACCGCAACGCACCAAGGTCATCAAGACCGGCGCCGGCGCGCACGCGTTTCGCGCCTTCGGCGACAAACGGCATGTCCTCGTCAGCAACCGCGTGGCCAACAGCATCAGCAAAATCGACCTGCAGACCCTGGAAGTGGTGGACAACTACCCCGCGCCGGGCGGCCCCGACTGCATCGACGTGAGCCGCGACGGCAAGCAGATTTTGGTCACCTCGCGCTGGGCGCGCAAGCTCACGGTGATCGACGTGGCGACTCGCAAGATCGTCCGCCAGGTCAATGTTGGAAAGAGTCCCCATGGCGTCTGGACGCTGGATCACGCACCGCGGTAGTTGGCCCCCACGGTCGCTCACTGCGTGTAGCTCCCTGCCCCCCGGGGGGGCCGCTGCGCCTGCGGTCTGGCGGAGCCAGTCCCGCGGCCCCTGCCTGGTTGGGGAAGCGCTGCCGTCTTTGCTTGCTATTGTTTTGGTAGCTGCTTGCGCTCATCCTGCTTGGGCTGCGGGCCAAAAAGACTTAAAGAAGACCGACGCTCGCGCTGCGCCTTCGACGGAAGCTCCCTGCAAGCCTGTCTACCTGACGCTGGATACGGGCCACATGGCCGTGGCGCCGTTGGTGGCCGATGTGCTGAACAGGCACAAGGTCAAGGTGACTTTTTTCGCCGCCAATGAACGCACCGAGACCGGCGACGGCAGCCTGGGCACGCAGTGGGCTGGCTGGTGGAAAGCGCGCGCCGGAGAAGGCCACGAGTTTGCCTCGCACACCTGGGACCACGTCTATTGGCGCGGCGATGTGCCTGGCGCAGCTGGTGCGCCTGTGCAGTTCAAGATGCGGCCTTCCGCGGGGCCGCAGGAGGGGAAAGATTTCACCTGGACGGCAAAGCAGTACTGCGAGGAGATCGGCAAATCCAGCAAGCGCCTCGAAGACATCACAGGCAAGAAACCCTTGCCGCTTTTTCGGGCCCCAGGCGGCAAAACCTCGCCTGCGCTGCTGGCGGCGGCCAAGGCCTGCGGCTTTGAGCATGTGGGCTGGTCGCCCGCCGGCTTTCTGGGCGATGAACTGTCCAGCGAGAAATTCGGTAATGACTTTCTACTGAAAAAAGCGCTGCGCGACATCCGCTCCGGCGACATCCTGCTGGCCCACCTGGGCATCTGGTCGCGCAAGGACCCCTGGGCGCCTGCCGTGCTGGAGCCGCTCATCACCGGCCTGCAGTCGCGCGGCTTTTGCTTCAAGACGCTCGCCGAGCATCCTCAGTACAAAGACTGGATTGAGTCGCAGGCGGCCTCTGTGCCTGCCAAGTCCGCCAGATCTACAAAATAAGCAATATGGACTGGCTGGGCGATCTTTTTTCCATGGTGCAGCAGTGGCTGTTTGAATCGGCCGTGCAACCGGCGATGTTTGCGCTGGGCATGGGCAACCTGCTGGAAGACGCTTATGACGCCACCGCCTGGTTCATGGCTGGCGTGATCCAGATTGCCATCTTGCTGGCCATCATCGGGCCGCTGCAGCGCTGGCGGCCGGTAGAACCCTTGCTGGACCGGGCCACTGTGCGCACTGATGTGCTCTACACCGTGATCCACCGGTTGGGCCTGTTTCGTATCGCCCTGTTTTTTACGCTCGATCCGTGGTTTGACGAAGCATTCGGTGCGCTGCGCACCGCCGGCTATGGCACCTTTCATCTCGACCAGCTGTGGCCCGGGGTGACGGACAACGCGCTGGTCAGTTTCGCGATGTACCTGGTTGTGTTTGATTTTGTGGCGTACTGGATGCACCGCGGCCAGCACCAGCTCGAATGGTGGTGGCGTCTGCATTCACTGCACCATGCGCAGCGGCAGATGACGATGTGGAGTGACAACCGCAACCACCTGCTCGACGACATCCTGGTCGATTCCATCGTCGTGCTGGTGGCCCAGCTGATCGGCGTGGCCCCAGGCCAGTTCATTGCCATCGTCGCCTTTACCCAGCTCAGCGAAAGTTTTCAGCACGCCAACGTGCGCCTGTGGTTCGGCCGCATCGGCGAGCGCCTTTGGGTGAGCCCCCGCTTTCACCGGTTGCACCACAGCATCGGTATTGGGCATGAGACGGTGAAGGCTGAACGGACTGTCTTGGGGGGACACAATTTCGGGGTATTGCTGCCTTGGTGGGACGTGCTGTTCGGCACCGCCAACTTCGAGCAGCGCTACGACCCCACGGGTATTCGCGACCAGGTGGAAGCCAATCGTGACTATGGGCGCGGCTTCTGGTCGCAGCAGTGGATTGGCCTAAAGCGTTTATTCGGCAGGGCCTGAACGCGCTACCGGGCCTCTTAACCCAGCATGAGCCGCGGGACTGGCTTTGCCAGACTGCAGGCGGGCGGCCCCCTCGGGGGGCAAGGAGTTACACGCAGTGAACGACTGTGGGGGCTACACTAAATCATGAGCAAACTTCTTGACGCCTTCTGGCGCGCCGCGATGTACTGCCTGCACCCGCGGGTCATCGCGTTGTCGGTCCTGCCGCTGATCGTCATGGGCGTGATATCGCTCGGGCTGGGGTATTTTTTCTGGAACGATGCGGTCGAGACCATCCGTTCGCAGATCGGCAGCTACGAGCTCGTCAATACACTGGTGCGCTGGCTTGAAGGCCTGGGCTTGAGCGACCTGCGCATGGTGCTGGCCCCGGCGCTGCTGCTGTTTCTGGCCATTCCTGTCATTGTGATTGTGGCGCTGCTCTTTGTAGCGATTCTCATGACACCCGCCATGGTGGCGCTGGTGGCCGAGCGACGCTTTCCCTCGCTGGAACGCAAACGCGGAGGCTCGCTGTTCACCAGCCTGTTCTGGTCGCTGGGTTCGACGCTGCTGGCCGTGGTGGCACTGGTCATTTCAATACCGCTGTGGCTGATCCCGCCGCTGATTCTGGTGCTGCCGCCGCTGATCTGGGGCTGGCTCACCTACCGCGTCATGTCTTATGACGCCATGGTGGACCACGCCAGCAGCGAAGAGCGGCGCCAGATATTCAAGGAGCACCGCCTGCCGCTGCTGCTGATCGGCGTGCTCAGCGGCTACCTGGGTGCCGCACCCAGCCTGATCTGGGCTTCGGGCGCCATGTTTGTTGCCATGGCGCCCATCCTGGTGCCGGTGGCCATCTGGATCTACACGCTGGTGTTTGCTTTTTCTTCGCTCTGGTTTGCCCACTACACGCTCGCGGCCCTGGAGCAGCTGCGCAAGAAAAACAATGCCCTGGCGCCCGACCCGCTTGCGCAAGCAGCTATTCAATCGATAGCAACTGAACTGGCCCCAGAGGCTCTTCCCGGGCCGGCGCCAAGCTTTGGTTCGCTGGGCGGCAAGCCTGAGCCATCCCCCTGAACTGCTACTTGGAAGCCTGAGCATGACCCCATCATTCGGACTCATCATCGTCGGCGACGAAATCCTTTCCGGCAAGCGCGCTGACAAACACCTGCCCAAGGTCATTGAACTGCTGGGCGCGCGCGGCCTGCAGCTGGCCTATGCCGATTACGTGGGCGACGACCCGGCGCGCATCACAGCCACGCTGGCGCGCGCCTTTGCCGCAGCGCGTAAAAACGGCGACGTGGTGTTCTCGTGCGGCGGCATTGGCGCAACACCTGACGACCACACCCGGCAATGTGCAGCGAAAGCCTTGGGCGTTGAGCTGGCGCTGCATCCCACGGCCAAAACCCTGATTCTTGAGCGCATGGCCGACGTGGCCAAAGAGCAGGGCACGCCCTATGAGCCTGACCGCGACGACAACATTCATCGGCTGAACATGGGTGTGTTTCCCGTCGGCGCGGAGATCATCCCGAATCCCTATAACAAGATCCCCGGTTTCAGCTGTTTTGTTGAACATTCGAGCGATAGCACCAGCCGCGGAACCGGCTTTGCCGGGCCGCAGGCGACGGCCCCCTCGGGGGGCAGGGAGCTACACGCAGTGAGCGACCGTGGGGGCGTACATTTCTTGCCAGGCTTCCCGGTGATGGCCTGGCCGATGATTGAGTGGGCGTTGGACAACCACTACGCCCACTTGCACCAAAAGTCGTCTTACACCGAAAAGTCGGTGATCATTTTTGGGTCCATGGAGGCGATGCTCACGCCCGTTATGCTCGATATTGAAGCAGCGCATGCGGGTGTGAAAGTTTTCAGCCTGCCCAGCGTGGACCATCCGGAATATGGCCGCCATATTGAATTGGGCGTCAAAGGCGCGCCCGAAGCGGTCAATCTGGCCTATCCGGCAATGCTGGCCGGGTTGCATAAATTCGACCTCAAGTTCGGCCCTGAATTGGTGCGATGAGTTTTTGCACCATATTCGTGCGTTTATAGGATTGCACTTTAATGGTGCACTCGTCACCGCGGGTGTTTTTTGCATTTTCAGCCTGCCAAACCCCGGAACTGAAGCCAGATAACGGCACAATCGGCGGCACAATCCGAGGCTTGGCAGAAATCTGAATCGCCAATGGCTTTGGCACAAAAAGTGCATTCAACAGGCCCGAAGAGAATTTTCAACCACCCATCCAGCAACAGGAGATTTTGATGGCAAAGACCGTCGCAGACGTCATGAAAATGGTCAAGGAAAACGAGGTCAAGTTTGTTGACTTCCGTTTTACCGATACCCGGGGCAAAGAACAGCACGTGACCGTGCCCGTGTCCCACTTTGACGAAGACAAATTCACGTCGGGCCATGCATTCGACGGCTCCTCGATCGCCGGCTGGAAGGGCATTGAAGCCTCCGACATGCAACTGATGCCTGACCCCAAGACGGCCAACATCGACCCCTTCTTCGAAGAAACCACCCTGTTCATGAGCTGCGACGTGCTCGAGCCTGCCGACGGCAAGGCCTACGACCGCGACCCACGCTCCATCGCACAGCGCGCAGAAGCCTACCTCAAGGCTTCCGGCCTGGGCGACACCGCTTACTTCGGTCCAGAGCCAGAATTCTTCATCTTTGATGACGTGCGCTGGAACACCGACATGTCTGGCACCTTCTTCAAGATCGAAGAATACGAAGCCCCCTGGAATTCGGGCGCCAAGCTCGAAGGCGGCAACCGCGGCCACCGCCCGACCGTCAAGGGCGGCTACTTCCCGGTTCCTCCTGTCGACAGCACGCAAGACATGCGTGCCGAAATGTCCCTGATCCTCGAATCGCTGGGCGTCCCCGTCGAAGTGTTCCACCACGAAGTGGCAGGCGCCGGCCAGAATGAAATCGGCACCCGTTTCAGCACGCTGGTCCAGCGCGCCGACTGGACGCAGATCCTCAAGTACGTGGTTCAGAACGTGGCCAACGCCTACGGCAAAACCGCCACCTTCATGCCCAAGCCCGTCGTGGGCGACAACGGCTCCGGCATGCACGTGCACCAGTCGATCTGGAAAGACGGCAAGAACCTGTTCGCCGGCGACGGTTATGCCGGCCTGTCTGACTTCGCGCTGTATTACGTCGGCGGCATCATCAAGCACGCACGTGCCCTGAACGCCATTACCAACCCCGGCACCAACAGCTACAAGCGCCTGGTCCCAGGTTACGAAGCGCCGGTCAAGCTGGCTTACTCGGCCAAGAACCGCTCGGCATCGATCCGTATTCCTTACGTTGCCAACCCCAAGGGTCGCCGTATCGAAGCGCGCTTCCCCGATCCACTGATGAACCCTTACCTCGGCTTCTCTGCCCTGATGATGGCGGGTCTGGACGGTGTGGAGAACAAGATCCATCCGGGCGAAGCCGCCACCAAGGATCTGTACCATCTGCCACCCGAGGAAGATGCAAAAATCCCGACCGTCTGTCACAGCCTGGACCAGGCGCTGGACGCACTGGACGTGGGCCGCGGCTTCCTGACCAAGGGCGGTGTGTTCTCCGACAGCATGATCGACGCCTACATCGAGCTGAAAATGGGTGAAGTGACGCGCCTGCGCCAGGCGACGCACCCGATCGAATTCGATATGTATTACTCCCTGTAATCAAAAGGGCAAAGGGAAAAAGGAGCGAACGCTCAACCGCTTACTGTTTATTTACACAGTTTGTGGCCAAAAAAGGACGGCAAATGCCGTCCTTTTTTATTGCCCTGCCGGTTGTGGGTTTGCTGGCTTTGTAATTCGACGCCTTTGCCGCATACTGATAGACCGTCCTCGCCCTCTTTGGGCTTTGGGAGTTCCTATGAAACACACCTTATTGCTTTCTACCTTGTCCTTGCTGCTGGCTGGCGTGGGAAATGCTGCCTGGGCGCAGCAGGTATACCGCTGCGCCGGTGTCGGAGGTATAGCCCCGGAATACATCAACAACACCAAAGATGCCCAGACCCGCAGTTGCAAGCTGGTTTCCGGCGGTAACGTCACGGTGATGCAGGCTACGCCTGTACCGAAAGCCGGTGTCCGTGTGGCGGCGGCGGCTGGCTCGAGCGGTCCACGCACCGACGGCAGCCCCGAGCAGCGTGCCCGCGACAACGATTCGCGCGCCATCCTGGAGGCTGAGCTCAAAAAAGCCGAGGCCAAGCTGGCCGAGCAGCAAAAAGAGTTCAACAACGGCGAACCCGAAAAGCAGGGCATTGAAGGGCGCAATTACCAACGCTACCTCGACCGTGTGACGGAGCTCAAGGACAGCATTGCCCGCAACCAGAGCGACATTGCGGGCCTGAAGCGTGAAATTGCCCGCTTGCCTTCCCCTTCCCCTTCCCCGTCCGCTCTGGCAGCCAATTAAGCTGTCGTATAAGCCGTGCGGCAAGCCGGCTTTGGAGGAAAATGGATGGCTTGAACAAGCCATCCATTCGCAACACCTTATCGCCGGTCCCCGTCACGGGACTCCCACGCTTCCAGGCATTTGACCTGCTTGCCACGCTGGTTGCCGTCGTGCGCACCAACGGCACGGTGGTGTTTGCCAATGCCGCGCTGGAAGACGCCTTGGGCACGTCGCGGCGAACCATTGAAGGCTCGCAGCTTCCTGATTGCTTTACCGAGCCGCTGATTTTGCAAAACGCGCTGGAGGGTGCGGGGAGCAATGAATTCGCCGCGCTGCGTTACGACGCCTGGCTCAGACGCCTGAACCATGAGCCGCTGCCCGTGCACGTGGTGGTCGCGCAAACCGACATCCCCGGCGAGGCGATTGTGGAACTGCTGCCGCTGGAGCAACAGGCCAAGCAGGAGCGCGAGGAACGCCTGATCGACCAGGCACAGGCCAACAAGGAACTGATCCGTAACCTGGCGCACGAGATTAAAAATCCGTTGGGCGGCATTCGCGGCGCTGCGCAGCTCTTGCAGATGGAGATTGGCAAGGACCTGACGGAGTACACCCAGGTCATCATTCATGAGGCTGACCGGCTGCAGACGCTGGTGGACCGTTTGTTGGCTCCACACCGGCGTCCGCATCTGGTGGGCGACGTCAATATTCACGAAGTTTGTGAGCGCGTGCGCTCGTTGATTCTGGCGGAGTTCCCCAAAGGGTTACGGGTGACGCGGGACTATGACATTTCCATCCCGGATTTCCGCGGAGACCGCGAGCAGTTGATCCAGGCCGTTTTGAACATCGCTCATAACGCCGCACAGGCCCTTGCCGAGCTGATCGCGGCGGGCAATGCGCACATCACTTTCAAGACAAGAATCGCCAGGCAGGTAACTTTTGGCAAGCAGCGCTATCGCTTGGCATTGGAATTGCATGTTATCGACAATGGACCGGGTGTGCCGGACTCCATCAAAGACCGCATCTTCTATCCGCTGGTATCCGGGCGAGAGGGTGGTTCGGGGCTGGGGCTGACATTGGCGCAAACTTTTGTCCAGCAACACCACGGTTTGATTGAGTGCGAGAGCAGGCCGGGTTCTACAGATTTCAAGTTGCTGATACCGCTGCCTTGAAATGTGTTTCGCCATGATTGATACATAACGCGATCGTGCAGAGGGTTTTCAAAGAACCCTGCATTGAAAGCACGAAAAAAGGGACTGCACAAATGAAACCGATCTGGATCGTTGATGATGACCAGTCCATCCGGTTTGTTCTGGAAAAGGCCCTGCTCCGCGAGGAGCTGCCCACGCGCAGTTTCACCAATCCCCGGGAAGTTCTTGCAGCTCTGGAAAACGCGACAGAGGACGAGGGACCGCAAATTCTTGTGAGTGACATCCGGATGCCCGGGGGCTCAGGCCTGGACCTGCTCGAAAAGGTCAAGGAAAAGCTCCCTGGCCTTCCTGTCATCATCATGACGGCCTTCTCCGACCTCGACAGCGCCGTGTCCGCCTTTCAGGGCGGCGCCTTCGAATACCTGCCCAAGCCGTTTGACCTGCCCAAGGCTGTCGAGCTCATCCGCCGCGCGGTCGAAGAAAGTCAGCGCGAAGAGGTCGCCGAAGAGCGTATGTCGGCCGCGCCCGAAATGCTCGGCCAGGCGCCCGCCATGCAGGACGTTTTCCGCGCCATCGGGCGTTTGAGTCAAAGCATGGTGACCGTGATGATCACCGGCGAATCGGGCTCCGGCAAAGAACTGGTGGCGCGCGCGCTGCACAAGCATTCGCCGCGCGCCAACGGGCCTTTTGTGGCCATCAACACCGCGGCCATTCCGAAAGATCTGCTTGAGAGCGAGCTGTTCGGACACGAGCGCGGCGCCTTCACCGGCGCGCAAACCATGCGCCGCGGCCGCTTTGAGCAGGCCGAGGGCGGCACGCTCTTTCTGGATGAAATCGGCGACATGCCGTTTGACTTGCAGACCCGGCTGTTGCGTGTACTGAGCGACGGTCACTTCTACCGCGTAGGTGGACACAACGCCGTCAAGGCCAATGTGCGCGTGATTGCGGCCACCCATCAGGATCTGGAGCAGCGCGTCAAGGAAGGCGGCTTCCGCGAAGATTTGTTCCATCGCTTGAACGTGATCCGCCTGCGCCTGCCCGCGCTGCGCGAGCGCCGTGAAGACGTGTTCATGCTGACGCGCCACTTCCTGCAGCAAAGCGCCAAACAGCTCGGCGTCGAGCCTAAACGGATTTCCGACACGGCCTTGCAGCAGTTGAGCAACTTCGGTTTTCCCGGCAATGTGCGGCAGCTTGAGAACATCTGCCATTGGCTCACCGTGATGGCGCCTGCGCAAGTGATTGAACCCAAGGACCTTCCGCCCGAAGTGCTGGGCGTTGCCCCCGAGTCGGGCAGGGCGTCAGCTCAGCAGGAGAAAGCTGCGGTGGCCAAGATGGATTGGAACGGTGCCGGCGCCGACAAGGCGGTTGTCCATGTGGGGGCGGAGTCCACCACCGCGTCAGTGCCGCCCGCCAGCGGGCCGGAGCAAAGCTGGGAAAGCGGTCTCGAAGCCGAAGCCCTGGCGTTATTGGCCACCGGCCGAAGCGACGTCTGGGACGTGTTGACCCGGCGTTTTGAATCCAAGCTGATCCAGACCGCGCTGGTCAATACCCGCGGGCGGCGCATCGAAGCGGCACAAAAGCTGGGTATCGGCCGCAACACCATCACGCGCAAGATTCAGGAACTCAATCTGGAGTGATGGGGCCCCCACGGTCGCTCACTTCGTGTAGCTCCCTGCCCCCCGAGGGGGCCGCCCGCCTGTGGCCCGGCGAAGCCGGTTCCACGGCTCATGCTGGGTTGAAGAGCTCAGTGGCGTAACCCAGCGAGAGCATTCACCAGTGGGGGCCGAGGGTCCGGCTTCGCCGGCCCCAGGCGCCGCCCCCTGAGGGGGGAGCAGGCTACACGAAGTGAGCCTGAAAGGGGGGTTAGGCCAGCTCTATTGTCACCGGCGCATGGTCGCTGGGCTTTTCCCATTTGCGCGGTACGCGGTCTATGGTGCAGCCTTTGACTTGCGGCTTGAGGGCATCGCTGACCAGGATGTGGTCGATGCGCAGCCCCCGGTTCTTCTGGTAGCCGAGCATGCGGTAGTCCCACCATGAGTAGCTTTTGGGCAACTGCTCGAACATACGGAAGCTGTCGGTCAGGCCCAGCGCCACCAGCTGGCGGAAATGCTCGCGCTCTTCCTTCGTGTGGTGAATGGTGTCCCTGAGGCCTTCGGGGTCGAACGAATCCTGGTCCTCGGGCGTGATGTTGAAGTCACCCAGCAACACCAGCTGCGGGTGGGCTGCCATCTCTGCGCGTACGTAGGCCTGCAGGCCGTTCAGCCAGCGCATTTTGTAGGCGAACTTTTCGCTGCCAGGTTCCTGGCCGTTGACGAAATAGCCGTTCATCACACGGATGGGGCCGGTGGGTCCATCCACCGTGGCGGCGATGACGCGTGAATGCTCGTCCTCAAACCCCACGATGTTTTTCACCACGTCGCGCAGCGGCGTGCGCGACAGGATCGCCACGCCGTTGTAGGTTTTCTGACCGAAGGCGGCTGCTTCATAGCCGGCGGCCTTGAGCGCGTCCAACGGAAATTTGTCGTCCGTCATCTTGAGCTCTTGCAGGCACAGCACGTCCACCGGGTTGGCCACCAGCCAGTCCTGCACATGGGCCAGCCGCGCAGTCAACGAGTTGACGTTCCAGGTCGCAATTTTCATAAATTCGTGCTCCAGCCCAATAAAGACGTGCGCAATCTGCTATCAAATATGTAGCAAAGCCAGAACGCCGATAACCAAACCCACGCCCGCTACGACGAACATGCCATATTCCAGCCACTTCTTGCGTGTCAGCAGGGCAATGGCCGCCAGCGCGATGGCCACCTGCAGCACCGTGGTGGCCTGTGCCCAGCGGTGGTGCTGGTGAATTTGTTCATCCGATGATTTGTCCCATACGGCGGAATCGGCTTCGAGTTTCTCGGCAATCGCCTTGATCTCATTTTTTTCTTTTTCGTAGCGGTCTATCTTGCCCTGGTAGCCCACCTTTTTATCTTCAGGTGCCAGGTCGCGGGCCAGTTCGGCGAGGGACTGTTTGGTGCTTTTCGACTGGAAGTAATTCCACTGGTTGGAGGCTTCGGTCTTCTTGATGGCGGCGTTGTTTTTATAAAGGCCCGCATTGGCCTGCGTCGCGCCGCCCATGTAGGCAAAGATGGCGCCTATGGTGGCGATGATCGCCGTGATGACCGCGATCTGGGCGATCATGCCGCCGCTGTCGTGGCCCCCCTGGGCTGCATGCTCCAGCTCATGGTCGTGGGGCCCATGTACGTGAAATCCGCCTCCTGACATATCAAGTCTCCTCGTGTGTGTTGCGTTTGTTGTAAGTGACGAAGCTGAACTTTAGGCCTCCCGAAGAGGCGTGATCACTTCTTGCGGTTTGCTTCCATTGTTCACTCAGCAGCGGTGCGAAGGCGTCACCTGAAAAGTCCTGGGCGATTTGGGTGACCTCGGCGCGATTGGCCAGAGGTTCTGCCTGCGCGTAGATCTGCGCGCCACCGATGACCCACACTTCAGGTGCTGCCCCCGCCAGATGCAGGGCCTGTCCAAGGCTGGTGGCGCGCTGAACGCCTTTAGCCTGCCAGTTAAGCTGCCGCGTGATCACGATGTTGGCGCGGCCGGGTAAGGGGCGGAATTTGGGTGGCAGCGAGTCCCAGGTTTTGCGGCCCATGATGACCGGGAATCCATGGGTGAGCTGTTTGAAGTGCGCCAGGTCTTCCGGCAGGTGCCAGGGCATGGTGCCGTCCTTGCCGATCACGCCGTTGGCAGACTGGGCCCAGATCAGGTTGATGTTCGTTGTCACGGTGTTTGCTCCAGCGCCAATAAAAGGGACAGCCGATCCTGCTGGGCAATGGTCTGCCAGGCCTGGCCGGTCAGCGCGCCCTCAACTGCCCATAGCAGGTTCAGCGAGGGTTTCTGCCCGCTGGCTTGTACGGCTCGATAGGCCTTGATCGAGCCGATCTGGCGTAGTTGCAACTCTGAGGTGATGCCGGCTCGGTTAAGCAGGCGCTCAGAGGCAGGTCCGAGGTTTCGCAAGTTTCTGAGCATGCGCGCTCACACCGCCACGGGGGCTTTTATGGCGTCGTGGTGCTGGTAGTCCAGAAACTCGAAGTCTTCAAACTGGTAGTCGAAGATCGTTTCGGGCTTGCGCTTGATCTGCAGCGTGGGGTAGGCAAAGGGCTTGCGGCTCAGTTGCAATGCCACTTGTTCATGGTGGTTGCTGTAGATATGGCAGTCGCCACCGGTCCAGATGAAGTCGCCCACACCCAGCCCGCATTGCTGCGCCACCATGTGGGTGAGCAGCGCATAGCTGGCGATGTTGAAAGGCACGCCCAGGAAGATGTCAGCGCTGCGCTGGTAGAGCTGGCAGCTGAGCCTGCCTGGCTGGCCGGCTAGTTCTGATGGCGCCACATAAAACTGAAAGAACGCATGGCAGGGCATGAGCGCCATCTTGGAAAGGTCGGCCACATTCCAGGCGCTCACGATGATGCGGCGCGAATCAGGATTGGTTTTAAGTGTCTTGATGACTTCGGTGATCTGGTCGATGTGGCCGCCGTCAGGCGTGGGCCAGCTGCGCCACTGCACGCCATAGACCGGGCCCAGGTCGCCGTCTTCACGCGCCCATTCGTCCCAGATGCTGACGCCACGCGCCTTGAGCCAGTTGTTGTCGCTCGAGCCCTGCAGAAACCACAGCAATTCATGCACGATGGACTTGAGGTGGACCTTCTTGGTGGTCACCAGCGGAAAACCCTCGTTCAGGTCAAAGCGCATCTGGTAACCGAACACGCTTTTGGTGCCGGTGCCGGTGCGATCGGCCTTGAAGGCGCCGTGGGTGTCCACATGGCGCATGAAATCTTCGTACTGGGAGCGGATGGGGCGGGTCATTTAAAACCAGTCGACTTGGGTGCGGGAAGGGGTCTTTGCCGGGCCGGCTTGGGGCGGCCAGACAAGGGTTTAATTATGCCTTCAGCACTCGGCCCGGATTCATCAGGTTGTGGGGGTCCAGGCCTTGTTTGATGGCTCGCATCATGTTCAGCGCCACGGGCGATTTGTGCTTGGGCAGGGTGTCGACCTTGAGGCTGCCGACGCCGTGTTCGGCCGAGATCGAGCCGCGGTAGCGGTCTACCACTTCGTAAACCAGTGCATTCATGGGTGTTTCCTTCTCGTTCAGAAAACGCGCCTGGTCTTCGTTCTCGGGCGCCTGCACGTTGTAGTGCAGGTTGCCATCGCCCAGGTGGCCGTAAACAACCAGGCGGGCGCCGGGAAACTGTTCGAGCAGCAGGGCGTTGGTCTCGGCCACAAACTCGGGGATGCGCGAGACATTGATCGAGATGTCGTGCTTGATGTTCAGGCCCTCTTCGGCCTGCGCCAGCGGAATGCTCTCGCGGATGTGCCAGAGCGCATGGGCCTGCGCCATGCTTTCGGCGACCACTGCGTCGACTACACAGCCGGCTTCCATGGCGGCTTCGAGCAGGCGCTCAAAACACGCACGCGCATGGGCTTCCGATTCGTTGTCCGAGTTCTCCAGCACCACACACCAGGCCGACTCTTGCCAGAAAGGCACGCGCTGCTGCGGGAAATGTTTGGCCACCAGGCCCAGCGCGAACTGGCCCATGACTTCAAATCCCGTAAGGCCCGAGCCCAGGTGCTCATGCGCCAGGCCCAGCAACTGCACGGCAGCTTCCAGCGAGGGCACGGCGGCGAAGGCGGTGAGCTGGCTTTTGGGCATGGGGTAGAGCTTCATGGTCGCGCCGGTGATCACGCCCAGCGTGCCTTCGCTGCCAATAAACAGATGGCGCAGGTCATAACCGGTGTTGTCCTTGCGCAGGCCCGAGAGGCCGTCCCAGATTTCACCCTGTGCATTCACGACCTCAAGCCCCAGGCAGAGTTCGCGCGTGTTGCCATAACGCACGACCTGGGTGCCGCCGGCATTGGTGCCCAGGTTGCCGCCAATGGTGCAGCTGCCCTCCGAGGCCAGGCTCAGCGGAAACAGAAAGCCGGCTTTTTCGCAGGCTTCCTGCAGGTTCTGCAGCACGCAGCCGGCATCGACGGTGATGGTCAGGTTGCCGGCATCCAGCGTGCGCACCTTGTTCATGCGCGTCAGGCTCAACACGACCTGCGTGCCGCTGGCGTCGGGTGTCGAGCCCACCACCATGCCCGTGTTGCCGCCTTGCGGCACCATGCTCACGCCCGCTGCGGCGCAGGCCTTGACCACAGCGGCAACTTCCGGCGTCGAGCCGGGGCGCACCACGGCTAGGGCCTTGCCGGTTTCACGCCTGCGCCAGTCCTGCACCCAGGCGGTCAAATCGCCTTCGGTGAGGACATTGGGCGCGCCCACGATTTGGCGCAGGGATTCAATCAGTTCTGGGTGCGTGCTCATGGTGTTTGGGCTTCCGGTGCAGGGGTAGACGGGTGGGTGGCGTTTTTCAAGCGGATGCGCACGTGCAATGCGCAGGCCACAAAAAGCACCAGGCACAGCGTGACTTCTATCATGCCCAGGTAGTTGCCGGGGGCCTTGTCGCTCCATGCCCGCACCGTGCCTTCGGTGAAATACAGCCATACCAGCAAGCTGACCCAGCGGTAGGTGTACATGCGGTTTTTCATGATGCCGGCCAGTGGAATGCACAGCGGCAGGACCTTGAGCGCCAGCAGCGAGCCGCCGGGGCGTATGGGCGCCAGCCACATCTCCCAGACCAGGCCCAGCACGATGAGTCCCGCCAGGCTCGCCAGAGCGAGGCGGCGGGTGAAGTTGATTTGAGTTGTTTTGTTCATGTTCATCAGAACCCGTTGAACCTAAGGCAGGTTCCTGGGTGTCGGTGGCATGATACCGGGGATGAAATTTCAGCCATATCTGCAAGACGTTCTGGAGGGCATCTCCCGTTTCCCGTGGCGCCATACCGCGCTCACGCTGCGCGACCGTTTTCGCGAAGACCACATGGGCCTCACCGCCAGCAGCCTGACTTTCACCACTTCGATCGCGCTGGTGCCGTTTTTTACCGTGGCGCTGGCCATCTTCACGGCCTTCCCGATGTTTTCAAAGCTTCAGGGCGCCCTGCAGGCCTGGCTGATCCAGAGCCTGATTCCCGACAACATTGCCCGGCAAGTGCTGGGCTACCTCACACAGTTCAGCCGCCAAGCCAACAAGCTGGGCATTGCCGGCCTGGCGGTGTTGCTGGTCACCGCGATCGCGCTGATCCTGACCATCGACCGAACGCTCAACGGCATCTGGCGTGTCCGGAAGGCGCGGCCGCTTGCGCAGCGTGTACTGATCTACTGGGCGGCCATCACCCTCGGACCCCTGCTGCTCGCGGCCAGCCTCGCGGTGACGTCCTATGTGCTGTCCGCGTCGGGCGGTCTGGTCGGGGCTTTGCCGGTGAGCCTGCGTTTTCTGCTCAGCATCCTGCAGTTTTTCCTGGTAGCCGCGGGCATGGCGACGCTGTACCGCTACGTGCCCAACACCTATGTGAAATGGTCGCACGCCTGGGTGGGCGGCCTGTTTGTGGCGGCCGGTATCGAGCTGGCCAAACGCGCCTTGAGTCTGTACCTGGGGGCCGTGCCCACTTATTCCCTGGTGTACGGGGCCTTCGCCACCCTGCCTATCTTGCTGGTGTGGATCTACGTGTCGTGGGTCATCGTACTGATGGGCGCCGTGATTGCGGCCTACCTGCCCAGCCTGCTGGCCGGGGTGGCGCGCCGCGGCAGTGCCCATGGCTGGTCTTTTCAGTTGGCCATCGAAGTGCTTCAGCAATTGCATCGGGCACTGGCCATGCCGCGCAGGGGCGTCAGCGCGTCGCAGCTGGCCGAGTTGCTCCAGGTGGACGGATTGCAGCTGGAGCCCGTCCTGGAGGCATTGGTCGCATTGGACTGGGTCGGTCAGCTCAATGAAGCCGAGGGCGAAGCGGAGGCGCGGTACCTCTTGCTGGCCGACCCCGATGCCACGCCGCTGGAGCCGCTGATGCGGCAACTGCTGCTTGACAAGGCCGATGCACTGCAAAACCTGTGGGAAAAAGCGGGGTGGCCGGGGATACGCCTGCGGGACGCGCTGTAACTAACTCTCTCTGCGCCGAGCAGCGCACGGGGTGTATAAAAGCGGGAAGCCGTTTGGGCTTTGGGGATACTTGTTACAACTGCCGCTTTGTAACAAAATCCGGGTTTTGATTTTTCACATACCCAACATGCCATCAAAAACGCCAGCCAGGGAAAAATTGGAAGGTGCCATCGTGCGCGAGCGGCAGGCGCATCTGGAGGCCAAGCGGATCTACGACGAACTCACTGCCAAGATGTGGGCCTACCAGACCGGGGAAGGGCCTGCGCCCACCAACGAAGACTTCGAATTGTGGAGCCAGGCCGTTGAGCAACGCGTCAAGGTCAAGCAGCTGGGGATCCGGGTAGAGGGCGAACCAGGCCTTTAGCCTTTAGCGCCGCGCGTTCCCACCAAGTCAGAAATACCGCACAAGCGGCAGCGGTCCGGGCGCACGTTCGGCCCAGCGCCATCTTCTTACGATGAACCAGTGGTTGCTACGCAACACGTGGGGCTTCTTGCCCTGCCGTGTAGCAGCCTCCATTTCATCAACTCAAGGAGAACTTCATGCTGAAGAAATTATTTGTTCTGGCGCTCACCTCTGGCCTGGCTGCAAAGCTCTATAAGGCGTACGCCAGCAAACGGACCCCGGATAACCCGGCTGCGCATTCCGGCACAGCCCCCTCCACCCGCACTTCTAAAACTCAAGCCTGAGAGGGATTTCGGGCCGGTTTTCCCTCAAGCTGCAACAAGGCGTTGGGTCACGTAAGCCTTGTAAAGATTATTTTGGTGCACCGCACAAATTTTCTCTCGTCAGGCCTTCAGGCCCGCGGGAGAAATTCTTACAAGGGCGCGTTCATGCTTACGCGACGATTCTTTCCATCTGATGCAATGCCCTTCATTGACAACCAAGCTGGAGAGAACCGTGAAAACACCCTCGACCCTGATTGCTGACCCGGCTCTGAAAAACGAGCCCATCAACATCAACGAAGAAGCGTCCCTGAAATATTGGGTCAGCGCGCTCGATTGCAGTGAGCTGGAACTGCGCGTGGCGGTGGCCCAAGTGGGCCCCGTTGCCGTGGACGTGAGCACTGAGCTCGGGCGGTCTTTATGAGTGCGGTCCTTCCCAATGCGCCCGGCCCCTTGGCTGTGCGGGTGAAGGAGCCGTCAGCAGGGCTTTTTTACTGGGTGGTCACGCAGCTGTCGGCCGAAGAGCACACAGCGGACCTGCGCATAGAAGGTTCTGACCACCCGTATCCCACCCATGAAGCCGCTTTGCAGGCGGGCGCAGCCTGCCTGAAGGCATTAAAAACCAGTCCCCTGTCGTCACTGGAATCCTGAACTGCGGCGCTGCAGGCCACAGCGCCTCCCCAAATTCAGCGGCCGCTCACGCGTCGCAATGCGTGTGCCCACATGTCGCGGTACATCATCCAGTCGCCCATGAAGCTGTAGAGCGGGCGCTTGAATGAGGCAGGCCTGTTTTTCTCAAACGCAAAATGCCCCACCCAGGCAAATCCATAGCCGCACAGTAATGCGGCCAGTAGCCACCAGGGATTGCGGGTGGCCAGCAACGCCAGCAGGCATAGCAGCGAAAGAGTGGAGCCGGCGAAGTGGAGGCGGCGACAGGTCGGATTGCGGTGTTCACCCAGGTAGAAGGGGTAAAAGTCCGCAAAGGATTTGAAACTGCGCGCGTCTACAGGTGTGGCGATACTGGGGTCTGCATCGGGGTGCATGGCGTTCATGGCTTTGTCTCCTGCGCCGGATAACCGGTGGCGCTCCTTATTCTGCGGCGCTGGCCATAATAGTCAACCCTGCCCGCCTGCGGTCCTTGCGCTTTCCTCACCCCTATTTACGTGCCCTCCGCGTTGTATCCAGACACACCTTACGGCCTCAGCTCTGCGTCGCCACGCGTACCGGCAGCGCCCGCCTTGGCGCGCTGGGTGGTTTGCCTTTGCGCCGACTGGTGCGGCTTGTGCCGGGACTATGAGTCCGTCTTTTCCGGCATGGCGCGGCGTTATCCGGACCACCGGTTTGTCTGGCTGGACATTGAGGACCGGGCCGATCTTGTCGGGGATATTGAAGTCGAAACTTTTCCCACGCTGCTGGTTGCGGATGCAGGCGGCACAAAATTCTTCGGCCCTTTGGCGCCGCATGCACAAACCCTTTCGCGGTTGCTCGATTCGCTGACTGATCCCGCCGCCGAAGCCATGCCTCATTCGCCCCTGATACACGCACTGCTGCAAGCGCTGGAAGCCGCCCCGTACGCCGGGCCGACCTGAGCGGCTGTCATTCCCCGGTAGAAAACGGCGCGTTCAAAAACCCGCGGAACCGCGCGCGGCCACCCCGCACGGGCGGGACGGTCAAACGGTAGTGGGGAAAGCGCTGCAGAAAGCGGCCGATGGCGACACGGCCCTCAAGCCGCGCGAGACTGAGGCCTGCGCACTGGTGAATGCCGAATCCGAAGGCCAGATGGCGGTTGTCCTGGCGCGCCAGGTCGAGCTGCTCAGGATGAACAAACTGCGCCGGGTCACGGTTGGCGGCGCCAATGCACAAGGTCAGCAACGCACCTGCCGGCAAATCGACGCCGCCTACCTGGCACGCCTTGAGCGTGCGCCGGTTGCTTAGCTGGTTGGACGACTCAAAACGCAGAAATTCATCGATTTCAACAGTCAAATCGGCCTGCAGCCCTTGATCTGCCTGCGCAAGCAGCTCTAATTTTGATAGCAAATGTTGCCTGGCCTGCGGCCATTCCTGCAGCAGGACCAGGGCATTGCCGATCAGGTTGGTCGTGGTTTCATGGCCGGCGTTGAGAATGAACACGCAGTTCTGCAGCAACTCGGTCTCCTGCAGTGCATCGCCCGGCGTTTCAGCCCCGATCAGCCGTGTCAGCACGTCGTGTTCAGGGTCCCCCGGGTGTTTACGCCGGTCTGCCACCAGGTCGCTGAGGTAAGCGGTGAACTCGCGCACGCTGCGATTGCCCAAGGCCTCCTGTTCAGGCGTCAATCGGGGCTCCAGTGCCCCCAGAATGGCCAGCGACCAACCGCGCAGCGGTTCCCGGTCAGCATGCGGTACGCCCAGCAGGTTCCCGATGATTTCCACCGGAATGGCGGAGGCGAAGTCTTCGATCAAATCACCGCCGCCCCTGGCTTCGATTCCGTCAAGCAGGCCATCGACCAGTGTGACAAGGCCGGGCTCCATGCCGGCAATGGCGCGCCGCGTGAGCGCGCCCATGATCAGCTTGCGAACGCGCGTGTGCAGCGGCGGGTCGTTGAACACCAGGCTGGTGGTGTGGTGCTCAAAAAGTGGTGAGGCAGCGCCGTACTTGGGCTCGAACTCCACCTTCTTGTCAGAACTGAAGGTGTCCGCATCACGGTACACGGCCGTCAGGTCGGCGTAGCGGGTGAGGAAATAAGAACCGTCGGGCATGTGTTTGACGGGCTCGGTTTCACGCAGCAGCGCATACACCGGATACGGATTGGCATAGAAGTCTGGCGGCAGCGCGCGCAAGTCGAAAGAGGCCGCGATGTCCTGCGCCCGCTGCCGCGTCATGGCCGGCGTAACGCTCAGCCCGTTCATGGCTGCAGGAAGTCCTTCAAGGCAAACAAAACGCCCTCGGGCGCTTCGGTCATCATCTGGTGGCCGGCCTGCAGCAGTACGGTCCTGCTGTTTTTTGCCCTGGTCTGCAGTGGCGCGGCCATTCGGGGCAAGGTCATGGAATCGCTTTTCCCCAGGATGAACAGCACCGGGCACTGCACCTTTTCCATGGCGGCTTCAGCGCCGGTGTAGTCGTCGCAGGCCTTGAAGCCGCGGTGAAACAGGTTGACCTGCGCATTGCTGGCCAGCACCCGCCGCATGAGGGCCTTTGAGCCGCCGTACAGCCACGTGCCCGGGCCGAGCGATGAAGGCGGGGGCGCCAGCATGGAGTGCGAGAAGGTGTTGACCATGTCGATCGCCTTCAGGGGCTGGTTCAGCGCGCTGTCCAGCAGGGCGGGCGAGACCTTCATCGGCGCGGCAGTGCCCAGCAGCGCGAGGCGCGTCACGCGCTGCGGCGCGATGGCGGCCGCCTGCAGCGCCGTGAGGGAGCCAAAGCTGTGGCCCACCAGGACGGCGGCTTTCACGCCGGCCGCATCGAGCAGCGCGAGGATGAAATCGGCCGCTTCTTCCACCGAGCGCGGTGGCTCACCTGCGCTTTTGCAGTGGCCCGGCAGGTCTGGCGCCAATACGTTGAAGCCATGGTGTGCGAAGTAGCGGGTCTGCAATATCCAGATGCTGTGGTCGTTGAGCACACCGTGGATGAACACCACCGTGGGCCGGGTGGCATCAAATGGCTTGCCGCCGGTGTAGCAATAGGTTTTATGGCCCTTGACGTCGAGGTACATGTTTCAGGCTCCCGCTTTCTCGGCGGCCTTGAGGGCGCGCTTGAGGTCGTCCAGCAGGTCATCCGGGTCTTCCAGGCCGATTGACAGGCGAATCGTGCCCTGCGTGATGCCGCCGGCCGCCAGCGCGTCGTCGCTCATGCGGAAATGCGTGGTGCTGGCCGGGTGAATCACCAGGCTGCGGCAGTCGCCCACGTTGGCCAGGTGGCTGAAGACTTTCAACGCCTCGATAAAAGCCTTGCCCTGTTCGCGGTTGCCTTTGATGTCGAAGCTGAACACCGAACCGGCGCCGCGCGGCAGAAGTTTTTTGGCCAGCGCGTGGCTGGAATGTGATTCGAGCATGGGATGCCCCACACGCGACACCAAGGGGTGGCTGGCCAGGAACTGCACGACCTTTTCGGTGTTGCCCATGTGCCGTGCCATGCGCAGCGGCAGGGTTTCAATGCCCTGCAAGATCAGCCAGGCCGTGTGCGGGCTCATGCAGGCGCCGAAGTCGCGCAGGCCTTCGCGCCGGGCGCGCAGCAGGAAGGCGCCCACGGTGCTTTCCTCGCTGAAGACCATGTTGTGAAAGCCTTCATAGGCCTCGGTCAGTTCCTTGAATTTGCCGGATTTTTCCCAGTCGAAGCTGCCGCCGTCCACAACGACACCGCCTATGACGGTGCCGTGGCCGCTCAAAAATTTCGTGGCCGAGTGGTAGATCAGGTCGGCGCCGTGGTCAAAGGGCTTGATCAGCCAGGGCGAGGTGAGGGTGGAGTCCACCAGCAGCGGCACACCGGCGCTGTGCGCAATGCCCGATACCGCTTCGATGTCCAGCACGTCCAGCCCCGGGTTGCCGACGGTTTCACCGAAGAAGAGTTTGGTGTTGGGCTGCACTGCGGCGCGCCAGCCGTCCAGGTCGCCGGGCTTGACGAAGGTGGTGTCTATGCCAAAGCGGCGCAAGGTGTAGTGCAGCAGGTTCTGGCTGCCGCCATAAAGCGCCGTGCTGGCCACGATGTGCGAACCGGCTCCCATCAGCGTGGCGATTGCCAGATGCAATGCAGCCTGGCCGCTGGACGTGGCGATGGCACCTATGCCGCCTTCCAGCGCCGACACCCTTTGCTCCAGCACCGCGTTGGTCGGGTTGCTGATGCGCGAATAGACGTGACCTGCGCGTTCGAGGTTGAACAGGCTGGCCGCATGCTCGCTCGACTCAAACACAAAGGAGGTGGTCAGGTGAATCGGCACGGCGCGCGCGCCTGTACTCGGGTCTGGCGCCGCACCGGCGTGCAAGGCCAGAGTGTCAAAGCCGGGATCGGAATAACCGGGCATGGAATTGTCTCCAGTAGAAAAAAGTGGCAGGCCATGCTGCGGGCCGATTGCGCGCTGCTCGCAGAGCCGGGAAATCGTTACAGCCAGCCATTTGATTGTGGGCTATATTTAAACTGAGTTTCCCTTCGCCGCAGGACGGTGGGACAATGAATACCGCGCCGGCAGCGGCTGGCACCACAACCGAGGAGAAGGCAATGAAGGTTCTTGACATACTGCGCGTTAAGGGCAACACGCTTTACACCGTCCAGCCTGACGAACCCCTTGCCAAGGCGGCCCAGATCATGGCCGAGAAAGACATCGGTTCTCTGGTGGTGATGGAGCACGGCGACCTGGTCGGCATGCTGACCTTCCGCGAGGTGATCGTCTGCATCGTCAAAAACGGCGGCGAGATCGGCAGCACGCTGGTGCGCACCGCGATGGACGACCACCCGCTCACCTGCACTTCTGAAACCGAACTCGACGAAGTCCGCCGCATGATGCTGGAACGCCACGCGCGCTACATGCCGGTGATGAACCAGAAAGTCATGATGGGCGTGATCAGCCTC
Source organism: Polaromonas sp. (assembly GCF_039932935.1). Taxonomy (GTDB): domain Bacteria; phylum Pseudomonadota; class Gammaproteobacteria; order Burkholderiales; family Burkholderiaceae_C; genus Polaromonas. Next base: position 97,881 of record NZ_JBDTPB010000009.1, read on the forward strand.
TACGACGTGGCCAAGGCCGTGGTGGACAGCCAGAACTTCGAAAACAAGATGCTCAAGGCCTACATTCGCGACTGGCCTGAAGAAGACGGGGTTGACCGCGGTTGAGGCAAGCGCTCCAGAGGATGAACGGGTTTTATATATAAAAAGTGCCTGAAGCCCAATTTGGACGGGCGCAAGCAGCTATTAAAACAATAGCATTTAAAACAACAGCCAGATGCGCAAGACATCTGGCCCGCCCGCAGGCGGGACGCCATGGGAGCAGGGGTGCGAGATAACCACAACGACGGCGCCAACGCGGACGGCCGGCCGTTTTACACCTCACTCTTTTTCTCCAGGCTCGCCGACCAGATACTGCTCTTTCTGGTTCCTCTGGTGGTGTTCGAAACCACCGGCAGCGTCGCCTGGTCGGGCATCGCCTTCACGCTTGAGACGCTTCCGCGCTTTTTGTCTTTTCCCGTCTGCGGCGCGCTGTGCGACCGTATGTCACCCCTCAAGCTGCTGCGCATCAGCCAGCTCTACCGCGCACTGGTCTGCATAGCAGGCGTGGTGGCGTTTCAGTGGGTAGGCGGTGTCGGCTGGCTGATTGCGCTGTCTGCCGTGTGCGGTGTGTTGACGACGCAAGGCCTGATGGCCCGCGAAGTCATGCTGCCGCAGATCTTCAGGCAGCACCGCTTTGAAAAGGTGCTGGCCCATGCGCAAATTGCCGACCAGCTCGGCATGGTGCTGGGTCCCTTGCTGGCATCGCTGTTGCTGCGCTGGATGCCCTGGCCCATGGTCGTCGGCGCGACGGCGGGATTTTTTCTGATTGCCGATGGCGCCGTCACCTTGTGGCAGCGGCAGAACGTCGTCACGCTCGCCGCGCCCGAAGCCGCTCCCGGCCATTGGGCCGCACCCATTCGCACCGCGTTTGCGCAGGTGCTGCATCTGCCGGGGCTGAAAGCAGTGATCGCACTGGCGGCGGGCGTCAACCTGGTGATCGGCGTCACGTTGGCCACCTCGGCCGCCATGGTGACCGGCCTGCTGCAACGCACGGCGGGTGACTACGCGCTACTCCAAACCGCGGGTGCGGTGGCCACCGTCATCATCCTGCTGTTCATCGCCCGCACCGTGCTGTCGTTGCGCACACTGGGCTTGGTGTCTTACAGCGTGATGCTGGCCGGTGGGCTGCTGACAGGGCTCGCCGGCAACTTCTGGGTGTACACCACCGGTTTTCTGCTGGTGATCGGCTTTGACAAGATGTTCAACGTCTACATCCGCAGCCTGCGCCAAAAACTCATTCCCCCTCGCGACCTGGGCAAGACCACCGGCGTGATCGTGATGCTCAACAACCTGTCGCAGCCGCTGGCTGGCTTGCTGGTGGGTGTGTTCGCCGGCGTGATGGAGGGGAGAGGGGTGATTTTGGGGCTGGCGGGGGTGATGGGGTTGATTGGCATTTTGGTGGCCTGGATGGGGCGGGGCGAATAAATTGCGGTCGACGGCCAGCTGGCATGCAAAGCCAATGCTATAAATTCAGGAGCTGGTCGCGCTCGTCTTCATTCGATTGGAGGCCGATTTTGTATAAATTTCAGCCCATATTCGCATGAATCATCTCTCGCACCCGCGGGTAGATTTGCTGATTCCATTTACGCCCACTGAACACGCCGTAGTGCCCCACACCCGTCTGCACATGGTGGGTTTTCATATAAGGCCGTATGCCCGTGCACAGGTCTTGCGCGGCCACGGTTTGGCCGACTGCGCAGATGTCGTCGCGCTCGCCTTCCACCGTCATCAAAGCGGTGCGGCGGATGGCGGCGGGCTTGACGAGGCGGCCGCGGTAGCTGAGTTTTCCCAGCGGCAGGTCGTAGGTTTGAAAGACTTTCTCTACCGTCTCCAGGTAGAACTCGGCGGGCAGGTCGTTGACGGCGAGGTACTCGTCGTAAAACACGCGGATCACATTGGCCTTGTCGACCTCACCATCCACCAGGTGCTGGTACATGTCCTGGAAGGATTTTTTGTGCCGGTCAATGTTCATGCTTAAAAACGCACTCAGCTGCACAAAGCCCGGGTACACGCGGCGCATGTAGCCGGCGTGCGGAAGCGGGACATGGCTGATCAGGTTTTTCTCAAACCACTCAATCGGTTTGCTGGTGGCGAGTGTGTTGACGCCGGTCGGGTTCACGCGGCAGTCCACCGGGCCGGCCATCAGGGTCAGGCTGCGTGGTTGGGCCGGGTCGTTGTCTTCGGCCATGATGGCGGTGGCCGCCAGGGCTGCCACGCAGGGCTGGCACACCGCCACCACATGTGTGCCCGGGCCAATGGCCTGGGTGAAGCGGATCATGTGGTCGATGTAGTCGTCCAGCGCAAACGGGCCGTGGCGCAGGGACACGTCGCGCGCGTTGTGCCAGTCGGTGATGTACACGTCGTGGTCTTGCAGCAAGGTGCGCACGGTTTCGCGCAGCAGCGTGGCAAAGTGGCCTGACAGCGGCGCCACCAGCAGAACCGGTGGCTGGTAGGGCAGGCCCGCGGGCGTTTCCTTGCGAAAGCGCAGCAGGGTGCCAAAGGGCATGGACAAAACAGTTTCTTCTGTCACCGCGAGTTCGCGATCACCCACCTTCACGGAGCTGATACCGTAGGCTGGCCGTGTATGCGTCAGCCGCAGACGCGAGAACACCTCCATGGACGCCGACATCTTGCGCAGAAAGCTGCCTTCCGTTTTGCCCAGCCAGAACGCCGCGCTGCCACCTTGTGCCAGCAGGCGAAACGGCGACATCAGGTCGGACTGGGTTTGGTAGGCCTGGTAAAGCATGGTTGTCCTGGCGTGAAGCGGGCTTGTGGCCCGGTGGGTGGACTGCAGGCAAGTTACGGGCCAGTCGCGGTGTGCACGCCTGCTGGCACAACCCTTGCGGAGGTTGGCCTGCCCCCGGGCGAGTGGGGGCCAACTTTGCGGTTCAAGGAGCAATCTCATGGCCAAAGCCATCCTGACGATCAGCAGCAAGAACTACGGAGCGTGGGCGCTGCGCGGCTGGCTGCTGGCCAAGTTCGCCGGGCTGGAATTCACCGAAAAAGTGATTTCACCGGATGACCCGGCGATGAAGGCCGAAATGCTGCTGCTGTCGTCCAGCATGCTGGTGCCCTCGCTGCAGCACAACGGCGTGAAGGTCTGGGACACGCTGGCGATTGCCGAATACCTCCATGAAATCAAGCCCAAGGCGCAACTGTTGCCCGCCGACATCAAGGTGCGGGCACATTGCCGCGCAGTGTGCGGCGAAATGCATTCGGGTTTTGCCACCATGCGCGCCGCGTTGCCGATGAACATCAAGGCCCATTTTGCGAACTTCAAGGTGTGGTCCCGTGCGCAGGCTGATATTGATCGGGTGGTGGAGATCTGGAAGGAATGCCTGGGCTCTTACGGCGGCCCTTATTTGTTCGGCAAGCAGCTGTCGGTCGCCGACGCCATGTATGCGCCGGTGGTCACGCGGTTTCTGACTTACGACGTGCCGCTGGACAAGACCTGTGTTGCTTATTGCAAGCGGATCATGGAGTTGCCGGCAATGAAGGAGTGGGTGGCTGAGGCGAAGAAGGAGCCGGACGATATTGATGAACTTGACGCGGAATTTTGAACACCCCCGTCCAGGCTCACTGCAGAAATAAGCCTACCCCCTTTCAGACTCACTTCGTGTAGCCTGCTCCCCCCTCAGGGGGCGGCGCCTGCGGTCTGGCAAAGCCAGTTCCGCGGCACCCTCGCGGTTCCCAATGAACTCTCGAACCCAGCATGAGCCGCAGGACCGGCTTTGCCGGACTGCAGGCGGGTGTCCCCCTCGGGGGGGGCGGGAGCTACACGAAGTGAGCGACCGTGGGGGCTCTATCACTTCCAGGGGGTCGGTAGCGGGATTTCGCAGACGGGGTCTACGTCAATGGACTTGAAATCAGCCGGCCCAACGATTTCCAGGTATTCCATGTCGGGTGAGTAGTCAAACAAGAAGTGTTTGATTCCCGGGCGCTGGTGCACCACGTCGCCGGCTTCGACCAGGGTTTCCTTGTCTTCGTACATGAAACGCGCCCAGCCCTTGGTCATGATGACTATCTGAAAATCTGCCTCATGACGGTGCCAGCCCGTGCCTGTTTCTGGTGCCATGTTGGCCTTCACAAGGTGCGCGATGACTTTTCCGTTCGTCGCATCGGCGATGCCTAGGTCGCGGTACAGAAAAAAATCGCGCAAACCACCAGAGACAAACTGTGTGTCACCGGGCTTGACGTGGGAAAACTTGGTCACGGTGCGGTCCAGCATGGGTATTCCTTCTGACTGTGATTGGCGCATCCAGAGATGCTGCGCTGCAGCAAGCAGGAAATGTTCCAGCGGCTGGGCCGGCAGAAACGACCGTTCAGGTGCGTCCCCAAAACTGCCCGACACCAAAGCGAAGTTCAGCTTTTCCCGTTGGCCACAGGCGCTTCGGTATGCATCGCACAGCGCCACTGCCCGTCCTTGCGGGTCCACACAGAGGAATCCGTCATGTCCTGCCTCACTTCATGGGACTCTCCGCGTTTGGAAATTGCCTGTTCGACCTTGTAAGTCAGGACAGCCGTGTCCTCCGTTGGGAACATCACTTCCACATCGCTGAGCTTGAAAGACTTGACCACCATGCTTCCCTGCTCGGCCATTTTCCGGTAACCCGCGTGGTCGAACTTCATGGAGCCGTGCGCGCTGACCATCAAGGCTGGTTCGTCCAGCAAGGCCAGGGCGGTGTCCGTGTCCTCATCAACCATGGACTGCCAGAATTTGTTTTCCAGGGCGATCAACTCATTGTTTGCAGTTGGCATGTCGTGCTCCTTGGGAAGGTAAAGGGTCAATATGCATCGGTGTCCTGCACGCTGTGGTCACATGAAGCGCCCAGTGTCGGTCAGCTTGTTCCTACAGACGAAGCTTTCCAGCCTGGCTTTCCCACCATCTGGGATATTCCGTCCCCCCCTGAGCGGCAACACCCGGGCTGGTTGTGACCGCGCCGCCTCCCAATTGGCCACCGCAGCGGGCGCCCTCGGAGACAGCCTGACGCACGCCGAGGGTACGGTTGAAGATGACACGGTACTGGTGGTTCATGACAGGGCACAACAGCAGTAAAAATCAGCGGCTGAGAACACGGTTAAATATCCTTGAAATCTGTAACGAAAAGCGTCTTACGCTGTCAATGTCTTTTATGGACGACGGAGATCGCCAGCAGTTCCAACCGGAGCGACCGCTCTTTTTTTCCCGGAAAGCGGCTCGTGGCGGGTTGTGAAAAAGGCTGCACCATTCGCTCGGAGATAATCGTCTGATGAGCGGCAACACCTTTGGCACCCTATTCGCAGTCACCAATTTCGGTGAATCCCACGGCCCGGCCATCGGCTGCGTGATCGACGGCTGCCCGCCGGGCATGGAACTCAGCGAGGCGGACATTCAGGCCGACCTGGACCGCCGACGCCCCGGCACCAGCCGGCACGTCACGCAACGTAACGAGCCAGACGCGGTGGAAATCCTCTCCGGCGTGTACCAAGGCAAAACCACCGGCACGCCAATCTGCCTGCTCATCCGCAACACCGATCAGCGCAGCAAGGATTACAGCAACATCCTGGAAACCTTTCGCCCCGGCCATGCCGACTACGCCTACCTGCACAAATACGGCCTGCGCGACCCGCGCGGCGGTGGCCGTTCTTCGGCCCGCCTGACGGCGCCCACGGTGGCTGCAGGCGCCGTGGCCAAAAAATGGCTGGCCGAAAAATACGGCACCGTGTTTCGCGGCTGCATGACGCAGGTCGGTGATGAAGTCGTTCCCTTTGAGTCCTGGGACCACGTGCCCAACAACCCGTTTTTTGCGCCCGTTGCCGATGTGTCCAGATTGGAAAACTATATGGACGCCTTGCGCAAGGCCGGCGACTCCTGCGGTGCGCGCATTCGTGTGACGGCCTCCGGCGTGCCGGTCGGCCTGGGCGAGCCGCTCTATGACAAGCTCGATGCCGACATTGCTTTTGCCATGATGGGCATCAATGCCGTCAAGGGCGTGGAGATCGGTGCAGGTTTTGCCAGCGTGACGCAGCGCGGCACCACCCACGGCGACTCGCTTTCGCCCGATGGCTTCAAGTCCAATAACGCGGGCGGCGTGCTGGGCGGCATCAGCACCGGGCAAGACCTGGAAGTCTCGATCGCCATCAAGCCGACCAGTTCCATCATCACGCCGCGGCAATCGATAGACACCAGCGGCGCGCCTGCCGCAGTGGTGACCAAGGGCCGCCATGACCCCTGTGTCGGCATACGTGCTACGCCCATCGCCGAGGCCTTGCTGGCCCTGGTGGTGATGGAGCATGCCCTGCGCCAGCGTGCACAGAACGCGGATGTGGTGGTCTCGACGCCCGACATCATGCGGCGCCGCGGCTAGGGCCTCTACGTCAGGGCTCCGGCGGCGCGCCTTTGAAGGGGTTGAACCCCGTGACCAGCGCTGTGGCCGCCAGCACCAGCAGGCAGCCCGGCAGCATGCTGGCCGTGACAGGCTCTCCGAGAAAGAAGCCGCCCCAGCTGACGCCGAAAAAGGGAATCATGAATGCCGCTGACGTTGCGGCGCTGGCGGGAATCTCCCGCATCAGCCGCATGCTGATCCAGTACATAAAGCCCGAGGTCAGCGTACCCAACACCGCCACGGCAATCAGCGCCCCCGGCGTGGGGTGCATCGCCGGTGCAGCCACACCGGCAGGCAAGACCAGGATCAGCGCTGCGGCGATGTGCACCACGGCAGAGGCCGGCAGCGGCGAATGGCTCATGGTGGCGCGCTTCATCAAAATTGCACCGAAGCCGTAACTGGCAGAGGCAGTGACGCAGGCCAGCGCGGCCAGCACCACGTGCGGCGTGACGGCCACGGGCCCCAACTGCACCAGCAAGGCCACACCGGCAAAACCCACGGCGCAGCCCAGCAGGCGCCGGGCGGTCAGTTTTTCCTCGCCCATCATGGCGGCGCCCAATACACCGAACAGGGGAACGGTGGCGTTCAGCACGGCGGAATAGCCCGAGGGTATGACCAGCGCCGCCCAGTTGAACAGGACGAAGGGAATGACCACCGTTAACGTGCTGACCAGCGTCAGGCTGCGCCAGGCGGTGCGTGCCGGCCATCGCTCCCGCAGCGCGCGCATCAGCACCGAGAGCACCACCGCAGCCAGGAGGCAGCGTACGCCCGCCACCACCCAGGGGCCGAGGGCGGGGCTGGCAATCCGAAGCAGGGGAAACGATGCGCCCCAGAGGGCCGACATGAGAATGAGCTGGAGGAAATGACGGGTCTGCATGAGGCGCGTATAGCGTCGCTGAACGACGGGTGGATCAGGTGACCCGATTGTGCAAGATTCGCACGACGGCGACCAAGGGCGTGGCTGGGTGAAAGCCGGGAATATTTCCTACAACGCGCCGACGGAGCTATCTCTAGATTGAGGTTTTCAAGCTACTACCCGGGAGCCCTCATGCCCAAAGTAAAAACGTCGCCAAAGTCTTCCGCCTCTTCTTTTCGACCCGCTGCACGCGGGGATGCAAGCGCGGTAAGCGCAAAGCAGCAGAAAATCCAGCGCGAGCAGGACGGCACGGATCAGGAGAAGAAAGCCGGGCGGCAAGCCTCGGCTGGCAAGGAAAAAAAGGCCGTGCAGGCCGGCAAGCAGACCTATCCCGAACCGCCGCTGCCGTCCCAGCACCTGAAAAAGCCCGGGCTGGAAGCCGACATGGAGCTCAAGCCGCAGTTCATGGCGCCGAACTACAAGGGCAGCGGCAAGCTTGAAGGTTTGACCGCCTTGATCACGGGTGCGGACTCCGGCATTGGCCGCGCTGTCGCGGTGCTGTTCGCGCGCGAAGGCGCCGATGTGGCGGTGGCTTATCTCGATTCCGACCGTGATGCCAAGGAAACGAAGCGCTGCGTTGAGGCGGAAGGACAGCGCTGTGTGCTGATTGCGGGCGATGTCAAAGACGCGGCGTTCTGCCGCGAGGCAGTGAAGAAGACGGTCAAGTCGCTCGGGAAACTCGACATCCTCGTGAACAACGCCGCCTTCCAGGAACACGCCGACTCGCTGGAAGACCTCACGGAAGAGCGTTTTGACGAAACCCTGCGTACCAATGTGTACGGCTACTTTCACATGGCCAAGGCGGCATTGCCCTACCTGAAGCAGGGCTCATGCATCATCAACACCGGTTCAGTGACCGGGCTGGAAGGCAGCGCCAAGCTGCTGGACTATTCGGCGACCAAAGGAGCGATTCACGCTTTCACCAAGGCGCTTGCCAGCAATCTCATGGACAAAGGCATACGCGTGAATGCCGTGGCACCCGGCCCCGTATGGACACCGCTCAATCCGGCCGATTCACCTCCCGATGTCATCAAGGACTTTGGCAAAAAAACCGACATGAAGCGTCCGGCGCAACCTGAAGAGTTGTCGCCTGCTTATGTGTTTCTGGCCTCGCCGGTTTGTGCGAGCTATGTCACGGGGATTGTGTTGCCTGTGACGGGGAGTGTGGGGGCGGTTTGATTTTTCTGGTTAAAAATGGCTCCAGGCTAATGGGGGCGAGCGCGAGTAGCTATTGAATTGATAGTGGATTGATTGGTTGGTTGACAGCGGTTCTTGCTTCGGCCTTTGCGCTCTCGTCTGAGAGTTGTTGGCCGGGCAACCCCCGGCCAGCTACCCTCAAGAAGGGAAGCGAAAGCCGGAGCAAAAGCCGTATAGACGCGCCCAGTCCGACCGCCACAACGTCAAATCAAATTCCTCATCGCCTGCGCCGTCTCCCGAAGCACCGGCAAAACCCTCCCCGCCGCGTCCTCGCTCGACTCATGCCCCATGGGCATGGTCACACTGAGCGCTCCCGACACATCGCCATGTCGGTCCCGCAATGGCACCGCGATGCCGCGGTAGTTGAGTTCCAGTTGCTGTTCCGAAATCGCCCAGCCCTGTGCGCGTACCCGGGCCAGTTCGATGCGCAGGCGGTCCTTGCTGGCAATGGTGTACGAGGTATAGGCCTTGAGCTCGTGGTTGGCCAGCCAGTTTTCGAGCCAGGCGGGGTCGCGCATCGACAGCATCAAAAGGCCTGCGGCCGTCACCTGCGCCTGCACGCGTGAACCCAGCACATAGCCGGTGTTCATCGCGCGGCTGGAGCCGTTGCGCGCGATGTAGACGATGTCGTCGCCATCCATCACGCTGACGTACGCGCTTTCCTGCGTGCCGGCGGTTACACGCTGTAAAAAGGGCTGCACGATGCGCGGCAGGCGGGCCGACTCGAGATAGGACTGGCCCAGCCGGAGCACCCGGGGCGTCAGCCAGAACAGCTTGCCGTCCCCATCCACATACCCCAGATGCGCCAGCGTCAGCAAATAGCGGCGCGCGGCCGTGCGTGTCATGCCGCAGTGCGCGCCGGCCTGGCTGGCGGTCAGGCGCGGGTTGGCATCGTCAAAACATTCGATGATGGACAAGCCCTTTTCCAGCCCGGCGATCCAGTCCCGCTTGTCCAGGGCGGGGGCGCTGGGGGCTTGCAAGGCGTCGGGGGCCGTGGGGTGAGTGAGTGCTGTCATGGGTTTGAGTATTCACAAGGGGGAGCGTGTGAGCATAGGTCAAACCCTCGTTCCGTTCGATCATCGATCTGAATTGAGCGATAAACGAACATTAAACCGGAAAATGACTTGGGAATCTTTGGCTGGACTACTAAAGTCCACTCCGAACTCGAAGTTTTACACGATTATCGAACAATCCAGGCAATCAGACATGTTTTCCACCGTTCAGGGCAACACCGATGTGTATCTGATCTCCGGCGACCCGGTGGAGCAGGTGCGTGCGCCGGAAGTGTTCAACCTGGTCTTCAAGACACTGGGTATTGATGCGGTCCTGGTCCCGGTTCATGTGGCTGCGACGGACATCCAGCCTTTTGTGGGAGCCGCCTTTCTGGCTCAAAACATCAAAGGCATGCTGCTGACCATTCCGCACAAGGCCGAGGTGATGAGCTTGTTGTCGCATTGCAATGACGCTGGCCGTGTGGCGGGTGCTGTGAACGGCATACGCCGCCATGCGGCGGGCGGGCTGGATGGGGCCTTGTTTGACGGCAAGGGTTTTGCCTCGTCGCTCGACTATTTCGGCGTGGCCTATGCCGGCAAGCGCGTGTTGATTCTGGGCGCTGGCGGCGCAGCTGCCGCCATTACGGCTTCGCTCGCGATGGCTGGACGCCATACACCCGCGGTCATTTCGCTTTACGACCCGGCGCCCGGCAAGGCACAGGCGCTGGCAGACCGGATTGCGGCGGCAGCGCCCGCGTCCGCCGCAAAGATTGCAGCCGTGGGCAGCGCGGATGCGTCGGCTTGCGATGTGGTGGTCAACGCCACGCCGTTGGGGCTCAGGGCAGATGACCCCCTGCCATGCGACGTATCGCACATGGCGCCGCATGCGGCCGTGATGGACATCCTCATGAAGAACCAGCCGACGCCGCTGGTTCAGGCTGCACGCGCGCGCGGTCTGGTGGCGCAGCCCGGGTTCGAGATGCTGATCCAGCAGGTGCCGGATTACCTGGATTTTTTTGGGTATGCCGCGGCCGCAGAGCTAGTTCGGCAAGATGCCACCTTTTTGCGTGAACGCCTTTACCCGGCCGCCATGGCGGGCGAAATCCGGCGTCCCGTTTACGCGGCCCCGTCCGCCGCCCAGGTTCCCAACCCAGGAGTCGGGGAAACACGACTCGCGTCATTTTGATTTTTTAACCCCTAGAGGAGACAACCATGAAGAAACGATTTGCTCTTAAATTGATAGCTGCTTGCGCTCTTTCCGTAAGTGCTGGCGCTGGTTTTGCGCAAGATGTCATCAAGATCGCCAACATTGTCGAGCTGTCCGGCGGCGGCGCCACGGCAGGCACCAATTTCAAAAATGGCGTCGAACTGGCCGTCAGGGAAATCAACGCGAACGGCGGCATCCTGGGGAAAAAGATCCAGACCACCACTGCTGATACGCAGAGCAATGCGGGCGTGGCCAAGGGGCTGACGCAAAAAGCCATTGATGACGATGTGTTTGCCATCTTTGGCCCGGTGTTCTCCGGCTCCATCATGGTCAGCATGGCCGAATCGCGGCGCGCCGAAGTGCCTAACTTCACCGGGGGCGAGGCGGCTGCCATCACCGAGCAGGGCAACCCCTATGTGTTTCGCACCAGTTTCACGCAGGCCACTGCCATGCCCAAGGTGGCGCGCTACATCAGCGAGCAGGCCAAGCTCAAAAGCATTGCCGTCATTTATGTGAACAACGATTTCGGAAAAGGCGGACTCGACGCCATCAAGAAAGCCCTGGCGAACTCGCCAACCAAGATCCTGAGCGAAATTTCCACCGAGCCCGGCCAGGTCGACTTCTCGGCCGCAGTTTTGCGCGCCAAGCAAAGCAACGCCGAAGGCGTGTTTGCCTACTCGAATGAAGAGGAATCGGCTCGCCTGCTGCGCGAGCTGCGCAAACAGGGCTGGAACAAACCCATCATCGGCGAGACCACCTTGACGGGCCAAAAAGTCATTGAGCTCGCCGGCGATGCCGCCAACGGCGCCATTGCCCACGTGGGCCTGACGGTGGATGCCCCGGTGCCCGCCATCCGCGCCTTCAAGGCCAAGTTCGAGAAGGACTACAAGTACATCTCTGATCACAACGGCATGAAGGGCTACTCCGGCGTTTACGTGCTCAAGGCCGCGATTGAGAAGGCTGGCAAGCTGGATCGCAAGGCCGTGGCCCAGGCCATGAAGGGTTTGAAGGTCAACACCGACAAATACCCCGGCGCGCTGATGTACACCGAGTTCGACAACAAGGGTGACCTCGACCGCATGAGCTTCATGGTCGAAGTCAAAAACGGCAAGCAGGAAGTCATTGACATGGTTCCTCCGCTTGGCCTGGCCACCCGTGACGTGAGCAAGGCCATTCCTTTGGCACCGGCTGCTGCCAAGCCGGCTGTAAAGAAATAAGCTGAAGCTCCGGCCGGCCACGCGGGGCCGGCTGTTGATGGGGCAGGGCGCGGGCCCTTCCCATTGAGAACTCCGCTGAATACAACCGACTTCCTCCATCGGACCTTGCCCATGACAGATTTTCTCCAACTCTTTTTCTCGGGCCTGGCCACCGGCAGCATTTATGCGCTGGCAGCCCTGGGCTTCACCCTGCTGTGGCAGGCCTCGGGCACGATCAACTTTGCCCAGGGCGAATTTGTCATGTTGCCGGCTTTCATGATGCTGGGCTTCATCTCGCTGGGTGCGCCCATGCTGGTGAGCTTTGTGCTGACAGCGCTGCTTGCCGTGCTGCTGCTGGGCTGGGTCTTCAAGCGCGGAGTGGTGGACCCGCTTTTCAAGTACGGCATGATGCCGATCGTCGTGGCGACCATCGGGCTTTCCATTGCCATGCGCAATGGTGTGCGTGCCGGTTACAGCGCCGAAGCCCATCCTTTTCCGAGCCTGTTTGCCGACAAGCTGTTCAACATCGCCGGCGTCACGATCACGCTTCAGGACATAGGCACTTTTGCGTTGGCCCTGGTGATCGTGATGGCGACACAAGCCTTCCTGGCCAAAACCGTCACGGGCCGCGCCATGCAGGCTGTGGCGCAAAACACCGAAAGCGCTTCGGTGCTGGGCATCAATGTGCCGCGCATGATTTTTTATACCTTTGCCATCAATGCTGTGCTGGCGGTGGCGGCGGCCCTGCTGGTGACGCCTACTTATCTGGCCAAGTTCGACATGGGTGAAGGCCTGGGTAACAAGGCTTTCTTTGCCGCCATCATCGGCGGCTTCAACAACTCGCGCGGTGCGTTGCTGGGCGGCCTGATCGTGGGCGTGTGCGAGAACCTGGCATCGGCCTACATCTCGCCCGCTTACAAGGACGCCGTGGCGCTGGTAATTTTCATGGTGGTGATTCTCTTCAAGCCGCAAGGCCTGCTGGGTAAAAAAGAGGAGCGCAAGGTATGAAGCTCGCCCAAAACAAACTCGCCCTGGTGTTGACGGTAGTGGGCGCCTTGCTGGTACTGGTGGCGCCGCAATATCTGAAGAACTACGGCGTTTACCTGCTGACCTACTGGCTGGTTTTTATCATTGCCACCATGGGCCTGAACCTGACCGTCGGCTACGCAGGGCAGAAGTCGCTCGGCCATGCGGCTTTCTTCGGTATCGGCGCCTACACCGTCGCCATCCTGATGAAGGCGGGGGTCAGCTTCTGGCTGGGTTTGCCGGCAGCCGCGCTCATCTGTTTTGCCGTCGGGCTGGTTCTGGGTTTCCCGGCGCTGCGGGTGCAGGCCATTTACCTGGCATTCGCCACTTTGGGTTTCAACACCGCCATCTGGCTGGTCATGCGCAATGAAGAGTGGCTCACCGGCGGTACCTTCGGCATCAACAACATCGCGCGGCCGGTGCTTTTTGGGTACTCGCTCGAAGGCAATCGCCCCTACTACTACTTTGTGCTGGCGATGACGCTGATCCTGGCGGCCCTGCTGTGGGGCCTATTGCGCTCGCCCTGGGGTAAGGCCTTTACCGCGCTGCGCGACAACCCGATACGCGCCGAAAGCCTGGGCATCGACATTCGCAATTACACGCTGCTGAGTTTTGCCATCGGTGCGGCCTACGCCGGCATTGCCGGAGCGCTGTTCGCCTCGCTGGTGCAGTTCATCGAGCCGGGGCCTTTCACGGTGGCGGCTTCCATCATGATGTACCTGATGGTGGTGGTTGGCGGCGCGGGTTATTTCCTGGGCCCCATCGTGGGTGCTGCCGTGGGCGTGGTGTTGCCGGAATGGCTGCGCGATGTGCCTTTGGTGTCCAACTGGTATTTGCCGATGTTCGGCGCAGCGGTGGTGCTGTTGATGGTCTGGCTGCCGGACGGGCTGCTCAGCATTCCTGACCGTATACGGGCCAAGCGCGCAGCGCGTGAGGCATCACAGGCACGCGCGGCGGCTGCCAGCCGGATCGGAGCGGCATCATGACAAACGCGTTGTTAAAAGTCAGCGGGCTCAAAAAAGCCTACGGCGCCATCCAGGCGGTGGGCGGTGTTTCGTTCGAAGTCATGCCCGGTGAAATTTTCGGTGTGATCGGTCCCAACGGTTCGGGCAAGACCACTATGTTCAACAGCGTGCTGGGTCAGATCAGCCCCGATGCAGGCTCGATCGAACTCAACGGGAAAACCATTACCGGCCTGTCGCCGCTGGAGCTCAGCCGGCGCGGTGTGGGCCGCACCTTCCAGACCCTGCAGGTGTTTGGAAAAATGACGGTGCGCGACAACCTGATAGTGGCAGCCCAGGAGCACAAGGGAAGCCTGCTGGGCCGCATGTTCGCGCCTGGCGATTCCGGGCTGGGCGACAAGGCCGATGCACTGATTGACCAGTTCCGCATTCGCCACGTGGCCGACCAGCTGGCCGGCACCTTGAGCTACGGCCAGCAAAAACTCGTGGACATCGCCATGGCCTTCATGGCTGAACCCGATCTGGTGTTGCTCGATGAGCCCTGCGCCGGGGTCAACCCCAGCCTGGTGGGCGGCATCTCGTCGTTGCTGAAAGACCTGAACCAAAACCCGAAATTTGGCCGCAAGGCGTCGTTCGTGGTGATTGAACACAACATGGACTTTGTGATGGGCCTCTGTCACCGCATCATGGTGATGGTGGAGGGCAAGGTGCTGGCCATCGGTACGCCGGCCGAGATTCGCGCCAACAAGGAGGTGCTGGATGCCTATTTGGGGAATTGAGATGCACCCCCGTCTCGGCTCACTGCGTGTAGCCGGATCCCCCCTCAAGGGGGCAACCGCTGCGGCCCGGCTAAGCCGGTTCCGCGCCGTTACTTGCCTCGATTTGTACCGCTACGACATGGAACACTGACATGACAAACGATATCTGTATTGAATTCGACGACGTGGTGGCGGGTTACAAGGACTTCATGATCCTGAACAACCTGTCGTTCAAGGTGAAGCACGGCTCCATCACCTTGTTGCTGGGGCCAAACGGGGCCGGCAAATCGACGGTGCTCAAGACGCTCTTCGGTTTGCTCAAGCCGCGGCAGGGGCGCATCCTGCTTGACGGCGTGGACATCAGCGGCGCCAGCCAGAAAGAGTTGCTGGCCAGGGGCATTGCGTTTGTGCCTCAGGGGCGCAACCTGTTTGGCCAGTTGACGGTGTTCCAGAACCTGGAGCTGGGCGGCATCACGCTGGGAACGAAAACCACGCATGAGCGGATTCCCGAGGTGCTGGAGCTGTTTCCACGCGTGAAGGAGCGCCTGCATACGCAGGCCTCCGCGCTCTCGGGCGGCGAGCAGAAACAGCTCGAAATCGGCCGGGCCCTGCTGTTGCGACCCAAGGTCCTCCTGATAGATGAGCCCTCGATTGGTTTGTCCCCGATGGTGGTGCAGGATGTTTTCAAGCTTTTACAGAAGCTGGCGGCACAGGGCACGACGGTATTGATGGTGGAACAAAACGTTAAAAGCGCGCTGAAGGTTTCGCATGACGCCATCGCGCTTGAATCAGGTCAGCTGGTGCTGCACAAACCCGCGGCGGAACTGCTGGCTGATCCGAATATCGAACGCCTTTTCCTGGGTGGCGGCCATGTGCCGGGTGCTTCCGTGTCGACCCCCGCCGCACCCGTCACGCTGGCGCCCTGAATTGTTGTTACCTCTCACCGGAGAATGACCATGAGCACCCTTGCGCAGACGCCGGCCGCCGATCGGGAAGCCATCCCTGAAGTGGCCAACCCCCTGGGGCTGGATGGCATTGAGTTCATCGAATACACCACCGCCAAGCCGCAGGCGTTGGGCCAGGTGCTGGAAACGATGGGTTTCCGCCCGGTCGCCCGCCACCGCTCGCGCGAAGTGCTGCTGTACCGGCAGGGCGGCATGAATGTGATTGTCAATGCCCATGTTCCCGCCATGCCTGATGGCGCTGCGCCGACCGACAAGCCGGTGATTGCCGCTGTGGCACTGCGCGTGCGGGACGCAGCGGACGCGTATCACCGTGCGCTGGAGCGGGGTGCCTGGGCTGTGCCTTCACGCGTGGAGGTTATGGAGCTGAACATTCCGGCCATTCATGGCGTGGGAAAAAGCCGCATTTATTTTGTGGACCGTTACGACAAGTTTTCGATTTACGACGTGGACTTTATCCCCATCCCCACGGTCGACCCGCATCCGCCGGCAGTGGCGGGGCTGCATTTCTTCGGCGTTGTCCAGTACATCGGCAATGACCGTACAGAAGACTGGGCCGAGTTTTACCGCGAGCTGTTTGGTTTTACCGACCTGCCCGACGAACAGCGCTTTGGCATCCTGCCGAAGGGACGTATTCTTCGCAGCCCGTGCCCGCCTTCTTCGCGCTTTTATCTCCAGCTGATCGAGCCCGAAGCCAGTGTGCTCGATGTGGAAGGGGAAGAAAGCCTGCAGCGCGTCGGCCTGGGCAGCGCGGACGTGCTGGCCACTGTCGGCGAGCTGCGCAAACGGGGCGTGGAATTCCTCGAGTCACCCGGGGTCCACACCGAGGACCGTGGCGCGCTGACCAAGAGCTGGATGGGCAGCGTGAGTTTTGAGCTGGTCCATGACGTACGCTAAACAGGCGCCAGGCATGAGCCACTACAGCGGCAACATCGACGATTTCGGGATGGACACCATCTCGCTGGCTGGCCCGCTTGAGGCCAAGCTCAGGGCCGTGCGCGAGGCCGGCTTCACCCAGATCATGCTCGCCGCCAAGGACCTTGTGGGCCACCCCGACGGCATGGAGGCGGCGGTGGCAGCGGTGCGTGCAAGCGGTTTGCGCGTCACCGGTTTTCAGGTGTTGCGTGATTTTGAAGGGTTGTCCGGGCATTTGCATGACTACAAGATGGACATCGCCAAGTCGATGCTGGAAATGTGCCATGCGCTCGGCTGCCGGCTGCTGCTGATCTGTTCGTCAACCTCGGTGCACGCCACAGGCGAGACCCAGGCGCTGGTCAAGGACCTGCGCAAGCTCGCGATGCTGGCTATTCCGATGAACATCAAAATCGCCTACGAAGCCTTGTCGTGGGGGCGCACGGTCAATGAGTTTCCCCAGGCCTGGGACATCATTTGTGAAGCCGATATGCCCAACCTCGGTTTGGGCTTTGACTCTTTCCACATGTTTGCGACCAAGACGCCGCTGGAGGAGCTGGACATTCTGGACCCGGACAAGATTTTTCTGGTGCAGCTGGCCGACTTCATGTGGACGGAAATCAAGTCGGTTGAAGAACGCATTGCCACGGCCCGGCATTTCCGCGTGTTTCCCGGCGAAGGCGTGCACAGTGAAGCACTCGCGACACTGGTGACCAAGCTGCATGGCCTGGGTTATCGCGGCGACTACAGCTTTGAAGTTTTTAACGACGATTACCAGCAAATGCCTTTGCCTACTGTGGCCCAGCGCGCGTGGCGTTCGGCCTTGTGGCTGGGGGAAGATGTGCTGCGCCGCTCCGTTCCGCTGCCCAATCAGATCCGGCTGAAAAGGTGAGGCATGCATTGTTTGCGAACACAGCTGCCAAGCCAGACATGCCAACACTTCACTACGCCTGAAAAGAAACCCGTCGCATGAGCAGCATTTTTGAAGGTTTTTTGTCGACACCTGAAGTCCTCGAGGCTTTCAGTGAACGTAACTTCCTCGATGCCATGTTGCGTTTTGAAGCTTCGCTGGCAGGGGCGCAGGCGAAGGCCGGGCTGGTTCCCGAGGCGGCCGCACGCTCCATTGTCGGCACGTGCAAGGTGGACCTGTTCGACGTGGCGAAGATCGTCCGCGAAAGCGGGCGGGCCGGCAGCATTGCGATTCCGCTGGTCAAGGCGCTGAAGGAAACCGTCGGCCTCTTCAACAAGGAAGCCGCCGGGTATGTTCACTTCGGATCGACTTCGCAGGATGTGATCGACACGGCGCTGTCGCTGGTCACCCGCAGCGCGCTGAACCTGATTGAGGCCGACATCCGCAAGGCGGTGGCCGCATTGCTGGTGCTGGCCCGACGCCACGCCGCCGACCCGGTGCTGGCCCGCACGCTGATGCAGCCGGCGTCGGTCACCAGTTTTGGATTGAAGTGCGCGGCATGGGCCGCACCGCTGGCGCGCAGCCTGCAGCGACTGGAGGTAGCCGGACACAACGCCTTGGCGGTGCAGCTCGGCGGAGCCGTGGGAACGCTGGCGCAGATGAACGGCAAAGGCCCGGAAATCATGGCGCATATGGCAGCCGACCTGAAGCTCAAACCTGCCGCATTCGCCTGGCATACCCAGCGCGATGAATGGGTGGCGCTGGGGTGCGAGCTGGGTTTGCTGGTGGGCAGCCTCGGAAAGATCGCCAAAGACATCTCGTTGATGGGCCAGTACGAAGTGGGCGAGCTGGCAGAGCCGGCAGAGCCCGGTCGCGGTGGCTCTTCGGCCATGCCACACAAGCGCAATCCGGTTGCCTGCATGGTGGCGCTGGCCGCTTCGCAGCGCGCGCCGCAGCGCGTCGCCGCTTTGCTGGCGACCATGGGCCAAGAGCATGAGCGCGCCCTGGGAAGCTGGCAGGCCGAGCTGGCCGAATGGCCCGGACTCCTTATGTCGGCGCACGGATCCGTTCGTGCCATGGCTCAGGCACTGCCGGGCTTGCAGGTTGACACGCAGCGCATGCATGCCAACCTCGATACACTGCGCGCCGAACTGCCTGTCGATGCCGCCGACGAATGGTTCAACCCGGCGCTGGCGCAAAATGCCGCGACACTGGCGCATGCTCAGGCGGATGCTGTGGAGGCCCTGTTGGGCCAAATCGATCAAGACCGTACCAAGAACGCCAAGAGGTAAAGCCATGAACGACCACGACAAGGGAATGATTAATCGCCGGCGTGTGCTGGGCGATGCATGGGTTGACCGGTCCATCGCAAAAAGCAATGCCTTCAACGGCGAGTTCCAGGATTTGATCACCCGCTACGCGTGGAATGAAGTCTGGGGCAGGCCGGCGCTCGGTGACAAGACGCGCCGCCTGATGGTGCTGTCGACCATGATTGCGCTGAAGGCCTACGAAGAGTTTGCGATGCATGTGCGCGCAGCACTTGATGGCCCGCCGGAGTCGCGGCTGACGCCGGACGACATCAAGGAAGTCATTTTGCAGGCCGCCATTTATTGCGGCGTTCCGGCAGCGAACCATGCGTTCTCGGTGGCGGGCGATATCCTGCGGGAAAAAGGCCTGCTCACCGCCTGAGAGGGCGCGCACTGCAAGCCCCAATCATTACATCATTTGAAACGCATGAAAAAACCTCATCTGCATTGGATCAGTGAAGGCCAGGGGCCTGTCGTGGTGCTCAGCCACGCATTGGGCTGCGACCTCACGATGTGGGACGGCGTGACAGCTATCCTGAAGCATCGTTACACCGTGCTGCGCCATGACCACCGCGGCCATGGCCAGTCGGAAGCGGTTCCGGGCCCTTACTCACTCGACTTGTTGGCCGATGACGTGGCGGACCTCATCAACGGGCAGGGCGCTGGGCCTGTGCATTTTGTCGGCCTCAGCATGGGCGGCATGACGGCCCAGGCGCTGGCGGCCCGCCATCCGCAATTGCTCAAAAGCATCGTCATTGCCAACGCAGCCATGTTTTATGACGATGCGGCGCGAGCGATGTGGATGGCACGCGTCCATACGGTGCAAACCCAGGGCGTGGCAGCGATATCGGACGGTGCGATGCAGCGCTGGTTCACGCCCGAGTTCAGGGCCGACGAGGCCGGAGGCGGCATGCAGAAGGTCGCGGCGCTGCGCCGGGTGCTTGAAACCACCGATGCCGTTGCCTATGCGGCCAGCTGCGAAGCGGTGTCCCGCATCGACTTTCGCGCCAGCAACGGTGCGGTCCAGTGCCCGGCCCTCGTGATTGCCGGCACGCGAGACGAGGCGACCCCCGTGGCCATGTCTGAAGCAATTTGCGCCAGCATCAAGGGTGCGCAATTGCGCACCTTGCCGGCAGCCCATTTGAGTGCGGTGGAGCAGCCGGAGGAATTTGCCGAGCTGCTGGAGCGCTTTTTCGAAAGCCAGCGCTAGGGCGCTGTTGACGGAAGCCTCCGACAGGCGAGGGAGCGAATCGCTGGGGCGCGTGGGTGAACGGGTAGCGGGCGGCAGGGCCGATAATCGGCCCCAAGCAAACAGCCCACCCATCCTGTCCGAACACCTGGAAAGCCCCTCTTCATGAAAACAGTCCTTGTCCTGAATGGCCCCAACCTCAACTTGCTGGGAACGCGTGAGCCGGCCGTCTACGGTTCGCAAACGCTGGCCGACGTAGAGGCGCTGTGCACCAAGGCCTGCGCGGCCCACGGTTTCAAGCTCGACTTTCGCCAAAGCAACCACGAAGGCGTGATGATTGACGCGATCCATGAAGCCGGGCGAGCCCAGGCTGCAGGCACGCTGGCAGGTATCGTATTGAATGCCGGCGCTTACACCCACACCAGTGTGGCGTTGCACGATGCCATCAAGGGTGCAGGCGTTACGGTGATCGAGCTGCACATCAGCAACGTGCATGCACGCGAGGCCTTCCGCCATCACTCCTATATTTCGCCGGCCGCCAAGGCGGTGATGGCCGGGTTCGGCGTCAAGGGCTACGCACTCGCTATTGCCGGTCTGGCCGAGTTGGCGGCGTGATCCGCCCGCGGCGCTGACCATGGCTGCGCCACCGAAATTTCCCGTTGACGAACGTGAGGTGGAGTTCAGCGCCATCCGCGCGCAAGGTGCGGGTGGGCAAAACGTCAACAAAGTGTCCAGCGCCATTCACCTGCGCTTTGACATTACCGCCTCGTCGCTGCCCGACGCCGTCAAGGAGCGGCTGCTGGCGATGAGCGATAGTCGCATCACGCAGGAGGGCGTGCTGGTGCTCAAGGCCCAGCAGCATCGCACCCAGGAAATGAACCGCAGCGATGCCATGGCCCGCCTGCAGGAAATCGTGGACAGTGTCTCCACCCCGCCCAGGGCGCGGCGTGCAACCAAACCCACTTATGGCTCGAAGCAGCGCCGCCTGGCCGGCAAAAGCCAGCGCTCGGAAATCAAGTCTTCACGGGGCAAGGTAGGCGGTGGCGACTGAGCCCGGCCGGTAGTTCAGGCGCCGTCAGGTCACCGCATAGCGCCCGGGCTTGTGGTTGACCCAGAGGAAAAGGCCCATCAGCACGGCGGCCACTATGGAATACACCACGCGCTCAGGGGGCACGACTGTGAGCGCCATCAGGACCACGACCGAATCAATCGCCATCTGTATCTTGCCGGCGCGCCAGCCGTGTTTTTCCTGCAGGTAGAGCGTCACGATGGTGGCACCGCCCAGGTTTGCCCGGTGCCGGGCCAGGAAGAGGCAACCGGTCCCCAGGAGCAAGCCGCCCACCAGTGCGGCGTACAGCGGGTGGATGTCCGCGATGTCGAGTACCTTGGGCGACCAGTCCGCCAGCAGCGACAGCAAAGCAATTGACAGAAAAGTCTTGAGGGTGAATTCGCGTCCCATGCGCGCCCAGGCGAATCCGTAAAAAGGCAGGTTGACCAGGAAGAACAGTTTGCCAAAACTCACGCCCGTGGCGTAATGCAGCACGAAGGCCACGCCGGCCGTACCACCTGTCAACAAACCCGCCTGATTGAAGATCACCATGGCCAGCGACACAAACAGCGTGCCCGTGAAGATGCCCTGTGCATCGTCAAAAAGGGTATGGCGGTCGGGCGGTGGAAATGGGTCCATGGGGTGCTGGAGTGATTGCCCGCGGGCAGGTCACTTCAGCTGTGCATGATCTGTGCCAGTGGGCAAGTCTGCATTTCGGCGACCAGGGGGTGGCTTGCGGCGCTCGCGTGCCGAAATCGAAGCGATTTAGGGCTCCAGCCCAATAGGGACGTGCGCAAGCAGCTATAAAAACAATAGCGTTACGCGCGGTGCCGGCTTTCTTCCTACAGCCGGTCTCGCACCTGCGCGGTGATCTCCAGTGACCGCCTGGCGATCGCCGGGTCGTAGATGTGGGTGGTCACCATCAATTCGTCGGTCCGTGTCTCTTCGATAAAGCGGCGAAGCTGGTTTTCCACCGTGGCGGGCGAGCCCGCGACGGCATAGCGCAGCATGCGCTGCGCGCCGGCTTTTTCGGCCGGTGACCAGTAGCTTTCCATGTCGTCTATCGGCGGCGGCATCGGTCCGGGCGTGCCGCGCAACAGGTTGGTCATGGCCTGCTGCACCGAGGTGAGCTGGTAGCGTGCCGCCTCATCCGTTTCAGCCGCCACCACATTGGCCACTACCATCGCGTAAGGTGATGCGAGCTGGGCGGAGGGCCTGAAGCCGCTGCGGTACAGGTCGAGTGCCTGCATCAGCATGTCGGGTGCGAAATGCGAAGCAAACGCGAAAGGAAGCCCCAGCATCGCCGCAAGCTGCGCGCCAAAGAGGCTGGAGCCCAGCAGCCATAGCGGCACCTTGAGCCCGGCACCCGGTACAGCCCTGATTTTCTGGCCTGGCTCTACCGGCTCGAAGTAGGCCTGCAGTTCCTTGACGTCCTGCGGGAAGGTGTCTGCATTGTGGGTTGCGTCGCGCCGCAGCGCACGGGCTGTCAGCTGGTCGGTGCCCGGTGCGCGCCCCAACCCGAGGTCGATGCGGCCGGGGTAGAGCGAAGCCAGCGTGCCGAACTGCTCGGCAATCACCAGCGGCGAATGGTTGGGCAGCATCACGCCGCCCGAGCCCACACGAATGGTTTGGGTGCCGCCCGCCACATGGCCAATGACGACCGCGGTGGCGGCACTGGCGATACCGGGGTTGTTGTGATGCTCGGCCAGCCAGAAGCGGTGGTAGCCCAGTTGCTCGGCATGCCGGGCCAGTGCGAGGGTGTTGCGAAAGGCGTCGGCGGCTGTTGCGCCTTTGACGATGGGTGAAAGGTCGAGAACGGAAAAGGGAATCATTGGCGGCCTGCAGAGCTGAGGCCCCTGATGCGAGGCTTGAAACCAGTTTAGGCGCTTCCCGATGGCCGCACGGTGGACAGGGTATAGCGGGCCTGACGTGGTGCTCTAAACGTCGGCGGAGGCCGCGACCTTGCATGAAAGGCCGCGAGCACCGGCCCGGTGGCGCAGTCGCGCGTTTGACCGCCCGCTGCGGGCGGCCAGCTGCTACCGCCCGCCTTATTTTTCGATGGCCAGCAATTCGATGTCGAACGTCAGGGTGGCGTTGGGCGGCACGGCATTGCCGGCGCCGCGCTCGCCGTAGGCTGTGGCCGGCGGGCAGGTCAACGTGGCTTTGCCGCCTACCTTGATTTTTTGCACGCCTTCGGTCCAGCAGGGCACCACCCGGTTCAGCGGAAAGGTGGCCGGGGTGCCGCGTTTGTAGGAGCTGTCAAATTCCTTGCCGTCGGCAAGCGTGCCGCGGTAATGCACCTTGACGGTGTCGGTGGACTTGGGCTGGGCGCCGGTTCCGTCGGTGGTATGGACCACCTTGACCCCGCTGGGCAGGGTCTCGGCGGGGGCTGCGGACAGCGCGGCGGTGGAAAAAGCGAGGACGGCAAATGCCGCGATGAAGGATTTCATGGTGATCATGCTTTCATGGCTAAAGGGGTTATGCAGGGGGGCGTGGCGGGATTATCGCTTCGCCGCTACGGAACGTGCGTTCACCTGGACTGGAGCGGAAACAAAATTCGCCGCAATTCTGCGCCCGGGGTTAGGATGCGTGAACCATTCACTCTGTCGGTGGTTCCATGGTGGCACTTGCCGCACAACTCGATTCGCCTCGCCGGCTGCATCAAAGAGCCAGTGACCGGCCGCAGGACTGGCTTGGAACAACGCCGCTGCTGGACCTGGACGACCCCAAGCTGCGCCTCAAGGCTCGCTCGATTGTCCAGCTGTGCCGTACCGACCGGGCCAAGGCTCTGGCCATCTATCGCTACGTCAAGCGCCTGCCTTATACCAAGCGCGTCAAGTTGCAGTATCCGACCGCCCGCGACGTACTCGAGGCGCGCGGGGGCGACGGCGACGACAAGGCGACGCTGCTGATCGCACTGATGCGCTCTGCCGGCATCCCGGCGCGTGTGCGCTACATGGAGATGCGCGGCGAGATGCTGCGCGGCCTGATCCCCCGGGCCACGCCGGCGGCGCGCCCACTGGCTGAGTTCTGGCTTGGCCATTGGGTGCGCACCGACACCTACATCTTCGATGCCGAATACGTGGCTGCTGCCCGCGAACGCCTGAAAGCGAACGGCTGGGAGTGCGGCTGGGGCATCCACATCAATGCCCAGCTTCTGTGGGACGGAAAGAACGACGCCTTCCTCGGCGGTGTGCCTACCGAGCAGGACCCCATGCTCACGCGGCTTCTGTGTGTGGTGAGCGATCCCCTGGAGCTGGTGTCGGCATCCCTGCGAAGCAACGGGCTGCGTTACCGCCGATCACTGCGGGCGTTGCAATGGAATGCGCTGGCGCCCACCATGATGCGGGCCATTCGCGAGTTGCGGGCCGGCTCCCGTTTCTATTGAGATGAAATGCGCTGCGCCCGACTCCACTTTGTGGCGCCCCAAGTGAACATACGATGATGTCCTAACCCATCCGCCGCAACAACCCCGGCACGGATGACACCAGCATCGCCAGGCCGGAGCAGGTCAGCAGGCTCAGCACCAGCCTGCGAAAGGCCAGGTCACTGATGCCCGTGTAAAGTCGACCGCCCAGCCATGCGGGGATGAGCGCAGCAGGCGCCACGATGGCCAGTATCGGCAGGGTCTGGCGGGTGACCAGGCCGGCGGCGACGTAGCTGGCCATGGTGACGGTCAGCACGGCGAGGTTGAAGTTCTGTATGACGGCGCGCTGGGCACTTTTCTCGTAGCCCCGCAGCGTGCACCACAGTGTGGGAAGGACGCCGCAGAAACCACCCAGCGCACCCATGAACCCGCCGGCAATGCCGACCGTGCCGTCGGCGACGCGGCCGCCATGGTGAATGCGCGGAAGCTTGCCCGAAAAAAGCATAGCCGGGCACCACAGCGCCAGCAACAGGCCGAGAAACAGCTTGAACAGCTGGACGTCAAGCCGCGGCAACAGCAGCAAACCCAGCGGCAGCCCGAGCAGGCCGCCCGCCAGAAAGGGCAGCAGCCGCCTCCAGTCCGTGTTGCGGCTGACCGTGAAGGCCGCCATGACCTGGCCGGTCAGCCCGCCGAATACGGCCATCACAGCCGCCAGCTTTGGGTCTATTGACCAAGCCCAGAAAGACATGGCGACAAGGCTGAAGCCAAAGCCCGACAGGCCCTGGACAAAGCCCGCCGCCGCCGCGCCCGCGACGATCAGGACAATCTGCGTATCCACTCGAGCGCGGTGTCAGGCGTAGTCGCTTACGGGCACGCAGCTGCAAAACAGGTTGCGGTCGCCGTAGACGTTGTCGACCCGGCCCACAGGCGGCCAGTACTTAACCTGCTTGAGTGAGGCCAGCGGGAAGGCGCCTATCTCGCGCGAGTAAGGACGGTCCCAGTCGGCGCCCATCAGGCTGGCTGCGGTGTGCGGCGCATGTTTGAGCGGGTTGTTGTCTTGCGGCCATTGCCCGGCTTCCACTTTGCGGATCTCTTCGCGGATGGCGATCATCGCGTCGATGAAACGGTCCAGCTCGGCCAGGGTTTCGCTTTCGGTGGGCTCCACCATCAAGGTGCCGGGCACGGGGAAGCTGAGTGTCGGCGCGTGAAAGCCGTAGTCCATCAGGCGCTTGGCCACGTCTTCGGCGCTAACGCCGCTGGTGTCTTTCAGTGGACGCAAATCGAGAATGCACTCGTGCGCCACATGGCCGTTTTCGCTGGCGTAGAGCGTGGGGTAGTGGTCCTTCAGGCGCGAGCTGATGTAGTTGGCGCTCAGGATGGCGACTTCGGTTGCCTGCGTCAGGCCTTCGGGGCCCATCATGCGGCAGTACATCCAGCTGATGGGCAGCACGGCCGCATTGCCCAGAGGCGCAGCCGAGACGGCTCCCACGCCATTGACGGGAATGCCCGCCGTGGCATGGCCCGGGAGGTAAGGCACCAGGTCGGCCACAACGCAGACCGGGCCCACGCCTGGGCCGCCGCCGCCGTGCGGGATGCAGAAGGTCTTGTGCAGGTTCAGGTGGCTCACGTCGCCGCCGAACTCGCCCGGTGCGGCCACGCCGACCAGCGCGTTCATGTTGGCGCCGTCAACGTAAACACGTCCGCCGTGGCTGTGCACCATCGCGCAGAGTTCCTTCACCTGCGTTTCAAACACGCCGTGCGTGCTGGGGTAGGTGATCATCACGCAGGCCAGGTTGGCGCTGTGCTTTTCGCACTTGGCCTTGAGGTCAGCCATGTCGACATTGCCTTGTGCGTCGCAGGCGGTGACGACAACGGTCATCCCCACCATCTGCGCGCTGGCCGGGTTGGTACCGTGCGCCGAAGAGGGGATCAGGCAGATGTTGCGGTGGCCCTGGCCCTTGGCTTCGTGGAAGGCCTTGATGACCAACAGACCGGCGTACTCCCCCTGCGAGCCGGCGTTGGGCTGCAGGCTGATGCCGGCGTAGCCGGTGGCCTGGCACAGCCAGTCGCGAAGTTGCTTGTCGAGTTCGGCATAGCCCAGCAGTTGCTCGGCGGGCGCAAACGGGTGAATGTTGGCGAACTCCGGCCAGGTGATGGGAATCATCTCGCTGGTGGCGTTGAGCTTCATGGTGCAACTACCTAGCGGGATCATGCTGCGGTCGAGTGCGAGGTCTTTGTCGCTCAGCATGCGGATGTAGCGCAGCATGCCGGTTTCGGAGTGGTGAGTGTTGAACACCGGGTGCGACAGGAAGGTGCTGGTGCGGCGCAGGTCGGCGGGGATCAGCGACTCAACGCCTTTTTCGAAGGCGCTGACCACGGGCACGGTCTGGCCGGACTTGGCAAAGAAGGACCAGAGCAGCTCGATGTCCTTGCGGCTGGTGGTTTCGTCCAGCGACACGCCGAGGTGATTATTCAAGCGATATCGCAGGTTAGCCCCCGCAGAGCGTGCGCGAGCAGCTATCAAATTAGTAGCATCACCGGTTCTCACCGTGACGGAATCAAAGGCGCCCGTGTTGGTGATGTCATAGCCCAGCTCCTGCAGGCCGCGCACAAAGATGGCTGTGTAGGCCGCCACACGCTCGGCGATGCGCTTGAGGCCTTGCGGGCCGTGGTAGACCGCGTACATGCTGGCGATCACGGCGGGCAGCACTTGCGCAGTGCAGATGTTGGAGGTGGCTTTTTCGCGGCGGATGTGCTGCTCACGGGTTTGCAGCGCAAGGCGGTAGGTCGGGCTGCCGTGGCTGTCGATGGTGACGCCAACCAGGCGGCCGGGCAGCGAGCGCTTGAATTCGTCGCGACATGCGAGGTAAGCCGCATGCGGCCCGCCGTTGCCCATGGGCATGCCAAAGCGCTGGGTGTTGCCCAGCACGATGTCGGCGTCCCATTCGCCGGGCGGAGTGAGCAGCGTAAGGGCCAGCAGATCGGCCGCGACGCACAGGGCCGCGCCATCGGCATGCGCCTGGCCGGCCAGTGGGCGCAGGTCATGGATGCTGCCGGTGGTGGCGGGGTATTGCGCGAGCACGCCAAAGTAGTTGCCTTCAGCCATCAGCTGCGGCACCGTAACGGCGGCTGTGCTGACTTTCACCTCGATGCCCAGCGGCTTGGCGCGGGTCTGGATCACTTCAATGGTTTGCGGATGGCAGTCACCGGCCACGATGAAGACATTGCTTTTGCTTTTCACGCTGCGCTTGGCCAGCGTCATCGCTTCGGCGGCGGCGGTGGCTTCGTCGAGCATGGAGGCGTTGGCGATCGGCATGCCGGTCAGGTCGCACACCATGGTCTGGAAGTTGATCAGCGCTTCCATGCGGCCCTGCGAAATCTCGGCCTGGTAAGGCGTGTAGGCGGTGTACCAAGCGGGGTTCTCGAGGATGTTCCGCAGGATCACGCCCGGCGTGTAGGTGCCGTAATAGCCCTGGCCGATGAAGTTTTTGAACACCTGGTTCTTGGCCGCGATGGCTTTCAGCTGCTTAAGTGCAAAAGCCTCCGTGACAGGGGCCGGAATGGCCATGGGCGTGCGGCGCGCAATCGAGCGCGGAACGATGCCTTCCACCAATGCGCGGCGCGAGGCCGATCCCACGATGCTGAGCATGTGGACTTCGTCGGTATCGTCAATGCCGATGTGGCGGGCAATGAATTCGGAAGGATTTTCAAGATCGCCCAGGGGCTTGGCGGATTGCATCAACATGTCGGGTCCCGTGTCAGGCTTGGCAGCCAGGAGTCAGAAAAAAGTCGGCCGGAAAGTCAGGAGAAAAATCAGACAGCGAACGCCGTGTAGCGGGTCTCGTCCATCAATGCGTCGAGCTGCGAGGGGTCGGACAGCTTCACCTTGAAGAACCAGCCGGCGCCCATCGGGTCGCTGTTGGCGAGCGATGGGTCGGTTTTCAGGGCTTCGTTGATTTCGGTGACTTCGCCGCTGACGGGCATGTACACGTCGGCGGCGGCCTTGACGGACTCGACCACGCCGGCGGTTTCTTTCTGGGCGAGGGTGGTGCCGACAGCGGGGAGGTCCACAAACACCACATCGCCCAGCGCGTCCTGCGCATGCACGGTGATGCCGACGGTAGCAGTGTCGCCTTCAATCTTGAGCCATTCGTGGTCTTCGGTGTATTTGACGGTCATGAGGTTCTCCAGGGGTTAATGGGTGGCGGGACGAAAAATGGGGCGGCAGTGTCTAGCCGCGGTAGTAGCGGGCGGGGACAAACGGCATGGCCGCGACTTCCATGGGCACCGGCTTGCCGCGCACCATCGCGTTCACGCGTGTGCCGAGCGCTGCAAATTCAGGTTTCACATAGCCCATGGCGACCGGCTGGTTGATCGTGGGGCCGAGCAATCCGCTGGTAACTTCACCGATGACGGTGCCGTCGGTGCTTTGCAGTTCGGTGTGCTCGCGCACCGGCACGCGCTCCAGCGCCACCAGGCCGACGCGCTTGCGGGTGAGCAGCGCGGGGTCGGCCAGTTGCGCCAGGACTTTGTCCGCACCCGGGAAGCCGCCGGCGCGCGCGCCGCCGGTGCGGCGAATCTTTTGCATGGCCCAGTTAAGGTTGGCTTCCACCGGCGTGGTGGTGATGTCGATGTCGTTGCCGTAGAGGCACAGGCCCGCTTCCAGCCGCAGCGAATTGCGCGCGCCCAGGCCGATGGGCTTGACTTCGGGTTCTGCGAGCAGTGCGCGTGCCAGTGCATCGGCTTGAGTAGCGGGCACCGAGATTTCAAAGCCGTCTTCGCCGGTGTAGCCGCTGCGGGTGATGAAGCAATCGCAACCAGCCACGGTGAAACGCCCGCCTGTCATGAACACCAGTTTTTCGACACCCGGGGCCAGCCGCTGCAGGGCGGTGACGGCCTTCGGGCCCTGCAGCGCCATCAGCGCCATGTCGGGCATGGGGATGACTTCGCAGCGAGAGCTGATTTTGCTCTGGATGTGGGCAATGTCGCCGACCTTGCAGGCGCCGTTGACGATGACGAAGAGGTCGCCGCCGTTCGCATAGTCGCGGTTGAAAAACATCAGGTCGTCGATGATGCCGCCGTCGTCATTGAGCAGCAGGCCGTAGCGCTGCTTGCCGGCGGGCAGGTCGATCACATCGACCGGGATCAGCGACTCCAGCGCCGCCGCCGCATCAGGGCCCACCAGGCGCAACTGGCCCATGTGGGACACATCAAAAAGGCCGGCAGCCTGACGCGTATGCAGGTGTTCCGCCATCAGGCCAGCGGGGTACTGCACCGGCATGGAATAGCCTGCAAAAGGCACCATGCGCGCGCCAAGCTCCACATGCAGGTCGCGCAAGGGCGTTTTCAGCGGGGTTTCAGGGGCGGAAGAGGTGGACGAATCGGACAAGGCATTCTCCGGGGGGGGCAAACACGGTCATGGCAAGAACATGTTCTCAATCCATGGGCTGCCCCTGCTGTCCACTTTACCTGAGAGATTCACCCGGCGATGCGGGTTTGCTCCTTCGGTGGGCAGCCCGTGAAAGGCGGCCTCTCTCCAGTAGGGAACGCCTTGCCGCGTGGTGCGCCGCAGGGCGGTTGCCAGTCCTTTTGCCTGAGCGTTCAGTGCGACTCAAGGGGGTGCCCCAGGGTGCTCGTGCGCCTTCGGCGGTTTTCGCTAAGGAAAACTCTCTCCTGACCCAACGAGTGTAACGGAAGCCGGTTTTGAGACCCGTCGGATCGTCAGCAGCTTCTCAGGCGGCCTGATGCTGGGGCAGCAGCATGGCGATGCGCTCACTGATGGAGTCCGCGCGCTCGTGCCCGGCGATTTTTTCGATTTCCTCGATCATTTCGCGCGAGGCGGTGAGCATGGTCTCGCGGTCCTTGGCGTTGCGCAGCGCTTCACGAAAGCGCTCGGCCATGACCGGGTCGCGCCGGGCAAACATGCGCTCGCAGATGTCGAAGAGGAACATCCGCGTCGTGGCAAGCGAGCGCTTGCCTTCGAACTGGTCGGCTGAGACGCGGATGGCCTGAGTGGTCTCCGGGCTCGGGAAGTTTTGCAACTGGGCGGGCGTAGGCTTTGGATCTGGCGCAGATTTAGGTACTGCCGCGGGTGCGGGCATTTTGCCGGGATGAGCCTCCAGAAAGCCCTCGCGAAGAAGCCGCAATGCGATGGCTTCACCATCGCCGTCAAACAGCGGGCGGAAATCCTGGGCCGACTTGCTGCCGTCGGCCATCAGCAGCAAGGTGCGCTCGCGTTGGCCTAGCGTTCTCACGCCGGGCTTGAGCTCGGCGCGGGCGCGGTCGGTTTTGTGGAGCTGCATGGGTTTTCACGAAGATGAAAACCGTAGCATCACCTCCCCAGATGACAGTGCCGTGAAAGCCCGCCTGAAAAAAAGCTATTTAGCGTAGACCAGGTCTCGCAGGCTCAGCGACAGCTGCGGGACGTAAGTGATCACCATCAGGCAAGCCAGGATGACGAATACGAAGGGCAGCAGGTACGGGATGATGCGGTCCAGCGATATCTTTGCGACGGTGCAGGCCGCAAACAGGTTGACACCGAAAGGCGGCGTGATCATGCCCAAGGCAAGATTGACCACCATCACCAGCCCGAAGTGCACTGGGTCTATGCCGAAATGCACCGCCACCGGCGCCAGGATAGGCGCCAGAACGATGATGGCGGCGCTGGTTTCAATGAACATGCCGATGATGAACAGGGCGGCGTTGACGCCCAGCAGGAAAAGAGCGGGCGACTGCAGCACGGCCTGCAACCAATGGCCGATGGCGTCGGGCACGCCCGCCCGGGTGATCAGGAAGGCGAACAGCCCGGCGTTGGCGATGATGAACATAATCACCGCGCTGGACATGACCGACTTGCGCAGGATGACGTAGAGGTCGGCCAGCTTGATTTCGCGGTAGATCACGACTCCGACCACCAGCGCGTAAAACACAGCCACCGCAGAAGCCTCGGTTGGCGTGAAAATCCCGCCGTAGATACCGCCCAGGATGATCACCGGCATCAGCAGCGCCCAACCGGCCTGCCAGGTCGCCTTGCCAAAGCTCAGGCGGCCATCGCCGTCCTGCTTGCCCCAGCCTTTCCAGCGGCAATACAGGTGAACGAAGAGCAT
The DNA here is from genome assembly GCF_039932935.1 of Polaromonas sp. Classification (GTDB taxonomy): domain Bacteria; phylum Pseudomonadota; class Gammaproteobacteria; order Burkholderiales; family Burkholderiaceae_C; genus Polaromonas. Next base: position 129,340 of record NZ_JBDTPB010000009.1, read on the forward strand.
CAGTGCGCAGCCGATCAGCAACCCCGGGCCGAAGCCGGCAATGAAGAGCTCGCCGATCGAGACCTCGGCGCTCACGCCGTAAAGAATCAGGGGAATGGATGGCGGAATGATCACGCCCAGTTCTGCGCTGGTGGCCTGCAAGGCTGCCGCGTAGGCGGTAGGGTAGCCGTGCTTGATGAGCGCCGGTATCAGGATGGCGCCAATGGCGAAAGTAGTGGCCACGGAGGAGCCCGACACGGCCGCAAAAATCATGCATGTCAGCACGCAGGTCATGGGCAGACCGCCCTGCACGCCGCCTACGATGCTTTTGGCGAACTCGACCAGGCGGCGCGAGATGCCGCCGGTCTCCATCAGGTTGCCGGCCAGGATAAAGAAGGGGATCGCGGCCAGCGGAAACTTGTTGATCGAAGAAAACATCTCCTTGACGGAGATCAGCATGTTCGCGTTGGATGCCTGAATGCCGAAGATGGAAGCCAGGCCGATGGACACGGCCACGGAAACGGTGAGCGCAAAGCACAGCACCATGGTGGAAATCATTACCGCGGTCATTGCGCCGTCTCCAGCTCGTTGCGCTGCGGATCAAGCAGGTTGCCGATGATGCCGATCACGCAAAACATGCCGCCTACGGGCATGGCCACATAGCCCCAGAACATGGAAACAGATTCGAGGCCGGCCATGGACTGCACGCGGCCGCGCAGCGAGTAGTCCCACCCCCACCAGACGATGACCGCGATCAGGCCCAGGGCGGCAAGGCAGACCAGCCAGTCCAGCACGCGCCGCACGCCTTGAGGGCTCCAGCGGTAGAGCACGTCCACGCTGACCATGGCGCCTTGCCGGAAGGCCATCGGGATTCCCATGAACACCATCCAGATCAGGCTCAACCGGATCAGTATCTCGCTCCACTCAGCGGGTTGCTCAAGCACGAAGCGTGTGACGATCTGGAACATGCCCAGCGATGAGGCGATGACCAGCATCAGGCAGGCCACCAGCATGGAAAAGCCGGTGGTCCATCGCTCAAGTTTGAGAAAGGCTTGTTTCATGGATGCACCGATACATGAGATGGTTTTCAATGAAAACGCCCGCAGACCAAGGGCAGCGGGCGCCAGCAGCTACAAAAAATGTAGCAACAAAGGCTGTATTTGACTTACTTGTAGTTCCGGATCGCGTCGATGTTGGCCTTGCCGAACTGCTTTTCGAATTCAGCATTGACCGGCGCCAGCGTGGCGACAAATTTGGCTTTGTCAACGTTATCAATCACGGTCATGCCTTTGCTGCGCAGTTCGGCCACGCCGTTGGCGTCGTCCTGGTCGACCCGGGCGCGGTTGGCTTTGGTGGCTTCTTTGGCGGCATCGACAAACGCGGTTTTATCGGCGGCGCTGAGCTTGTCGAACGCCGCCTTGTTCATGACAAAAATACAGGGCGAATAAACGTGGCCGGTCAGTGAAAGGTGTTTTTGCACCTGGTCGAACTTGGCGGACATGATCACAGACAGCGGGTTCTCCTGGCCGTCCACGGTGCCTTGTTGCAATGCCGTGAACACCTCGGGAAACGCCATGGGCGTGGTGATGATGCCCAGGCCCTTGTAGGCCGCGATGTGCACCGGATTTTCCATGGTGCGCATTTTCAGGCCCTTCAGGTCTTCGGGCACCCTCACGTCGCGCTTGCTGTTGGTCATGTGGCGAAAACCGTTCTCGGCCCAGGCCAGCGCCTTGAAGCCTTTGGCATCGAATTTGGTCAGCAGGTCCTGGCCGATGGGTCCGTCCAGCACGGCGCGTGCATGGGCTTTGTCTCGAAACAGGAAGGGCACATCGAGAATCTTGGTTTCAGGGACAAAATTGGGGATTGGACCGGTGGATGAAAAGGCCAGTTCCTGTGTGCCCAGCTGTACGGCTTCAATCGATTCACGCTCGCCACCCAGGGCGCCGTTGTAGAAGGTCTGGACCTTGTAGCGGCCGGCCGTGCGTTTTTCCACTTCCTTGGCAAAGGTGTCGATCGCAATGCCCTGGTGCGAATTTTGCGCCGTGGAAATGCTGATTTTCATTGTGGTCTGTGCGCTTGCCGAGGCCATGAACCCCGCTGCAAGCGTCATGCCGATGATCAATTTTGAAAGCTTCATGTTGTTGTCTCCAATGGGGTGATTAAGCCGGAATTCGGGGTGGCCAGGACCGGTTCAGCACCGGAGATCCCGACCATAAGCACACGCATTATTACTGCGATGCTCCGGCTACCGTGCGCGGGTTTTCGCTTAAGTAAGTCGCAATGATGCTTTCAAAATCAGCGTCAGGCTGCAGCCCAAGCGCCCGGGCGCGCGCGGCATCGATGTCGGCGGGCCAATTGGCCACGATGTTTGCGATCGCCGGGTCTGGGATCCAGTCGATCAGGTCGGCCACGTCCTTCCCGGCCGTTCGGACCAATGCCTGCGCCATTTCACCCACGGTGGTTTTAAGGGCCGGCAAATTGACGGCTGTGCGGGCACCCCATTCGGTGTCACTGGCCTCGGCAGCCCGGATCAGCCCTTCAATCGTGCGCGCTGGCGAAGACAGTGCCACAGCCGTTTCGGGGCTTACGGGGCATTGGGCCCTGATGCCGGCCAGTGGCTCGCGAATCATGCCGCTCAAAAAACTCGATGCCGCGCCGTTGGGCTTTCCCGGCCGCACGCTGACCGTCATCAGGCGCACATTGCGCCCGCGTATGAATCCCTTGCGCGCATAGTCGGCCACCATTTGCTCGCCGATGAACTTCTGAACACCGTAGCTGTTTTGCGGTGTAGGAAGCGTTCTGTCGTCGATCACCGGCGGCAAAGGCTGCACGGGTGAGTTGCCGAACACCGCCAGTGAACTGGCGAATACCACGGTGGGCGAAGTGCCCAGGCTGCGGCAGGCCTGCAGCAAGGCACGCGTCGCATCGACGTTGCTGCGCATGCCGAGATCGAAGTCTGCCTCACACTCACCGCTGACTGCTGCCGCCAGATGAAACACCAGCGCGTCTTTCTCCGTCATCACTCGCGCGTTGGGCTGGCTTTCTTCCAGCAGGCTGTTCAGGTCACCGGTGATGACGTGAACGCGTTCGTCGGCTGTCAGCACGGCCGGCGGGGCCACCCTGTCAACCAGCGTGACCGTGTGGATGGCTTGTGGGGCGTTGCCTGCAAGGCCTAACCGCCCCATGTGCAAAAGCTGCTGCGCCAGCCTGGCGCCGAGAAAACCGGCGCCGCCGGTGATAACGATATGCATGATTTGTCTCCTCGGTTTGTGATGTGCTGCAGTTTTTGACCGCCTGTTTCGCGGCTCTGGTCTGTGCCGTAGCGTCTCTGCGCGTCTGACAGTTTAGTGGGGCCGGAGCTGGCGATGGCTCGCGTATGGACGGGCAAGGCGGTTGCCAGCGCCCGATTGCCGCACAGGATGTGGAGGCCCGTGTCCGATCGCCGTCGTGGGAGATCGATTCGCAGCCGTTAAAAAAGCGTGTCGCGTCGGAAGTCAGGCGGCTACGGTCTGGGTGCTGACCTTGGCTTTCGCCGGCACAGTTCCCAGAAGCCACAGGCTCAAGCCGGCATGCCGGTTGATCAGCAGCGCCGACACCACGGGCCCGGCTACACCCGCGGTCAATCCCAGCATCATCAGGACATACGTGTCGGTGACACCCAGCTTCCTGAAGATGATGCGGCTTGCAGCCGTAAAGAAAACATGGAGCAAATAGATCGCAAACGAAAAGGAACCGATGTACGCGAGAGGAGGAAAGCTCCAGCCGCTGCGCAAAAGCAAAAAAGCACTGGAGACGCCGAGTGCCAGTGCGGCCATGGAACTGCCTTGCTCGGAAAACTGCGGAAAGAGCATGGCTGCCGTGGCGGCGCAAATGAATGCGGCGGCCGCCACAAGCCGGGCTCTGGGTGTGCCGATGTTGAACCGCTTGCAGGCAAGACCGGCAAGAAAAAATGGCAAAAGATATACCGCGCCGCGGGCCGCAAAATAATTGGGTGGGCTGAAGTAATCAAACAGGACGGCGCTGGCGACCCAGACAAGTGCAAACCGGGAGGCGGTAGACAGCGCGTTCAGGTGTTCGAGCAATAGCACCACGAGAAAGACAATAAAAAGCGCTTCCAGAAACCAGAAATGTCCGACAGGCTCGATGTGAAGCAACCACCATTGAGTGACCGAGGAGTTGGCGCCTGGTGTCAGGGCCTGGACGATTGCAAACAAGGTTCCGACGGTCAGCAGGGGAAGCAACAGCCGTCGCACTTTCCCCTTGATGAACTCCGGTGCGTTGCCTTGAAAGGGACGAAAGGCGTACACGTAGCCGGAGATAAAGGAAAACAGCGGCATGCGAATGTAGGCCAATCCTTCGTTGAACACCTGCAGCCAGTGTCCCTCCGGAACCTTCAGCCCCACTGCGGGCGTATCTCCAACCACGTGGAAGAGGACCAGCAAGATACAGGCGATGCCTCTTACCGTATCCACTTCCAGGCTGCGTGTCATTTTCTTGCTGGTCATCCGCCTCTATTCCTCTTTGGCTGGTTGTTTGTGGCATGCACAAATTGTGGGCACAGCGTACTCAATCGCAGCCGCCCTCATGCCCCAAAAAAATGCAAACTGTTGCAAGCCGTATCGTTTTGCGAGGCATCCCGCATCAAGCGCACAGCTGTTACTTAGTTGCAACGAATGCGTCGTACGTTGACTTATGAATCACACATTCCGCACCCTACACTGAATCGTCTTGCTCCTACATCAACAGTGTCGTCTTTGGTATTGCACCTTATGGCGTTCTCATCGATTCTCACTGGGCTCCTGCTGCATTTATGCATACGCAGGTGATCGGATACCAACACAGGAAGTGACATCACCGCATGAAATCCCCCGCTCCGCTTTTCAGCGAAGACTCCGCACGCTATGCAACATGGATGGCGCAGGTTGTGGCCATCACACGGCACGCGGACTTGCTTGAATGGTTGCGCGGCGACGTGCAGCATTGTCTGCCGCACGACATTCTGATGGTCGGCTGGGGCGACTTCCAGGACGGAGCGATTCAACACGACATCCTCTCCGAGCTGCCCGGCGCGCGCTCGTATGGGCCCGGCACAGAAGGCGTTCCTTTTTTACTGCGCCGGCTGCATGACCATTGGGTGGCTGGTGGTGCGATGCCATGTCGTCTCGATTTCAACCTGTTCGCTCACCTCATGGGCAATGCCAGCTTGCCCGGCTCTTTCCCCCACGTGCTGTCCGGCATGCGCTCGGTGCTGGTTCATGCAATGCATGACGAAAGGGCGCGTCAGACGTGCCTGTATGCATTTCTGAGCACGGGCGTGATTCCGGCGGAGCCCGCGCAACGGGCAGTGAAGGTGCTGATGCCCTCCATAGACCATGCGTTGCGCCAGATCGCGTTGTTGCCGCAACAACATCCACAACCCCCGGTGGCCGCGCGAAGCCTGCCTGACGACGCTTGCGGCCTCAGCGAACGTGAAACCCAGATCATGGCGTGGGTTGCCATGGGCAAAACCAATGCCGAGATCGGGACCATCCTCAACATCAGTGGCTACACCGTAAAAAACCACATGCAGCGCATATTTCAGAAACTCAATGTCTTCAACCGGGCCCAGGCGGTTTCCAGAATTACGCGGGTGAGCTTGCATGGATAACGTAACCCCCGTAAACCAGCTCAACTCAGCCTCCGCGTGGCTTGACCGGCGCGAGCCCCGCTCCATGGGCTTGGGCAGAAGCCACCTCTTCACCGCTGTCGAAGCGGCGTTGGATCCTCTTGTTCTGGTGTTCTCGCTGTGGGGGTTGGCTTTTTTCTTTGAGGGGTCGGTGCGACCGGCCTACCTGATCCTTTCCGTCATCGTTTTTTCATTGACATTTCCGGGCACCTCGCAGTTGCGCTTGCCCGTGTGGAAGGTCTTCTCAAAAATCGCATTTCACTGGGTCTGGATCGCTGGCCTGCTGCTGCTGACGGGGTTCGTCACCGAATACTTCCACAAGTTCTCCATGGCCGTTTTGGGCAACTGGCTGTGGGTAGCGCCTGTCGCCCAGGCCGGGGCTCACCTGGCTTTGCGTGCGGCGGCCCCGCAGCTGCTGAAGCTTCAGGGGGCAGTGAAGGGCGCTGTCATCGTAGGCATGAACGAGCAGGGCGTTTCCCTGGCCCGGCACATAGCCGGTTCAGCCTATTCAGGAATTGATTTGAAAGGTTTCTTTGACGATCGCGGAGAAGAACGCCGCGAATCGCAGGACGACTACCCCTTGGTCGGAAAAATTGACGACCTTCCGGCCTATGTCAAGAAGCACCGTATCCAGTTCATCTACCTTTCGCTGCCCATGGCTTCACGTCCGCGCATCCTGCAGGTGCTGGACGGCCTGAAAGACACGACCGCCTCCATTTATTTCGTTCCCGACATGTTCATCACGGACCTGATACAGGGACGAAGCGATTCGGTGTGCGGGGTCACGGTGATTTCGGTCTGCGACACGCCGTTCCGGGGTGTCAACGGTGTGCTGAAACGCGCCAGTGACATTGTGCTGTCGCTGCTGATCTTGCTGCTGATTTCCCCGGTCATGCTGGTGATCGGGCTCATGGTCAAGCTCGATTCGCCTGGGCCAGTCATTTTCAAACAGCGGCGCTATGGACTCGATGGCGAACAGATTTTGGTCTACAAGTTCCGCTCCATGGCCGTCACCGAAGACGGCGGCACGATTCAGCAGGCCCGCAAGAACGACATGCGCATCACCCGCCTGGGCGCCATCTTGCGCAGGACTTCGCTGGACGAGCTGCCGCAATTCATCAACGTGCTGCAGGGCCGCATGAGCATTGTCGGTCCGCGGCCGCACGCCGTGGCGCACAACGAAATGTACCGCTCGCTGATCAAGGGCTACATGGTTCGCCACAAGGTCAGGCCGGGCATCACCGGCTGGGCGCAGGTGAACGGGCAGCGCGGTGAGACCGACACGCTCGACAAGATGCAGTCGCGCATCGACTGCGATCTTGACTACCTCCGAAACTGGTCTTTGCAACTTGATTTTTATATCATTTTGAGAACCGTCCGCCTGGTCTTCAAGGACAGCGCGGCTTACTAAAAGTAAAACAAAAAGGACTGCTGATGCCCCACCGTGACCTTCTTCCCCTGCCTCTTCTTTTGCTGAGCCTGTTTCCCTTGTCGGCGCATGCCGACGACCTTGACACCCTCCAATTCAAGGCCGGGCAGTCCGTCACGCACGACAGCAACGTCTTTCGGCTGTCCGACACGGCAAACGCCCAGGCGCTGATCGGAACGACAGACCGCGCGGACACTGTTTCCGTGACGACAGCAGGGTTCAAGATCAACAAGCCCATGGGGCTTCAGCGGTTTGAGGTCGACGCCGCGGTTGAGGATCATCACTACAGCCGTTTTTCCAATCTTGATTTCACTGCGGTGAACTACGCGGCGGCCTGGCGCTGGAGTTTCACGCCGGCCCTGCACGGCAACCTGACGACCGACCGGCGCGAGTACGTCGACAACACGGCGGATGTGCAAACCGCGGGGCAGCTCAACCGGCGAACCAACCGCTCAACGCTGTTTGATGCGGAATACGAGCTCGACGGTGCGTGGCGGCTGCTCGGCGGGGTGTTCGAGCGCACCAGCACCAGCAGCCAGCCTTTTACCTTCGAAGGCGACTCGCGGATACGCGGTGCCGAAGCCGGTGTGCGCTATGTCTTTCCGTCGGCCACGTCACTGGCTTATCGCTATAAACGGGGCGACGGTGACTACCCGGGCCGTGTGGCGTCGTCGACGTTCGCGGGCAGCTTCACCGACACCGAGCACGAAGTCCGGCTCGACTGGGCGCCGACGGGAAAGGTCACCCTCAAAGGGCGCATGTCCTATCTTGACCGCGAGCACGATGGGTTGGCCGCACGGGATTTTTCGGGCTTTACCGGCGAGCTTGATGCAACCTGGGCCATCACGGCAAAGACAAGCCTTGCTGGTGGTGTGGTTCGGGAGCTGGGCAGCTACCAGACGTCCACAGCCAGCTACTACGAGGGGTATCGCTTTTTTGTCGCGCCGACGTGGAAACCGAGTGAAAAAACGGCGGTGCGACTGCGTTATGACCATGGGGCGCGCGACTTCCGCGGGCCTTTGCCGGGTTTTGCCGCAACAGACCGCCGCGACACGACCAATCTGGTTTCTTTAGCGCTGGAGTGGCAAGCGCTTCGTGCCCTCAAGCTTGTGGCGTCGGTACAGCGTGACAGGCGTAAATCCAGCGAACCGGGTTTTGACTACAGCAGCAATGCCTTTGGTCTTTCAGCGCTGGCGAGTTTTTGATGGAATTCTTTAGACGCTCGCCACTGGGACGCCACGCCTGGAAGTGTCGCCCGCTGTCCACTGCACCCGCTTCGCAATCGTCTGCTCCTAAAAATGGGCATTAACAGAATAGGCTTTAACAGGATGAACCCCATGAGTCGTAAATTTGCCCCGTTTGTATCAGCCTTGTTCCTGATTTTGGCGGCACCGGTGTTTGCTCAACCAGCGCCCTCCAGCCAGTCCGCGGCGGTAGCCGCTCCGGTCTCTCCCGCTGCTGTGTCTCCCGCAGCTGCTGCGGCGCCAGTGCCCGCCAACCAGGATTACCGCCTGGGCGCCGGCGACTCGATTGGCGTGCAGGTTTACCAAAGCCCCGATCTTTCGGTCGATGCGCGGGTGTCTGAAAGCGGTGTGATCAGCTACCCGCTGGTGGGAAGCGTGCAACTTGGCGGCCTGACAATTTCCGAGGCTGAGAAGAAGATTGCAGACGCCCTGCGCAACGGGGGTTTTGTGAAGGTGCCGCAGGTCAATATTGTGTTGCGCCAGGTCCGGGGTAACCAGGTGGCCGTGCTGGGGCAGGTCAGCCGTCCCGGCCGGTTTCCACTGGAAACTTTCAATACGCGTGTCAGCGACATGCTGGCCGCAGCCGGTGGCGTGACGCCCACGGGTGACGATGTGCTGATCGTCACAGGGCAACGTGAGGGTAAGCCGTTTCGCAAGGTGATTGATATTCCGGGACTGTTCTTGAACGAAAAATCAGATGACGACATTGTGCTGGCCGGTGGCGACACCCTGTATGTCAACAAGGCGCCGGTGTTTTATATCTACGGCGAAGCCCAGCGCCCCGGGCCTTACCGCATTGAGCGCGGCATGACCGTGATGCAGGCATTGGCGCAGGGGGGCGGGCCCACTGTGCGCGGCAGTGAAAACCGCCTGCGCCTGCACCGCCGGGACGCTTCGGGGAAGGTTGTAGAAACCAGTCCACGGCTCACCGACCCTGTTCGCCCCGAGGATGTGCTCTACGTTCGTGAAAGCCTCTTTTAAATACCATGACACTCCATCAATTCCTTTTGATCATGCGGGCCCGTTATCGGGTGGTTGTACTGGTCGTACTCGTCGCCTTGCTGGCAGCGCTGGCTGTCAGCCTGGCGTTGCCCCGCAAATACACCGCCCAGACTGCCGTGCTGGTCGACGTGCGATCACCTGACCCCGTGGCTGGCGGCGCGGCATTGCCCGGTCTGGTGGCGCCCAGCTATATGGCCACGCAGGTGGACATCATCGGCAGCGACCGGGTGGCCCAGCGTGTGGTGAAGATGCTCAAGCTCGATGAAGATCCGCGCACCAAGGCCCGCTGGCTTGAAGCCACCGACGGGCGCGGATCGCTTGAGAGCTGGCTGGCGGAGTCCCTGCAAAAGGGTCTGGACGTGCGCCCGGCACGCGAAAGCAATGTGATCAACATCACCTACAAAGGCAGCGATCCGGATGTTGCCGCGACCACAGCCAACACTTTCGCCCAGGCCTACCTGGACATCAACCTCGGATTGAAGACCGAGCCTGCACGAATCTACGCGGAGTGGTTTGATGAGCAGACCAAGGCGTCGCGCGCCAAGCTTGAGGAAGCCCAGGCACGCCTGTCGGAGTATCAACAAAAAGCCGGCATCGTCAGCAGCGATGAACGCGTGGACTACGAAACGGCGAAATTGGGAGAAATCTCTTCTCAACTCACGACCGTCCAGGGTGAAACCACCGACAGCCAAAGCAAGCGCAATTCTCGCGGCGATACCGTCGCGGAAGTCATGCAAAGCCCGCTCATCAATGGCCTGAAAGCCGACGTTTCGCGGCTGGAGGCCAAGGTGCAGGAAATCAGCGTCCGCCTTGGCGCCAATCATCCGGAGCGCCAGCGCGCCGAATCCGAGCTGGCTGCCGTCAAAAGCCGGCTAGGTGCCGAGACCGCGCGCATCACCGCATCCATCGAAACCACCTACCGGGTCGGCAAGGACCGGGAGCGTGAACTGCAAGGCGCGGTGAGCGCGCAAAAGGCGCGCGTGCTTGAGCTGAACAAGCAGCGGGATGAGCTCAACGTGTACCGCCGCGATGTCGAGTCGGCACAGCGCGCCTTCGAGGCTGTAAGCCAGAGTGCATCGCAGACACGCTTGCAGAGCTTGAGCAACCAGACCAATGTCGTGCGCCTGAACATGGCGACAGCCCCGGTCAATCCTTCGAGCCCGAAAATGCTGACCAACCTGCTGGCCGCTGCTTTTGGCGGAACATTGCTCGGTTTTGCCTGCGCCTTGCTGCTCGAACTGTCCAACCGCCGGGTGCGCTCTGCGGAAGACCTGGTACAGATGTTGGGCCTGCCGGTACTGGCAAGCATTTCTGCAGATGGAGGCACCGGAAGGCTTCCCGGTTCACGTCGCCTGATGTTGGGCAATGGGGGAACAGCATGACACGAAACAGCGCGCCGAGCATCCGTTCGGTACCTCTGACGCTTCCGAGCAAGCCCGCCACCGGCGCAGGCCGTTCGATGGGCACCATTCTTGTTGACGCAGGGCGTTTGTCCCCTCCGGACGCGGAGCGCATTCTTCACTTTCAACGTGACCGCGGCTTGCGCTTCGGTGACTCAGGCAAGGCCCTGGGCCTGCTCAGCGATGACGACGTGCGTTTTGCCCTGTCTGTCCAGTTCGACTATCCCTATCTGGCCAATGAAACCAAGCTCAGCCGGGAGCTTGTGGCGGCCTACCAGCCGGGCAGCCAGCCGGTTGAACAATTGCGCGCCCTGCGCAGCCAATTGATGCTGCGCTGGTTTGACACCGGGGCTGAACGACGCGGCCTGGCGATCGTCAGCGCCGGAGCGAAAGAAGGGCGCAGCTATATCGCGGCAAATCTGGCGATCGTGTTTTCCCAGCTTGGGGAGCGTACCCTGCTGGTCGATGCGGACATGCGCACGCCGCGCCAGCACCAGCTGTTTAACTTGGGTGCAACGGCAGGGCTGTCCGACATGCTCGCGGGTCGTGCCGGCCCCGAGGCAGTTATCAGCATACCGGCCCTGCAGGATTTGTCGGTGTTGCCGGCGGGGGTGATTCCGCCCAATCCGCAGGAGCTGCTGGGTCGGCAGGAGTTTTCCAAGTTGCTTCAATCGCTGGGTGAGGATTTCGACGTCATCATCATCGATACCCCTCCTGCCAGCGAATGCGCCGACGCGCACACCGTCGCCGTCCGTGCTGGCGCTGCGCTGGTGGTGGCCAGGCAAAATGTGAGTTCAGTGCCGCAAATGACCCGCTTCACCCACAGCCTGCGGGAATTTGGCGTGGCGTTGGTCGGCTCCGTGCTTAACGATGCCTGAAGAAGCGGCCCGCTCCGAATTTGTGGACTGCCCTCAGCGCTGCCGCGCCCAGAAGCCCGCCCGCCGCGTCCGCTGCCAGGTCAGACCAGCTGGCGGATCTGCCCGGCAGAAAGGCCTGGTGCAACTCGTCCATGACTCCCACCGCGATGGCTCCCGTCACGCAGCGGAGCGTCAAGCGCCATCCGTGCGAGCCGCTTGCGATGCCGACTGCCGCGCCCAACATGCCGAAGACCAGCAGGTGTGCCAGTTTGTCCCAGGGCGACGGAAACAGCCCGACCGCAATGGGTTGGGCGCCAAGTATGTACAGCGCTGTGGCCGCCAGGATCACGCTGAGCGCTGCCAGGATGCGAACGGTCTGCGGGAGATTTTCCGAAAAAGTGGTGGGGGGCATGGAGGTGATTTTGGCATGCCGCCAAACGGAAGGGCTGCACCTTGCTGAACATTTCCTTCGATAGCCCCGCGGATTGGCGTGAGCGTTGGGCATTGCTTGTGCAGAAGATCGAGCGGGTGCAAAGCCCGGTTGACAGCCAGGCGTTGCTGGCATCCCTGGCCCACCCCGCGAGGCCGCTGGTACTGGCTTTTGCCAATGCGCACGCCATGAATTCCATGGTGGCGTCTGTGCCTTTTTTTGAAGCGATGCGCTCGGCCGATCTGGTTTTACGCGATGGCTCGGGCATGGCCACGCTGTTTCGGTTGCTGCGGATGCAGCCCGGCCTCAACCTCAATGGAACCGACTTTATTCCGCAATTGATCCGGGCGTTTGATGGCCGCCGCATCGCATTGTTCGGGACGCGCGACCCCTATCTGGCCAAAGCCCGGCTGCGTGTCCAGCAGGACCTGGCGCCCCACAGCCAGACCATTACAGCGCATGGCTTTTTGGATGTGGAAGCGTATGCGCTGCTGGCGGTCCAGCATCAACCGGCATTGATTGTGCTTGGCATGGGAATGCCCCGGCAGGAAGAGGTGGCGGCCAGACTGCGCGGTTTGCTGGACTTTCCCTGCCTGATTGTTTGCGGCGGTGCCATCCTTGATTTTCTGGGCGACAAAACACCACGCGCACCGTTGTGGATGCAAAAGGCCGGTATGGAATGGCTCTTTCGCCTGGCTCTGGAACCCCGCCGGCTGTTTCAGCGCTACGTGATCGGCAATCCGCTGTTTTTAACGCGGGCCTTGCGCCTGGCGTCGTTGAATCGGCGCTGATGTGGCATTGACCGCCGGGGCGTGGCGCTGCGATCGCACGTGCTGATCTTGTTCACCCGATGGGATCGGCACATACCGGTTGTCCACGTCAGGCGTGCAGTTGCTTCTGACAATCTTTCCAGGATTTCCCAGCACCACGCTGTAGGGAGGAATGTTTTCAAAAACGTAAGCCCCGCCGGCAATCCGGCTGCCTTTTCCGACCGTGATTCCACCTACCACAATCGCGTGCGGCCCGAGCCAGACCTCGTCTTCAATCACCGGGCAAGCGGTGCGCCGTTGGCCTTCGTTGTCCACGTAGTCGCGTTGCCCGATCGTGACACCATGAAACAGCGTGACATTGCTGCCGATATGCGCGCCGGCATTCACCACAATTCCTCGCCCATGCGTGAGTGCAAGCCCGGGACCGATGGTGGTCCGCCACGGAATCTCAACTCCTGCCAATTGGCTCGTCAAGCGATAGAGAAATTTCGCGGGAACGGCAAGCAGCCATCGCCATGGCGTCGGAAGCTGTTGTGCTGACTGGCACAGCCGCAAGGTCACCACCACACGGAACGCAGGGTCCAGAAGAGCGCCTTTCAGTGCGAGGTGCCCGTCGGAACGCCCGAATCTGCGGTAAATATCAGCTTTCAGGGAAGGCATGCAATTTTTTCCATGGGTTGGCGATTTGCCGATGCCTGGTCCAGAAACCAACGGGCCGAATCGCACACCGCGGTGCTGTAGGGCGTCCAGGCCAGTCCCAGCTTTTCCGAGGCGGCGCGTGCATCCATGTGAATATGCTGAGACCACAAGCGGACCAGTCCAGGCGGCAAGGCATCGGGAAGCCGTCTGGGGTGCTGGCCGAGAAACTTCAATGCCCGCTCAGCGGCCTTCAATGGCGGCCCGCCTATCCAGGAGTCCAGCTGCAGCTGGCGCCGGCTGATGCGCCTCACGGGTGTCGCCTTGATCTGGAGTGCCAGGTCGACAAAGTATTCGTTCCAGCGGGGGCTGTCTGGTGCCGAGAGGTTGATGCACGGCAGCTCGCCGGGCGCCATCGGCAGGCGCAATGCGGTCAACAGCGCCTGGCAAACGTCGTCTACATGCACGAGATTGGACCAGCCATCGCCTGCGATCCCGAGGTCGCCAAGGCGCCCGGACTGCAGCCATCGCCCGATGCGTCCGACCCAGAGCTCACTGCCCGGCCCGTACACGCAACCCGGCCGCAGAATCACAGCTTCACCGCCACCACGCACATAGGTTTCCAGCATGGCTTCTGCGTCACATTTGGCGCGGCCATACCAACCCAAGCCGGGATCACGCGGCGCATCTTCCTGAACCAGACCTTCAGCATGACCATAAACCGACATGGTGCTCAAATGAACAATGCGAGGACAGCCCGTCTGGAGCGCCGCATCCACGAGCGCGCGCATACCGTCTGAAATCGACGCGGCGTCGCCCGCCACGCAGTTGATGACTGCGTCAAAACCTGTGATTGCCGTCGCCAGCTGCGAGGCGTCGCGAGCGTCAACTTCGAGCCAACCAGTTTGCGGGCCTGATATACCTTTGGCAGAATTTTTTCGCCTGGATGCGCCTGTGGCCTCAGCCCAGGACGTACCGCGCAGCATTTCCATCAGGCGCGTGCCGATGTAGCCGGAGCCGCCCAATACCAGCACCTTCATGCGGCCTCCTTGAGCTCGAGAGGCGAGCGCTCAGCGCGCAGGCGCTGTGACAGCGTTTCGCCGAGCCGAAGCGCCATTGCAATCAGGGTCAAGGTCGGGTTGGCCTGGCTGGAGGTGGGGAAAACGGCGCTGCCGGCAACAAAGAGGTTATGGACCGAGTGAACCTGGCAGTCGCCATTGACCACGCTGGTGCTTGCATCGCGGCCCATGCGCGCCGTGCCGATGTGATGTCCACCGTAGGCGCCAAAACGCATGAGGTCTTCCTCAAGGGTATGGCGGTTGTAATCCAAACGGGCTTTTCCGCTGCGCGCAAATTCTTCGGCCATGACGTCGAGGGTTCCGCGCACCGAATCGATATCAGCCTGGCTGTAGCGCCAGTCGACTTTCAGACGAGGCATGCCCAATGCGTCGACGGTATCGGCCAGCGTGACCCTGCTGTGAGCCTGGGGAACCTGCTCGCCGTGGACCTCAAGACTAAAGCGATTGGTGCGGTTTCGCAAGATCACCGAGGGAAATTTCCGCTCGGCCAGTGAACGCCGGCTAAGCCAGTGCGCCAAAAACGCGGCAGTATCGACTGGATCGGTGAGCACGTTGAGCATATGGCGGGCATATGCGGCCGTCGTTGGAGGGGCGCCATCGTTAAGCCGCTTGCTATATTCATAGCTGATCAGCTTTCTCGCCAGAAAAAGGCCCGAGAGCACGCCGCTGCGATGTGCGGGATCCGTGATGCGTGGAAAGTGCAGGCGGGCGACTGCGTTGGCCAGGCCTAGACGTTTTTGCTCATGCGCAACCACAGACAACCTGCGCCGGCAATAGATGCCTTCGGGCGAGATTTCATAGCCGTGTCGTACGTTGCGTGCAGGGCCGTGAATGGTCAGGGTCCCGACGTTGCCGGCGATGTGGCACATGTAATAGCGACCCACCACATCATGCTGATTGCCAACGCCCTGCGCTACGACGTCGTGAGACGCCAGCAGCAAGCGCGCCGTTTCCAGCCCGCCCATGGCCAACACCGTGATGTTGGGCGTGACGGAAAAACGACTTCCGGCCAAAGTGCGCACTTCGAGTTCGCGTACCGCCCGACCATCGGCATGCAGCCGCAGCCCCGTGCAATTGGCGCCGAGCAACACCTGGATATTCGGCGCCAATTCGAGTCGCCGCGCATAGCGGTTGCCAAAATGCGTAGGGCATGAAAAGCGCTCCAGCCCGTTGGTCAGCACACGCGAACTCTCGAAACCCGCGATCATCGGACCGGTTCCCGGGTCCAGCGCATCGCCGGCGTCATAAATAAAGCGTCCGGCTTCTGCAAGGGCATTGGCCTGCGGGTAATAGGGCGCAAGGTCTTCGTAGGACAACGGCCACCCGCTGTGCGGAATGTAGTTGCGGGTTTCAAAATCGATGGGATCAAAGGGCATGCAGCGCCCGCCCCAGATGGCTGTCGATCCGCCCAGGCGCCTTTGCCGGTATTTGCCGGGTGGGCTGTGCAGGCGTTCATCGGCCACTTCCCCTTCGCAGAGCGCTTGGGTAGGCGCGTGTGCCTGCAGTTGACCGGACTCCAGCAGCAGCACCGAATGTCCTTGTTCTGACAGCGCCATCGCCAACGCTATTCCGGCGGGACCGGCCCCCACCACGCAAACGTCCGCCTGTAAGCGGCTGCCACCCTGAATCTCATCAGCTTGCATGATCATGGGCTGGCCTCCGGTAGCGGCCTGGTAGCGCGCGAGGGCTGGGCTGCCACCCCGAAGTTGCGCTGGTGGATGCGCGCAATGCTGACAAAGAAGTGGGACAGCGAGAACTGCTGTTCATAGATGGCCCGCCCATTGCGTTCCAGGGAGGTTCTCAGATCAGGATCATTCAGCACGCGCTGCAAGGACCTGGCAATGCCGTCGGCGTCCCCCGCTTGCACAAAGCGGGCATTGACGCCGTCGGTCAGCACCGAAGGTATTTCACCCACCGGTGTGCAGATGACCGCGACGCCGTTGGCCATGGCTTCCAGAATGACCAGCGGCAGGCCTTCATCGTAGGAAGGCAGCACCAGCACGTCGGCGCGCGCCATCAGGCGCGCGACCTGCTGCTGGTCTGACCAGCCCGCGAAATTGACGAGCTTCTCAATGCCCAACTGCCTGGCTTTCGTCCGGTACGTGTCGATGTCACCGCCTCCTGCCAGAATCACTTCGGTGCGTGAAGCGTCGAATCCCGCCAGCGCCAATGCCTGCAACAGATCGGACACCCCTTTTCGCTCTGACAGATTGCCCATAAAAAGCACGCGTTGCAAGGTTTCAGAGGCATCGCGCCTCGCATGGGTCGGTTCAGGAACGCCATTGATGACGATTTCCACGCGGTGGGCCGGAACGCCGAGATCTTCGGTCACGAAGCGTCGCGCGGCGGCTCCGAGTACCACGCAACTCGTCGGCAACGAAAATACCCAGCGCGTGAGCATTTGCAGGGCCCCAGGCAGTGACCGGTAGAAATGATGAAGCTGCGCAGCGTGCAAATGGAGCACCACCGGAATGCCAAGGGCACGGCAAGCCACGATGATCACGCTTTTGCGAAAAAGACTCAGGCGCTCGGCCATGTTCACGTGCACGCCAGCCAGCCGGCCGTTGAGTTTGCCGCGTACGATTTTGACCAGGGCGGTTGCCAGCACCCAAAACGAGTACAGCGCGTTGGCGCCGCCGCGCGTGTCGAGCGGACGAAGCTCTGCGGCGTTGGCCGTGGCGGAAAAAGCTTGCGCCTGGATCAAGTAGTCTGCGATCTTGAACATGCCGCCGCCCATGGGTGTCCAGGGGCAGGCCAGGTAGATATAACGCCCTTGGCGTTCTCGTGCAGCTGAATGCGGCAACGATTCACTTCTCATGTTTTACTTTCCTGTAGCTTTGTAGACGGACCGGGCGTCCTGGACAGCGCGCGCTTGAAGAAGGTGGTCATGGGGCGCTCCAGCCACACGTAGGAGATGCAGCCGGCGACCACTACCGCCAGACCCACGGCGAGCACGATGAGGAGGTTGTCCTGCACGCCCAGTTTTTTCAAGGCCAACACACCGGCGGGCACCACAAAGGTATGCGAGAGATAGATCGAATAGGAGGCGTCGCCCAGAAAAGACAGTCGCGATGACAGCGGCGCACGCAGGGTCCAGGGTTCGAGCCACACCGATCCCAGCACGATAAGGGCCGCACCGCAACCCCATGTGGTGAAGCGGTCCATCGAGTGACCCCAGTCAGGGACAAACATGAAAGCCACGCCGATGGCTGCGACGATCAGTCCGACGCCGGGTGATGGACGGCGGAAGTTTAAGAAGGCATAGGCAATGCAGACGCCCAGAATGAACTCGAACACAATGGACTGGGCATAAAACCCGAGCACGACGGAGTTCGGCACATAGCGCCCCGCCAGGAAAACCAGCAAGAACACGAGCAGGCAAAACCGGATACGAGGTGCGCCCAATGCAATCGCCGCAGCAAACACCGCATAAAAAAGCATTTCAAAGTTCAAGGTCCAGCCGACGGGAAGTGTGGGCAACACAAGGCCCCATGGGCTCACGGCCGGAATGAACAAAAGGGACGCCATAAGGTGGCCCGGTTCCACGGAGGCGCGCGATGCAAGGGTTGGCACGGCGAGCAACAGGGCGACCTTCAGCAAGGTGTAGAACCAGTAGAGCGGCGCTATCCGCAGCAAGCGCCGCCGCATGAACACCCACGCAGCTGCTGCACGCGCCGCACCGCTGGAAGGAAGGGCCGACGTGGACATGGCCATAACAAAGCCGCTGATGACAAAAAAGATGTCTACGCCTGCTGAACCATCAGCCCAGTAGTGTGTCGGACCGGTGCCGCTGATATGGATGGAAATGGCCTGCGTGATGTGCATGACCACCACCAGTATGGCCGCGGCAAATCTCAGAATCTGTACGCCCGAAAACTGCTGCGTCGCCTGCTGTTTCTGCAGGCCTTCGTCGGGGCTTCTCAATGCCGGCTCCCCTGGACGGCGTGACGCAACTGCGTTGCGGGGTCCTTGAGTATCCGGCTGGCAATGGCCTCGCGAGCCGGGCGTTGCTGACGCAGCAGGCCGCGTACCAGGCCCGCGGCATTAAAACACCACGACACGACCGAATACAGCGCCTTGGTGATGGAGCGTTTCCGCCAAGTCATCAGCAATACCGGGGCGGTGCCGATACCGCAGAACAAGGCCATGCGCAGGGATGCGGAAACCGGCCAGAACAGGAGACTGCCCATGAGCGCCCACCAAGCCAGCACCGCAAGATAAAGGCGAAGTTCGCGCAGACCCCGCAGCGCCAGATGCAGGCGAGGCTGGCCAGCGGCGGCTCGTACCAATTCGCCCAGCCCGCAGATGTAGCGTGTGCGCCAGCGTCGCATCAGCAAGCGGTAGGGCGGGGCGTCGTGGCCAAAATGGTTGGCCGCATCCGCCGGCAGGCGCCACAGACGCCAACCGAGAGCCCGCAGCCTGATGGCAAGGTCGAATTCTTCGTAACTGTGAAGATTACGGTCCGAAAAATACCCCGCTGCTTCGATGGCGCTGCGTCGATAAAGCCCGCCGCCGTCAAGCCGGTCAACCTGGCCAGGCTGCAGATGAGGCGAGGCGCGCTCTTCGCGCGCCATGTATTCGAGGCTTTCGGTATTTTGTTCCACCAGCCGGCCGCCGACGCCCGCGACCTCGGGATGGGATTCCAGAAAGGCGAGGGCTTCTGCGAGAAAGCCTTCCCGCATTTGCATGTCTCCATCGAGGATGTAAACAAACTCGCCGTGTGAATGCTGGTAGCCCAGTTGGGGACCTGCACCGCAGCTGCGATCAGCGGGATTGGCCAGCTGGACAATGCGGATGGGGTAGGCGCTGGCCAGCTGTACTGTGCGGTCCGTGGAGTAAGAGTCGGCCAGAATCACTTCACCACCGACGGTGGCAACAGCCCGCAAGGCGCTTTCGACGGTCTCGCGGATACGCTTTTCCTCATTGAGGGCCTTGATGATCACGGAGACCCGGCATGACTGCGCCGGCGTGGTTTCGTTGAATGGTTTCGAGGTCATTTTTTTATCCTGCTTCGGCTGCATCGGCTGCGTGATTGGCGGGGATGATCCGTCGCGTACGCCAGAGTTGCCAGTTTTTCACGATCTGGCCCGGCACGAAAAGCATGGTTGCCGTGAGCCACCAGCGCCTGCCGGCTGCCGCCCGGCGTGCCCGAATCAGCCAGCCAAAGCCTTCATGGCGTTGTCCGCTTGCGAGTGCTTGCCGCGCCAGCGTTAATTCGTGTTGAGCCACCAGCCACAGTGCGGACCGGCGCTGGGCCGCGGTCATACCGCTTGACAGCGCGCGCTCCCGCATGCGTTCGAGAAACGGCGGCATGGCCAGCTCGGGGTGGTGGGTTGTGAGGCCTCCTTCAACGGCCAGCCGATAAGCCATTAAAGGCGAGCGGACCAGCGCGACAGGCGTCTTCTCTGCCAGACGGAACCACAGGTCCAGGTCTTCGCCGTGCGATTCGCCGACGGGAAAGCAGGGCTGCATCTGCCGCAGGCGTGCGTTCCTGACCGAGACGGCGCTGGTACACAAGGACGGTGCGCGCATCCAGCGCCGGGGCAGGTCGGTGATCAGCTCCACCTCGGGTTGCTCTGGCATCGCTGGCCAGCGCGGTGGCCACATCGTGGGCGCGTCAGGAACCGGCAAAAAGTCTGTGGCCAGGGTGTCGGCCGCAGGGTATTGCGCCTGCGCCCATACAAGCGTGACCAGGTACTGGGGGTGATGCCAGTCATCGGCATCGAGAAAGACAACCCATTCGCCCGCGGCGTGTGCAATGCCGAGATTGCGGGCGGCAGAAACTCCGGCATTGGCCTGGCGCACCAGGCGTATCCTCGGGTCAGGCATGAAGCTGACCAGCTCGGCGCCGCCGTCGGTGGATCCGTCGTCCACCACAATGACTTCAAAGTCTGTAAAAGACTGTGCCAGCACCGACGTGATGGTGTCCTGGATGTAGCGCGCCTTGTTGTAAAGCGGAATAACCACTGAAAACTTCATAGTCGTACTCGAGAGGTGGCGGGAGACGGGCGGAAGCCTCCAGGGAAATGGGGCGCGGCATTTTCCATTGGATTTGCCGGTTGCCTTGTGCGGGCATGAGCCTCGCGTGCCGAGGCGGCCAGCGTCACCAGCAACAGGATGTGGGTCGTTAGCTCAGGCCCATAGCCAAAGAGCAGAAGCGGCACTTCGCTGATCGAGCGCAACGCGAGCGCGACAAACAGCGCCAGTGACAGGCCCCCGGTGGCACGCGCATAGCGAACGGACAGCACCAGCAACACCAACGCATACACCACCAAAGCCGCCGCGCCCACCGTGCCCGAGCGCGACAACGTGTCCATGAACTGGTTGTGCGCGTGGGTCGCGTTGGGCATACCAATGCTTTCGCGAAAACTGGCGTCCCATAGCGTTGGCCCATAGCCAAACACGGGGTTGCGCTGCCACTCGTCATAGGCGATGGCCCAGATCTGGTCGCGGCCGGTCATGGAGGCGAGCTGCGCGCCTTGTGCGCTGTCAAAGAAGCTGGCCATGCGCGCGTCGATATCGCCAAACATCAGCACCAGCGTGATGCTCGTCACTGCAACCATGAAGCCCAGCAGCGCGGCGATGCCGAATTCCGGCCGTACCGGGTCGCTGGCGCGGCGCATGAATGCAGGGCCCTGGCGCACTGCCAGAATGCAGGCAGAGCACAAGGTAAAGGAAATCCAGGCCGTTTTCGATTGGGCCAGGAAAAGCACAAGCAGGCCCATGCCCCAGGCCATGCGGTTAAGCCAGATGCGCTGCAGGGGTCGCGCCAGCAGGCACAGCAACCCCAGTTGGGCCAGCATGCCGAGCGAGACGGCGTGGGCAGCCAGGCCCGCCAGCCGTGGCACTCCCGGCAGCAACCCCTGGGTGTAGGAAAGGTCCAGCACCAGTGCGGGTTTGAAAGGAATCAGCACCAGCCCCGCCGCCATGAAAAGCAGCAGGGCGTCGCGTGCCGCCCTGTAAGCCAGGTCGCGCTCGATGCTGGTGGCCAATACCGCCGCGATGCCGATCAGCAGCGGGTACACGTAGTCGTGCGAGACATGCGGGTGCAGGCCCAGCAGGGCAGGCGCCGCCACGGTGCCTGCCCAGAAAATGATAAAGGTGATCAACATCACCGGCGGCGCCTGCACCGTCCGGTCGCGCTGGAGCCAGTGCGTGATGATGCGCTCCCCCGCCAGCGTCAGCAGCAAGAGAGAGACCAGCGGCTGGGCCAAGGCTACCAGCGGATGGCGTACCACCACCGCGACCTCGTCAAATTTCATCGCGCTGCTCGAGAGGTCCCGTCCCGACAGAAAATTGCTCATGGCCACCATCCCGAGGATGGCGTAGAAAATGAGGTGCATGTAGCCGTGTGCCCGGCGCGACGTGAAGTGAACCGCGCCCGCTACGCCCAGTGCTGCCAGCAGTGCGGCCAAAATGGCGCCGGCCACCAAAACAGAGAGAACGATCGCTTGGTCCACGGTAGTGCCTCAGAGTGCCTGCTCGAGCGGCTTCGCGAGATCGTTGCGCAACACGTTACCGCGGCGCAGGAATTTCGCCAGAGCAGGAACGAAGCGGATCACCATCTCGGATGTCTCCTGGCCCAGCAGTTGCGGCCTCAGTGCCAGCAACAAGACCGGCAGAACCGCAGCGGACAGACCGCCAACCATCAGCGAAAGCAGAGGCAGGTCAAATCTTGCAACCGCATGCTGCCCGGCCATCACGCCCAGAATGCACGCGGCGCACAACAGCAGCCCGCGCAGGGCATCCGGCAAAAGGGCCGTCCAGCCGAGATTCAGCGCACGGAATGCCGCAGTGCCCGTGACAGCGGCGCGCAGCACCAGCAGCGACCCCGCGACAATCGCCGCCATGTGGATGCCCTGGCCTGCAAACAGGTAAAAACCGAAGACGCCCACGGCGATCAGGGGAAGCTGCAGCATGAATTCATAGTGCTTGCGCCCGGTGTTCCACAACACGGGTGTCGACAGGCCCCAGACCACGTAGGCCGGCATGCAGAGGAACAAGACTCCCAGCACCCATGCCGCGTCGCTCCACGCGGGCCCATACAGGACCCGTACGATGTCGGGAGCCAGGAAGGCCATCGTCGCAAAAGCGGGCAGCCCCAACACCACAATGGTGGCCAGCATCTGCAGGTAAGCGCGGCCCAGCCGCGGCAGGTCGGTTTGCAGGCGCGCGCCCGCCGCCAGGAAGGCCGGTTGAAGCGCGCCGAGCAGCAAGGTGTTGGGCATGGTTGCAAGGTTGTAGGCCACGTTGTAAAGGCCCAAAGCCTGCGCATTGAGCAGCCGTCCTATCAATACGCGGTCCAGGTTGTTGAGCATCCAGTTGACGATGTTGGTGAAAAAGACCGTGCGCCCCGTCCCGACTGCAGATTTGGCGTCGGCATACCAGAACAGTGGACGCAGCGCATGTGGCTTGAGCGCGTAGCTCGCGATGAAGACCACCACGGCCTGTACCAGCCATGCTGCGACCAATGAGGCCTCGCCCTGGCCAAGCAGCGCCATGGGAACGCCCACCGCGACATAGCCGGCGGCATAACTGCCGACCTGGATCAGGCCCACCGCGCGGAAATTCAGGTCACGCTGCAGCAAGTAGGTGGCTGGCGCTGCGGCTGCGCCCAGCAGGCACGCCAGCGACAGCCATTCGATGACGGACTGCGCACGCGGTTCCCTGAAATAAATCGACAGCAGCGGTGCCAGAAAGTACAGGGCCACCATGGTGGCAATACCCACGACCAGTTGCCAGGTCCAGGCAAAGCGGACGTCTTCGTCGGTCAGGGTCGTGCGCTGCAGCAGGCTCCAGCTGAACCCAAAGCCGGACACGAAAGTGGCGAAAGTCAACACCACCATGCCGATGGCAAAGACGCCGAAAATCTCTGGTCCCAGTGTGCGCGCCAGCACCACCTGAGCCACCAGTTGCAGACCAAAGCGTGCAGCCGTGGAAACGGCGCTCCATTTGACGGCGGTAACGCCCGGCCGTCCGAGGCCGCTCATGCTCAGGGCCTTCCCGTCGTGAAACGCCGCACGGCAATCACGCCCATCAGTACCAAGGTAGCCAGCAGCATGCCGTAAGACCGCCAGCCGGATTCGCCCGCATCAGGTTCATCCGTGGAGGGGTTGGCGCGCACGTCCGGGCTGTAGACGGCGCGGACCTTGACTGTCTCGGCGCCGGTTTGCAGCTTCAAGCGCGTGTTTTTTTCGCCCATTGAAGCGTTCCCGGCGGGGGCGGCAAGGGATTGGGCGGTTGGGAGGGGAGGCGAAGCGTAAGCAGCCGATGCTGCCGCCAGGGAAGCAGCCAGAACGGCGGTAATCAGGGCTTTAGGCATGAATTTCTCCTCTGTCAAAAGCAGATGAAGAGTGTGTTGTGCAGTGCAGCAATTGACAATAGTCCGAACGGCTTATGGCCCGGTTCGTGCTGCGAAAGGAAATGTGTTTTGTTCCCATTCGGCTGCGTTATTTGTTTCAAGATGAGTCATGCACCGGCGCCGCGCTGTTTCACATACCGACTGCCGGCCGGGCGGAGACGTTCGAACTCGCAGGTACTGGAACCTGTAGTGCTGGCGGACTTGAGGTCACGGTTCGGTAGCCTTCGGGATTGCGTTGCTGCCAGTGCCAGGAATCACGGCACATGTCGTCCATGGTGCATTGGGCCCGCCAGCCCAGAAGGCTGCCCGCCAGAGAAACATCGGCAAAATATTGCGCGACATCGCCTGCTCTTCGCGGCGCAAATTCATACGGAATCGAACGTCCGCTGGCCCGTTCAAATGCCTGGATCACTTCAAGCACGCTGGTGCCTTCGCCGGTGCCCAGGTTGATGGTGAAACTCTTGCCGTGCGCAAGCAGCGCGCTCACAGCGGCGACGTGGCCTGCGGCAAGGTCGGTCACATGCAGGTAGTCGCGCACGCCTGTGCCGTCGGGTGTCGGGTAGTCATTGCCAAAAACATTCACCATGGCGCGTTTTCCGACAGCCACCTGGGTGACATAAGGCATCAGGTTATTGGGAATGCCGCTGGGGTCTTCGCCGATCAACCCGCTCGGGTGGGCGCCCACCGGGTTGAAATAACGCAGCACGCCCACCCGCCAGGCCGGGTCTGACGTCCGCAGCGATGCCAGGATGTTTTCGCACATCAGCTTGGTGTGGGCATAGGGGCTTTCCGGCGCGCACGGAAACTGCTCATCAATGGGTACGCTGGCAGGGTCACCATAAACGGTCGCGCTCGAAGAGAACACGACGGAACGGCATTCGGTGGTTTCCATGGCCTGCAGCAAGCTCAAGAGGCCGCCCACATTGTTCTGGTAGTACATGAGTGGCTTCTGGACGCTTTCTCCCACTGCCTTGAATCCGGCAAAGTGAATGGCGGCCACACAGCGATGACGTTGAAGGACTTCGACCACCCATGGGGTGTCCAGCACATTCCCGCGTTCGCAAATCACAGGCTGTTCCGTCAGTTGTTCGAGCCTTTGCAGCACGGCGGGATGGCTATTGGAAAAATCGTCAAGGATGACCGGTTGATAACCGGCCTCCACCAGCGCCACAAAAGTGTGGCTACCGATGTAACCGGCTCCGCCGGTTAACAGCACACTGGGTTTGTTCAAGGTCATTGCTAAAGGCCGCATTGCAGCAGTTGGTTTGGAGATGGAATCGCGCGCCGATCACGCTGCTGAACCTACCGGAAGATCGGAAGATTGCATGACAGCATGGCATCGAAACACCTGCGAGGCTACTCCTTTTTCAGGGCTTAGCGATGAGTGTCGGGGGCGCGCAAAGAAAGGATGTCAGCGTAAGCCCCGTGCGTGCGTCGGAAGCTTTCAGCAGACGGCAAAGCGTTTCGAATCGTTCGGTAAGCACATGTGAGCGATTGCGGAAAAACGACCGCCAGCGAGGCGTTGCACTGCGCAGGCGGTCGTTTTTGTCCACGCCATGGCGGACAGAAAGTCACAAAGATTTGGCGCACGCGAACTCCGCGTTGCCTTTAAAAAATTGCAGCGCTTCGTGCGGGTGTCCTCACGAGCGCGAATGCCATCGCCTGCGAAAGCAGCCTACATGCCGCTGTAGTTGGGACCGCCGCCACCTTCGGGAGTCACCCACACGATGTTCTGTGTCGGATCCTTGATGTCGCAGGTTTTGCAGTGAACGCAGTTTTGTGCGTTGATTTGCAGGCGATCAGAGTTGTCAGGGTTTTTAACGAATTCGTAAACGCCGGCAGGGCAGTAGCGGCTTTCAGGACCCGCGTATTTGGCGAGATTGATGTTGACCGGAACGCTCGCATCTTTCAGCGTCAGATGTGCGGGTTGGTGCTCTTCGTGGTTGGTGTTTGAAACGAACACCGAACTCAATCGGTCAAAAGTGATCTTGTTGTCGGGCTTGGGGTACACGATGGGCGTGCACTCGGCCGCCGGTTTGAGCTTGGCGTAGTCGGGAACACTGTTGTGAATGGTCCAGGGCGGCGACTTGAAGCCCAGCTTGGGCAGCAGCCAATGCTCGATGCCGGTCATGAAGGCGCCGACGTACAGGCCCTTCTTGAACCAGGACTTGAAGTTGCGCGACTGATTCAGCTCCTGTGCGAGCCAGCTCTTGGCGTAGGCCTCTGGGTAGGCGGCCAGCTCGTCGTGCTGGCGGCCGGCGGTGACGGCGTCATACGCGGCCTCAGCGGCCAGCATGCCGCTCTTGATGGCGGCGTGGCTGCCCTTGATGCGCGCGGCGTTGAGGTAACCGGCTTCACAGCCGATCAGCGCGCCGCCCGGGAACACGGTTTTAGGCAGACTCAGTGCGCCGCCCGCGGTGATGGCGCGTGCGCCGTAGCTGATGCGTTTGCCGCCTTCGAGGTACTGCTTGATGCTCGGGTGGGTTTTCCAGCGCTGCATTTCTTCAAACGGGCTGAGATACGGATTGCTGTAGTCCAGGCCGGTCACCATGCCCAGCGTGACCTTGTTGTCCTCGAGGTGGTACATGAAGCCGCCGCCATAAGTTTCGCTGTCCATGGGCCAGCCGGCGGTGTGGATGACCAGGCCCGGCTTGTGCTTGGCAGGGTCGATCTCCCAGAGTTCTTTCACACCCAGTGCATAGCCTTGCGGGTCCC
Organism: Polaromonas sp.; assembly: GCF_039932935.1. Taxonomy (GTDB): domain Bacteria; phylum Pseudomonadota; class Gammaproteobacteria; order Burkholderiales; family Burkholderiaceae_C; genus Polaromonas. The sequence continues at coordinate 155,907 of NZ_JBDTPB010000009.1, forward strand.
TGCCTTCATCGAGTTTGAACCGGTTGATCAGCTGGCGGCCCAGGTGGCCGCGCGCGCCTTCGGCGAACACGGTGTACTTGCCGTGCAGCTCCATGCCCAGCTGAAAGTTGTCGGTGGGCTGGCCGTCCTTGCCGACGCCGAGGTTGCCGGTGGCCACGCCCTTGACCGAGCCATCGTCGTTGTAGAGCACTTCAGCGGCGGCAAAGCCCGGGAAGATTTCAACGCCGATGTTCTCGGCCTGCTGTGCCAGCCAGCGCACCACATTGCCCAGGCTGATGACGTAGTTGCCTTCGTTGTGAAAGCAGTCAGGCACCAGAAATGCGGGCGTCTTGACGGCACCCTTCTCACTCAAAAACAAAACCTCATCGCGGGTGACGGATTGGTTCAGGGGCGCGCCCTGTGCTTTCCAGTCCGGGATCAGTTCGGTCAACGCTTTTGGATCCATCACCGCGCCCGAAAGAATGTGCGCGCCAGGCTCCGAGCCTTTTTCAAGCACCACAACAGAGATGTCCGTACCCTTTTGCGCCGCCAGTTGCTTGAGCCGGATCGCGGTGGCCAGGCCACCGGGGCCGCCGCCCACCACGACCACGTCGTATTCCATTGCCTCACGGGGGCCGAACTGCGCCAGAATTTCTTGGGTATTCATCGGGGGACTCGCTGATAATGATTTTCAGGAAGGATTGCTGTCTCGCGTTTGATTTTATGTCGCGAAAGCAGCGATGCGAACGATCGTTCTCTTTTGTCTGGCTTTAATTGGGAGGCGCCTCTAATGGCTTACAGCTTGGATCTTTCGGGGCGTGTCGCCCTTGTGACCGGTGCGTCCGGCGGACTGGGTGCCCAGTTTGCAAAAACGCTCAGCCGCGCCGGCGCGGCTGTGGTGCTGGCCAGCCGCAGGCTCGACAAGCTCAAGGAACTGCGTGCGCAGATTGAGGCCGCAGGCGGTGACGCGCATGTGGTGATGCTGGACGTGACCGACCACGCCAGCATCAAGGCCGGCGTGGCGCATGCCGAGACCGAAGTCGGCCCGATCGACATTCTCGTCAACAACTCGGGCGTGAGCACCACACAGCGCCTTCAGGATGTGGCGGAGGAAGACTACGATTTTGTTTTCAACACCAATGTGAAGGGCGCATTTTTTGTGGCGCAGGAAGTCGGCAAGCGCATGCTGGCCCGCGCGCGGGGCTCTGCACCCGGCACGTATGCGGGCGGCCGCATTATCAACATTGCGTCAATGGCCGGGTTGCGGGTGTTGCCGCAGATTGGGGTGTATTGCATGAGCAAGGCCGCGGTGGTCCAGATGACCAAAGCGATGGCCCTCGAGTGGGGCAAATTCGGCATTAACGTGAACGCGATCTGCCCCGGCTATATTGACACCGAAATCAACCACCACCACTGGGAAACCGAACAAGGCAAGAAGCTGGTGCAAATGCTGCCGCGCAAGCGAATCGGCAAGCCGCAAGACCTCGACGCGCTGCTGGTGATGCTGGCCAGTGGCGAGAGCCACTTTGTCAACGGTGCGGTGATTGCCGCCGACGACGGTTTTGGTGTTTGAACCAATCAATCGGTACCGATCACTTTTTGCGCGGAGAAGAACATGATGGATTCCATAGTGCCTTACCTCGGCCCGATAGGCCTTATTTTTCTGGCCTTGATGGCGGGCGCTGTCAGCCCAGGCCCCAGCTTTGTGCAGGTTGCGCGCATTGCGGTTTCGCGCTCCCGCGCTGACGGCCTGGCCGCGGCCTTGGGTATGGGCCTGGGGGCGCTGGTGTTTGCTGCGCTGGCCCTGGCCGGGTTGCAGGCGTTGCTGGCAGCCTTGCCCGGTGTGTATATGGCGCTGAAAGTGATTGGTGGGCTTTACCTGATGTGGATTGCGTTTCACATCTGGCGCGGCGCGCGCCATCCGCTGGAGATGAGCGGTGATGACCCAGGCGCTGCGCGCCGCACAATTCAGCACTCGTTTCGCCAGGCATTGGTCACGCAGCTGAGCAATCCCAAGATCGTGGTGGTCTACAGCAGCGTGTTCGCAGCGTTGCTGCCCGCGCAGTTTCCGTTGCCGGCCGCCGCGCTGGTGCTGGCCGGCGTTCTGGTCATGGAAACGGGCTGGTACGCGGTCGTGGCCGTGGTCCTGTCTTCGGCAGTGCCGCGCGCGGCCTACCTGCGCTGCAAGACGGCGGTAGACCGTACCGCTGCCGCTGCAATGGGGCTGCTCGGCCTGCGCCTGGTGGCGACTGCGCACACCGTCTGACGGATGCTGACGGGCATTCTGGCCGGGCTCGCGGCAGGCGCGCTGTGGGGCTTGGTGTTTGTGGCGCCGCGCATGGTCGACATGGGCCCAGGTGGCTATTCGTCGATAGACCTCACGGCAGGGCGCTTTGCCGTGTACGGCGTTCTGGCGGTACTTGTCATGCTGATCGGCATGCGCAACCGCCGCTTGCCCACCTTGCGGCAGGTCTGGGCCGCGCTGGTAATGAGCATCCTCGGATTCAGCGGCTACTACCTGTTGCTGGTGCTCGCCATACGCGACGCGGGAACTGAAGTGCCTTCTCTTGTCATCGGCACGATCCCGATTTGGGTCATGCTGCTGGGCAAACCGCAGGGCCTGCGTTGGGCGGCGCTGCTGCCGGGCTTGGCGCTGACGGTGGCCGGGCTGGCGCTCATGATGGGTTCCACGCATGAGGGGGGTCAAGGCGCCGCCACCCACTTCTGGCGCGGCATGCTGTTTGTGTCGGCTTCGCTCGTGTGCTGGACGGCGTTTGCCATCCTCAACTCCGCCTGGCTCAAGCGCCATCCTGAAGTCAACGCCACCGACTGGGCCAACTGGCTGGGTGTTGCCACCGGTTTGGGGGCGTTGCTGATGTGGCTGGTGGCTGGCTCAGACATCAGCCTGCTGGCGGGCCGTGAAGACCGCTGGATGTTTGTGCTGCTCTGCGTGATAGCCGGTGTGGGCTCGACCTGGTTGGCCACCATCTTATGGAACATGGCCAGCCAGCGGCTCAGCGCCAGCCTGTGCGGGCAACTCATCGTGAGCGAAACCATTTTCGCGCTGCTTTATTCCTTTGCCTGGGACGGCCGCTGGCCGACCTGGGTACAGCTCACCGCCTGCGTGCTGTTCACGCTGGGTATTCTGGCTTCCATCAGGGCGCACCGCTAAAGGCAACGGTTCATCAATGAAGATTGAAATTCCCGAGAAGAAAAAGCTGGTCCACGAAATGCGCATCCCTATCCGTTGGGGCGACATGGATGCGATGGGTCACCTCAACAACGGCACGTATTTCCGGTATCTTGAAACCATTCGCATTGACTGGATGTATGCGATAGGCTGCAAGCCCGACCCGAAAGGGGAGGGCCCGGTGATCGTCAACGCCTTCTGCAATTTCTACAAACAGCTTGAATACCCGGGCGATGTCTTGATGAAGATGTACGTCAGCGATCCGGGCCGCACCACGTTTGAAAGCTGGGCCACCATGGAGCGCGCGGACACACTGGGCGTGATCTGCGCGGCCGGCGGCGCAACCACCATCTGGGTGGATTTTCCGGCGCAAAAAGCCAAGACCTTGCCCGAGTGGATGCGCAAGGTGGTCGATGCGTAATTCAAGAGAAAATGGCCTGCAGCCCAATACAGGAAGGCGCAAGAAGCTATTAATTCGATAGCAAATAGACTCCACACCTGCTCGCCCTTCAGTCGCCTAACAGTCGATTAACAGCCGCTTAGCGCACCACGCGAAAACTCTCGTCGTGTTCCTTGAGCCAGCGCTGGGCAATGGCGCTGGTTTGCTGTCCCGGCGCGGTGACTGCCTCCTGGTCTGGATGAAAGTCGCGCCGGAAGTAGGCCAGCAGCGGCGCCGTGCAGTGCCAGACGACGCCATGCTTTCCCCAGAAATACTTTGTCGCGCTCCACCATGTGGCTGGCTTGAACAGTGAGCCGTCACGCCACAGGTTCAATGCCGTCTGCCGCCCCGAGTCAACGCAGAACAACAGCAATGCATACGCATACCAGCGTATGCGCCAGGCGTGGTTTCCCCCCAGGGCCTGGTACAGGTCATAGGCCACGGCGCGGTGTTCGGTTTCTTCCGCCGCATGCCAGCGCCAGAGAGTCTGCATCTTCGGGTCGGCCTGGCCCAGCGCATCGCCGTGGCGAAGCATGTGGTCGGCCAGCACGGCGGTGAGGTGTTCGTAAGCCGCCGTGACCGCCAGGAAATGGCGCGGGCCGACACCGCGCTTTGTGGCGTAGTCAATGCGGGCCGTGGCCCAATGCTGCCAGCGGTTGACCAGGCCTTGCTTTTCAAGCTGCGCGTTGTACAGGCCGTGAATATGCCGGTGCGTGGCCTCCTGGCCTATGAATTGTGCGATGGCGTCGTGCAGCGCAGCGGTTGCCGGCGTGCGCGGAAGCAGTTTGGCGCAATCGCGCACAGCGTCAATGAACGACTGCTCGCCCACGGGGAAGCTCATCGACAAGGCATTGAGGTACTGGCTCAGGAATGCGTCGCCGCCATGCCAGTGACGGTCAAAGCCCGCGCTCAGGTCAATTTCCAGTTTGCGCACCGTCAACGCATAGGGATTGCCGGATGGCAGGCTGGGTGCGGCGGCAGACGCCGCACTGCGCAAGGGGTCAGGTGTCATGGGGATAAAGCCTTGCCAAAAAGCTGATTTATGAGCATTATTCAGTTTTAGCCGGCCTCGCACAACTCGCCTACTGCTCAGTTTTCATGGCATGACCCTGTCCAAAACGCCTTCCGGCCTTTCCTCCTCTGGCACGATGCGAAAGCTGCCCACGCAGGACCGTGCCCAGCGCACCATCGAGACTATTTTTCAAGCCACTGCTCAGATTGTGGAAAGCGACGGAGAAGGCGCGTTGACCACCAACAAGGTCGCCAAAAAAGCCGGCTTTTCCATCGGCACGCTGTACCAGTACTTCCCCAGCAAGGAAGCCATCCTGCTGGCCATGATCAACCGCGAGCGAAGGCGTGTGCTGGACGGCCTGCAAGCGCTGATGAAACGTGCGGTGCAGGAACACCGAGATGCCGAGGCCGTTGTGCGCGAGCTGGTGCATACGCTGGTCGAGTCATTCGGCAGCGGACCCAAGCACAAGCGCGCAATGATCCGGCTGGCCTGGCGCATGGACCATCATGAAAACATCACACAGGCATTGCGCGAGGCGGCCGAGCGCAATGCGTTTGCCCTGTCGCAACTGAACGACCCGGCGCTGCGGGCACCCACGCCCGCCATGATGTTTGTGGCGACGCGCGCGGTGATGGGCGCCATCCGCAGCGCTTCGCTGGAAGACTCGCCCTTGCTGGGCACGCCCGAGTTTGAGGACGAACTGGTGCGCATGGTGCTGGGCGTGATCCGGGTCTGATTACGCGAGCCGCTGCAAGGGTCAGGCGGGCTTGGGCGGCTTGGGCACACGCCCCATCAGGTAGAACTCGGGGTTGGGCTGCATGTTGCTGAAGCTCGCCATGCGGTTCGAGAGGCCAAAGAACGCCGTGATCGCCGCGATGTCCCAGGCGTCTTCATCGTCAAAGCCGTGGCCGTACAGCGCTTCGAAGTCCGCGTTTTCAATCTGGTCGGCCTGCAGGCAGACTTTCATCGCGAAGTCGAGCATGGCGCGCTGGCGCGGTGTGATGTCGGCCTTGCGGTAGTTCACCGCCACCTGGTCGGCTACCAGCGGTTTCTTTTCGTAAATGCGCAAGATAGCGCCGTGCGCCACCACACAGTACAGGCAGTTGTTGGCCGCGCTGGTGGTGGTCACGATCATTTCGCGCTCACCCTTGGTCAGCGTGCCCGTGGGGTTGGAGCCTTCCTCCTTGAGCATCAGTGCATCGTGGTACGCAAAAAATGCGCGCCACTCGGCCGGGCGGCGGGCCAGTGCCAGAAACACGTTGGGCACAAAGCCGGCCTTTTCCTGCACTTCCAGCACTTTGGTCCTGATGTCTTCCGGTAGGTCCTTCAACTCGGGCGCGGGATACCGCGCGGCCGTGGCGTCACGCTGACTGTTCATGGGTTTTCCTTCGAGGGCTTGGTCGATGAATGGGTCACTGTCTCGTCGCAAGCGTACTGCAAGGCCTTGCCTCTTCACCCATGAAAGCCGGGCTATTGATAAAAACTATGAAATGAATACCTTTAATTGTCTTTGTGTATTCTCAGGCGAAACCTAGACTGCATGTCAGGTTCTCACTGTTCGGTCCTGGAGCGGGGCAGGGGAATCCCCTCAGGTAGTCGTACGAGCTATTTCAGGGGTTATCGGCAGCATCCATCATTTCAAAAAAAGGAACCCATCATGGCTGATCAAATAACGCAAAGCGAAGGCACGTGTCCCTTCTCGGGCGGCGCCCGCAAACATTCACTGGCCGGCGCCAGGGCGAACGCGGATTGGTGGCCCAACCAGCTGAACCTCAGCATGCTGAACCAGAATTCGCCCTTGTCTGACCCTATGGGCCAGGCCTTCAATTACGCCGAGGAATTCAAGACGCTGGACCTGCATGCCGTGGTCAAGGACCTGACTGAGCTCATGACGGACTCGCAAGACTGGTGGCCTGCCGATTACGGTCACTACGGTCCATTTTTTGTGCGCATGGCCTGGCACAGCGCAGGCACCTACCGCATCGCCGACGGGCGTGGCGGCGCGGGCTCAGGCACCCAGCGTTTTGCACCGCTCAACAGCTGGCCTGATAACGGCAACCTGGACAAGGCACGCCGCCTGTTGTGGCCCATCAAGCAGAAGTACGGCCGCAAGCTCTCCTGGGCCGACTTGATGGTGCTTGCGGGCACGGTGGCCATGGAATCGATGGGATTCAAGACTTACGGCTTCGCCGGCGGCCGCCCCGACGTCTGGGCGCCGGAGCAGATTTACTGGGGCCCTGAGGCCGAGTGGATGGGCGACAAGCGCTACACCGGCGACCGCGACCTGGAAAAACCGCTGGGCGCCGTGCAAATGGGCCTGATCTACGTCAACCCTGAAGGCCCGAACGGCAAACCGGATCCACTGGGTTCCGCGCGCGACATCCGCGAAACCTTCGCCCGCATGGCCATGAACGACGAGGAAACCGTGGCGCTGACCGCCGGGGGCCACACCTTCGGCAAGGCCCACGGCGCGGCCGACCCCGGCCAGTATGTGGGCCCCGAGCCCGAAGGCGGCACTCTGGAAGACCAGGGTTTCGGCTGGACGAATACCTTTGGCGCCGGCCATGGTGTCCACACCGTCACCAGCGGCATTGAAGGTGCATGGACCAACAACCCGGTCAAGTGGGACAACGGCTACTTCGAAAACCTGTTCGGCTACGAGTGGGAGCTGACAAAGAGTCCCGCCGGAGCCCACCAGTGGACGCCCAAAAACACGGCTGCGGCGGGTACCGTGCCCGATGCCCACGACCCGTCACTGCGCCATGCGCCCATGATGACCACGGCCGATATGGCCATGCGCATGGACCCGGCCTACGAAAAAATCTCGCGGCGTTTTATGGCCAACCCGCAGGAGTTTGCCGACGCTTTCGCCAAGGCCTGGTACAAGCTCACGCACCGCGACATGGGCCCGGCCGCACGCTACCTCGGCCCGCTCGTTCCAAAAGGCCAGCTGCTCTGGCAGGACCCGCTGCCCGCCGTCGACCATGAACTGGTCGGAGAGAACGACATTGCGGCACTGAAGGCCAAAGTCCTCGCGTCGGGGTTGTCCATTGCCCAACTGGTGCGCACGGCCTGGGCCTCGGCCTCCACCTACCGCGGCAGCGACAAGCGCGGCGGCGCCAACGGCGCACGCATTCGCCTGGCGCCGCAGAAGGATTGGGAGGTGAACCAGCCGGCCGAACTGGCCAAGGTGCTGAAGGCGCTGGAAGCGGTGCAAAAGGAATTCAACGGCGCACAGTCCGGCGGCAAGAAGGTGTCGATGGCCGACCTGATCGTCCTGGGCGGCTGTGCAGCTGTCGAGGCTGCTGCGAAGAAGGCCGGGCATGACGTCACGGTTCCGTTCTCGCCGGGGCGCACCGATGCGTCACAAGAGCAGACCGATGTGGAAGCGTTCGCCGTGCTGGAGCCCACCACCGACGGGTTCCGTAACTACAGCCGAAAGGGCCAGCACGGGTCGGCGGCAGAGCATCTGGTGGACCGCGCCAACCTGCTGACACTGACCGCGCCCGAGCTGACCGTTTTGGTGGGCGGCCTGCGCGCCCTCCATGCCGACGTTGGGCATGGCGTTTTCACGAAGCGCAACGAAGCGCTCACCAACGACTTCTTTGTGAACCTGCTCGACATGCGCACCAAGTGGCAGAAGTCCGCCACTGACGAAGGCGTGCTTGAAGGGCGCGACCGCATGACCGGCGAGATCAAGTGGACGGGTACCGTGATTGACCTCGTCTTTGGCTCGAACTCGCAGCTCCGCGCCATTGCGGAGGTCTATGCCTGCAGCGACTCGGAGCAGGTGTTTGTGCGTGACTTCGTGGCCGCCTGGACCAAGGTGATGAACCTGGACCGTTTCGACCTGGCCTAATCTGAGCTGGCCTGCACTGGCCTGCACTGGCCTGACCGGCGTGATCCCGGGCCCGTCGCGGTGAAGACCGTGGCGGGCTTTTTTCATTTGCACTATCCTCGGAATTTTTCCGGAGCACACCGTGACCGTTCCCACTGGAAGTACCCGAAACGCCGCTGAAAACCCTGGCCAGGACGACAAGGATTTCGACAAAGGCCTGGCCACCCGCAAACAGGTGATGGGTGAAGACTTTGTGGCCAACGCCTTCGGCAAGGCGACGAATTTTTCCCTGCCCATTCAGCACTTCATCACCCGCAATGCCTGGGGCGATGTCTGGCAGCGGCCGGGCCTGGACCTCAAGACGCGCAGCCTCATCACGGTGGCCATGCTGACCGCGCTGGGCAAGCAGCACGAACTCAAGGGCCATGTGCGCGGTGCGCTCAACAACGGCGTGACGCCTGAGCAATTGCAGGAGGTGCTGCTGCACGCCAGCATCTATTGCGGCTTGCCCGCTGCGGTGGAGGCTTTCAGAACGGCGGCTGAAGTGGTGGACGCGCCGCGTGCATGACCAGCCCCTACCTGATCAGGCTATGCACCGAGGCTGACTGGCCCGAAGTCTGGACACTGTTGCACGCCACCTTCCAGGGCGGCGACACCTATGCGTTTGCGCCCGAAAGCACCGAAGCCGAGATTCGTGCCGCCTGGCTGGACGCGCCGCGCGCGACCTATGTCTTGCGCGAGGGCGATGCCGGCCAGGGGCGGCTACTCGGCACCTATGTCCTCAAACCCAACCAGCCCGGACTGGGCTCCCATGTCTGCAATTGCGGATATGTCGTGGCGCCCGAAGCGCAAGGCCAGGGCCTGGCGTCGGCAATGTGCGAGCATTCGCAGCGCGAGGCCCGGGCCATGGGCTTTCTGGCGATGCAGTTCAACCTGGTGGTGTCGACCAACGAGCGGGCGGTGCGGCTGTGGCGACGGCTGGGATTTGACATAGTGGCCACCTTGCCCCAGGCCTTCAGGCATCAGCGGCTGGGCCTGGTGGATGCGTTTGTCATGTTCAAAACCCTGGTGGATAAGGATACTTTGGACCCCTGAGCGAGACAGGCCGGGCGCAAGCAGCTATTGAATTCATAGCGGGAAGCGTTCGCCCGGCGTGGTGCGAATCAGGCCCGCAGCCGCCAACTGACGGCATGCAGCCAATCGGGCCGGAAAAACCGCCCTTACTTCAGGGTGGGGAGCAGGACTACACGCCAGTATCTGTGTGGGGCGCACAATGAACTTTCCAGTCGCCATCTGGCGGCTGCCGGCAGCCCGGCCTCCGGCCTTTTCGCTGCAACCGTTTTTGAAAGGAAAAAACACCCATGCAAATCCAAGTCAATTCCAATCACACCATCCATACCGGCGAATCATTTGAGCGCTGGGCCAGCAGCGAACTCAACGCGTCCCTGAGCCGTTTCAAGGGCGACATCACCCGCATTGAAGTCCACATGAGCGACGAAAACAGCGATAAGATCGGCCCGGACCAAAAACGTTGCGTGATGGAAGCCCGGCTCTCGCACCATGAGCCGCTGGCGGTGAACCACCATGCGCCCAGCCAGGACGAAGCCTTTCGCGGCGCAAGTGAAAAGCTCAAGCGCGTGCTGGACCATACCCTCGGGAAGCTGCGCGACCATCAGCGTACGCGTGAAACCATTCGCCACGAAACTGAGCCCGGCGCTACCTGAGGCAGTAGGGGAGGCCGCGTTTAAACGCCGGAACCCAGCATCTTGGTCATGGCGAAGCGGCGAAGCAGGGCGCCGCGCCGCTCCACGCATTGCTCCTCCTGCACCCCATAGCCTTGGCGTTCAAAAAAAAGACGGCTGACCAGGCTGGCTTCCGTGAAGCACCGCTGCACCCCCAGAGCGCTCAGCGCGGTTTCGGCACGGCCATAAAGTTGTGAGGCGACACCTTGGCGCGCCGCAGCGGGCGAGGTGAACAAAAGGTCAATATGACCGTTGGTTTCATAGCCAACGAATCCCAGCAGCAAGGCGCCTTCTCCTTTTCTTTCTTCTTGCGCTACCAGGATCTGCAGGGGCTCAAGCCGCGCCTTCCATTGGTCGAAATCAGGCGGGCGAGGCGCCCAGGCCTCGCGCTGCACGGCGTCGTAGTGGCTGGCCGCCAGGCCATGCACCGCATCGGTGAAGAGCTGTGCAATCGCCACGGCGTCTGACGGGGTGTAGGGCCGGATATGCATGTCGGAATAGGTGATTAAAGGCGATTAAGAACAGTTAATGACCAGATTGAAGATGATTTAGCCCTGCAGCCCAGGCGGGGCGTGCGCAAGCAGCTATGAATTCAGTAGCGGTTGCCGACCACAATTTTATCCAGGCGGCCAGCTCCGGTGGCGCTTGGGGTAAGTTTCGTGTCGAACCTGAGGCCGATGATCTGGTGCAAACTGGAGCGGGGCTTGCTCAGTTCGCGGCGAGCCCGACAATGGGTGTCCATGATGAAAATCGCTTTGCTGTCCGATGTGCATGCCAATCTGCGTGCGCTGGAGGCCTGTCTGGCCCATGCCAGCCTGCAGGGCGCAGGGCGCTACGCCGTGCTGGGAGACCTTGTGGGTTACGGCCCGCAGCCCGCCGAAGTGGTGCAACGGATTCGCGACCTGGCGCATGAAGGCGCCATCGTGCTCAAAGGCAACCATGACGTGCATACCGTGACGCCGCCGGTGCAGGCGCGTTCGCTCGACCAAAGCGGCGCCGCCTGGACGCACGAACGGCTCGGCAGGGATGCGCTGGATTTTCTGGCGGCCTTGCCTCTGGCCGCCACCCTCGACGCCGCGTACCTGGTGCATGCCAGTGCCGATGACCCCACGCGCTGGCATTACGTTGACAACGAACGCCGCGCCGAAGCCAGCCTTGACGCTGCGTGCCTGGACCCCGATGTGCGCTATGTGTTTTGCGGCCACGTACACCACCAGACGCTTTATTTTCGCGGGGCGGGGCAGGGGTTGATGCGCTTTGAGCCCACGCCGGGGGTCACGATTCCGGTGCCGGCGCACCGCCGCTGGATCGCCACGGTGGGGTCCGTGGGCCAGCCACGCGATGGCAATACCAAAGCCATGTATGCGCTGTTTGATCCTGTGCAGGCGGAGCTGACTTTTCACCGCGTGGCGTATGACCACCTGGCCGCTGCAGCGGACATACGGGCCGCCGGCCTGCCCGAGCATTTTGCGCACCGGCTGGAGGTCGGCTTGTGAGGCGCATGGCGCCCGGCACCTTGGTAGACGGGTTTGTGGTCGGCGAATGCCTGCATGCCGGCGGCATGGCCCATATTTACCAGGTGGGTTATGCCGACGCGTTGCACAGCGCGCCTTTTCCGATGGTGATGAAGGTGCCGCGCATGACCCCCGGCGACGGGGCCGAAAACATCGTGGGTTTCGAAGTCGAGCTGCAATTGCTCTCGGTGCTGACGGGGCCGCACGTGCCGCGGCTGGTGGCCTCAGGCGACCTGGAAAAGCTGCCTTACCTGGTCATGGAATACGTCCTGGGCCGTACTCTGCAGCAACTCCTGGATGAAACCGCTGCGCCAATGCCTGCGGAAGAGATCGCGCGCGTGGGGGCGGCGGTGGCCCAGGCGGTGCACAGCCTGCATTTGCAGGACGCCTGCCACCTCGACCTGAAGCCTGCCAACGTGTTGCTGCGCCCTGACGGCATTGCCGTGCTGCTGGACTTTGGGCTGTCTTGCCACGCGCATTACCCGGACCTGCTGGCCGAAGAGCTGCGCCCCGCCGTCGGGTCTCCGAGCTGGATGGCACCCGAACAGGTGGTGGGCGTGCGCGGCGACCCGCGCAGCGACATCTTTGCCATCGGCGTGATGTTGTACGAGCTGGCCACGCGCAGCCTGCCGTTTGGCAACCCGCAGACGCGCGGCGGCCTGCGCCAGCGCCTGTGGATGGACCCGGTGCCGCCACGCGCCTTGCGCCCCGACTTGCCCGAGTGGCTGCAGGAAGTGATTTTGCATTGCCTGCAGAACGAAGCCGACCGCCGCTACGCCTCGGCCGCGCACCTGGCGCTGGATCTCTCGGACCCGGCGCAGATTGCCGTGACGGCTCTGGGACGGCGCTTGCAAGCCACGGGCTTTTGGGTGCACTTCAGGCGATGGTGGCGCGCCGCGGGTAAAGACTACCAACCCAGCCCGCTGCCTTCACGGCAGATTGACGCGGCGCCCATCATCATGGTGGCGGTGCCTTACCGGGACGTGAGTGATGCAACGCTGTATTCGCTGCGGCGCGCGGTGACGCGGGTGCTGGGCACCACGCTGCGCGCGCGGCTGGCCTGCGTCACGGTGATTGATCCGGCGGAAACGCCGGGCCACGATTCGGACACCAGCGAGACCACTGTGCACCGGCGCTACCTGGGCATGCTGAGGCAGTGGGCGCAGCCCTTGCAACTGGATACGCAGACGATGTCTTTTCACGTCATCGAGTCGGGCGATGTCGCCCAAGCGCTGCTGCACTACGCCCAGGGCAACCACGTCAGCATGATCGTGATGGGCGCTGCCACGCACGGCCTGCAGATGCAGCGCCTGCTGGCGACCGTCCCGATCAAGGTGGCCATGGCAGCGCCCTGCACGGTGATCCTCGTGAAGCAGGCTTTGCCGTTTGATCAACTGGCCGGTGCGGACCAGCGCGCGGTTTTATAGTAAAACCCCCTGCAGCCCTTTGGCAGAGAGCGCAAGGCGCTATATAAAACGTAGCACCTGTGCGTTCAGGAGCCGGCCATGAGCCGGTGCACCAGGTCGGCCGTGGTGGACGCCTTGTACTTTCGCATCAGGCGCGCGCGGTAAATTTCGACGGTGCGGTGGCTGATCACGAGGGCCCGGCCAATCTCCTTGGAAGTCATGCCGTCCATCAGGTGCGCCGCCACCTCGCGTTCGCGCGCGGTGAGCTCGGCCGTGACGGGGCGGCGCGAACTGAGGTCTTCAAAAGTCCAGATGCCGGCTTCGTGCGGCGCGCTTCGGTTGAGTGCCCGGCCGGTCACGTGGCACCAGAAGGTCTCGCCTTTGTTGCGGCCGTCCACACGTTTCATGATGCGGTCGTCGGCGTAAAGGCCTTTGGCATTGAGGATCGGGATCATGCGCGCGCCGATGCGCTCGTACTCGTCCGCGCTCGGGTAAAGAACCAGGAAGGACTGGCCCACGAGCTGCTCGCGCGTCGCGCCAAACATTTCGCACAAATGCTGGTTGCAGTCCACAATCGACCGGTTGCGGGACAGCACCAGCCCCACGGGTGCCAGATCGAATGCGAGCTGGTAATCGACTTCCACGGTACTTACCTTTACGGAAAACTACGTAACTTGATAAGTAGTATCGTACTGGATGCTATTGGCATTCGCCAGCGCTACGACACAAGGAGACTATTTGTGAAAAAACTTTTCCCTTCCGCCGCGGAGGCCCTCAAGGGCGTCGTCAAGGACGGCCAGCTGATGGCCGTCGGCGGCTTTGGCCTGTGCGGTATCCCCGAAGCGCTGATCGAGGCCTTGCGCGACAGCCAGGTCAAGAACCTGACCGTGATCTCCAACAACGCGGGCGTCGACGACTTCGGCCTCGGCAAGCTGCTGCAAACGCGGCAGATCAAGAAAATGATCTCCAGCTACGTGGGCGAAAACAAGGAGTTCGAGCGCCAATACCTGGCGGGCGAGCTGGAGCTGGACTTCACACCGCAAGGCACGCTGGCTGAAAAGCTGCGCGCCGGCGGCGCAGGCATTCCGGCGTTCTTCACCAAGACCGGCGTGGGCACGCAAGTGGCCGACGGCAAGGAACTGCGTGAATTTGACGGCGAGACCTATGTGATGGAGCGCTCGCTGGTGCCGGACGTGTCGTTGGTCAAGGCCCATACGGCCGACAAATCCGGCAACCTGCGGTTTAACCTGACGGCCCGCAATTTCAACCCGGCCGCTGCGATGGCCGGCAAGATCTGCATCGTCGAGGTGGAGAAGGTTGTCGAAATCGGTGAACTCGCACCTGACGACATTCATCTGCCAGGGATTTATGTCCACCGCATCGTTCTAAATGCAAATCCCGAAAAACGCATTGAAAAAAGAACCCTCACCGAAAAACCCGCCGTGAAAGCAGGAGCCTGATATGCCGTGGACCCAAGACCAGATGGCGGCGCGTGCCGCCCAGGAACTCGAAGACGGTTTTTACGTGAACCTCGGCATCGGCATCCCGACGCTGGTGGCCAACTTCACCGGTGACAAGGAAGTGTGGCTGCAGTCGGAAAACGGCATGCTGGGCATCGGCCCCTTTCCCACCGAAGACGAAGTGGATGCCGACGTGATCAACGCCGGCAAGCAAACCGTGACCACCATCAAGGGCTCATCCATTTTCGGCAGCCACGAGAGCTTCGCGATGATTCGTGGCGGCAAGATCAATTTGTCGATTCTGGGCGCGATGCAGGTCAGTGAAAAAGGTGACCTTGCCAACTGGATGATTCCGGGCAAGATGGTCAAGGGCATGGGCGGCGCAATGGACCTGGTCGCAGGCGTGAAGCGTGTGATCGTGCTGATGGAACACGTGGCCAAAAAGAAAGACGGCACCGAAGACATGAAAATCCTGCCGCAATGCACCCTGCCCCTGACGGGTGTCGGCGTGGTGGACCGCATAATCACCGACCTGGCCGTGATGGACGTGACGCCCGAAGGCCTCAAATTGGTGGAGCTGGCGCCCGGCGTCACGCGCGAAACCTTGCAGGCCAAGACGGGTGTGCCGCTGATTTGACACCCAAGCCAGGCGGCGGCCTTACAGCCGCCGCCTGGCATCTTCAGCGTGCGATGGCGCGCTGCCCCGGCGTGCGGAAGACCTGCACCAGTCCGAGCAGGATCGCCAGCATGCCCGCCAGGCTCCAGGGCGCCAGGCGGTTGCCCAGCACCAAGTAGTCCAGCAGCGCCGTACCGGCAGGCACCAGATAAAAGAGGCTGGTGACATTGACCAGATTGCCTGCGTGAATCAGGCGGTACAGCAGCAGCGTGGCCACAACAGACATCACAATCCCCATCCACACCAGGGCCACCCAGAAGCCGGCGCTCAGGTCGGCGGTCATGGGCTGAAACGGTGCGAACAGCAGGCACAGCAACAGGCTGCACCCGAGCTGAAGCGGCAACACCTCGCGGGGCGCTTGCCGTACCGACTTTTGCAGGATCGCGCCCAGCGTCATGCAGGCCAGCGCACCGAAGGCAAACGCCATACCGGTGGCGGTGAAGTGGGCACGGGCAACGCTCTCATAGACCACCAGCACCAGCCCGAGCAGTGCCAGACCGAGGCCGGCCAGGCGCCGCCGCGAAAAAGCCTGCCGTTCCGTCAACGCCAGTGTCAGGATGGGCTGCACA
Organism: Polaromonas sp.; assembly: GCF_039932935.1. Classification (GTDB taxonomy): domain Bacteria; phylum Pseudomonadota; class Gammaproteobacteria; order Burkholderiales; family Burkholderiaceae_C; genus Polaromonas. Next base: position 171,732 of record NZ_JBDTPB010000009.1, read on the forward strand.
CCCAGCACGGTGGCCAGCACGCCGGGCGTGAGGCCGTGGTCCAGTGCCAACAAATGGCAGATGGAATAGCTGCCGATCATGAGAAGCCCGGTCAAGGCGACCCGCCCGCGCGTGCCCGGCGCGGGCAGCCAGCGGCGGCCGCTGAAACCCAGCGCCAGCAGCGCGCCCAGCGCCAGGACGAAACGAAGGGCCAGGAACGCGAACGGACTGGCGTGCTGCAGCCCGAGTTTGGAGAAAAGTGCGCCGCTGCTCCAGAGCAGAACGAAAAGGGATGTGGGGCCGAAGGTGGCCCAGGCCGTGTTTTTTGAAATCATGAAATTACCTGCCGAAAAAAGGACAAGCTCCAGCGAGCGCACGTGGCGCGGCTGCGCCAGTGGCTGAATCAAACGAGGGCTGGAGAGCTGGACCGGCTGGAACTCAGCCGGGAACGTGGGCGGCGGCCGGCGGGTAAGCGCCGGAAGCAACCACGTTGCGCGGAGGTGCGGCAGGTGGGGGAGGGGTGAGGCGGCCTTTCAGGCGCATGGCATCGGCCAGCAGGGCTGGCGCAGAGGCATGGCGTGAAAAAGGCGTGTTCATGGTCAAACTATACCCCGGCACAACGTCGGTGAGGGCACCGATTCATGATGGCGTGTGCGCAGCCCTCAGGACGCAGCTTTTTTACCACGCTGACGGCGAGCGACCGGAGCCACCGGGACCGCCGGCGCCGAGGGTGCGGCCTTCACTTTGCGTTTGGGGGCGGGAGGCGTCTGCAGCAGCTCGTCCTTGGCGAGGTTTTCAATCATGGCCAGCAGCACCCTGCGTGTGGTCTTGATGTCTTCGGGCGCAATGCCTTCTATGCTGACGTTGTTGGTTTCTTCCGCCAGGGGTACCAGCAGCTTTTTGAGCGAGCGACCTTTTTCACTCAGGTGCACATACATGTTCTTCTTGTTGGTAGGGAGTTGCTTTCGTACGACGTAACCCAGCGACTCCATGGCTTTTATCGCGATAAAGGTAGTGGGTTCCATCACGCCCGCGCGCCCGCTGAGCTCTTTTTGCGTCAGGCCGTCCGACTCCCAGAGGATACGCAGAAAGGTCCAGTGCCCGAACGGCACACCATGCTCTGCCAGGCGCACCTGAAGGGCCCGGTGAAAGGCACGCGATGCATCGCGGATAAGGTGCGCCAGCCGGTCATTGGGAACGGCCTCACGCCAGTGCCGGATGATGTTTTGCATGTCAGGGGTCATGAGCTGGCATTGTGACGCAGTTGCTTGCCGGGCTGGCAGTCTTGCCAGAGCGTTCCGACTCCTGCAAGGCCTCACGCCGCAGGCGGCTTGAGGGTGTGATGAGCGAGCATTGCGCGCATCGCGCGTCTGGCTGGTTCGGCAGCAAGCAGGACAGCGGCTTGCACTGCCTGTACCATGGCTGGTAAATGGATGTCGAAGGCCAGGTCAGCGGTCTTATTCGACCTGGCTTCTTGTTGCCCCTTTTTCTTTCCCGCTGTGAAGGACAGAGAACATAAGAGACATTTCATGAACCCGCGACCTCATCTTCTTCGCCATCGTCTATTGGCAGGTTTTCTGCTGGCAGCCGGCACGCTGTTGCCGGTGCTCGCCCTTGCCCAAAATACCTACCCCACCCGGTCGATCAGGTTTGTCGTGCCCTATGCCGCCGGAGGGCTGCCCGACACGGTGGCCCGCATCTTCGCGCAGCGGCTGGGCGACAGACTCGGCCAGTCGGTGATGGTCGACAACCGCCCGGGCGCCAATGGCGTGGTGGCCGCGCAGGCACTGGCCAATGCCCCCAAAGACGGCTACACCTTCCTGGTAACAGACGGCTCGATGTTCTCCATCAATCCCGCGCTCTACAAAAACCTGGGCTATGACTACAAGCGGGACTTCATGCCCGTGTCGCTGGCGGCGCGCGCGCCGCTGTATCTGGCGGTGCATTCCAGGGTACCGGTCAATACGCTGCAGGAATTCATCGCGCTGGCCAAGGCCAAACCCGGCACGCTGAATTACGGCTCTTCGGGTATTGGCAGCACGCATCACCTCACCATGGAAGCCTTCAAAGCATCGCTCGGCCTGCAAATTACGCATGTGCCGTTCAAGGGCACGGGTCAGTCGGTGCCCGCCTTGGTCGGCGGGCAAGTCGAGGTGCTGTTTTCGGCGTTGCCGTCGCTGGCGGGGTTTGTGAAGAGCGGGCAGGTCAAGCTCCTGGCCACCAATGCGGCGCAGCGCTCCAGCCAGGAACCCGACGTACCGGCGATTGCGGAAACCATTTCGGGCTTTGACTTTGCGTCGATTGTCGGCGTGCTGGCGGCCACCGGCACACCGCCGGGCGCCATCCAGCGCATCAGCACGGAGATGGCGCAGATCGCCAGGTCGCCGGACGTCGTTGTCATGCTCAACAACGCCGGCATAGAGGCTATCGGCAGCAACCCGGCCGACTACGGCCGTGCGATCCTCGGCGAAAACGAACGCCTGGCGAAGGCGATCGCTGCATCGGGCATAAAGCCCGAATAGACCCGAAGCTGATTGCGCTCGCCAAGCAAGGGCTAGAGGCCTAAAAAGCAAGTAAATAATGGAAATCTGGTTCCTTATTCGGTCGCCTGCTGGTCAGCGCTGCATCTGGATGGAGCGGGTGATGGGAATCGAACCCACGCTATTTGCTTGGGAAGCAAAAGTTCTGCCATTGAACTACACCCGCAATGAGCCGATTATAGGAGCGCAGAGGCGCTGCCGCAGATCCGTTGCCGCTGCCCGACCCGGTGCCGGATCCCATGATTCCAGGCATTAGGGCCTCAGGTAGGCCCAGCCCTCATGCTGCTTCTTCATGATCTCGGTCACGCCGGCGGGTACATAGCTGATGCCCGTGAGCATGTCGTCCTTTGTGAGCTTCTGGCCGCGCATGGTGTTTTCGCAGGCGGTCACCTTGATGCCGGCTTTGCCGGCGTCGGCGATGCGTGAACCGGTGGGGGACTCGAGTTTGAGCATGCCAATGCCGGGGCCGTAGGCAACGATCTCAATGTCGACATTGGCGGCGCCCACGTCGTCCTGCAGGTTTTTGGCATTGTTCAGTGCCAGGTTCCATTTGGCCGGATCGTTGTCGCTGACCTGGATCACGATTCCCTGGCGTTTTGTGCCTGCAGCCCCCGCTGACTGTGCGCGAGAAGCTATCAAAAAAGGAGCAACAAGCGCAAGGGAGCCAAGGGCGCCGGCCTGGATGAAGAGTCTGCGGTTCATGGGGGATGCCTCCTGAAGGGAAGGCTCATTTCAACACAGTGGCGGTATGAACAAAACCCCTCAAACCCGGCTCGCGAGGGTTCAAGGGGCTTGCTTGCAGGTCTGGCGTTATTCCCCGCTGGCTACCGGTACAGGCGCCGCAGGTGTACTTGCGCTTGCATGAATCACGTGGTCTGGTGATTTCATCAACTTCCGGGCAAAGACCACCACCTGCCACACGACCAGCGTGCCAATGACCGCCAGCAAGGTGCCGCTGATCGGGCGGTTGACGAAGACGTTGAAGCTACCCCGGCTCAGCAGCATGGCGCGGCGGAAGTTCTCCTCCAGCATGGGGCCCAGGATGAAGCCCAGCAGCAGTGGCGCAGCTTCCATGTCCAGACGCAGAAACAGGTAGCCAATCAGGCCGAAGACGGCGGTGGTGTAGATGTCGTCCAGGCTGTTGTTGATGCTGTAAGTGCCGATGCAGCAGAAAAAGAGAATCGCGGGAAATAGCACGGTGTAGGGAATCTTGAAAACCGACAGCCAGTAGCGCACCAGGGGTACGTTGAGGATAAGCAGGAAACAATTGCCTATCCACATGCTGGCCACCAGGCCCCAGAACAGGTCGGGGTGGGTGGCGATCATGTTGGGGCCGGGCTGTATGCCCTTGACCACGAAGGCGGCCATCATCAGCGCCATGACGGCGTTCTCGGGAATGCCGATGGCCATGAGCGGGATAAAGCTGGTGCGGGCCGCGGCTTCGTCGGCCGCCGCTTGTCCGGCCACGCCTTCGATGCAGCCAGTGCCGATCTCGTGCTTGTATTTGCTGAATTTCTTGTCGGCCGCGTAGGCTGCAAACTGCGCGATGGTGGGGCCGCCGCCGGGCAGGATGCCCAGGATGGAGCCGATCACGCTGCCGCGCAGGGCGCTCGGGATGATGCGCTTGAACTCGGGCCAGGTCGGCATGAGCTTGATCTTGCCGTTAAACGGTGTGAGCACATTTTTGTTGTCGAGGTTTTTCACGACCTCCGCAATGCCGAAGCAACCCAGCGCAATGCTGATCAGGCCGACCCCATCCATCAGGAAGGGCAGGTTCATGGTGTAGCGCGCCACGCCGCTGTTCACGTCGGTGCCGACCATGCCGAGGAGCACGCCGACCATGGCCATGGCCAGGCCGTTGAGCAGGCTGCCGCTGCTGACAAAACTCACGCAGAAAAAGCCCAGCAGCATCAGCGCGCAGTAGTCGGCAGGGCCAAACAGAAAGCCGACTTCGCCGAGCGCGGGTGCCATGGTGGACAGCACCACAATGGCCACCGTGCCGCCGATAAAGCTTGACACACCGGCGGTGAACAAGGCCAGGCCCGTTTTGCCCTTGAGCGTCATCTGGTAGCCGTCTATACAGGCGACGATGCTGCTGGCGTGGGGAATCTTCATGGTGATGGCGCTTACGCTGTCACCGTATTGGGCCCCGTAATAAATCCCGGCGAGCATGATGAGCGCGCCGCCAGTAGGAATGGAATAGGTCAGGGGCAGCAACAGGCTGATGGTGGACAAAGGTCCCAAGCCGGGCAGCAGCCCGATGAGCGTGCCCACCGTGCAGCCGATGGCGCAATACAGCAGGTTCTGCCATGTCAGTGCGTGTTCGAAACCAAACGCGAGGTTGTGAAGGACTTCCATATCAGTACAGCGGCAGGCTGAGGCCGAGCAGGTGTTTGAAGGCAAAGGCCACGGCGATCAGGCCCGCAGAGATCTTCAGATTGCGGATCACGGAGTACGAGGTACCGGCAAACGTGGCGCAAAACACCAGAAAGATGATGCCCAGGATCATGTTGACGTATTGTGAGATCACCGAAAACCCGACAAGGCTCAACAGGATGAGTGCGATGTTTTTGACGCTGTAGTCCAACGGTACGGGGTCGACGAAGTGCGAACGCACGACCGAGAGCAGGCCAATCACAAAAAGACTGGTACTGATCATCATGGGGAACAGGCCGGGTCCGGACCGGCTCAATTCACCCATCGTGTAATTGAGCGAGCCGCCGCCGAAGAGCAGGGCGATCGCCATCAGGCACAGGCCCCGGACGAAATTGCGGTTGTTCATGTTCATGGGGTTTTGCTCCGTGGCTGCGCCGCCGGGGGCGTTGTCATAAACGGGGGGTGAGTCATCCGTATCTCCTTGTAGAGGTCTCCCGGTGTCCGCGTCACAAAGATCAGCCGCTGGACGTTCGAGGTGAAGGGGATGTTAGGAAGCGAGGCTTCCAATCGGCTTTCGTTTTATGTAGCCGACCTCAAAATACGTGTTATCACTAACAGCTTGCTGGCGTTCCGAAAACGCTGTCAGTGCTTCAGTTGTGAGGCTCGCTCTGAGGGCTAAATGCCAATGGCAGGTGCAGGATGGCGCGCAAGCCGGAGCTGCCCGCGGCCGCATCGGACTCGCCAGCGGCGTGGCCGGCAAGCGTGATATCGCCGCCGTTGCGCCTGGCGTATGCGCGCGCGATGGACAGGCCCAGCCCGGCGCCACGCGGGCTCTTGCCGGGGCCGGGGCTGCCCGAATGGAAACGCTCAAACACCTCTGCTCGCCGCGCATTGGCGATGCCGGGGCCGTCGTCTTGCACCTCGGCCAGGGCTGTGCCGTCTCGGGTGCTCACGGTCACGGTGATGTGTCCGCCCGGCGGTGTGTAGGCGATGGCGTTGTGCACGAGGTTGGCCAGCGCTTCGTGCAACTCAGGGCCTCTTGCCATCACCGGCACCACAGCCGCTGCGGAGGCCTCGAAAAAAGAGGAAGAGGAAGAGGTTGTCGATTCCGGCGCGTCCGTTACCGCTAAAACTTCTCTTGCGTCCACCCAGCCCAGATCCTGGTTCTTTTCATGAGCCAAAGCCAGGTGCTCAAGCACGACGTCCCGGGCGACGGTGTTGAGGTCCACCACACCGCGCGCCTCAGCGGCCGGCGCGCTGTCATTGGCGTGGGCCAGTGACAGCAGTTGCTCACACAGGCGCCGGCTGCGCGAAATCTGGATGAGCATGGCGCGCAAGGTCGCGTGAAGCTGTTCGGTGTCTTTTTCGCGCAGGGCCACACCGGCCTGGGTCATCATGATGGCCAGCGGCGTGCGCAGCTGGTGCGAGGCGTCGGCGAGGAACTGTGACTGCTGATCCAGCAACTCCCGGTAGCTGGTCAAATGCTGGTTGACGGCGTCGACCAGAGGCGCCACCTCATGCGGCACACCGCCGGTGTCCAGTGGCTTGAGGTCTGGTCCCTTGCTTTGCAGCACAGACTTGCGCAGGCGTTCCAGTGGTTGCAGCGACCAGGTCACGCCCAGCCAGACCAGCAGAATCATCACTGCCACCATGCGCGCGTCGCGTATCAGCTCTTGCCGCAGGGTGGCCGCCAGCGCGCGGTCACGCGGCTCGGTGCTTTCCGCCACTTGGATCAACAGGTCAAAGGGCCGGCCGTGCCCGTCAAGCACCCGGCTTTGCAACGCCAGCACGCGGACTGCAAGGCCCCGGTAACGGCTGTCGTACCAGACACTGGAAGTGGAGGATGCGTCATTGGTCGTGGCTGAAACAGGTGAACCATCGGCCGCCGGTGGTGTGGGCAGGTCTGCTTCGCCCAGCAACGTCAGCTCGCGTGGAACTGCCGCCGTGCCGGCCTGCGCCGGCTCGCGCGGTGTCAAGCCGACATGCAGGTGTTTCTGGAGCGGACCGGTGCTATTGACCATCGTTTGAACCGCCTCCGGCGCATTGAAGCGAAGCGAGCCATCTGCCGCCAGCGAGAGGCTGCTACGCAGGGCGTTCACGGACTCGAGCAGGGTCTGGTCGTAGGCGTCCTGCACCTGGGTTTTGAGGGCACGGTAGTCGTTCCAGCTGTCCAGGGCCAGCAGGCCCAGGATGGCCGGGAGCAGCAACGTCAGGAGGCGCGCGCGGATGCCGAAGCGGTCAGGGTCAGTCCGCAGTGTCTTCATGTGCTTCATGCGTTTCGTGCGCGATAGCCTCCAGCATGTAGCCAAGGCCGCGCACGGTGATGATGCGCACATCGCCGCCTTCGAGTTTTCGGCGCAGCCGGTGCAGCACCAGTTCGATGGCGTCGGGGCCTGCATTGCTGTCGGCCGGGAAGACCTTGGCCGAGAGCTGCGACTTTTCCACCGGCGAGCCGCTGCGTGCCAGCAGCACCGACAAGGCCGCACTTTCGCGCGGCGTGAGCTGCAGCAGCGAGCCGGCCAGCGTGAAGGCGCGGCTGTCATGAGGGCATGACAGGGAGCCGCATTGCAGCGGCGCGTGGGCGCGGCCCCGGCTGCGCCGCACCAGCGCGGTGAGCCGGGCTTCGAGCTCTTCGATGGCAAAGGGCTTGGTCAGGAAGTCGTCCGCACCGACGTTCAGGCCCTTGACGCGGTCCTGCAGTGAGCCCTGCGCGGTCAGCACCAGCACGGGCGTGCGGTTACCGGCCTTGCGCAAATCGGCCAGGAGGGCCAGTCCATGTTTGTCGGGTAGCCGCAGGTCGAGCACCACGGCGTCATAGTCGTTGCCGGCCAGCAGCGACTCGGCCGTGGCGGCGTCGGCTGCATGGTCGGGCACAAACCCGCTTTGCTTGAAAGCGCGCACCAGCCACGAAGCCATCTCGGCTTCGTCTTCTACAAGCAGCAGGCGCATGTGGTTGCGGGTTTAGGGGGAGGGGGTGAATCCGGCGCAGCTTAGCGCTGGATGTCTCCCAGGCACAGATACTTCATTTCCAGATACTCTTCCATGCCGTGGCTGGAGCCTTCACGGCCCAGGCCCGACTGCTTGACCCCGCCGAAAGGTACGTGCTCGGTGGCGATGACGCCGGCGTTGATACCGACCATGCCGTATTCCAGCGCCTCGGCCACGCGGTAAATGCGGCCGATGTCGCGGCTGTAGAAGTAGCTGGCCAGGCCGAACTCGGTGTTGTTGGCCGCATCAATCGCCTCCTGGTCTTGTTTGAAGCGGAACACCGGGGCAAACGGCCCAAAGGTTTCTTCGCGGGCGCACAGCATGTCGGCGGTGGCCTCGGAGACCACCGTGGGTTCAAAGAACTGGCCTTGCAGTTTGTGGCCGCCCGCCATCAGCTTGCCGCCTTTGGCAATTGCGTCGTCGACATGGCGCTGTACTTTTTCAACCGCTGCATCTTCAATCAACGGTCCTTGCACCACGCCGTCTTCAAAGCCGTTGCCGACCTTGAGCAGCTTGACTTTGGCCGAGAACTTTTGCACGAACTCGTCATACACGCCGTCCTGCACATAAATGCGATTGGCGCAAACGCAGGTCTGTCCGGCATTGCGGTATTTGCTGGCCATGGCGCCTTCCACGGCCGAATCCACGTCGGCATCATCAAACACGATGAAGGGCGCGTTGCCGCCGAGCTCCAGCGCCAGCTTCTTGATCGATGGTGCGCTTTGTGCCATCAGGATGCGGCCCACTTCGGTGGATCCGGTGAAGCTGATGTGGCGCACCACGTCGCTGGCGCAAAACACCTTGCCCACGGCAATCGAGTTGTCGCTGTCGGCCGTCAGCACGTTGAGCACGCCGGCCGGGATGCCGGCGCGAATTGCCAGCTCGGCGGCCGCCAGTGCGGTCAGCGGCGTCAATTCGGCGGGCTTGATGACGACGGGACAGCCGGCAGCGAGGGCTGGTGCGACCTTGCGGGTGATCATGGCGAGCGGAAAGTTCCACGGCGTGATGGCCGCACACACGCCGATGGGTTGCTTGAGCACCATCAGGCGGCGGCTGTTATCGAACTGCGGCAGGGTTTCGCCATTGACGCGTTTGGCTTCTTCGGCAAACCACTCGACAAAGCTGGCGCCATAAGCAATTTCACCCTTGGCTTCGGCAAAGGGCTTGCCCTGCTCGGCCGTCATGATGCGCCCCAGGTCTTCCTGGTTGGCCATGAGCAGCTGGTACCACTTGAGCAGGATGGCGTGGCGCTCCTTGCCGGTTTTGTTGCGCCAGGCGGGCCAGGCGGCATTGGCTGCTGCAATGGCGGCTTCGGCGTCCTGAGGGCCCAGGTTGGCCACATCGGCCAGCTTCAGGCCGGTAGCGGGATCGTTCACGTCAAACCGGGCCTTGCCCGCGACCCATTGGCCGTTGATCAGCGCGTCGGTCTTGAAAAGACTGGGGTCCTTGAGTAGGGAGATGGGAGAGGTTTTCATGTCCATGTGCGGGTGTCCTAAAAAACGGGGGTTTGCGGCAAGCCAAAACTGTTTTTATTCTGACAGTTTTCTGGTTTTCGGATGGGAGAAGGGAATTGCGACGTTTGCACAGGTGCATGAACTGGCGTGTGAACCGGCGTGTAAGTCGGCGTATGGAACAGCCGCGTCGCAGAGGAAAATGTCCAGGGATCAGGCTGAATCGTCAGGCCTTGCGTCCGCGCAGCCACTCAAGGAACAGCAAAAGCGCGGTGGTGAAAAGAATCAGCAGAGTCGCCACTGCCGCGATCGTGGGCGAGATGTTTTCGCGGATGCCGGTAAACATCTGGCGGGGCAGCGTGGCCTGGTCCGCGCCCGCCAGGAACAGCGTGACCACGACCTCATCAAAGGAAGTGGCAAACGCGAACAGTGCGCCGGAGATCACACCCGGCGCAATGACCGGGAGGGTGATCCGGAAGAAGGTGCGCAAGGGTGTTTCGCCCAGGCTGAGCGAGGCTCTGACCAGGTTGTGGTTGAAACCCGCCAGCGTTGCGAGCACAGTTGTCAGCACAAAAGGCGCGCCCAAGGCGGCGTGCACCACGATCAAGCCGAAGTAGCTGTCGGCCAGGCCCAGCGGCGCGAAATAAAGATAGGTGGCCACGCCGACCACGACGATGGGAACCACCATGGGCGCGATCAAAATGCCCATCAGTAGGTTCTTGAACCGGAAGTTGGTCCGGGACAGGCCGACGGCCGCCAAAGTGCCCAGCGCGGTGGCGATCAGGGTTGCAGCGGGGGCCACGATAAAGCTGTTTTTTGCAGCCCTGGCCCACTCCGGCGAGTCCAGCAGGTTGCGGTACCACTTCAGCGACCAGCCCGGGATGGGGTAGGTCAGAAAAGAGCTGTCAGAAAAAGACAGCGGCACCATGACCAGGATGGGGCCCAACAGAAAAAACAAAATGGCAACGCAGGCGGCGCGCAGCAGCCACCAGCCCGCTTTGTCTGCCAAGGTGGCATAGCGCGGAAAAATGGGGCCTTTAATTTTGAACATGGTGAATGGCGTCAGCGTCTGTAAAAAAAGAAGGAATGTCAGCCGATGCTGAGTTCGGCCTTGCCGATGCGCCGGTAAACGCTGTAGAGAATCATGGTCGCTGTCAGCAGCACTGCGCCCAGCGCACAAGCCATGCCCCAATTGACCTCAACGTTGGTGTAGCGGGCGATGTAATAGCTCAGCATCTGGTCGTCTGCGCCGCCGAGCAGGGCGGGCGTGACGTAATACCCGATCGAAAGAATGAAGACCAAGAGCGCTCCGGCACTGATGCCCGGAAAGGTTTGCGGCACGTACACCCGAAAGAAGGCTGCCAGCGGTGGGCTGCCCAATGACACGGCCGCCCGGATGTAGGTTGCAGGCACGTTTTTCATGACGCTGTAAAGCGGCAGGATCATGAAGGGCAGCAGGATGTGCACCATGGCAATCACCACGCCGGCGCGGTTGAACAGCAGCGCCAGCGGGCTGTCTATGAGGCCGATGCCCATCAGTCCGCGATTGACCAGGCCTTCGGACTGCAGCAAAACAATCCAGGCCGCAACACGTACCAGAATCGATGTCCAGAAGGGCACCAGCACCAGGATCATCAACAGGTTGGCCTTGCGCGCCGGCAATGAGGCCAGCCACCAGGCCAGGGGATAACCGAGCGCCAGGCAAAAAATGGTGACCAGAAAACTGATGTGAAAGGTCCGCAGCAAGATGGCGCCAAACGCCCGCTGCTCTGGCGGCATGCGCTCGATGTCACCCTGGCTGCCCCGCCGCAGATCGACGGATGCCAGCAGATAGTCGGCCGTCCAGCGCGAACCATTTTTTGCGATGGCCTGCCAGAAAGTGGGTTCTGCCCAGCGCGGATCAAGCTCGAGCAGCCTGGCTTGTATTTCTTGCGGTGAGCCTGCGATGGGCAGCGCGCGGTAGGTGCTCATGACCAGCGAGCGCGCACCGGGCACCTCTGCATTGAGTCGCCGTGCCAGCGCGCCGGCATCCGAACTGTCGGAGAGATGGCTTAAATCCTCTACCAGCGCCGCGTAACTTGCGGGTTCTGGTGGCGTTTGGGGGTTCCAGTTTTTGAGGCTTTGCACCGTCCGGGGCAGTGCCGCTACCACCTCCGGATTTTCCACGGCGCGCTGCAGCAGGGCTGCGATCGGAACCAGCAAGGTCAGCAGCAAAAACACCAGCAAGGGAAGGGTGAGCCCAAAGGCGCGCCATTTTCGCCGCGCGTCGGCGCGCGACAGCGCCGCGCGCAATGCAACGGTGTCGCTGCCCTGAAGGGTGCCCTGGCCGGTGGTGCTGCTCATGGATGCGGGCTCCGTCAGCTTATTGCGTTGCCCAGGCGGCAAAGCGTTTTTCAAGCGCTTCACCCTGGTCGGCCCAGAAGCCGACATTCATCTGGATGGACTCTTTCGCATTGGCGGGTGAAGTAGGCAAATCATCCAGTACCTTTTTGTCGAGCTTGGCCAGGGCCTGGTTGTTGACCGGGCCGTAGGCGATGTTCTGGGCGTAGACCGCCTGGGTGGCGGGCTGGCTGGCAAAGGCGATGAATTTCATCGATGCGTCCTTGTTCGGTGCACCTTTTGGAATGACCCAATAGTCCAGGTCATAAATGCCGCCGGGCCAGTAGATCTTCAGGTTGCGGCCTTCGCGGTTGGCGGCGTCGATGCGGCCGTTGTAAACGGTGCTGAGCGCGACGTCACCGGCCACGAGGAACTGGGCAGGCTGGGCGCCGGCCTCCCACCACTGGATGTTGGGCTTGAGTTCGGTCAGCTTGCGAAACGCGCGGTCGGCACCGTCTTTGGTGGCCAGAACCTTGTACACATCGCCTGGCTTGACGCCGTCTGCCAGCAGTGCGAACTCCAGGTTGTAGCGGGCGCCTTTGCGCATGCCGCGTTTGCCAGGTATCTTTTTCACGTCCCAGAAATCAGCCCAGCTCGTGGGGGCGGTTTTGACCTTATCGGCATTCCATGCCATCACGGTGGACCAGACAAAGACGCCGACACCGCACTCCTTGACGGCTGCGGGCAGAAAATCTGCTTTCGGGCCGATTTTGCTGAAATCGATTTTTTCAAACAGGCCTTCGTCGCAACCGCGCTGCACGTCGGGTGCCTCGACCTCAACCACATCCCAGGTGACCTTTTTCGTCTCGACCATGGCCTTGATCTTGGCTTGCTCGCCGTTGTATTCCACCGCGACGATTTTGGTGCCGGTCTTTTCGTAGGGCTCGTAGTAGGCCTTCTTCTGCGCGTTCGCATTGGCGCCGCCGAAGTTGACGACGGTGAGCTGCTGCTGCGCGAGTGCGGGTAAGGCCAGGCATGAAGCCATGGCAATGACGATGGTGCTTTTTTTCATGGTGCTATTTCCTCGGTGGTTGGTAAGTTGAAATCGGAAATCGGAAATCGGTGGGCGAGGCTGCTTACACCGCGTAGATCCGCGTGAATGCGGGTGGAAATTCGAGATGCACGGCCTCGCCCGGTTGCGGCGGTGCCAGGCCGTTCAAGAGCGTGAGTGGCAGCTTGACCGTGGCTTCCGCCTGGCCGGCTCCGACTTCGCACAGCAGCCGCAGGTGGTCGCCGAAATAAATGATGCGTTCCACGCGGGCGGGTAGTACGTCGGCAGATGAGGCGGGCGCCTGGCGATGCAACACAATGCGCTCCGGCCGGATGTAGGCCTCGACCTCTCTGCCGACAGCCGCCTGATTGACATTGACGCCGCTGAGAACGCGCCCATCGGTTAGCACGATGCCGGCCGTTGCTACCTTGCCTTTGAGCACGGTGCTGTCGCCCACGAAACCGGCGACAAAACGATTGGTGGGCGTCTCGTACAAGGTTTCTACCGGCGCCAGTTGCTGGATCGCGCCATCATTGAAGACGGCCACCCGATCACTCATGGTCAGCGCCTCGCCCTGGTCGTGGGTGACGTAGACAAATGTCACCCCCAGTTGTTTGTGCAGTTCCTTCAGTTCAATCTGCATGTGCTCGCGCAACTGCTTGTCGAGTGCACCCAGCGGCTCGTCCATCAGCACCAGCTGGGGCTCGAACACCAGCGCCCGCGCCAGAGCAACGCGCTGCTGCTGGCCGCCGGAAAGCTGGCCGGGCAGCCGGTCGGACATGCCGGACAGGCGAACCATGTCGAGCGCGCGTTGCACGCGGCTTGCCTGGTCGGCCTTCGACACCTTGCGCACAGTGAGCGGATAAGCGACGTTCTGGCCCACCGTGAGATGGGGAAACAGCGCATAGTTTTGAAACACCATGCCGAAGTTGCGCTTGTGCGGCGGCGTGCCGGTGATTTGGGCGCCGTTGAGGAATATCTCGCCCGCCGTGGGGGACTCGAAGCCGGCCAGCATCATCAGCGTGGTGGTTTTCCCCGACCCGGAGGGGCCGAGCAGGCTCAGGAATTCCCCGCGATGAATGTCGAGGTCGAGCTTTTGTACGACGAGCTGTTCCCCGTCATAGGTTTTCTGCACGCCTGAAAAGCGCACAAGGACATCGTTATCGGTCATCGTTTTTCCTGAGCTGGCCACGAGGATCAACGCGATGCGGTGAGGCTGTCGGCCAGGATTTGCAACCCTTCATCCAGCAACGCGTCAGACGCGGTGAGGGGAACCAGAATTCTGATCACGTTACCGTAGCTGCCGCAAGAGAGCAATATCAAGCCTCGGCGGGCGGCTTCGGTGACCACGCGTTTGGTCAGTGCGGCGTCGGGGCGGGCCGGGTCTCCGTTCTCGAAAAGTTCGATGGCCACCATGGCGCCCAGGCCGCGCACATCGCCAATGGCGGGTTCTTTTTTCGCGATGGCGTGCAAGCCTTTGAGCAGGTGCGCGCCCAGTGTCTGGCTGCGTGCCAGGAGTTTTTCGTTTTCGAAGACCTTGAGCACGGCCAGCGCAGCTGCGCAGCCGATGGGGCTTCCCGCATAGGTACCGCCCAGACCACCCGGTGCTGGGGCATCCATGACGTCCGCGCGGCCGACCAGGCCGGAGATCGGAAAGCCGCCGGCCATGGATTTCGCCGTGGTGATGAGGTCTGGCGCCACAGGCCACTGCTCGCTTGCAAACCAGGTCCCCGTGCGCCCCGCGCCGGTTTGGACCTCATCGGCAATCAGCAAAATGCCGTGGCGATCAGCCAGCGCTTTCAGCCCGGCGATGAATTCTGGCGGCGCAACATAAAAACCGCCTTCACCTTGCACGGGTTCAATGATGAATGCGGCCACGCGTTCGGCCTCAATGTCATTCTTCAAAATCAGTTCGACGGATTGCAAGGCCTGGTCCACGCTCACGCCGTGCAACGCATTGGGGTACTGCGCATGAAAAACTTCCCCGGGGAAGGGGCCAAAACCCAGTTTGTAGGGAGTGACCTTGCCTGTCATGCCCAGCGTCATGAGGGTTCTGCCGTGGTAGCCGCCGGTGAAGGCGATGATTCCCGGGCGTTTGGTATAGGCACGGGCCACCTTGACGGCGTTTTCCACCGCCTCGGCGCCCGTGCTGAGCAGCAAGGTCTTTTTGGCAAAGTCGCCAGGGGCCAAGGCATTGAGTTTTTCCGCCAGCTCGACGTAGGGTTCGTAGGCAACCACCTGAAAACAGGTGTGCGTGTAGAGGTCGAGCTGGGCTTTGACGGCCTGGATCACCTCTGGATGGAGGTGACCGGTGTTGAGAACGGCAATGCCGCCGGCAAAGTCGATGAAGCGGCGGCCTTCGACATCCCAGAACTCGGCATCGCGCGCCCGGCTGACAAAAATTTCGTGGGTCTGGCCCACGCCGCGTGCCACGGCCGCATGGCGGCGTGCCATGAGGGCTGCGTTGGTGGTAGGTTGGTTTGTCTGCATGGTGATGGAAAAGGATTCAGTTGGAAGGTGAACGGACTGTAGAAGCGCGTTTACGTCCCGTCCATGTACACCTTTACGTTCTTTTCAACACACTGTGCAGGTCTAGAATCCTGTACATGGATTCCCCAACCCGGTGCCTGAGAACTGCTGTGCACAATCTGCCCTTTTTGGTTTTTTGATGCTCACACTCAGCCCGGAACTGCAAACTCCCCTGGTGAGCCAGATCGTTGACGGCCTGCGGGGGATGATTGCGGGGCAGGCGCTGAAACCAGGCGTCAAGCTACCGTCCATCCGCGCTTTTGCCGCCATGCACGGGGTCAGTGTTTTCACGGTGGTGGAGGCTTATGACCGCCTGGTGGCCCAAGGCTGGCTGGTTTCGCGGGCCAATGCGGGCTTTTTCGTCAAGCGCAGGGGCGATGATGGTGCATCGGGTGCGCCGTATGCGCTACCCACGCAGCCAAAATTTGACGCGCGCTGGTACCTCAAGCAGATCTTTGAGAACCGGAACCTGCCGATGAAGCCCGGTTGCGGGTGGTTGCCGCACGATTTTCTGTTTGGAGACGCGATTCGCCGCAGCATGCGGCACCTGTCGGCGGATGGCTCCTCCCTGGAGGGTTACGGCCTGCCCTATGGGCATATGGCGCTGCGCATGGTGATTGCGGAGGCCCTCGCGGAAAACCAGATATCGGTCGAGGTGGACCAGGTGCTCCTGACGCAAGGGTCCAGCCAGGCGCTGGACCTGGTGGCCCGGCAGTTGGTCAAGCCGGGCGACACCGTGCTGGTGGACAGCCCCGGCTATCCCAACCTGATGTTCATGCTGCGGTTTCTGGGCGCCAACCTGGTGGGCGTGCCGCGTACTCCCACCGGCTACGACCTGGCCGCGCTGGAGGCGCTACTGGCCGTGCACAAGCCCAAGGCCTTTTTCACGCAGCCCCGTCTGCAAAGCCCGACCTGCTCGATTGCCTCGGCGGCCCATCTGCACCGTTTGCTGCAACTGTCCGAGGCGCACGGCTTCATGCTGGTGGAGAACGACATTTACGCCGACATGGACCCGATCTCGCGGTCTACGTTGGCGAGCCTCGACCAGTTACAGCGCGTGGTCTACATCGGTAGCTATTCCAAAACCATTTCGCCCAATTTGCGCGTGGGCTACCTGCTGGCGCGAGGCGACCTGATCGAGGATCTGGCCCAGCTCAAGATGATTTCGGGGCTCACGTCGTCGGACATTGCCGAGCGGCTGACTTTCGGCGTGGTCACCGACGGCCGCTGGCGCAAGCACCTCAAGTCGCTTCGCGAGAAACTGGCTTTGGCGCATCGCAAAACCGAAAAGAACCTCACCGGCCTGGGGTTTGAGCTCTTCCATGAGCCGGGGGCCGGCATGTACCTCTGGGCCCGGCACCCGGATATTCCCGACGGAGCCGTCTTGTCCAAAGAGGCCACGCCCGAGGGCATCATGCTCGGTCCGGGCCAGTTGTTCCTGCTGGAACCCCATCCGACGGGCTGGCTCCGCTTTAACGTGGCTTTCAGCGACGATGAGCGCATATGGCGCTTTTTGTCGCATCGTATCGATCTGGGTCGGCAGACAGCCCAATAAGCGGGGCATTCCCCTCAAACCTATAATCAAAGGCTTAGCCGACGCGGCTGAGCCCGAGGGCGCCCGCCTTGCCAAAACCACTATTGCAGACCATGAGCCATCCCACCTCCACGCCAGCTTCCACGTCCGCTTCCGCACCCCTATTCACCGTCTCGGACATTCGCAAGACATTTCTCGAGTTCTTTGCGTCCAAGGGCCACACCGTGGTGCCGTCCAGCTCGCTGGTGCCGGGCAATGACCCGACGCTGATGTTCACCAACTCGGGCATGGTGCAGTTCAAGGACGTGTTCCTGGGCACCGACAAGCGCCCGTATGTGCGTGCAGCCTCGGTGCAGGCCTGCCTGCGCGCCGGCGGCAAGCACAACGACCTAGAAAACGTGGGCTACACCGCACGCCACCACACCTTCTTTGAGATGCTGGGTAACTGGAGCTTTGGCGACTACTTCAAGCGCGAGTCGCTCAAGTGGGCCTGGGAGCTGCTGACCGAGGTCTACAAGCTGCCGGCTGAGCGCTTGCTGGCCACGGTGTATGAAGAGGATGACGAGGCCTACGACATCTGGACCAAAGAGATTGGCCTGCCGCCGGAGCGCGTGATTCGCATCGGCGACAACAAGGGTGGCCGCTACAAGTCCGACAACTTCTGGATGATGGCCGACACCGGCCCCTGCGGCCCCTGTAGCGAGATTTTTTACGACCACGGCGACCACATTCCCGGCGGCCCGCCCGGCAGCCCCGATGAAGACGGCGACCGTTTCATCGAGATCTGGAACAACGTGTTCATGCAGTTCGACATGGCCGCCGACGGCAGTGTCACCAAACTGCCCGCGCCTTGCGTGGACACCGGCATGGGCCTCGAGCGCCTGGCTGCCATCCTCCAGCATGTGCACAGCAACTATGAAATCGACATCTTTGCCGAGCTGATCAAGGCGGCATCGCGCGAGACGGGTGAGAAAGACCTGGGCAACAAGAGCCTGTTCGTGATTGCCGACCACATCCGCGCTACCGCGTTCCTGGTGAGCGACGGCGTCAACCCGTCCAACGAAGGCCGCGGCTATGTGCAGCGTCGCATCATCCGCCGGGCGATCCGCCACGGCTACAAGCTGGGCAAGAAGACGCCGTTCTTCCACAAGCTGGTGGCTGATCTGGCTCGCCTGATGGGCGATGCCTATCCCAAGCTCAAGACCGACGAAGCCCGCATCACGTCAGTGCTGAAAGCCGAGGAAGAGCGCTTCTTTGAAACGCTGGAAATCGGCATGACCATTTTGGACACCGCCCTGGCAGGTGGCGCCAAGGTGCTGCCGGGCGATGTCGCCTTCAAGCTCCACGACACCTATGGCTTCCCGCTGGACTTGTCGGCCGATGTGTGCCGTGAGCGCGGCGTGGAAGTGGATGAAGCCGGCTTTAAGGCCGCGATGGACAAGCAGAAGAACCAGGCGCGCGCCGCCGGCAAATTCAAGATGGACCGCGCCCTGGAATACAGCGGCGAAGGCCATGCCTTCACCGGCTACGAGTTGCTGGAAGAGCCCGCCAAGGTGGTGGCACTGTATGCCGACGGCGTGGCCGTACAGACACTCAACGCGGGGCAAAGCGGCGTGGTGGTGTTGAACACGACCCCGTTTTACGCCGAAAGCGGCGGCCAGGTCGGCGACCAGGGTCGGCTGACGGCGGGCCCTTCGACAGGCTCAGGGCGAACGGAATTTGTGGTCGACGACACGCTCAAGATCAAGGCCGACGTGTTCGGCCACCACGGCACGCAAGCCGAAGGCACGCTAAAAGTCGGCGACACCGTCACTGCCCAGGTCAACACGGCCGTACGCGCCGCCACGGTGCGCAACCACAGCGCCACGCATTTGATGCACAAGGCGCTTCGCGAAGTGCTGGGCGACCACGTTCAGCAAAAGGGCAGCCTGGTGAACGCCGAGCGCACGCGTTTTGACTTTGCGCACAACGCGCCCGTCACCGACGCGCAGATCCGCGAGATCGAGGTGCGTGTGAATGCCGAAATCCTGTCCAACGTGGCGACCGACGCCAGTGTGATGGCCATGGAAGATGCGCAGAAATCCGGTGCGATGATGCTCTTCGGCGAGAAATACGGCGAGACCGTGCGCGTGCTGACGATTGGCTCCAGCAAGGAGCTCTGTGGTGGTGTTCACGTCAAGCGCACCGGTGATATCGGCCTGTTCAAGATCGTGGGTGAAAGTGGTGTGGCCGCCGGCGTGCGGCGTGTGGAAGCCGTCACCGGCGAAAACGCGCTGGCTTACCTGCAGTCGCTCGAATCCACGGTGGAAGCCGCGGCCGGCTCGCTGAAGGCCAGCCCGTCCGAATTGCAGGGCCGCATTGGCCAGGTGCTGGAACAGGTCAGGTCGCTTGAGAAGGAAATCGCTGCGCTCAAGGGCAAGCTGGCTTCTTCACAGGGCGACGAGCTGGTCACGCAAGCCGTTGATGTCAAGGGCCTCAAGGTGTTGGCCGCCAAGCTGGAGGGCGCCGACGCCAAGACGCTGCGCGACACCATGGACAAGCTGAAAGACAAGCTCAAAACCGCCGTCATCGTGCTGGCGGCTGTCGATGGCGACAAGGTGCAGATCGCCGCGGGCGTGACCGCCGACAGCGTCGGCAAGGTCAAGGCCGGTGAGCTGGTGAACTTTGTGGCCCAGCAGGTGGGCGGCAAGGGCGGCGGCAAGGCCGACATGGCCATGGCCGGCGGCACCGATGCGTCCAAGCTGGGCGATGCGCTGAAGTCGGTGCAAGCCTGGGTGACCGAGCGCGCTTGACAAACCAAGTCCGGGAGCGGACCAGATTGCTATGAATTTAGTAGCTGCTCGCGCGCACTGTTAAAGGGCTGGAGGCCGATTTCTCTTGAGAAATTGGCCTTTTTTCATTCAACGGCGGCCCAGAACACCGCAAACCAGCTTTGAGGGTCGGTCCAGTATTGAACCTGCCCGAACCCGGTCTGCCGCAGCAGCGCCGTCATGCTTTCCACGGTGTATTTGTAGGAGCATTCGGTGTGAATTCGTTCGCCTGCATCAAAACGCCGCGCATGCCCAGGCCAGCGCACCGTGAGATCTGACAAGGCTTCAAGGTGCATTTCGATGCGCGACTCCGCAGCATTGAACAGTGCCACATGGCGCCACTGCCGAACGTCAAAGTCCGCCTGCAGGAGGTCGTTGACGTTAAGCAGCAGGTTCTTGTTGAAGGCGGCGGTCACGCCCAGTGAATCGTCGTAAGCCGCCTCCAGCCGCGCAGTGTCCTTCACCAGGTCAATGCCCAGCAACAGGCCGCGCGCCTTGCCCTGCGCCGGGTCGGCGATGTGCTGCAAAAACTGCAAAGCCTGCGCCGGGTGAAAGTTGCCCAGGCTGGAGCCTGGGTAGAAAAACACCCGTTCCTGGTTTTGCACTTCGCGGGGCAATACCAGGCCAGACGAAAAATCCATGCCCAGGCCGACGATGTCGAGCGCGGGGAAGCTGTTTTGCACCTGTGCGGCCGAATCCCTTAAAAACTCCACCGAGATGTCGACCGGCACATATTGCCGCGGCTGAAGATGTGGAATGAGCGCAGCGGCTTTGGCGCAATTGCCGGCGCCCAGGTCAATCAGGCAGGCGTTGTGGATGCCGCTCGCGCCCAGGGTGGCGGCGATCTGCGGATAAGACGCCGCAAAAATGGCGGCCTCGGTGCGGGTCGGGTAGTACTCCTCCAAGCCCGTGATGGCCTCAAAAAGCCGGGAACCCAGTTCGTTGTAAAAGAATTTGGGGCTGATGACAGCCGAGGGCTCAAGCAATCCTTCTTCCAGCTCTTGCGCCACGCCTTG
Source organism: Polaromonas sp. (assembly GCF_039932935.1). GTDB lineage: Bacteria > Pseudomonadota > Gammaproteobacteria > Burkholderiales > Burkholderiaceae_C > Polaromonas. The sequence goes on from NZ_JBDTPB010000009.1 coordinate 192,325, forward strand.
GGTCTGGCCCGGCTGCGAATCGTTGTAGAGGTTGATGAATTGCGGCGATGCCGTTGGCAGGGCGTCAGCCAGGCCGGGGAAGTGGAGGGGCAGGTTCACGATGGGATCAGCCAGTTAAGTGATATCGACAGATTTAAAAGCAGATAGCGAAACGCCTTTGTAGGACTGAACCGCTTCGGGTGCAAGCGGCACCGGCCAAATGCTGTCCTATATAGGGTTCTTGTGGGGCGGCGAGCTCGGCGGAGTGCGGCTTTTCACTGTCGCATTCACTGTCTTTTGCGCCTTTTGGGCCTTTGCGTCTCCCATGTCACTTGGTCAGGCGATGCTGCGGCTTCTTACAAAAAAGCCGGGGTTTTGGTGCCGGCGCAAGTTGATGAGCCGGTTTTGCTAAGGGCATGCCTGTACGGGCGCTCAACACGTTGGCCGGGCCTGGCTCGTGTTATTGGCCCCTTGCGCGAAGTCCCGCAGGGTGTCACCGGCCATGCGATAGCGCACCCATTCGGCCTGCGGGCTGGCTCCCAGCGACTGGTAAAACTGGATGGCCGGCTCGTTCCAGTCCAGCACGCTCCACTCCAGCCGTCCACAGCCGCTGTCAAACGCCAGCCGGGCCAGGTGACGCAACAGCCGCTTGCCGGCGCCGCTACCCCGGTGTTTGGGCGAGACGTACAAATCTTCCAGATACATGCCCTTGCGCCCCAGCCAGGTGGAGTAGCTGAGGAAGTACACCGCATAGCCCACAGGTTCTCCGTCTGCTTCGCAAATGAGGGCCCGGGCAGGCGTGCCCGCCTCAAACAGGCTGCGCTCAATGTCGGCGGCACTTGCAATGACCTCATGCTCTGCTTTTTCATAAATGGCCAGTTCGACGATGAAGGCGTGGATCAGCGCGGCGTCGCCGGCTTGCGCTTCCCGGATATCGATGTTCATGGCGTTTCCTGTGGTGTGTTTGAAGATGCCGGTTGGCGTGTATGGGTATGTGGCGGATGCTATCCGTTCCCTAGAATGGACCCATGCCAATGCCGTTTTTTTCCCGTCGCCGCTTCCTGCAGCAGGCGGTTGCCATCGCTTCCGGTGCGTCCGTGTTTCCGGCGATGTCGCAGGGGTTGACCGGCCCGGCCTACGAAGTGTCACCCTGGCCCGGTCCCCTGACGGCGTTTGGACTGGTGGACACCACCGGCAAGACCTGGCGAGTGGCCGATTTGCGTGGCCGTGCCGTGCTGCTGAATTTCTGGGCCAGCTGGTGCGAGCCCTGCCGCGCCGAAATGCCAACGCTGCAGCAGATTGCCGACCTCTACGGCGACGACAAGCTGCTGGTGCTGGCCATCAACTTCAAGGAACCGGCAGCGCGCGCGTTGCAGTTCGCCAAAACCACCGGCGTGACGCTGCCGGTGCTGTTGGACCTGGACGGCAAGGCCGCGCGGGGCTGGGGCGTGAAGGTTTTCCCGACCACCTTGATGATCGACCGCACCGGCCAGCCGCGCCAGCGCGTGACGGGCGAGGTTGACTGGACCAGCCCAGCCGCCGAAAAATTGATTGCGGGCCTGCTCAAGCCCTGAGCCTGCTTCCCCCGCACCGCAGCAGCGATAATCGAAGGCCAGCCCTTGGCTGCCTTTGCGGGCGGTGTGGGCTGCCAGACATCCCGGGGCATTTTTACCTGCCCCGGTGCACGTCGCCCTCACACCCACCCGGAGATACCTTTCATGTCGACCGTCCGCCGAACTTTCCTCAAGAACACCGCCGCCGCTGCCGTGGCTGCTGCATTGCCCGCCATCAACTTTGCCCAGACGCCCGCGCCGAGCCGAGGCCATTTCGCCCCCCAAAGCGGCGCCTGGCGCACGTTTGACGTGACCACCCGTGTTGACATCGTCAAGCCGCAAGGCGTGACCAAGGTGTGGCTGCCGATTCCATCGGTCAACAGCGACTACCAGCGCTCGCTGGAAAACGGTTTCTCCAGCAACGGCGTGGCCAAGCTCATGCAGGACGGCCAGGACGGCGCCAAGATGCTGTATGTGGAGTTTGCGGCCAACGAGCCGAAGCCCTATGTAGAACTGACCAGCCGCGTGCAGACGCAAAGCCGTGCAATCGACTGGTCGCAAAAGACAGCGGCTGCGGAGAGCGCTGACACCCTGCGCTATTTCACCCGCTCGACCGCATTGATCCCCACCGATGGGATTGTGCGCAAGACCGCCGTGGCGGCGACCCAGGGCGCGCGCACCGATGTGGAGAAAGCGCAAAAGCTCTACGACTGGATCGTTGCGAACACCTACCGCGAACCCAAGGTGCGTGGCTGCGGTGAAGGCGACATCAAGACCATGCTGGAGACCGGCAACCTGGGCGGCAAGTGCGCCGACCTGAATGCTCTGTTTGTAGGCCTGTGCCGCTCGGTGGGCCTGCCTGCGCGTGACGTCTACGGCATTCGCCTGGTGCCTTCGGCATTCGGCTACAAAGAGCTCTCAGGCAATCCGGCCAGCCTCAAGGGCGCCCAGCATTGCCGCTCAGAGGTTTACCTCAAAGGTTACGGCTGGGTGGCGATGGACCCGGCCGACGTGGCCAAGGTCATGCGCCTGGAAACCGCCGAGTGGATCAAGACCACAGGCAACCCGGTGGTGGCACCTGTCAACAAGGCATTGTTCGGCGGGTGGGAAGGCAACTGGATGGCTTACAACACCGCGCATGACGTCGCGCTGCCCAAGGCCAGCGGCGAGAAGCTCGGTTTCTTCATGTACCCCGTGGCTGAAAACGCGGCCGGCCGTTTTGATTCTTACGCGCCTGACGACTTCAAGTACCAGATCACGGCAAGGCTGGTATAGCCTCAAGGTAGCCCCCACGGTCGCTCACTGCGTGTAGCTCCCTTGCCCCCACCAAGGGGGCCGCTGCGCCTGCGGTCCGGCAAAGCCGGTCCCGCAGCCCCTGCTGGGGAAGCTAGAAGCCCTGCGGTCAGACACCGCTTGTCGCAAGACTTCCATCGTTTTGGTTAGCGCTTATTAACTGGTCCAAAGCAAAAGGTTGTGGCTTGGAAAATTGCGGGGTTTCGCGGAATTTTTATACCTGTATAAATCTGTACAAAATTTCAGGCAAACTCAACAGACACGCCACTTCCGGGAGGATTTTGATGCCCAAGTTATATTGCAGCGCCATTTTTAGACCGCAGGTTTTGCGGTCTAAATTACGTTAGACAGCATGCGAAACTTCATAGCAGCTTGCATTGCCTTCTCGGTCTCCGTTCTGTCCACTGCCGGTATGCCGTTGCCCTTTGAAAATGTTTTGTCAATTCGCTTCGAGCGAAATGCCAGAGAGCTCTCTGCGCCTGAGCAACAGCGTATTCGCGATTTTCTGCAGAGCATGGCATCGCGAGGGCAGTGTGAAGTGATGTTGGCTCAAATTGAAAGTCGTACTGACAACAGTGGGGCGTATATACGTGATTTGCTACGCCGCGAGGGCATCGCTAACGTTCGCGTTTCCACTCAAAATGACGGGGCAGCAGATGAAGTCCGCCTTACGCTAAGAGGAAACCATGGCCCAACTGGTTGCAACGTTCACTAGCGTGGGCCTGCCGTCTAACAAGTCGGCCCAGAGGCGACGCCCTACGGCCGCGCCTGGCCTCAAACGTTAGACGGCATGTCATGAAAACAATCGCCTTGATGTTTGTAACAGCCCTGTCA
>NZ_JBDTPB010000010.1:0-13673 GCF_039932935.1 Polaromonas sp.
GGCCTGCTCGACGCCGACATCTACGGCCCCAGCCAGCCCATGATGATGGGCATCGAAGGCCGGCCCGAAAGCGTGGACGGCAAGAACATGGAGCCGATGGAAAACTACGGCATCCAGGTGATGTCCATCGGCTTCCTGGTCGCGCAGGACGAAGCCATGATCTGGCGCGGCCCCATGGCCACCCAGGCGCTGGAGCAGCTGCTGCGCCAGACCAACTGGAAAGACCTGGACTACCTCATCGTCGACATGCCGCCCGGCACCGGCGACATCCAGCTCACGCTGAGCCAGCGCGTGCCCATGACAGGCGCCGTCATCGTCACCACGCCGCAAGACATCGCGTTGCTGGACGCCAAAAAAGGCATCAAGATGTTTGAAAAGGTGGGCGTGCCCATCCTGGGCATCGTCGAAAACATGGCGGTGCATATCTGCAGCAACTGCGGCCATGCCGAGCACATCTTTGGCGAAGGCGGTGGCAAAAAAATGGCGGACGACTACAAGATGGACTACCTGGGCGCTTTGCCGCTGGACATCCAGATTCGGCTGCAAGCCGACAACGGCCGGCCCACCGTGGTGGCAGACCCCGACGGCGAAGTCGCCGGCATCTACAAGGCCGTGGCGCGCAAGATGGCGATCACCGTGGCCGCGAAGGCGAAAGACTTCTCCGCCAAGTTCCCGACCATCACGATCTCCAAGAACACCTGAAAACCATCTCAGGTTGTCAAAGCCATGAATCTGCTGGCCTCACTGCGTTACCTGGCGGCGCTTGACGAGCACAAGCACTTCGGCCGCGCAGCGCAGGCCTGCAATATCACCCAGCCGGCTTTGTCCAACGCCTTGCGCGCACTGGAAGACGAGTTCGGCGCCGCCATCGTGGTGCGCGGGCGCGCATTCGTCGGCTTCACGGCGGAAGGTGAACGTGTTCTTGCCAGCGCCCGGCGCATGCTGCATGAGCGCGAAATTCTGAAGCAGCAGCTCGACAGTTCCGCAGACAGCCCGCACGGCCATCTCACGATTGGTGTTGTTCCCACAGCCGTCTCCATTGCCGCGCGTTTTGCGGCCATGCTGCATGCCCGGCATCCGGGCATCACGCCGGTGGTGCTGTCCCTGAATTCGCACGACATTGAAACCCGTCTGGAGAATCTTTCTCTGGACATGGCGCTGGGCTATACCGAACGCCTCAGCGCGCGCAATACGCGGTTGACCACACTGCCGCAGTACACCGAGCGTTATTTTCTGGTGCGCCGCGCTGCCAAACCCAGTCCTGACAGCTTGCGCTTCGGCTCGCCCATGACTTGGGCGGACGCGGCCAAACTTCCGCTGTGTCTGTTGACGCCCGACATGCACAGCCGCACGCGGGTGGATAGCGCTTTTGCCGCCGCCGGCGTCACGGTCAAGCCGGTGATGGAAACCAACTCGATGCTGACGCTCGCCCTGACTGTCGTCGTCGGCGAGGTCTGCAGTGTTCTGGCCGGCGCGCTGGTCTGCGCCGTACAGGGTTACCGCGAACTGGAGGCCTTGCCCCTGACCCCCGACGTGGAAACGCCGGTCGGCTTCATGATGCAGGCCAGCGACCGGCCCTCCCGCACGCTGGAAGCGGCCATGGCGCTGGCTGCGGAGCCTGCCTGGCTGCGTCATGCAGCCGATTACAGCGCCCATCCGGAGAGCCGCCCAACCTAGGCAAGCGTTTGCATACATTCAATCCTTGAATGGGGCGGTGTCCCGATTCAATTGGACGTGAGCCCCCTGCCTTGCACATACTTTGTGCACAGACAGAGACAAAGGTCCACACGATGAATGAAGTTGCAAGCCAGGCCGTCGAACGCGCCATTGCGTCGACCAGGCATATGCCCGGCGCCTTGATGCCGATATTGCACGGCATTCAGGACGCGCTCGGCTACATCCCGTCCGAAGCCGTCCCGCCCATCGCTGATGCCCTGAACCTGTCCAGGGCTGAAGTGCATGGCGTGGTGACCTACTACCACTACTTCCGATCTGAGCCGCCTGGCCGGCATGTGGTGCAGATCTGCCGTGCCGAGAGCTGCAAAGCCATGGGTTCAGATGCACTCTGGTCGCATGCCTGCACACGCCTTGGCAGCGACGGCCACGGCGTCACCCAGGACGGCGCATTCACGGTCGAGCCCGTCTATTGTCTGGGCCTGTGCGCACAGTCTCCCGCGATGACGCTGGACGACAAGGTCCATGCCCGCGTCGGCATTGAAAAATTCGACCGCCTGGTCGCGCAAGCCGGGAGCGCCGCATGAGCCTCAAAATTTACGTGCCCCGCGATTCCGCCGCTCTGGCGGTGGGCGCTGACGAGGTGGCTGCGGCCATCGCCGCCGAGGCTGCAAAGCGCGGCATCGACATTGAGCTGGTCCGCAATGGCTCACGCGGCCTGTTCTGGCTGGAGCCCATGGTGGAAGTCGTGACCGGTGCGGGCCGCATCGCCTACGGTCCGGTTGAGGTTGAAGACGTGGCCGGCCTTTTCGACGCCGGTTTTCAGGTGGGCGGCGTCCATGTGTTGCAGTTGGGCCTCACCGAGGAGATTCCGTACCTGAAAAGGCAGGAGCGCCTGACCTTTGCGCGCATGGGCGTGACGGACCCGATCTCTCTGGCCGACTACCAGGCGCACGAAGGCTATGCCGGCTTGCGCCGCGCCCTGGCGCTTCAAGCCACGGAAGTGGTGCAGCAGGTGCTGGACGCCGGCCTGCGCGGCCGCGGCGGCGCGGCATTTCCGGCCGGCATCAAATGGAAAACCGTGGCGGGCCTCAAAGCCACGCAAAAATATGTGGTTTGCAATGCGGATGAGGGTGATTCAGGCACCTACTCCGACCGCATGACCATGGAGGGCGACCCCCTCATGTTGATCGAAGGCATGACGATTGCCGCAGTTTCCACCGGGGCAACGCAAGGCTACATCTACATCCGCTCCGAATACCCCCATGCGGTGGAAACCATGCGTAAGGCCATCACCGTGGCCGAGGCGGGTGGTTTTCTGGGCGACAACATTTTGGGCTCGGGCCACAGTTTTCACCTGCATGTGCGCAAAGCGGCGGGTGCGTATGTGTGCGGCGAAGAAACCGCCATGCTGGAAAGCATTGAGGGCAAACGCGGCATCGTGCGGGCCAAGCCGCCCATTCCCGCCATCCAGGGCCTGTTCGGCAAACCGAGCGTGATCAACAACGTGATCACGTTTGCCTCCGTGCCCATCATCCTGTCGCGCGGCGCAACGTTTTACAAAGACTACGGCGTGGGCCGCTCAAGGGGCACCTTGCCCATTCAGCTGGCAGGCAACATCAAGTTTGGCGGGCTGGTGGAAAAAGCCTTTGGCGTGACTTTGCGTGAGCTGATGTACGACTACGGCGGCGGCTCGGCATCGGGCCGTCCCATCAAGGCGGTGCAGGTAGGCGGCCCGCTGGGCGCCTATGTACCTGAATCGCAATGGGACATTCCGCTTGACTACGAAGCCTATGCGGCGGTCGGCGCGGTGGTGGGCCACGGCGGCATCGTGGTGCATGACGACACGGCCGACATGGCCAGCCTGGCGCGTTACGCGATGGAGTTTTGCGCGATCGAGTCCTGCGGAAAATGCACGCCCTGCCGTATCGGCTCCACACGCGGCGTAGAAGTGATTGACCGCATCGCCAACGGCGCGAGCGAGCAGCGTCCGCAGCAGATCAAGCTGCTGCGCGACCTCTGCGACACCATGGTGCACGGATCGCTCTGCGCCATGGGCGGCATGACGCCTTTCCCGGTGCTCTCGGCACTCGACCACTACCCGCAAGACTTCGGCATGACTGTGCCAGACCGCAAAGCCGCTTGATCCGCTAACGGCGGCAGCACCCCACAACAAGACGGACAGGAGACTCTCATGCTCGAACACCTCAAAGAAACCGATTACGGCACTCCCAAACGCGAGTCCGCCCAGGAAGTCACGCTGGAGATCGACGGCGAACTCGTCACGGTTCCCGCAGGCACTTCGCTCATGCGCGCGGCGGTAGACGCCGGCATCCAGGTGCCCAAGCTGTGCGCCACCGACAGCCTGGAGCCGTTCGGCTCCTGCCGCCTGTGCATGGTCGAAGTTGACGGGCGTAAAGGCTTCCCGGCCTCCTGCACTACCCCGGCTGAAGCCGGCATGAAGGTGCGCACCCAGTCGCCCCGCCTGCAGGAACTGCGCAAAGGTGTGATGGAGCTGTACATCTCCGACCACCCGCTGGACTGCCTGACCTGCTCGGCCAACGGCAACTGCGAGCTGCAGGACATGGCCGGTGTGACGGGGCTGCGCGAAGTGCGCTACGGCATGGAAGGCGCCAACCATTTCCGCAACGAGAGCAAGCCGGCGATCGACAACTCCAACCCCTACTTCAGCTACGACGCGTCCAAATGTATCGTGTGCAACCGCTGTGTGCGCGCCTGCGAAGAAACCCAGGGCACCTTTGCGCTGACCATCAGCGGCCGCGGCTTTGAGTCACGCGTGTCGCCGGGGCAAGACCAGCCCTTCATGGAATCCGAATGCGTGAGTTGCGGCGCCTGCGTTGAAGCCTGCCCCACCGCCACGCTGCAGGAAAAAACTGTGATCATGCTGGGCCAGCCCGAGCACAACAAGATCACCACCTGCGCCTATTGCGGCGTGGGCTGCGCCTTTAAAGCCGAGATGAAGGGCAATGAAGTCGTGCGCATGGTGCCGTGGAAAGACGGCAAGGCCAACGAAGGCCACGCCTGTGTGAAGGGCCGGTTTGCCTGGGGCTACGCCACCCACAAAGACCGCATCACCAAGCCCATGATTCGCAAGAACATTAGCGACCCATGGCTGGAAGTGAGCTGGGACGAAGCCATCAACTACGCTGCCGGCGAGTTCCGCCGCATCCAGGCCAAACACGGCAAAGACTCTATTGGCGGCATCACCTCATCACGCTGCACCAACGAAGAAACCTACCTGGTGCAAAAGCTGGTGCGCGCGGCCTTCGGCAATAACAACGTCGACACCTGCGCTCGCGTCTGCCACTCACCCACAGGTTACGGCCTGAGCCAGACCTACGGCACGTCCGCCGGCACGCAAACCTTCAAATCGGTTGAAAAGGCCGACGTCATCCTGATCATCGGCGCGAACCCGACTGACGGCCACCCGGTGTTTGCCTCGCGCATGAAAAAGCGCCTGCGTGAAGGCGCACGCCTGATCGTGGTTGACCCGCGCCAGATCGACATCGTGCGCTCGCCGCACGTGGAGGCTGAATTCCACTTGCAGCTGAGGCCCGGCACCAACGTGGCCATGATCTCCTCGCTGGCCCACGTGGTGGTGACGGAAGGCCTGCTGGCCGGCGACTACATCGCCGAGCGCTGTGATGAAAAGTCCTTCCGCGAATGGCGCGAGTTCGTGGCCCGCCCGGAGAATTCACCCGAAGCGATGGAGGCTGTCACCGGCGTGCCGGCGGCAGATGTTCGCGCGGCGGCCCGCCTGTACGCCACGGGCGGCAATGCTGCCATTTACTACGGCCTGGGCGTCACAGAACACGCACAGGGCTCGACCATGGTCATGGGCATTGCCAACCTGGCCATGGCCACCGGCAATGTGGGCCGCGAAGGCGTGGGTGTGAACCCGCTGCGCGGCCAGAACAATGTGCAGGGCGCGTGCGACATGGGCTCTTTCCCGCACGAGTTGCCGGGCTACCGCCATGTGTCAGACAGCACGGTGCGTGCTGAATTCGAAACAGCCTGGGGCGTGGCGCTCAATGCCGAACCCGGCCTGCGCATTCCCAACATGTTTGACGCGGCAGTGGCCGGCAGCTTCCTGGGCTTGTATTGCCAGGGCGAAGACATCGTGCAGTCGGACCCCGACACCCAGCACGTGGCCAAGGCGCTCACGTCGATGGAGTGCATCGTGGTGCAAGACATCTTCCTGAACGAAACCGCCAAGTACGCGCACGTGTTCCTGCCGGGCTCTTCCTTCCTGGAAAAAGACGGCACCTTCACCAATGCCGAGCGCCGCATCTCGCGTGTGCGCAAGGTCATGCCGCCCAAGGCGGGCCTGGCCGACTGGGAAGTGACCGTCAAGCTTTCGAATGCGCTGGGCTACCCGATGAGCTACGTGCATCCGCGCGACATCATGGCCGAGATCGCGGCGCTGACGCCGACCTTCCGCGGCGTGACCTTTGCCAAGATCGAAAAGCACGGCAGCGTGCAGTGGCCCTGCAATGAAGACACGGCGGAGCTCGGCACCGAGTTCATGCACAAGGATGGTTTTGTGCGCGGCAAGGGCCGCTTCATCATCACCCAGTACGTGGCCACCGACGAAAAAGTCACCCGAAAATTCCCGCTGCTGCTGACGACCGGCCGCATCCTGTCGCAGTACAACGTCGGCGCCCAGACACGCCGCACCGACAACAACCAGTGGCACAGCGAAGACCGGCTGGAAATTCATCCGCACGACGCGGAAGACCGCGGCATCAAGGCCGACGACTGGGTGGGCATTGAAAGCCGTGCAGGGCAAACCGTGCTGCGCGCGGTGGTCACCGAGCGCATGCAGCCCGGCGTGGTCTACACCACTTTCCACTTTCCGGAGTCGGGGGCCAACGTCATCACGACTGACAGCTCCGACTGGGCCACCAATTGCCCGGAGTACAAGGTTACGGCGGTGCAGGTCTTGCCGGTGGCGCAGCCGTCCGAATGGCAAAAATCCTACTCGCGCTTCAACAAGCAGCAGCTGCAGCTGCTCGATGCGGCGTCACAACCGGCGGGTAGCTCTGCAGCGGAGGCAACTCATGCAGGTGGTTGAAGGTTGCCGTGAAGCCCCTGTGACGGGGGTGCGGGCGCATCGTGCGTTTGACCGGTCCGACTGGGTGGCCGAAGAGGTGCCTGTGGCGCTGGAGTACAACGGCATTTCGCATGCCGTGATGCTGGCCAGCCCCTCAGATCTGGAAGACTTTGCCTTCGGCTTTTCGGTCACCGAAGGCATCGTGGACGATTACACCCAGATTCATGACATCGACCAGACCAGCAGCGAACAGGGGGAAACACTTCACCTGACCATCGCTGCATCGTGCTTTGCGCGGTTAAAAGACCGCCGCCGCAGCATGACGGGCCGCACCGGCTGTGGCCTGTGCGGCACCGAAAGCCTGGCGCATGCCGTGCGCTTGCCGCCGCGCCTGCACGGCAGCGCGGAGTTTGAGGCCAGCGCCATCACCCGCGCGCTGATCAACCTGCGTGAGCAGCAATTGCTGCTCAGCGCCACGGGCGCCACGCATGCGGCTGCGTGGTGCAATGCGGACGGCGACATCGTCGTGCTGCGTGAAGACGTCGGCAGGCACAACGCGCTGGACAAACTCATCGGTGCGCTGCAGCGCCGCCGTGTGAATGCCAACGAAGGTTTCATCGTCGTCACCAGCCGCGCCAGCTACGAGATGGTGCACAAGACTGCGATGGCCAGCGTGACGCTGCTGGCCGCCGTGTCGGGCGTGACCGGCCTTGCGATTGATGTGGCGCAAACCGCCGGCGTGGCGCTCCTGGGTTTTGTGCGCGGGGAAGATCTTTCCGTGTACAGCCACAAGGAGCGTGTCAACCTGGAGTACATCGTATGAACAACGACAACCTGATACGCATGGTCAACCAGATCGGCGCTTTCTTTGAAACCATGCCTGACCGCGCCGAAGCCCTGCAGGAATTGGCCATGCACCTCAAGAAATTCTGGGACCCGCGGATGCGCAAGGCACTGCTGGAGCTGATAGAGGGCAGTGGCGGCGACGGGATCAGCGAGGTTGTGCGCCGCGCCGCGCTGGAGCACCGCTCCCTCCTGGCTTAGAGGATTCTTAGGGTTATTGGGGTTATTGCGAGTGCCCCATTTGCCCGCCGTACACTGCGGGCATGTCGGATTTCCTGCTGCAGTCCCCTGAAACAGACGCCACGCTGCTGCGGCCGTGTACGGCGGTGGCCGTCGTCATGCGCCGTGAGCGCATCGACAACCGCTGGCAGCCCTGGCGCTGGTCGCTGGACGAGATCGTGCCGCAGGAAGAGGGTTTTGGTGCCACGCCACGCCTCTTGCTGAAAGACGAGCGCGAAGAGCGCTGGCTGCACCCCGGCTTCAAAGTCGAACTGTTCACCGACGATGGCGAAGGCTACTACCTCAACGCCAGCACCACGCAGCCCTGCTTCTGGGTGCTCTGGCGCATGGAAGAAGAAGCCGTGCTGGCCGATGAACCGGTTGCTGTGCCGCAAATCGTTACCCTGAGCTATCACGATGCCGGCCGCTGGCTGGACGCCCAGGAAACAGTAGAGCAGGTGCCGGCGCCGTCGCAAGTCGTGCAGTGGCTGCAGCAGTTTGTCGACCAGCATTACGTGCCGGAGGTCAAGCGCCGGCAACGCCCCCAAAGCTTCAAGACCCTGACTGATCGCTTTGGCAATCCGGCGCGGGTGAGCACAGAAAAGAAAACCGGCGGAGGCCAGCATGGCTGACGAGCCGACAGGTTTTCTGGGGCGATGGTCCCGGCGCAAGGTCGACATCACACAGGGGAAACCGCTGGATGAGCCGGTGGAGAAAACGCTGGTCGCCGCACCGCCTGCATCGGACGCTACCGGGCCTGTTGCGCCAGCCGCGCAGGGCCAGGCGCCACGAGAGCCGCTACACAAACCGCTGGAAGATGCAGCGGAGAAAAAAGCACTCACGCTGGCCGACGCCAAGCTGCTCACCAAGGATTCCGACTTCAAGCCTTTCATGGCTGGCGACGTGACCCCCGACGTTCGCAACGCGGCGATGAAACAACTCTTTGCCGACCCGCATTTCAATGTGATGGACGGGCTGGATATTTACATCGACGACTATTCCAAGTCAGACCCCATTCCCGAATCGATGCTGCGCCAGATGGTCAGCGCGAAGTTTCTCAATCTCTTTGATGATGAAGAGGACAAAGAAAACAAAGAGAAAGACACGCAAGGCGAAGTAAAAGGGGAAATCAAAAAGGAAGCAAAGGGCGAAGCTCATGGGCCAATCACCGGGCCGCAAGACGACCTGGCCAACCCGCCACGGGAAAGCGCCAATAACCCCACGGTCCAAACCGTGGCACAGTCCTATGAAAATCCCGACATAGCCCCATCGCAAACGCCAGGCGCTTTATCTACCAGCCAATTCCAGCCCCAGCCGGCCGGTGCCAGCCAAGAAGACCATGCCCACACTGATTTGCGACTGCAACCAGACCATGCCGCTCCAGCCCCAGGCTCTAGGCGCGGCACTCAATGAAACCCTGACGCTGCATTCAGCGCTGTGCCGCCGCGAGGTGGGGGCCTTTCAGAAGGCCGCGCAGTCCGGCGACGATGTCGTTGTGGCATGCACCCAGGAGAAGCGGCTCTTTGCCGAAGTGGGAGAGCAGACCCAGGGCGTCACCTCGGTGGTGAAGTTCGTCAATATCCGCGAGACGGGCGGCTGGAGCCAAGATGCTGCAAGCGCCACACCGAAAATCGCAGCGCTGCTGGCCGCGGCGCACCTGCCGGATGCCGAGCCGGTCACCACGGTCACTTACAAAAGCGCCGGACGCCTGCTCATCGTCGGCGCGCTTGATCAAGCCGAACAAGTGGCCGCACTGGTGGCCGACACGCTGGACGTCACGATCTTTGCGCAGGGCGTTTCACCGCAGGCGCAGTCCGGCTTTCCTTCGCAGGAGCGCAAATACCCTGTCATCGGCGGCGAGAGGCTCGCTCTTAAAGGCTGGCTGGGTGCGTTTGAAGCGACGTGGGACAAAACCAACCCGATTGACCTGGACCTTTGTACGCGTTGCAACGCCTGCGTGGCTGTTTGCCCCGAGGGCGCCATCGACCTCAGCTACCAGGTCGATGCCGCCAAGTGCACATCCCACCGCGACTGCGTGGCCGTGTGCAAGGTGGCTGGCGCGATTGATTTCAGCCGCGCGCCGCAAACACTCACCGAAGCGTTTGACCTGGTGCTGGACCTTGGGGCCAAGCCCCTGGTCGCGCTGCATGCGCCGCCGCAAGGCTACTTTGCGCTGAATGCCTCCGCGGGCCTTGCGTCGCCCGGTTTGCTGGCCACAGTGGTCAAGCTGCGCGACATGGTGGGTGAATTTGAAAAACCCAAATTTTTTGCCTACAAACAAAAGCTCTGCGCCCACAGCCGCAATGAAACCGTGGGTTGCAACGCCTGCATCGACATCTGCTCGGCAGGCGCCGTCAGCAGCCAGAAAGAGCGCCAGCAGATCGTCGTCAATCCGAACCTGTGTGTGGGCTGCGGCGCCTGCACCACGGTGTGTCCGACGGGCGCGCTCACTTACGCTTATCCGCGCGCCAGTGAACAGGGCGTTCGCATCAAGACCCTGCTGTCGGCATATGCCAAAGCCGGCGGTACCCAGCCGGTGCTGCTGTTCCACAGTCAAGAAGGCGGCCAGCACGCCGTCGAGGCTTTGGGCCGCGCCGCGCGGCTACAAAAAACCGTGCGAGGCGTACCGGCCAATGTGATTCCCCAGGGGCTGTGGCACACGGCCAGCATGGGCCTGGACCTGTGGCTCAGCGCTATCGCCTTCGGCGCGTCACAGGTGGCGGTATTGGTGACGCGAGAAGAAGCGCCGGCCTACCTCGAGGGCCTTGCCGATCAGATGCGCGTGGCACAAACCCTGCTCAATGGCCTGGGCTACGCGGGCGTTCACTTTCACCTGGTGCAGGCCGGGGAGGGCGCCGACGCCATTGCCGGGCTTGATGCCAGCTTGCAGACACTGGCGCGCAGCCGCCCTGCCGTGCCTGCCGCCGCGGCGCGTTTTGCCGTGGCGCAGGAAAAGCGCAGCACGCTCGACATGGCGCTCGACCACCTCATGAGCCAGGCGCCGGCCGCCTTGCCCGAAGCCATCGCGCTGCCGGTCAAGGGCTCGCCCTTCGGCAGCCTGACCGTCAACGCCGACACCTGCACCCTGTGCCTGAGCTGCGTGAGCGCCTGCCCCGCCAGCGCTCTGCAAGACAACCCCGACCGCCCCCAGCTCAAGTTCATCGAGAAGAACTGCGTGCAGTGCGGCCTGTGCGCCACCACCTGCCCAGAAGACGCCATCACGCTGCAGCCGCGCCTGCTGCTCACACCGCTGCGCAAAGAGGCACGCGTGCTCAACGAAAGCCAGCCTTATCAGTGCATACGCTGCAGCAAGCCCTTCGGCACACTCAAGGCTATCGAGTCGATGCTGGGCAAGCTCGCAGGCCATGCAATGTTCCAGGGCGCGGCCGCCGACCGCCTCAAGATGTGCGGTGACTGCCGGGTCATCGATATCTACTCTGCCGAAAACGAACTCAAGATCACCGACATCCGGTGAGCAACAAACTTTCAGACGCACCATGACGCAAGCCCAACTCACCGCCTCCACCCTGGACGAAGAAACCGCGCGGGCCGAAGTCTATGGGGTGCTGGCCGCGCTTTACTACGCGGCGCCGTCCCCGGAGCTGTATGAAAACCTCCGCATTGCGGTGACAGAAGCGCCCGCCGCCGGTGGCCTGCTTGAAAGTTCGTGGAGCGAACTTGTGGCTGCCGCCCGCGCGCAAAGCCTGGCCGACGTCACCCGTGAGCATGACGCGCTTTTTGGCGGCGTGGGCAAGCCTGAGGTGTACCTCTTTGGTTCTCATTACTTGAGCGGCTTCCTCAATGAAAAGCCATTGGCCGCCTTGCGCACCGATATTGCCGCGCTGGGTTTGACGCGTGACGAGTCCATGCCCGAGACCGAAGACCATGTGGCCTACCTGTGCGAGGTCATGCGTTACCTGATCGCCGGTGACGATGTGGAAGTCGCCAACCTCACGCGCCAGCGCGAATTTTTTGCGCGGCATGTGCAGCCTTGGGTGCCCCTGATGTGCGAGACCATCACCGCACATCCCAAGGCCCGGTTTTATGCGACGTTGGCGGCCTTCACGCAGACCTTCATCAGCGTCGAGGCGCAGGGTTTTGACATGCTGGCCTGAGCGCCCCGTGTCGTGCAAGAAACACTTTTTCTCAAATTGCGACAGCATTGGGCAGGCCCAATATGCTGAACACGCCGTGCTCAGAATAAGATGGCCTATCGTTTTCCCTAGACTCCGTCGTTGAGGGGCGTTAACCATTGTGGCGCGCGCATCTCTGCCTTACAGTACTATGCAAACGGTTACATAGCCAGCAAGCCTTCCCCCTGGAGATCACCATGCAGGACAGCCAGCCAAAACCCTCACGCAGGGGATTCTTTTTCGGTGCAGCCGCCACCGGCGCTGCAGCCGCGGCCATCGTGGCCCTGCCGGGCGCACCGGCGCTGCAGCAAGCAGCGCTGCCAGAGCCCAAGCCCGCGCCTGAAAAAGGCGGCGGCTACAGCCTCTCAGAGCATGTCAAGCGCTACTACAAGACCACCCGCATCTAAGTAGTCCCGGCTTATACCCCGGCCCGATTTCACCTTCTACGGAGAGCTTCATGCTGCTCACGAAAAAATCTTCTGATGTCCATCCTGTGCACCGCACCGGATCCGCGCGCTTTGTACAAAGCCTGTCGCGGGGCCTGTCCAACGCGCTGCCCACCATGGACCGCCGCGCTTTCCTGCGCCGCTCCGGACTGGGGGTCGGCGTCGGTTTGGCAGCCACGCAGCTGACGCTGGTCAAAAAAGCCAAGGCCGCCACACCGGGCGCTGGCGACGGCACCGGAAAAATTGAGATCAAACGCACCGTATGCAGCCATTGCTCTGTCGGCTGTGCGGTCGATGCGGTGGTGGAGAACGGCGTCTGGGTCCGCCAGGAGCCGGTGTTCGACTCCCCCATCAACCTGGGTGCCCATTGCGCCAAGGGTGCCGCGCTGCGTGAACACGGCCATGGCGAATACCGCCTGCGCTACCCGATGAAGCTGGTCAACGGCAAGTACGAGCGAATCAGCTGGGACACGGCACTCAATGAAATCAGCGCCAGGCTGCTGGAGCTGCGCAAGGAGAGTGGGCCTGATTCGGTGTACTGGGTGGGGTCGTCCAAGCACAACAACGAGCAGGCCTACCTGATGCGCAAGTTCGTGAGCTTCTGGGGAAGCAACAACTGCGACCACCAGGCCCGCATCTGCCACTCGACCACGGTGGCCGGTGTTGCCAACACCTGGGGCTACGGCGCCATGACCAATTCGTACAACGACATGCAAAACAGCAAGTGCGCGTTGTACATCGGCTCCAATGCCGCTGAGGCCCACCCCGTCAGCCTGTTGCACATGCTGCACTCCAAGGAGGCGGGTTGCAAGATGATCGTGGTCGACCCACGCTTTACCCGCACGGCGGCCAAAGCCGACGAGTACGTCCGCATCCGCTCCGGCTCCGACATTCCGTTCCTCTTTGGTGTGCTGTATCACATCTTCAAGAACGGCTGGGAAGACAAGAAGTACATCAACGACCGTGTCTACGGCATGGACAAGGTCAAGGCCGACGTGATGGCCAAGTGGACACCCGACAAGGTGCTGGAGGCTTGCGGCGTTGACGAGGCCACCACGCTCAAGGTGGCCACCATGATGAGCCAGAACCGTCCCAGCACCATCGTCTGGTGCATGGGCCAGACGCAGCACACGACCGGCAACGCCGTCGTGCGCGCCTCCTGCATCCTGCAGCTGGCGCTGGGCAACATCGGCGTGGCCGGCGGCGGCGCCAATATTTTCCGCGGCCATGACAACGTGCAGGGCGCCACCGACGTCGGCCCGAACCCGGATTCGCTGCCCGGCT
>NZ_JBDTPB010000011.1:0-15823 GCF_039932935.1 Polaromonas sp.
CGTACGACAGCCAAGAGGCTGTGCGTGCAAACCGGGTTTATTTACAGCCTCGTTAAGCTTTATGAGCGAACTCGAACTCTACCGCAGAGACATTACGAAAGCCGGAGGCAACACGAACGAGGTTGATTCGCTTGTGGAAGACATCCTGAAGGTCAGCACTCCCCCGGAGCTTCAGGCGCTGCTTCAGCAACTCGATACGCAAGCCTCCAGACTTGATTGCTTCCGGGACTGCGACTACGCGGCCGTTGCCGTGCAATTCGCTGCAGAGCGTGCTCTAAATGCGGCGACGCGGCGTCGCTTGCTGGAGTTCGCTCTGGCCCGTGCCCGATGGTTTGCCAGTTGTGCGACGGCGGGAGGCGAGGGTCTCGCCAGATCGGTTCATGTTCGAGAGTTGGTCGAGTTGCTTGGTAATGCTGCCTGACAAGCCAGTCAACGCGCACGCCCAGACACCAGAGCAACTCGAAGTGCAATTGAAGGAGGCTGGCTATGCCTGCCCCTTCAATCGAGAGGAGTTACCCAGCAAGTGACCGACGAGTTCTTCTGTTCAAGCATGAGCCGCGGGACTGGCTTCGCCAGACCGCAGGCGGGCGGCCCCCTCGGGGGGCAGGAAGCTACACGAAGTGAGCGACGTGGGGGTTTTTTACTTGCCTCGGGTAAAGACAAAGATCCCGGCGATTACCAGCACCGTCCCGGTCGCCACCCACGCGGTGAAGGGTTCACCCAGGATCAGCACACCCATCAGGATGGTGGACATGGGGCCCACCATGCCGGTTTGCGCGGCCATGCCGGCGCCTATGCGTTCGATGGCCATCATCACCATCAACACCGGCACTGCGGTGCACAGCGTGGCGTTTAGCAACGACAACCAGATCACTTCCGGCGCCACAGCAGCGGCACTCATGGGACGCAGCAATACAAACTGCAGCAAGCAGCACAGGCACGCCACGGTGGTGGCCAGCCCCACCAGGCGTAATGCGCCCAGGCGCCTGACCATCTCGCCGCTATAGACCAAGTACAGCGCATAGCTGACGGCGCTGAGAAACACCAGCAGTGCACCCCATGCGGCGTCGGCGCCCTGCAAGGTGATTTCATGACCGAATACCAGCACGACGCCGCAATAGCTGATGGCCATGCCGATGATTTGCGGCGCGCTGACGCGGCGCTTGTACATCACCAGACCGAGCAGCAGCACAATGGTCGGGTTGAGGTACAGGATCAGCCGCTCCAGCGACGCACTGATAAAGGCCAGCCCCGCAAAATCCAGAAAGCTGGCGAGGTAATAGCCGGTAACACCCAGCCACAGCACGCCCAGCCAGTCTTTGCGCGTGAGCGGCGGCTTGCCCCGGCTGGCCCACCACGCCATCACCGCAAAGATGGGCAGGGCAAACAGCATCCGGTACATGATCAGCGTGACGGCATCCACGCCGTACCGGTAAGCCAGCTTGACGATGATGGCTTTGCCGCTGAAAGCAATGGCCCCAAAGGTGGCGAGCAGCAAGCCAGGCGCTATGCTTTTGGTAGCTGCTTGCGCTCGTCCTGTCTGGGCTGGCGGCCTATTTGTATCAGATTTATCGGTCAAGGTCGTTTCTTAGAAGCCCACGGCCTGGCCGTCGCGCCGTGCATCGCTGGCGGCGACGTAGCCTTCCACCTTGGGGTTGCCGGCGCGCCAGATGAACTGGCCGGCGCCGAAGTCCTGGTAAGAGTCGTTGATGACTTCCACGCGATGGCCGCGTTCGGCCAGGCCCTGTACCGTACGCGCATCCATGGCGGCTTCAACGTTGATCTCCATGCCGGCGTTGTAACGCCAGCGCGGCGCATCGCAGGCAACCTGCGGGCTTTGGCCGTAGTCCAGCATGCGCACCAGCGTCTGCATGTGGCCCTGCGGCTGCATGTTGGCACCCATGACGCCGTAGCTCATCACGGGCTGGCCGTCTTTACTGAGGAAGGCCGGGATGATGGTGTGAAAGGGCCGTTTGCCCGGGGCGACCTGGTTAGCGCCCGGTTGCAGGCTGAAGCCGTGGCCGCGGTTTTGCAGGCTGATGCCGAATTCGGGCTCGACGCAGCCCGAACCGAAGCCCATGTAATTGCTCTGGATGAAGCTCACCATCATGCCGTCTTCGTCGGCTGCCGTGAGGTAGATGGTGCCGCCCTTGACGGGGTTTCCCGCGCCAAAGTCCTGTGCCTTTTTCATGTCGATCAGTTTGGCACGGGATGCCAGGTAAGCGTCATCGAGCATTTGCTCGGCCGTCACCTCCATCGACGAAGGCTCGGCCACATATTTGTAGATATCGGCAAACGCCAGTTTCATGGCTTCGATCTGCAAATGCTGGGAGTCCACACCATCGACCGGCAAACTTGCCACATCAAATTTATCGAGAATGCCCAGCGCGATCAGCGCGGCAATCCCCTGCCCGTTGGGCGGAATCTCGTGCAGGGTGTAACCCCGGTAGTCCTTGCCAATGGGTTTGACCCACTCGGGCTGGTAGCTTTCAAAGTCTTTTGCGGTAATGCTGCCGCCGTTGTGTGCGGAAAACTTTTCGATCGCCTGGGCGATGGCGCCGCCGTAATAGGCGGCCCCTTTTGTTTCGGCGATGGCGCGCAAAGCCTTGGCCGCCGCCTTGAACTGGAACAGCTCGCCCACATTCGGCGCACGGCCCCAGGGCAGGAAGGACTGCGCAAAGCCCGGCAGCGACTTCAATTCGTCCGTGGCAGCTGCCCACTTCTGTTGCACCACAGGAGGCAACAGGTAACCGCGCTCGGCAATTTCAATGGCCGGCTCCATGAGGTCGGCAAAGGGCAACTTGCCAAAACGCTTGCTCAGCGCCGTCCAACTGGCGACCGCACCGGGCACAGTGACGGAGTCCATACCGCGTTTGGGCGGCGTCTGCGCGTCGGCGCCGTACTTACGGCTGAAATAGTCCGGCGTCCAGCTTTGCGGGGCGCGACCCGAAGCATTGAGCCCGTGCAGCTCCTTGCCATCCCAGAGGATGCAAAAGGCATCGCTGCCCAGGCCGTTGCTGACCGGCTCGACGATGGCCATCGCCGCCGCCGCTGCAATCGCGGCATCCACCGCATTGCCGCCCTTGAGCATCATGCGCAAACCGGCCTGCGCGCCCAGCGGATGTGAGGTGGACACCACGTTACGCGCGAACAGCGGCAAACGGGTGGAGGTGTAGGGGTTGCTGTAGTTGAAGTTCATGGATCACCTGTCAAAGGCTGGGCAAAATGAGGGTCTTGGAAAGCCGACGGTTATGGCGCACAACCGCGGGGCAGGGCAAACAAGGGGGGCGTTACGTACATGGCCTCGCCACACGCGGTGAAGGCATCAATCGACGCTGATTTTTCGCTCAGCAATGATTTTCTTCCACTTGGCCGTGTCTGCTTTCACCATGGCCGCGAAGGCTGGCGGCGTGCCGCCTGTCGGTTCAGCGCCCAGGCGGGCAAAACGGTCTTTCACGTCCGGGTCGGCCAGCGCAGCGTTCAGGGCCTGGTTGGCTTTTGCTACCAGCTCCGGCGGCATGCCTTTAGGGCCGTACACGCCGAACCAGGTGACCGACTCAAACCCCGGCAGGGTTTCGGCCACCGCCGGTAAATCGGGCGCGAGCGCCGTGCGCTTGAGGCTGGTGACCGCCAGAGCCCGCAGCTTACCGTCCTTCACATGCGGCATGCCCGTGACGAAAGAATCAAACAACACGTCGATCTTGCCGCTGATCAGGTCTGGCATGGCCAGCGCCGTGCCGCGATAGGGAATGTGCAGGATAAAGGTACCCGACTGCGCCTTGAAGTACTCACTCGTCAGGTGGATGATGGTGCCGTTTCCGCTGGAGGCATAGTTCAGGCGTCCCGGATTCTTGCGCGCATGGTCGACAAACTCGCGCATGGTCTTTGCCGGCGAGGAATTGGGCACCAGCACCACGTTGGGCGAACTCGCGACATAGGCAATCGGTGTGAAATCGGTTTCAGCGTTGTACGGAATCCTGGGGTTGATGGCCGGGCCGATACTGTGCGTGCTGGAAGTCGCCAGTAGCAGCGTGTAGCCGTCGGGCGGGGCCTTAGACGCGGCGTCAGCGCCAATCGTGCCGCCAGCGCCCGGCCGGTTTTCGACCACGACCGTCTGGCCGATTTTTTCGCCCAGCTTCTGCGACAGGGCCCGCGCCAGGATATCCGTCGCGCCACCGGCTGGAAACGGCACGATCATGCGGATAGGCCGGACAGGATAGCTCTGTGCCTGCGCCGCGCCCGCGAACAGCATTGCAGAAGTCACAGCCAGGAAAATGGTATGTCTACGTTTCATTCGACCATTGTGCAACGTTTTTAAGCGCCGACTATGGTGCAAACAGGCAAAACAAAAGGCACCCTGGGGTGCCTTTTGTTGGTTTGCGCTTTCGCGCTGTCTCGCCGAATCACTCCTCGACGAAAGCTTCTTCTCGCTTGTTCTTGATGGACGGCAGCAACACAATGACCAGCAACAACACAGCGGCGCCCAGCAATCCAGCCGAGAGAGGACGTGTCACAAACACGCTCCAGTCGCCGCGCGACAGCAGCAGCGCCCGGCGCAGGTTCTCTTCCATCATGGGGCCCAAAATAAAGCCCAGTAGCAAAGGAGCAGGCTCGCATCCCAGCTTGACGAACAGGTAACCGATCACACCGAAGATGCCCACCATCCAGATGTCGAAGGTATTGTTGTTGGTGGAGTACACGCCGATGGCGCAGAACAGCACAATGGCAGGGAACAGGTAGCGGTAAGGCACCGTCAGCAGCTTGATCCACATGCCGATCAGCGGCAGGTTCAGAATCACCAGCATCGCATTACCGATCCACATCGAGGCGATCAGACCCCAGAACAGTTCGGGGTTACTGGTCATGACCTGTGGGCCGGGCTGGATGTTGTGGATCGTCATGGCGCCCACCATCAGAGCCATCACAGCATTGGGTGGGATACCCAGCGTCAGCAACGGGATGAAGGAGGTCTGCGCACCGGCATTGTTGGCCGACTCAGGCGCCGCCACGCCGCGGATGTTGCCCTGGCCGAAAGGCACTTCACCAGGCTTCATCTTGATCTTCTTCTCAAGGGCATAGCCCGCGAAAGCAGCCAGCAAGGCGCCACCGCCAGGGAGAATCCCCAACGCAGAACCCAGGAAAGTGCCGCGCAGGACGGCAGGTGCCATGTCCTTGAAATCCTGCTTCGTGGGAAACAGTCCCGACACCTTGGCAGTGAACACCTCGCGCTCATGCTCCGGCTGCGCCAGGTTGCTGATGATTTCGCCGTAACCGAACACGCCCATGGCGATAGTCACGAAGCCGATGCCGTCGGTCAGTTCTGGAATGTCGAAGCTGAAACGGGCAACGCCGGAATTCACGTCGGTACCAACCAGACCCAGCAGCAGACCGAGCACGATCATGGCAATCGCCTTGAGCAGCGAACCCGAAGCCAGCACCACAGCGCCGATCAGGCCCAGCACCATCAGCGCGAAGTATTCTGCGGGGCCGAACTTGAATGCCAGTTCGGTCAACGGCGGCGCAAATGCGGCCAGGATCAGGGTGCCCACGCATCCGGCGAAGAACGACCCCAGACCGGCTGCAGCAAGTGCCGGCCCGGCTCGACCTTTTCGGGCCATCTGGTACCCGTCAATACAGGTTACGACTGAGGACGATTCTCCCGGCAGATTCACCAAAATGGCGGTGGTCGAGCCGCCGTATTGGGCGCCGTAATAGATGCCGGCCAGCATGATCAGCGCCGACACGGGTGGCAGCGCGTAAGTTGCGGGCAGCAGCATTGCGATGGTGGCCACAGGGCCAATGCCGGGCAAAACACCAATCAGGGTGCCCAAAATACAACCGATGAGGCAGTACAACAAATTGATCGGCGTGAAGGCCACGCCGAAACCTATCGACAGGTGAGTTAGCAATTCCATTTTTTATTCTCCTTAGCCGATAAAGAAAGGCCAGACCGGGAACTGCAACTTGAGCAGGACGACAAACGCAAGATAGCTGCCGATGGCCAATATCGTCGCCAGAATGAAGGTGTTTTTGACCTTCCATCCCTCTTCAGCCATGCTGGAAATGAAAGTCAGCGCATAGATCGCCACGATCATGCCCATCGCCGGAATCTTGATACTCGGCAAACCGGCCAGCAAAACACCGAATACCAAGTTGGCCAGAATAATGAAAATCAGCGGCTTCCAGGCCCACTTGCCGATCTTGTCGCCGCCCACGGTTTCCACCACCAGCGCCTTGAAGGTAATGGCAGCACCCAGTATGGTCATCAGGACTCCCAGCATGAGCGGGAAATACCCCGGACCCATGCGGGCGCCTTCCCCAACGTTGTAAGTGGTCGCCCCCCATGCGAACGCCACGCCGACGCCCATAAACATGAGACCGGAGAAAAAGTCTTTTTGACTCTTGATATTCACGGCTGTCTCCTCAATACATATAAAGAAAGAATCGGTGGATTGTGCCGTCAATCCTCCAGCCCCGGCATGTGGCTTTCACTTACCTTTCATTAATCCGCCGCTTACCCCTCACTTACATGCAGGTCGAGCGACATGAAAAACCGTGAGAACCCGCAACCGGCTCAGGACAAGGGCGGAGTAGTTGCCAGAATTTCCTCGATGGTGGTCAAGCCTTCAGCCACTTTCAGGGCACCGGCCAGCCTGAGCGGGCGCATACCTTCGCTGACGGCCTGGCGGCGCAGCGCGTCGATGTTGGGCTCTTTGGAGACCTTTTCCTTGAAGCCTTCCGTGACGGTCAGCAGCTCATAAAGGCCCATGCGGCCGCGAAAGCCGGTCATGCGGCAATCCACGCAGCCTACGGGCTTGTAGGGCCGGTAGCCACCGCTGATTTGCCAGGGTTTGACCAGGTCGGCGAGCGTTTCGCGGGCGGCGGCCTCGTCGGGTTGCCGGCAATTACTGCACAGGGTGCGCACCAGCCGCTGGGCCAGCACGCCCAGCAGCGTGGCATTGATCAGGTAAGAAGGAACCCCCAGCTCCATCATGCGCGACACCGCCGAAGGAGCGTCATTGGTATGCAAGGTGCTGAAAACCAGATGGCCGGTCAGCGCGGCCTGCACGGCCATTTCGGCGGTCTGCAGGTCTCGGATTTCACCCACCATGATGATGTCCGGGTCCTGCCGCATCAGCGCGCGCAACCCCTCGGGAAAGTCAAAATCCAGATGTGGCTGGACCTGCGTTTGATTGAAAGAAGCCTCGATCATTTCGATCGGGTCCTCAATCGTGCTGACGTTGACTTCTTCGGTCGCCAGCCGCTTGAGCGTTGAATACAGCGTGGTGGTTTTTCCGGAGCCGGTAGGCCCGGTGACCAGGACAATGCCGTGGGGCCGTTTGACCAGTTGTTCCCAACGATCGGCATCGTGTTGCGAAAACCCCAACGCATCCAGGTCCTTGACCGTGGTGTCCGGGTCAAAGATCCGCATCACCATCTTTTCGCCGAACGCGGTGGGCAGCGTCGACAGCCGCATTTCAACTTCGTCGCCGCGCGGATTGCGGGTCTTGATACGTCCGTCCTGCGGCCGGCGCTTTTCCACGACGTCCATGCGGCCCAGCAACTTGATGCGGGCGGTCATGGCGTTGTGCACGCCCATGGGCAACTGGTAAACCGGATGCAGCACGCCGTCAATGCGAAAGCGGATCACGCCCTGCTCGCGCCTGGGTTCCAGGTGGATGTCGCTGGCACGCTGGTCAAAAGCATATTGCCAAAGCCAGTCCACCACCTGAACCACGCCCTGATCGTTGGCGTCAAGCTGCTTGTTGCTCTTGTTCAGTTCAACCAGTTGCTCAAAACTGGCGGAACCCGAACCGCCGCCTGACTTGATGGCGGCCTTCACGGATTTGGCCAGCGCAAAAAACTCGGCAGTAAATTTAGTGATTTCAAGGGGGCTGGCCACTACCAGGCGCACGCTGCGCTTGGCCTGCCGCTCGACTTCCTGCACCCAGTCGGTAATGAAAGGCTCCGAGGTCGCGATCACCACCTCGCTGGACGTCACCTGCACCGGCAGCACCTTGTGTCGCTCGGCATACATCGCAGACATGGTGTCGGCCACTTTGCCCACATCTACCTTGAGCGGGTCAATCCGCAGATAGGCAAGGCCGGCCCGCCCGGCCAGCCACTGCGTAATGGTTTCCATGTCCAGCGGCTTGCCGTCGGCCAGACGTGTCATGCCGACACTGGCAAGCCGGGTCAGCGGTGGCTGCGCGCTTTGCACCTGAGAGCAGCGTGCAATCGTCCGCTGCGCTTCGGCGGCGCTGATGACGCCGTCTTCGCTGAGCCATTCCACCAGCATGCGCCAGTCCAGTGGCCCGGCATGGGTCTTTTTAGCGTGCAGGTCTTTGGGGTGTTTGGGGTGCGTCACGGCGCTCATGAGTGGCACTGTACCCCATCCACCTGGGTGTCTACCATCCGCGCCGCCGCGGTGTTACGCCGCCGGAGCGAAGAGCCGAAGCCATTTTTTCGCGGGCAAGTCCCAGCGCGACTCAATGACGCCTGCTTGCTGCAGAAGGTCGGCGCGCTCGGGACGCGTCGGGTCGCGTTGGGCCAGCACCACAGTGTTGCCTTCGCGCGTCGGCCGGAACGCCCAGACCGCTTCGGGCCCGAACGCTTCTGCGATTTTCGTCAGCGACTGCACATAGCTGGAATCACGACCGAAAAGATTGACCGTCATCACGCCGTCTTCCGCCAGAAGCCCATGGCAGTCCTCATAAAAATCAGCGCTGTCCAGCACAGGTGCCGCCGCTTCGTGGTCATACAGGTCGACATGCAGGAAGTCCACCGTTCCCTTGTGCACAGGTTTTTTGATTTCCACCGCGGCATCCGCTTCGATGACATGCAGCCTCAGGTCGTCCCGCGGCAGTTTGAACCAGAGGCGGCAGGCCGTGATCACCTGCGGGTTGATTTCAATGGCCGTGGTTTTCATGCGCAGTTTTTTATAGCAAAACTTGGTCAGCGCGGCAGAGCCCAAGCCCAGCTGCATCGCATGCTTTTTGGAAACCACTGCCGCATCCGTGAAAAGCAGTCCCGCCATCATGCGCTGTACGTACTCCAGCTCAATGTCATACGGCGCGTCGCGCAGCATGGACCCCTGCACCCATTCGGTACCCAGGTGCAAAAAGCGCACTCCGCCATAGTCGGAGAAGTTGACCTCGGGTAACTCCGCCACCGTTTTCGCTGCTTCTTTTTTCGACATCAAACCAATCCATGCTTTTCAAAAACTTCCCGCCAGGCAGCGAGTTTGCGCTCAAAGCTCCAGGAGGCGTTGGCCGGGCTGGTCGACGGCACCTTGTAAAACTGGACCCCCACGCTCGGCACTGACGTGTCCTCGCTGCCCCCCGTGGGGGCGCTCGCGCCTTGGGGCGGCCCGGCAGCGCTCAGGGCGGCCTTCACCACCAATGAATGCTTGAAGCTTTCGCCGCCGTTGTGGGCAATTGCTTCCAGCGCCGGGCACAGCTGCCGAAAACCGGCGAAGTCGTTCACCTGCGCATTGCGAATCGCGCTGTCCAGGCTGCCTTCGCGCTCACAGGCGGCGTACACATCCCACAGGCCAACGCCTTTTGACAAAAGCCATTTGCTACGATTTTCATAGCTGCTTGCGCCCGCCCCTATTGGATCATCAGGCCAAATTGCTCGAATTATTTTCCAGAAATGGTTTTGTGGGTGACCATAGTACTGCTGGGCCGCCAATGAGGCTGCACCCGGAAAACTGCCCAACACCAGCAAGCGGGTGCCGGGAGACACCAGCGGGGCCAAGCCCGCCAACACCGGTTTTGCCATGTCCTTTTTCATGCCAACAACGTTTTCAGTTTGGGCAGAGCGCGCAATGCATTGGCCGTGGTCGCCACCGCCAGCGATTCGAGCGGGATTCCACGCAGATCCGCCACTTGCTGCGCAATGCGCGGCAACTCGCCCGGTTCATTGCGGCCCTGGGCCTGGCCCGCTTCGCGCTCGGCCGCTGTTTTGTAGATCCAGTGAGGTGGTATATCGGGCGAATCCGTTTCCATCACCAGCGCCTCCAGCGGCAGTTCAGCGGCAAGCCGCCTGAGCTGCAGAGCGCGCTCATAGGTGACGGCGCCGCCAAACCCCAGTTTCAAGCCCAGTTTGACGAATTCGGCGGCCTGCTGCTCGCTGCCGTTGAACGCGTGACCGATACCGTGCCAGCCACCTTCGGGTGCCAGCTCCCGCAAATGCTTGAGCAGCTTGTCCGCCGACCGCCGCACATGCAGAATCACCGGCAGACCATGCTTGCCTGCCAGCTTGAGCTGCTCGCGGTAGAAGTGCTCCTGGCGCTCGCGCATCGGGCTTTGCGTCAGTGCCGGCACAAAATAATCCAGCCCGATTTCACCCACCGCGACCAGCCGTGGGTCGGACTGCCGTAGCGTGAGCTCTTGGTCCAGCGCCTGCAGATCAGCGTCTTGCGCCTGCGGTACAAACAGCGGATGGATACCCAGGGCATAGCTGTCAGAAAACCGGTGCGCCAGCACACGGACCGATTCGAAATTGAACACGCCCACGGCTGGCAGCACGCAATGCGCCACCCCCCCTGCGGTCGCCCGCGCCCGAACTTCAGCAACGTCTGCAGCCAATTCTCCAGCATCAAGGTGGCAATGTGTGTCTATCCAGAAAGTCATGCGGTCATGCGTCGCGGGGCAGCTGGCGGTCGAAAACGAAGAAGGAAGAGATACAAGAAAACGATTACCTGGCACAGGCCATGCTTGCTGAAGATGTTGACACAGAAATGAAATCGGGACACGCTATGCTTTTTTTGTGAAAAGGCGCGCAGTTCGTTACCGTTTATTACCCGATCTCTTTCGTCAACTCTGTCAACACCTGTCAACTGACAACCCAAGGAAAAGCCAAATGAAATTATCCCGTCTGATGAGCCACATTCTCGGAGCCGGCCTCGTTGTTTCAAGCATGGCCAGCCCCGCCTGGGCACAAGACCAGAAGCTGCGGTTGATCACTTGGGCCGACTACGTGCCGGCCGATGTCGTGGCGCAGTTCAAGAAAGAAACGGGTATCGACGTCGAGCTCACGCTCTCAAACAACGAAGAAATGATTTCCAAGCTGCGCGCCACCGGCGGCGCGGGTTTTGACCTGGCCCAGCCCTCGCAGGACCGCATCACCGGCCCGCAGCAGGAGTTCGGCATCTACAAGCCGATGGACCTGAGCAAGCTCA
The DNA here is from genome assembly GCF_039932935.1 of Polaromonas sp. GTDB lineage: Bacteria > Pseudomonadota > Gammaproteobacteria > Burkholderiales > Burkholderiaceae_C > Polaromonas. The sequence goes on from NZ_JBDTPB010000011.1 coordinate 11,186, forward strand.
AGACCGAGCTGTTCATCCCCTCGATGCTCGAGGCGACGAAGAAGAACACCACGCTGGCCGGCAAGGTCTACGGCCTGCCGCACATCTGGGGCACCGACGGCCTGGTCGTCAACACCAAGCTGACCAAGATGACTGACTACCCTGACCTTTGCAGGGCCGACGTCAAAGGCAAAACCGCCGTGCGCCTGAAGCGCCCCACCCTGCTGGCCTTTGCGTTTGCCTCCGGCAAAGACCCGTTTGCGCTGTACAAAGACCCCAAGGCTTATGGCGCCCTGATGGACGAAGTCGGCAAATCCATGATCGCCTGCAAGGGCAACATCAAGTTCTACTGGGACAACAAGGACCAGTTGCTCAACGGCATGCGGGCCGGCGAAGTGGTGGGCGCCATGATGTGGGACACCGGCGGCTGGAAGCTCAATGCCGAGAAGCCCGAAATCCAGTTCATCGCACCGAAGTCGGGCGCGCTCGGCTGGATCGACACCTTTGCCATCCCCGCCAAAGGCCGCAACGACGCTGCCGCCTACGCCTGGATCAACTTCAACATGCGCCCTGAAATCGCCGCCAAGGTGGCGGGCTCCGCCGGCAACTTCACCGCCTCGAAGGGCGCCGACCAGCTGGCTGACCCCAAGCTGAAAGCCCAGTTCGCCGCCAGCTTCCCTGAAGCCGCACTGAAGAACGTCAAGTGGTACCCGGCCGTCCCCGCCGGCATTGAAGACATCGAAGGCCGCGTACTCGACCGCATAAAAGCCGCAAATTGAGTACCCCCCTGAGTCGCTTCGCGCCTTCCCCCCCAAGGGGGACGAAACCAGCGGCCCGGCAAAGCCGGTTCCGCGGTTTCTCTGGCCTTTCGCTCGCTGTGTGGTGCACATCCGTCCGCTGGCAAGCGCGGTAGATGATTAAAGCAGGCGAGTCACCCATGCACGCAGACCTTCAAGCCGAACACGTCGGTAAAACCTACGCCGGCCAGCCCGCCGTAAAGGACCTGTCCTTTACGGTGGAGCGGGGCAGCTTTTTCTCCATCCTCGGCCCCTCGGGCTGCGGCAAGACCACACTGCTACGCATGATTGCCGGTTTTCTGACGCCCGATGTGGGCCAGATCCACATCGGCGGCAAACCCATGAACGGCGTGCCGCCCAACCAGCGGCCCGTCAACATGGTGTTCCAGCACCTGGCGCTGTTCCCCATGATGTCTGTCGGCGAAAACGTCGGCTACGGCCTGGCGCGGCGCGGTTTGTCGCGCACCGACATCGCCACCAAAGTTGGCGCCATGCTTGAGCGCGTGAGCCTGCCCGGTATGCAGGACAAGCGCGTCGACCAGCTTTCGGGTGGGCAACGGCAACGCGTGGCCATTGCGCGCAGCCTGGTGCTCGAACCCACCTTGTTGCTGCTCGACGAACCGCTGGGCGCGCTCGACCTGAAGCTGCGCGAGCACATGAAAGTCGAGCTCAAGCAGCTACAGGCAGACTTCGGCACCACCTTCGTATACATCACCCACGACCAGTCTGAAGCGCTGGTGCTGTCGGATCATGTGGCCGTGATGAACGCCGGCAGCTTCGAGCAGGTCGGCACCCCGCAAGAGCTTTATTACCAGCCGCAAACACCCTTTGTGGCGGGTTTTGTTGGCGCCAATAACAAACTGCAAGGCAGTACCGCCGCGGGCGCGGAAGCCGGCGGCGTGGTGGCCCTCACCACGGGCCAGGGCTTGGCCATGCGCGCCCGTGCCGCCGGCAAACTGCAGGCCGACAAAGCGGTGCAGGCGTTCGTGCGGCCCGAGGCCATCAGTCTGGCCCGCGATGCCACTGAGCTGCCGCCCCACCACACCGTGTACGCCGGTGATGTGCAAAGCCTGCTCTTCGACGGTGCCAATTCGGCTGTGCTGTTGTGCGAGACCGGCAGCCGCACTGAATTTCGCATTGCCCTGCCGCAGACCGGGCGCTTTGCCGACCTGCGGGTCGGCGAAAGCGTGGCCTTCAGCTTTGATCCGGAGCAGGCTGTCTGCTTCGGCAACGCCTGAGGCCGACGGCCATGCAAGCCGCGGCCGTCCTGCCTTCCACCGCCTCTCCCGGCTCAGGTTCTGGTCAGGCCCAGGCCCGGCTGATCCTGTTCTTGCTGCTGGCGCCGGCGCTGGTGTGGCTGGTCGGCCTGATCGTGTTGCCGCACATCGACCTGGCCATCCTGTCGCTGCGCGAACGCATTGCACCCCGGCAATACGCGCCCAGCATTGCGCAGTACCGCACCTTCATTGACGAGCCCCTGTACTGGCACACCTTTGTGCGCACGGCGCTCATGTCCATCCTGGCGACGGGAATCACCCTGCTGCTGGCCTTTCCCATCGCCTGGACGATTGCCAAGCTGGTGCGCGGCCGCGCCAAATCGCTGCTGCTGGTGATGTGCCTGATCCCGTTCTGGGTCAGCGAAACCGTGCGCACCCTGGGCTGGATGATCCTGCTGCGCGAATCGGGTGTGCTGCCTGCCGTGCTGGTGCAACTGGGCCTCACCGACGCACCCGTTGAATTGCTGTACCGCGACGCGACCATCCTGGTCGGTCTGGTCTACACCTCCATGCTGTTCATGGTGGTGCCGCTGATCAGCGCGCTCGAAAGCCTGGACGACACCCTGATCGAGGCCGCCTATGACCTGGGCGGCAACGGCCCGTCCATCCTGCGGCAAATCGTGATTCCGCATGCCGCGCCCGGCATTCTGGCCGGCTGCATCGTGGTCTTCATGCTGACGCTGGGCAACTACCTCACGCCCACCCTGCTGGGCGGCAAAAACTCGCTCTGGTTCACCGAGCAGATCTACACCCAATTCATCACGCGCTTTAACTGGGAGCAAGGCGCGGCCTTCGGCTTTTTGCTGCTGGGCTTGTCCACCGCCATCGTCTGGCTTGGCTTGAAACTCACCGGTCAAAAATTCGGTGAGGTCATGAGGAAGACATGACACACCCCCTCGCTTGCTCACTTCGTGTAGCCTCCACCCCCCTTGCAGGGGGCAACAGCTGCGGCCCGGCAAAGCCGGTTCCGCGCTGTTACTTGCTCAATACCGCGCTCGTTTTTGGAGCTGCGGCATGATCGCCTCCCTGCCCCGCCCCGCCTGGCTGCGCGCCGGCACCGTTGCGTACGCCCTGGCCTTCTTCGCCTTCTTGTTCCTGCCGCTGGTCGTGGTGGCGGTATTTGCCTTCAACGACGCACCCTATCCGGCGCCGCCCTGGCGCGGTTTCACGTTGGACTGGTTCTTCGGCAGCCGGGCCGGGCGCACCGGGCTGTTTTCCGACGGGCCCATGCTGGCCAGCCTATGGACCAGTGTGGTGGTGGCCGGCTGGGTCACGCTGCTGGCGGTGCTGGTCGGCACGACCAACGCCTTTTTAATTGAACGCAGCCGCTTTCCGGGCAAGCAGGTGCTGTCCATGCTGATGCTCGCGCCGCTGGTGATTCCCGGCGTTATCCTGGGTATTTCGATCCTGGCCTTTGCCAGCCGGCTGGCCCAGTTTGCCGACGACTGGTGGGGGCTGGAACTGGACTTCCTGCGGCCGGGGCTTCCGCTGGTGGTGCTGGGCCAGTTTTCCTACATCGTGTCCATTGCCACGCTCATCATTTCGGCGCGCCTGAAGCGCTTTGACATCACCCTGGAAGAAGCAGCCTACAACCTCGGCGCTTCGCGCGCTGCCGTTTTTGCCACCATCACGCTGCCCGCCCTCAAACCCGCGCTGATCGGGGCTGCCGCCATCTCGTTTTTGATGTCCTTCGAGAACTTCAACACCACGCTGATGCTGGCTGGCTCGGACGCGCCGCTCACCGTCATGATGTATGGCCGCATGCGCGAAGGCGCCACACCGGTGCTCAACGCTGTCAGCCTGTTCCTGATGCTGGCGTCAGCCGCCCTGGCCCTGACCCTGCTCCGAAAACCTGCCGACGCAGCTTGAGCGGTACCCCAGCGGTGCCAGGCGGATGCCGCCCCAACGTCTCTTTACAAAGGCCAGGCGCCGATACCCGAATCACGTGCATGGATGCAGAAATCGTGATACGGTGCAACTGTGCATACCCGGCGTCGGCCCGGTATTTCCCTGGTTTTGACATTGACTCACAGGTGAACGAATGCGACGGCCTGCCCTTTACAGCTCGAACCGCCCGGCGCACGGCCCGGATGAGCCGGGCGCGTCGCAGCCGCTTGAGCAGCAGCCCGGAACCCCCTCTGAACCGCCATCCACTTCACGCTTGTCCCGACTGGCCAGGTACGCGTCGAAACATCAGCTCTATCTGCTCTGGTCTGTGGTGGGCCTGCTGGCCTTGTTGCTGGCTATCAGCTTTGCTTCGTCCTTGCGGCCCGGAGCCCGCAAGCTGACACAGGAAGACATTAACGCGGCCGTGCTGAAGACGCTGGAGACCACGGTGCTGCCTTCGCCCGGCACCAAGGCTTACGACACCATCATCCCGTCCGTTGTGCGCATAGTGGGCCTCGGCAAAGACAAGGACGGCAAGGAAGATGGCGAGCGCAGCGTGGGCACCGGCGTGGTCATCGTAGACAAAGGCATCATCCTGACCAACCTGCATGTGGTGCAGGGCGCGCAGACCATCAAGGTCACGTTTTCCGACGGGCTCGAGTCCACCGCCAGCATCACCGGCGTGCAACCTGAAAACG
>NZ_JBDTPB010000012.1:0-5439 GCF_039932935.1 Polaromonas sp.
GCCCGCTCGGCTACGCCATGATCAAGAAACTCAAGGTGTACGGTGGTGCAGAGCACCCGCATACCGCCCAACAGCCTAAAGTGCTGGAAATCCTGGGAGCCTCCAAATGATCGGTGATTGGAACAATGGCACCGGCCGTCGCAAATCCAGCGTCGCCCGCGTGTTTATCAAAAAAGGCACCGGCAAGATCACGATCAATGACCGTGACATCCAGGTCTTCTTTGGTCGTGAAACCTCGATCATGATCTGCCGCCAACCCCTGTTCCTGACGAACCACGTCGAGACGTTTGACATCATGGTCAACGTCCACGGCGGCGGCGAGTCCGGCCAGGCTGGTGCAGTGCGCCACGGTATCACCCGTGCCCTGATCGACTATGACGCAACGCTCAAGCCAGCCCTGAGCCAGGCTGGCTTTGTGACCCGCGATGCACGTGAAGTCGAACGTAAAAAAGTCGGTTTCCGCTCAGCTCGCCGTCGCAAGCAGTTCAGCAAGCGTTAATCCGCTTTCGCTGTTCCCCAAAAGCCGCCCGGTTTACCTGGCGGCTTTTTTCATGGGCGTGGCGGCCGCTTGTGTGGCGCTTGCAACGCCCCGTCAATGCTTTGTAAGTGATTAGTTTTCCTGATGCAAAGCCTTACCCGGCTTTACGGCCAGATCGGCCGTCCGGCGAGTTGTCTGCGTGCACAATGCAGCTCCCGAACCGAAAACTGCAGGGCCTCCGATTTGAAATTTCGCCTGTTTCGCCGCCGCCTGACGATCAGCTCCCCTCGCATGTCGGTACGCAGCTCGCTCCCGTGGCCCTTGCGGTGGATTGCCGGCGCGTTGATGCTGGGGTTTTCTGCCGCCGTTGCGCTCTGGGCCTTTGAATTCGGCAAGGGCATCGCCGGGCTGGACACCAACGCCAAGGAAGAGCTTAGCGAGCTGCGCCAGGAAGTCGCGAGCCTGCGGGTAGAGCGCGACAAGGCGCAGTCCATTTCCAATACCTCCGGCAGCCTGCTGACGGCCGAGAAGGCGGTACAGGAAAAGATGCTGAGCCAAATCCGCCAGCTCGAAAGCGACAACCGCAGCCTGCGCGACGATCTGGGGTTTTTCCAGAAACTTCTGCCTGCCGGCAGCGCCGAGGTCGCCACCATTCGCAGCCTGCAGGCCGAAGTGCTGTCGCAGGCGCAGCTTAAATGGCAGGTTCTGGTGATCCAGCCGGTCAAGGGCGCGCCCAGTTTTAATGGAAAACTGGACCTGACCGTGCATGGCACCCAGGACGGGAAGCCCTGGATGATGACTTTGCCCGGAGGACCGCAAACTTTACAGTTCAAACAGTACCTTCGTGTGGAGGGTGTCCTCGACTTGCCACCCCAAGCCGTGGTACAAAGTGTTACAGCTAAAGTCATTGAAGGAACCGCCATTCGGTCTGTCCAAACCTTCAAACTTTGACCTCCCACCTTCGCTACCCCCATCCACCTCTCGTACAGGAATCCTTATGTTTGGAAAAAAGAAGCAGCCGCCCATCAAAAGCCTGATCGCCCAAGGCAGCTGCATTGAGGGCAACCTGAAGTTCACGGACGGTTTGCGGATCGACGGCGAAGTGATTGGTGACATCCGCGCCAACGAAGGCAGTTCCAGCATTCTGGTCATCAGTGAGTCGGCCATCGTGACTGGCCATATCCACGCCGACCACGTGATCATCAATGGCCGCGTCAATGGTCCTGTGCATGCGTCGGAGCTGCTGGAGCTGCAGCCCAAGGCGAAGATTGAAGGCGACGTCTCGTACAAAGCGCTTGAAATGCACCAGGGCGCCGTCATCTTTGGACAGTTGCGTCCCACCACGCACCAGGAAATTGAAGAAAAACCCACGCTCAAATTGGCGGCCAACAACAACTGACAGTCTGCGAGTGAGCGCTCACGGTGTCGGCCAAGCCGGTAACCAGTACGGCGCCTTAATACGCATGGGCGTTATGGTTGATCAGTTTGCTGTACTATTTGCAGGTCGGGTGCTGAAGTGCCCTCTTTGACCGAGTTCTGAAAGACGGTTTCGACCGCTTTCCTTTAGATGTATTGGAGTTCCCCATGAGTGCTGTTGCCGAAAATATCCAGACCGAAATGCCCGCGCCCTTTGTCTTCACCGACAGCGCCGCATCCAAGGTGGCGGAGCTGATTGCTGAGGAGGGCAACCCGGACCTGAAGCTGCGCGTTTTTGTGCAAGGCGGCGGTTGCTCCGGTTTCCAGTACGGTTTCACTTTCGATGAGATCACCAACGAAGACGACACCACCATGACCAAGAACGGTGTGTCCCTGCTGATCGACGCCATGAGCTACCAGTACCTGGTGGGCGCCGAGATCGACTACAAGGACGACCTTGAAGGCGCCCAGTTCGTGATCAAGAACCCCAACGCCACCAGCACCTGCGGCTGCGGCTCCAGCTTCTCTGCCTGAGGCACCTCCGACGCCCCGCCTTAAAAGCCGCCCCTGAGGCGGCTTTTTGCTGCCTGGTCATTCTTTCTTTATCAGCAAGGCAGTGAACCAAGTTCACCCTTTCGCATCATTCATTTATGCAGTCAGAAGAAAAATCACTGCGCATGTTGCTCTGGCTGGTGGCCATCGGGTTTTTCATGCAGACGCTAGACGCGACCATCGTCAACACCACCTTGCCCACCATGGCGCGCAGTTTTGGCGAAAGCCCGCTGCGCATGCAGTCTGTCGTGGTGGCGTACTCGCTCACCATGGCCATGCTGATTCCGGCATCTGGCTGGATCGCCGACCGCTTCGGTACGCGGCGCGTGTATGTGGGTGCGATCTCGCTGTTTGTGGTCGGCTCAATTGCCTGCGCGCTGGCCGGCAACCTGATGGAACTCGTCGCGGCACGGGTGGTGCAGGGGATGGGTGGGGCACTGCTGTTGCCGGTGGGCCGGCTGGCCGTGCTGCGGGCGTTTCCGCGCGAACGTTTTCTGCAGGCCATGAGTTTCATCGCCATCCCGGGCCTGATCGGCCCGCTGATCGGCCCCACGCTGGGCGGCTGGCTGGTTGAGGTGGCGACCTGGCACTGGGTGTTCCTGATCAATATTCCGGTTGGCTTGCTCGGCTGCGCGGCGACCCTGTTTTACATGCCGGACAGCCCCCGGCCAGAGACGCCGCGCTTCGATTTGCCGGGCTACGTCTTCCTGGCTTTCGGCATGGTGGCGGTGTCGCTCGCGGTCGATGGGTTGTCAGGCCTGGGCCTGAAGCAGGCCAGCGTGCTGGTGCTGCTGGTGTTCGGCATGGCCAGCCTCACCGCCTACTGGCTGCACGCGGCAAAGCGGCCCGACCCGTTGTTTTCGCCGCGCCTGTTTTCAATTCCCACGCTCAGCATCGGCCTGCTGGGCAATTTGTTTTCACGCCTGGGCAGCTCCTGCATGCCTTTTCTCGTGCCCTTGCTGCTGCAGGTCAGCCTCGACTACTCACCGCTGCAGGCCGGGATGATGATGGTGCCCGTCGCCGTGGCCAGCATGTTGACCAAACGCGTCACGACGCCGCTGATCACGCGCTACGGCTACCGCAAGGTGCTGGTGACCAACACTGCGCTGGTGGGCCTGACGATGGCGAGCTTCGCGTTCGTGACACCGGCGCAGCCGCTGTGGCTTCACATCCTGCAACTGGCTTGCTTTGGTGCGGTTAATTCCATGCAGTTCACGGCGATGAACACGGTCACTTTGCGCGACCTGGACAGCAGCATGGCCAGCAGCGGCAACAGTCTGCTGTCGATGGTGCAGATGCTGGCGATGAGCATGGGCGTGGCCGCTGCGGGCGCAGTGCTGGCCGCTTTCACGGGCTTCTTCGGTACTGGCGAGGCCGTGCAGACGCTGCATTCCTTTCAGGCAACGTTCGCGGCGATGGGGCTGATCACGCTGGCGTCGGCGGGGATTTTCTGGCAGCTGTCGCCGCAGGTGAGAGTGGTGAAGAAGGCCGAGGCGACTGAAGCGTCAGGGCAGGGCTAAGCTCTCGGACGATTGCGCAGCGCGCTTTAGCTCACCAGGGCTAAAGCGCCAAAATCCCCGACCCTTTCCCCCAAGCCCGCCGCCACCAGCTCAAAATCATCCGTCAAAGCAGGCAGCTTGCCGTGGATTTGTGCACTCAGGCGCGGCAGCAGATAGTCGCGGTGGTTCCAGAACACGCCGCCCCCCATGCTGATGCGCTCCAGGTCCAGCGTGGCGACCAGGTTGTAAAGGCCACGTCCCATCACGCGGCACAGTTCGTCCACGATCGTGTTGGCGGCGGCATCGCCCGCCTGTGCGGCGGCAAACAGCGCGGAGGCGCCAGGATAGCCCGCACCGGCAAAGCGCCGCGTGATCGCGTTGCCGGCCACCACGCCTTCGAGGTCGCCCAGGTTGCCGCAGCCGCACAGCGCGTCGCTGTTGTCGCTGACAAAGGTGTGGCCCGCATGCCCGGCATTGCCGTGTTTGCCGCGCAGGACGTGCCCGTCCACACACAGACCAAAGCCTATGCCGGTGCTCCAGGTCACGTAAGCGCAGTGTGTGTAGCCTTGCAGCGCGCCCCAGCGGCGTTCGGCCTGCAGTGCGCCGATGCCGTCGTTTTCAAGACGGAGCCTGCCAGCGAAGCGGCTGCGCAGCGGTGCCTCCAGCGGCACGCTGATCCAGTCGTTGGGCAGGCCGCGCGCCGGGCCGGCCATGCCGCCGCAGATGTTGGGATTGGAGATTTCGAGCATCCCGTTCACCGCGACAAAGGGGCCGCAAGATGACACGCCGACAGCCTCGATGTCCTGTTCGCGGATGCCGGCCGCCCGGCAGGCTTCGTCCAGCATGCGCAGCACCTGGCGCCCCACGGTATCTGGCGGACCCGCCTTTTCAGTGGGCTCCGCATGCCGGGACTGCAAAGCCGATGAGGCCTGCGCCAGACTGACTTGCGTGCCGGCCTCTATCAGGCTGACCGCGATCTTGGTACCCCCCAGGTCGACGCAGGCTTTCATTCGGAGAGTTTCTTCCTCAAAGGAGTTTGGCGATCAGGCTGGCGATAAAGCTCAGCAGAATCGTGGTGGTCAGCGGAACGAACCATTCGCGCCCGAACAGGCGAAAGCGCAGGTCACCGGGCAGCTTGCCGAAGCCCAGCTTTTGCATCAGCGGGCTGAACCAGCTGATGAGCATCAGGGCCAAGAAGATGACGATGAACCAGCGGATCATGAGGGTAGTTTAGCCCCCACGTTCGCCCACTGCGTGTGGCTCTCTGCCCCCCGAGGGGGGCGCCCACCTGCGACCCGGCGAAGCCGGTTCCGCGGCTCATGCTGGCTTTAAGAGTTCTTTGGGCGCTACCAGTGGGGCCGCGGTACTGGCTTTGCCAGACCGCAGGCGCCGTCCCCTTGAGGGGAGAACAAACTACACGCAGTGAGCTTGGACAGGGATGAGCTTATAAAGCCCGGCGAAGCCGGTTCCGCGGCTCATGCTGGTTGAAGAGTT
>NZ_JBDTPB010000013.1:0-7226 GCF_039932935.1 Polaromonas sp.
GCGCGCATGCCGGAGCCGCCGGCACCGACGATGACGACGTCAAATTTGCGCTTGGGGAGTTTGGAGGTTGCGGTCATGATTTTTATGTGGGGTATAGGTTGTATTGCGGGCGATATCGATCAGTCTTGATCAGAGGCGCCACAAAACCTGGATGGCCCAACCGGCACAACCCAACAGCCAGACCATCGTGAAGACATTCAGGACCAGCTTGAGCCAAACCGGCTTGATGTAGTCCATCCAGATGTCGCGCATGCCGACCCACACGTGGTAGAGCAGGGCAATGATGACCACAAAGGTCAGCGTTTTCATCCACTGGGACGAGAAAATGCCGGACCATTTGTCGTAGCCCATGGGGCCCTTGCTGACGATCACCTGTGCCAGCACAATAATCGTGAAAAGAGCCATAAGGGCGGCCGTGATGCGCTGCGCAAGCCAGTCACGCAAACCGTAATGGGCGCCGACAACGAGGCGTTTGGAGCCGTAATTAACTGCCATTTTTTTGTGCTCCTTTGATTTAGTACGCGCCGAAGAGCTTGAGGGCCAGGATGAACGCGAGGCCAATGCTCACGACCAGCGTGACAAGAGCGGAGATCTTGCCGAACTCCTTGCTCACTGCCTCGTGGCTGGTGTCCATCCAGAGGTGGCGAAGGCCGGCGATGAAGTGATGCAGATAGGCCCAAATAAGGGCCAGCGCTACCAGCTTCCAGATGACGCCGGGCAGGCCCAGCATGCCGATATTGAAAGCAGCCTTGAATTTCTCGAACGAGATTTCCGAAGAGATCGATTTGTCGAACATCCAGATGATGAAGGGCATCAGCAAAAACATGATGAACCCGCTGATGCGATGGAGGATGGAGACGATGCCGGCGGCGGGCAAGCGGTAAGAGGGGAGGTCGGTCAGTGCGTTGATGTTGCGGAACTCGGGCCGCTTCTTCGCTACGGTTGTCGCTGATTCGGACATACTTGGCTTTCTGTGTTTTTGAGTAACGGCTTTGTAACTGCCAAAGCGGCTCAACCCGAAATTCTATTGCAATGCAGCAACAATCCTGGCTGCGCCGGGTGATGGCCGGAAATTTTTGTCGGGAAAAGCGCGTTTGCGCGCGCAACCGTTCGCCATTGCTGCGCGATAGTGCTCGTAACTGACTTGACGATTACAAAATTGCTTGACGTGAACGGCATCACCTTGAGCCACGCAGGCTCTTGTTGGCGCTTTTCCGGTGTCATGCCTTGAAGGTCGTTCATCGTCATTCGCGTGCTGTGAATGCTGCTGCCGAAGGTCGTTTGGCGGGCACTTCGGGACTTCGGGCGGCTGTCTGGCTGCGGCTTGTGCGTCGTTGTCTCGAGCGATGGCCGCTGTCAGTTCAAGGTGTTGTGGTAATGATGTGTGTCGGTGCGGTAGTAGCCGCGGCGCAGCTCCATGGGCGCGTCGTTGTAGGTGTAGGCAATGCGCTCCACACTTAAAAGAGGTGCGCCGCGCTCTACTTTTAATAGCAGCTCCCGCCCGTCAGTAGCGGCCTCGGCGCGTATTTTCTCTTCAGCACGAACCATCCGCACATTGAATTCAGTCTCAAACAGGGCATACATGGGGCCGTGGTAGTCGGCCAGCCGCTCCGCCGTCAGGCCCTTGAAGGGCGCGGCGGGAAGCCAGATGTCTTCAAGAATGGTGGGCGTGCCGGAAAAGCTCAGCACGCGGCGGGCCTGCAGCACGGCGTCCCCGGTGCGCAATGCCAGGATGCGGGCAATCTCGGCGTTGGCGCGCACGCGCCGGCAGTCGATGATGTCGCGCTGGGCCGGGCCTTCGCTGCCGGGCGTGCCGCTGTCGGGAACCAGTTTGAGGAAACGGAACTGGACATGTTGTTCGGCGTGGGTGGCAACAAAGGTGCCTTTGCCCTGGCGGCGCACCACGAGGTGCTCGGTGGCCAGCTCGTCGATGGCCTTGCGCACCGTGCCCTGGCTCACGCGGTAACGCGCTGCCAGGTCCATCTCGGAAGGAATGGATTCACCCGGCTTCCACTCGCCAGACTGCAGGCTCTGCAGGATCAGCCCCTTGATCTGCTGATACAGCGGACTGAACGCCGGCGTGGCACCTGCAAAGTCATCAGCGGATAAGGCGGGGGTAGCGGTCATGGGGTCGGATTCTGGCTGCAGATATCATATCTTATATAAGACATAAGACAAATTGACGCCTGTCACTTTTCAAGCGTAAAATCTTGGGCTGAGCCGATGCATGGCCTGCCGTTTTACGGTGATTTTGATGGGGAAGCGCTAAAGCAGAAGACCCATTCCAGTCGCCTCTGAGTCGCCTCAGAACCTCAGAAGTATTGCGGAAGTCACGCCAGACATCTCACACCCCTCCCTCATTTAATCGAATTTCAACTTCCTGGAGCCTTCCATCATGAGCAAAAAACCCGTCCGCGTTGCAGTCACCGGTGCAGCAGGCCAAATCGGTTACGCATTGCTGTTCCGCATCGCTTCCGGCGAAATGCTCGGCAAGGACCAGCCCGTCATTCTTCAGCTGCTTGAAGTGCCGGTGGAAGGCCCGCAAAAAGCGCTCAAGGGCGTGATGATGGAACTTGACGACTGCGCTTTCCCGCTGCTGGTGGGCATGGAAGCCCACAGCGACCCGATGACGGCCTTCAAGGATGCCGACTACGCGCTGCTGGTCGGTTCGCGTCCACGCGGCCCCGGCATGGAACGTGCCGAGCTGCTGGCTGTCAACGGCGCCATCTTCACGGCGCAAGGCAAGGCACTCAATGCTGTGGCCAGCCGCAACGTCAAGGTGCTGGTGGTCGGCAACCCCGCCAACACCAACGCCTACATCGCGATGAAGAGCGCCCCTGACCTGCCACGCAAAAACTTCACCGCCATGCTGCGCCTGGACCACAACCGTGCCGCCAGCCAGATTGCTGTCAAGACCGGCAAGCCTGTCGCCGACATTGAAAAACTCACCGTCTGGGGCAACCACTCGCCCACGATGTATGCCGACTACCGTTTTGCCACCATCAAGGGCGAAAGCGTCGCCAAGATGATCAACGACCAGGAATGGAACGCCAACACCTTCCTGCCCACCGTCGGCAAGCGCGGCGCCGCCATCATTGAAGCGCGCGGCCTGTCGTCGGCTGCTTCGGCTGCCAACGCCGCCATCGACCACATGCGCGACTGGGCTCTGGGCACCAACGGCAAGTGGGTCACCATGGGCATCCCTTCGGACGGCCAGTACGGCATTCCGAAAGACACCATGTTCGGTTTCCCCGTGACCTGCGAAAACGGCGAATACAAGCTCGTCGAAGGTCTCGAGATCGATGCATTCAGCCAGGAACGCATCACCAAGACCCTCGACGAACTCAAGGGTGAGCAGGACGGCGTCAAGCACCTCCTGTAATCCATCACGAGGCCGCCCCGCACCTTGCCCGCACACCGCCGCCCTCATTCATGAGCGACTGGAATCCCGCACTCAACAGTCGCCATGAGGCCGGGCGCTCGCGCCCGGCTCAGGAGTGGCTGGCGCTGCGGGGCTTGTTGATGGGTGCCCTTCAATGAGCCCGCGCCAAGTGCTTCTGGGCGCACAAGCGGGCGGCAGGGCGTTGCCGGTGTGCGATCACTACAGCGGCGTGGAGGTGCGCATGCGCAAAAGCCTGCAACTGCAGGCCGAGATGATCGAAGAGTTCGGCGCCTGCGTGTTCGACGTGACGCTCGACTGTGAAGACGGCGCACCGGTGGGCGGCGAGGCCGACCATGCCGCGATGGTGGTGGCGCTGGCAGCACTGGCCGGCGACAGGGCCCGCGTGGCGGTGCGCATTCACGCCGTGGACCATCCGGCCTTTGACGCCGACATGGCGGTCATTGCCGGAAAACTGTCCCGCCATCTCTCGCACATCATGATTCCCAAGGTGGAGTCCGTCGCTGACGTGATCAAGGCCGAGCAGGCGCTGCTCGCGGCGTCCGCCGGCGCGCTGCCGCTGCACGTGTTGATCGAGTCTCCACTTGCAGTGCGAAATGCTTTTGACATTGCGGCGCATCCACGCGTGCAATCGCTAAGTTTCGGCCTGATGGATTTTGTGTCCGCGCACGGTGGCGCGATTCCGGCGGACGGCATGTCCAGCGGCGGCCAGTTCAGGCATCCGCTGGTCGTGCGTGCCAAGCTCGAAATCGCTTCGGCCTGCCATGCCCATGGCAAAGTGCCAGCGCATTGCGTCGTCACGGAGTTCAACGACATCGAGGCCATCACTTCCGCTGCTCGCTATGCCGCCCGTGAGCTGGGTTACAGCCGCATGTGGAGCATTCACCCCAACCAGATCAGGCCCATCCTGGCCGCTTTTTCGCCCAACGAGGGCGAGATCGAAAGTGCTACAAAAATAATAGCAGCTGCCGCTCGTTCAGACTGGGCTCCCATCAGTTTTGAAGGCAAGCTGCATGACCGCGCGAGCTACCGCTACTTCTGGCAGGTGCTGGAGCGTGCGCACCAGACCGGGCGCGCGCTGCCGGTCGAGGCGAAGGTCTTTTTTGAGGCCATACCGGCGTGACCTTTACCTTGCCATCCTGCCATTGCCGATTCATCCATTTTTATCCCGTTTTTTTCCAAGGAACCCCATGAAATCATTTGTCACTGCCGCGCTGATGCTTGCTGCACCTGTTCTTGTGTTGGCTCAGACCGCTGCACCTGCCGCACCTGCAGTCGCTGCCAAGCCGGCCGCAAAACCCGCCGCAAAACCGGCAGCTAAACCCGCAGCCAAAGATGCGGCAAAACCTGCAACCCAAAGCAAGAAGGCGGTTCGGCGCTCGGCGCTGAAGGCAGTCGAAGAAGTGACACCGATTGACGACGACACCAGAATCACCCTGTCGCCCGAAGACCTGGAAGTTGCCAAACGCGTTTACGTAGGCAATATTCCTTGTGAACTCGGCGCTTCGGTGACCATCACGCCCAATGAAAAGCGTCCCGGATTTTTCCTGGTGCAGGTCGCCAAGACGCGCTTCAGCATGCACCCGGTGGAAAGCCGTACCGGCGCGATTCGGCTGGAAGACCCGCGCGCCGGCGCCATGTGGCTGCAGCTGGGCAACAAGTCCATGCTGATGAGCCAGAAAATTGGCCAGCGCCTCGCTGATGAATGCCAGAGCCCAGCCCAGCTGACATTTGCCGACGAGATGAAGAAGAACCCGCCCGTCAGCATCCTGGAGCCATTGCCATCGGCCAAGGCAGCCGCCGCTGCAGCCGTTGCACCGGCCTCGCCGGCATCAGCCACCAAGTAAGAACCCGCGGGCAAAAGCGGCGCCCGCAACGATCAGGCGCAGTTTTTGCCATCCCTCATAAAACCCAAGATTTTCCCACCACGATTCGCACAGGAGAGCCAACATGTCATCCGAGTTTCTGCAAACCTACCGCAACCACGTCGCCGAGCGCGCCGTGGCGGGCATTCCACCCTTGCCGCTGTCGGCCAAGCAGACCGGTGAAGTGATCGAGCTGCTGAAGAACCCGCCCAAGGGCGAAGATGCCTTTCTGGTTGAGCTGATCACCCACCGCGTGCCCGCCGGCGTTGACGATGCTGCCAAGGTCAAGGCAAGCTACCTCGCGGCAGTGGCGCACGGCACCGAAAAGTGCACGCTGATTTCGCGCGAAAAAGCCACGCAGCTGCTGGGCACCATGCTGGGCGGCTACAACATCAGCCCGATGATCGAGTTGCTGGACGACGCCGAAGACAGCGTGGCCACGCAGGCCGCCAACGGCCTCAAGCACACCCTGCTGATGTTCGACCAGTTTCATGACGTGCAGGAAAAAGCCACCAAGGGCAACAAATACGCCAAGGCCGTCCTGCAAAGCTGGGCGGATGCCGAATGGTTCACCAGCAAGCCTGAAGTGCCCGAGTCCATCATGCTCACCATCTTCAAGGTGGCCGGTGAAATCAACACCGATGACCTGTCGCCCGCGCCCGACGCGTGGAGCCGCCCCGACATCCCGCTGCATGCGCTGGCCATGCACAAGAACGCGCGCCCCGGTGTCACACCCGAAGAAGACGGCAAGCGCGGCCCGGTCAAGTTCATTGAAGAGCTCAAAACCAAAGGTAACCTGGTGGCCTACGTCGGCGATGTGGTCGGCACCGGCTCCTCGCGCAAATCGGCGACCAACTCCGTGCTGTGGTGGACTGGCCAGGACATCCCTTACGTGCCCAACAAACGCTTCGGCGGCGTCTGCCTGGGCGGCAAGATCGCCCCGATTTTCTACAACACCATGGAAGACTCCGGCGCGCTGCCGATCGAACTCGACGTGGGCCAGATGGCAATGGGCGACGTGATCGAACTGCGACCCTACGACGGCAAGGCGCTCAAAGACGGCAAGGTGATTGCCGAGTTCAAGCTCAAGAGCGATGTGCTGTTTGACGAAGTCCGCGCCGGCGGCCGCATTCCGCTGATCGTCGGCCGCGGCCTCACCGCCAAGGCCCGCTTCGCGCTGGGCCTGCCGCTGTCCACCCAGTTCCGCCTGCCGCAAGACCCGGCCGACAATGGCCGTGGTTTCACCCTCGCGCAGAAGATGGTCGGCCGTGCGGTCGGCCTGCCTGAAGGCAAGGGCGTGCGCCCCGGCACCTACTGCGAGCCCAAGATGACGTCCGTGGGTTCGCAAGACACCACGGGCCCGATGACCCGTGACGAGCTGAAAGACCTGGCCTGCCTGGGCTTTTCCGCCGACCTGGTTATGCAGTCCTTCTGCCACACCGCGGCTTACCCCAAGCCCGTTGACGTGAAGATGCACCATGAGCTGCCCGACTTCATGAGCGACCGCGGCGGCATCCCGCTGCGTCCGGGCGACGGCATCATCCACAGCTGGCTCAACCGCATGCTGCTGCCTGACACCGTCGGCACCGGCGGCGACAGCCACACGCGCTTTCCCATCGGCATCAGCTTCCCGGCCGGTTCCGGCCTGGTGGCCTTCGGCGCCGCCACCGGCGTGATGCCGCTGGACATGCCCGAGTCGGTGCTGGTGCGTTTCAAGGGCGAAATGCAGGCCGGCATAACCCTGCGTGATCTCGTCAACGCCATTCCGCTCTACGCCATCAAGGCCGGTCTGCTGACCGTGGCCAAGCAAGGCAAGAAGAACATCTTCTCCGGCCGCATCCTGGAAATTGAAGGCCTGCCCGACCTGAAGGTCGAACAGGCGTTCGAGCTGTCCGATGCATCGGCAGAGCGCTCTGCCGGCGGCTGCACGGTGCACCTGAACAAGGAACCCATCATCGAGT
>NZ_JBDTPB010000014.1:0-39953 GCF_039932935.1 Polaromonas sp.
GCCTGTTCGCGCGCGGCGCCGCGACCCGCGTGCTGGCCGCCCAGTTGCCCAAGTCACGAGGGGCCATGCACCTGGACACCGTGCTGACTTTTTGCGACCGGGACCTGGTGACGGTGTTCCCGGAGATCGTGCAATCCATACGCGTGTTCAGCCTGAGACCCGGCGATGAACACGGCGCGCTGAACGTCAGGGCGGAAAACGAACCCTTTCTGGACGTCCTCGCACAGGCACTGGGCCTGCCAAAGCTGCGCGTCGTCGCCACAGGCGGCAATGCCTACGAAGCCGAACGCGAACAGTGGGACGACGGCAACAACGTGCTGTCGCTGTCGCCCGGCGTCGTCATGGCCTACAACCGCAACACCCACACCAACACCCTGCTGCGCAAGGCGGGCGTCGAAGTCATCACCATCCCCAGCGGCGAACTGGGGCGCGGGCGCGGCGGCAGCCATTGCATGTCCTGTCCGATTGAACGTGACGCCGCCTGAACGCAACCCGACCCGCCACTGAAGCACCCGCGAAAGGCGGCCACACCATGAGTTTCAATCTTCACAACCGCAGCCTTCTGGACCTCAAGGATTTTTCCCCCAGGGACATCCGTTTCCTGCTGGACCTGGCCGCCGAACTCAAGCGCTCCAAATACGCGGGCAACGAACTCGCCCGCCTCAAAGGCAAAAACATCGCCCTGATTTTCGAAAAAGCCTCCACCCGCACGCGCTGCGCGTTCGAAGTGGCGGTGCACGACCAGGGCGGCCACGTGACCTACATCGACCCGGCCAGCTCGCAGCTGGGACACAAGGAATCGCTCAAGGACACGGCCCGGGTGCTGGGCCGGTTGTATGACGGCATCGAGTACCGGGGTTTTCACCAGACAGTGGTCGAGGAGATCGCTCGTTTTTCGCACGTCCCGGTCTGGAATGGTCTCACCGACGAGGCGCATCCCACCCAGGTGCTGGCCGACCTTCTGACCATGGAGGAATTCGGTGAAAAGCCGCTGCATGAGCTGTCTTTTTGCTACCTGGGCGATGCCCGCTTCAACATGGGTTGCTCGCTGCTGGTGGGCGGCACGCAGATGGGCATGGATGTGCGCATCGCCGCACCCGCCGCGCTGATGCCGCCGCCGGCCCTTGTGGCGGAAATGCGTGAGCTGGCTAAAAAAACCGGCGCACGCATCACCCTGAGCAGCGATCCGGCCGAAGCGGTCAGGGACGCAGATTTTCTTTACACCGATGTCTGGGTGTCCATGGGCGAGCCTGAGGACGCCTGGAAGCTGCGCATCGAACAACTGCTGCCCTTTCAGGTCAACAGCGCCTTGATGAAGGCAACAGGCAAGCCGCGAACCCGCTTCATGCATTGCCTGCCGGCCTTTCACAATCTGGACACCGAAGTGGGGCGCCAGATCCACGAGCGCTACGGCCTCAGCGAGATTGAAGTGACTGACGAGGTCTTTGAGTCGGACGCGTCCGTGGTGTTCACGCAGGCGGAGAACCGCATGCACACCATCAAGGCCGTGCTCGTGGCCACGCTCGCATGAAGCTGGTCGTGGCGTTGGGCGGCAACGCTCTGCTGCGCCGGGGCCAGTCGTTCAGCGCGCAGCACCTGCTGGAGAACGTCCGCGGCGTGGCAGCCCAGCTGGCCCGCGTTGCGCACCATCATGAACTGGTGGTGACGCACGGCAACGGGCCGCAGATAGGCCTGCTGGCCCTGCAGAACTCGGCCTACAAGGCGGTCGCGCCCTACCCGCTCGACATGCTGGGTGCGCAGACCGAGGGCATGATCGGCTATCTCCTGGAGCAGGAACTTGCCAACCACCTTCCGCCCCAACGCTCCGTGGCCACCCTGCTGACGCGCGTGGAGGTCGATCCCGCCGACCCTGCCTTCGCGCAGCCCACCAAACCGATAGGGCCCGTGTACGCGAAAGATGAAGCCGCGAACATCGCGGAATCTCTGCAGTGGCACATCGCCCCCGACGGTACGGGTTTCAGGCGCGTCGTGGCCTCGCCGCGCCCCATCCGGATACTGGGAGTCGATCCTGTCCGCTGGCTGCTGCAACACGAGACCGTGGTAATCGCCGCGGGCGGCGGCGGTATTCCGGTGGTGCGTGCGCCCCAAGGGCAGTCGCTGGAAGGCGTCGATGCCGTGATCGACAAGGATTTGACCAGCGCCCTGCTGGCGAAGGAACTCGGAGCCGACTGCCTGGTGATCGCCACCGACGTGGACGCCGTCTACCTCGATTGGGGAATGCCGTCGCAACGCGCCCTGGGAAAAGTCAGGCCGCAGGACCTGCTGGCGCACACCTTCGCGACAGGCTCCATGGCCCCCAAGGTGCAAGCCGCCACGGGTTTTGTGATGAAGACGGGGAAAAAAGCCCTGATAGGTTCACTGAGCCAGATTGAGGAGATGTTGGCGGGCCATGCCGGCACCGAGGTCAGTTCTGGCGGTGGCATTGCGGCATAAGCCGGTGTAGGTCGGCATAGGTCGACGCAAGGCGACACAAGTCCCGCCGTATTTCGGGGGCGGGCTTGAGCTGGCGCAAATGGCCCGGTGCCGGTGCCATGTTCAATGGCCACATGAAATCCTATCGTCTTTTGCTTGCGGGCCTGGTGGCTTGCGCCGCCATGGCTTTGGAAAGCGCCCATGCGGAGCCGCTCGTTCGTCGGGCTTCCGTATCGGCTGGCGCCATCGTCGCCAGCCGCGGCGCTGGCGTCGTGGAAATCAGCACCATCAGTTCCTGGGTACGCAGCGGCAGCGACGACCCGGAGCCAGAGTTCGCCCCGCCGGACACCTTCGGCGACCGGCTGGCAAGGCCGCAACCCATAAGTTTGTCGCGAGGCGACATGCGCGACCTCGCCTCCGGCTTTGTGCTCACGGCCGACGGCTATATCGTCAGCAGTGCGCACGTGTTGTGGGATGCTGAAGAGGCCCAGGTGCGGCTGCAGGACGGCCGGCATTTTTCAGCCAGGCTGGTCGGGCTGGACCGCATCACGGACGTGGCCCTGCTGAAAATTGATGCCACAAGCCTCTCACCGGCGCCGATAGGCGATTCCTCCAGGCTTGCTGTCGGCGACTGGGTCGCTGCGATCGGCTCACCGTTTGGTTTTTCCGGTTCGGTCACCGCAGGTATCGTTAGCGCAAAGAACCGTTTTCTTTCCGGTAGCGGCGAAACCGGCTTCATACAGACAGATGTGGCGATTAATCCGGGGAGCTCCGGCAGCCCACTCTTCAATGCAGACGGCGAAATCGTCGCCCTCAACTCGCTCATCTATAGCGGCAGCGGCGGTTATATGGGTGTTTCATTCTCCGTGCCGATCAATCTGGCCGTTGACATCGCGTGGCGCATGCGCGCTCAAGGGAAAATTCGGCGAGCCTATCTGGGGGCAAAGCTTCAGGGCATGACCGCCGCGCTCGCGCAGTCTTTCGGGGTGCGTGACCCCACCGGGGCGCTGGTCGTGCAGGTCACGCCGGGCGGGCCCGCCGCGCAGGCCGGCCTGGTGCGCGGTGACATCATCACCGGGTTTGACGGCGCCAAGATCAGGGATTTCAGCAGTCTGGCGCTGCAGATGAGCGACCACGGCGCCGGTATTCCCGGCGTGATGGAGGTCTGGCGCCGAGGCCAGAAAATCATGGTTTCAGTCGTGCTGGCAGAGGCCCCCGCCAGCAGTATCCGGTCGCTGACGGCTCCAGATACCAGCAGCCTTCCCAACCTGGGCCTGACGCTCACCGAGACCGGTGAGGACCTGCGCGCACAACTGGGAATCGACGGCGGCCTGCTGGTTCGCCAGGCTGCAGGACTTTCGCGCAGTGAAGGCATGCAGCCTGGCGATGTGATAGTCGCCGCCAACGACGTCAGGCTGGACAGCATTGACGATTTCGATCGCATGTTTTCACGCCTGGACCCCGGTGCCAGCCTCGCTTTGCTGGTGGTACGAGACGGCCATGCAGCCTATGTGCCGTTTCGTATTCCCGCCACAAAAAAAGCCCGCCTTGACCCCGAAACAAGTTCCCAGTCCACGCCAACCAGCCAGTAAAGCGGCCAAAACCGGGCCGGCCCCCGCGACCGCCTGAGGAACATCAACCCGCAACATCTTTTTTTGATCGCAACCGGGCGCCGCCACATGCGAAGCGCTTGAGCAATATCAACACGACGCCACCCTTGCCTGCCTAAAGTTGGTTGTCATCAACTCCCTCGAAGGAAAGCGCCATGAAAACCGATATGCAACTCAAAGCCGACGTCACCGCCGAACTGGCCTGGGAGCCCGCCGTCAATTCAGCCAGCGTAGGCGTACTCGTCAATGACGGTGTTGTGACGCTCACAGGCCACCTGAGCAGCTTTGCCGAAAAAATTGCGGTGGAAAAAGCCGTTCACCGTGTGGCGGGTGTGCGTGGGCTGGCGATTGAGCTTGACGTCAAGCTGGTGGCGGCCCACCACCGCAGCGATTCCGAGATCGCCTCGATTGCCGCATCCGCGCTGCGCTGGAGCGTGCTCCTGCCGCCCGATCACGTCAAGGTCGAGGTAGAAAAAGGATGGGTCACCCTCACGGGTGAAGTCGACTGGACTTACCAGTCCGGCACGGCTGAAAAATGCGTGCGGGACCTGGTCGGCGTGCGCGGCTTGTCGAACAACATCGTTGTCAAACCCACCGTCAGCACGCGGGACATCGCGGCGGAGATCTCCGCCGCGCTCGAACGCCAGGCTGAGCGCGAAGCCCGGCACATCCAGGTCAAGGTTGAAGGCAGCGTCGTCACCCTTCATGGCAAGGTGAATTCCCTGGTCGAGCGCGAAGCGGCCGCGGGCGCGGCCTTCGCGGCCAGGGGCGTCACCCGTATCGTCAACAAGCTGGAAGTCACCGCTTGATGCGGTGGCTTGTTTTTGCCTATTTTTGAAGGAATACCCACATGTCTTTTTTTCATGCCGTGGTCTGGCTCGACCATCACCAGGCCCAGGTGATCCGATTCGATGCCGAACAGGCTGAGGCGCGCAAGCTTCAAGCGCATTCCCATGCCACGCGCCAGCACGGCAGCGAGGTGCGCGCCACCCATGAGTTTTTCGGCGAGATCTGCGATGCGCTGGACGGCATGGAGTCGGTCCTGGTGACGGGAGCGCACACGGCGCAGGCCGACTTCCGCCACTACGTCGGCAAACATCGCCACGCCCTGGCGCCGCGGGTCACAGGCTGGGAGACCGTGGACCACCCGACCGAAGCCCAGTTGCTGGCGCTGGGCCGGAAGCGACACCACCAGGCCGTCATCGGCCTGGCCACCGGCCGTTAACAGCGCGGGTGAGCCATGGCGGCAGCGTCAGGCCTTCTTCCGGAAAGGATTGGGACATGGACAGGTATAGCGTGCTGAAGGCCGGGGACGGCCCGCGAGAGCGGGCGCCTGGCCTCCGCGAAAAATGCATGCCGCCCCGGTGACGGAAGCGCCCGCCGCCCCCCAGCCCTGGTGGCTGGAGCCGGCGCCGGCCGGGACCCTGGGCCTGTCGCAGGCCCAGGCGCAGGAAGCATTCGCGCGCTTCGGCCCGAACAGTTTCGATGCGCGCAAGAAACAATGGCTGGCGCTGCAGTTCCTGGCGCGCTTTCGCAACCCGCTCGTCCTCGTGCTGCTTGCCGCCAGCGCCATCTCCGCCGCCTCAGGAGACGTCGCGAATTTTCTCATCATCATGCTGATGGTGCTGCTGAGCGTCACGTTGGACTTCGTGCAGGAGCACCGTGCCGGCCGGGCCGCCGAGAAGCTGCGAGAATCGGTGGCACTTCGCGCCAGCGTCCTGCGGGCTGGGCGTGTGGAGGATGTTCCGGTACCGGCCCTGGTGCCCGGCGACCTGGTGTTGCTGTCCGCCGGCGACCGCGTGCCGGCCGACGGCCGGGTCGTCGAGGCCCGCGACTTCTTCGTCAACCAGGGGCTTCTGACCGGCGAGTCCTATCCCGTCGAAAAGCGTCCCGGGGTTCTGGATAACGGCGCCGTGGAATTGCAGCAGGCCCTCAACGCGGCCTTCATGGGAAGCACGGTGGTCAGCGGCAGCGCCCGCATGCTGGTCACAGCGACTGGTTCGGCCACAGCGCTGGGTGAAGTGGCGCACAGCATCCAGGCCGAGCCGCCGCCCACCGCCTTCGAGACCGGCATGCACCGCTTCGGCATGCTGTTGATGCGGATCACGCTGCTGCTGGTCCTGTTCGTCATGCTGGTCAACCTGGTCCTGCACCGGCCGCTGCTGGAGTCCTTCCTGTTTGCCGTCGCGCTCGCTGTCGGCCTCACGCCCGAGCTGCTTCCGATGGTCGTTTCAGTCACCTTGTCGCGCGGCGCGATGCGCATGGCGGCGTGCCGCGTGATCGTCAAGCGCCTGGCCTCGATACAAAACCTCGGGGCCATGGATGTCCTGTGCACCGACAAGACCGGCACGCTCACCGAGGCAAAGATCAGCCTGGCGCGGTGCATGGATGCGGACGGACAAGACACGCCCCGGGTGCTGATGCTGGCCTATCTCAACAGCGTGTTTGAAAGCGGACTCAAAAGTCCGCTTGACGAGGCCATCCTCGCGCGCGACGTGGATGTCGCGGCATGGCAAAAAATCGATGAGGTGCCCTTCGACTTCGAGCGCCGGCGCGTTTCGGTGCTGGTGGATCGCGGTGATACGCGCTGGCTGCTCGTCAAGGGAGCGCCTGAGGACGTTCTCGCGCTGTGCAGCCGCCGGGAGCGGGAGGAAGGACGCTCGCTGGCACCGCTGGACGCAGCCGCCCGGGATGGCCTTCAGGAACGCTGCCACGGCCTGGAGCGCCAGGGCCTGCGCGTGCTCGGCATCGCCTGGCGCGAGGTGCCTAAAGACCATCCGCATGCCGATGTCCGCGACGAGACCGACCTGGTGTTCGCGGGTTTTGCCGCCTTCATCGACCCACCCAAAGCCGGCGCCGGCGCCGCGTTGTCCGCGCTGGCCAGGAGCGGCGTGGCCGTGAAGCTCGTCACCGGCGACAGCGAGCTGGTCGCCCAGCATCTGTGCAACCTGCTGAAGCTGCCGGTCAGGGGCGTTCTGACAGGCCAGGAGATCGCGCGGATGGACGAGGCGGCACTGCGCGCGCGCGTCGACCGCACCACGCTCTTTTGCCGCGTCAACCCGGCCCAGAAGAACCGCATCATTCTTGCGCTCAAGGCGCGCGGCCACGTGGTCGGCTACCTGGGCGACGGCATCAACGACGCACCGCCGCTGCGCTCGGCCGACGTCGGCATCACAGTGGATTCCGCGGTCGACGTGGCGCGAGAGGTGGCCGACATGGTGATGCTCGACCACGACCTCGCGGTGCTGCATGAAGGGGTCCTCGAAGGCCGGCGCACGTTCGGCAACGTGATGAAGTACATCATGATGGGCACGAGTTCAAACTTCGGCAACATGCTGAGCATGGCCGCGGCCTCGCTGTTCCTTCCTTTCCTGCCGCTGCTGCCGGCGCAGATCCTGCTCAACAACGTGCTCTACGACCTGTCGGAGGTCGCCATCCCCCTGGACAACGTCGACCCCGGCGACCTGCACCGCCCCCGGGCGCTGGATATGGCCTTCATTCAACGCTATATGTGGCTGTTCGGCCTGATCAGTTCCGCCTTCGACGCGCTGACATTCTGGATACTGCTGCGGGTGCTGCGCGCGGATGAAGTCCTGTTTCATACCGGCTGGTTCATCGAGTCGCTGGTGACCCAGGTCCTGGTCATCTTCGTGATCCGCACGCGCGGCAGGCCGTGGGCCAGCCGGCCCAGCGCGGTGCTGACGGCCACCTCGCTGTCCGTTGTGGCCCTGGCGCTGCTGCTGCCCTTCACGCCGCTGGGCCGGCTCTTCCACTTTGAGCCGCCGCCCGCGATCTTTTTTGTCTGGATGCTGGTACTGGTGCCGACCTACCTGGCATTGGCCGAAGGAGCCAAGCGTTTCTTCTACGCCCGGATGGTGGCACACAGCGGATCTCGGCGAAAGGCGGCGTCGCACTACTTTTAGAGATGCCGACATGGCACTGAAGCGGAGCAACATCACCCCCGCCCCCCCCTGCAGGGCGGCTACCCGAGGTACGCCATTGACGGACAGCGTGACGCCGTTGATGAAACTGGCTTCAGGGTATCGCCCATCGCCGCGGCCGGCACGGTGGCCACCATCGCGGTATCGATGTACCCGGGCGCCACCACATTGGCTGTGATGTCGCGCGAGGCACCTTCAAGGGTCAGGGCTCTGGTAAACCCGATGATGCCGCCCTTGCTGGGTCCGACAGCCTCTTCCACCCTCACCACGCCAGCCATGCAGGCAGCGCCATCGGCCGCGTCTCATGAAAAAAAGGGTATGCCGGTTCTGCCGGGGAAGCTGTGCGCCGCGGCCTGGTTTGCGCCGAAGGGCACCGCAACGCGATATCCCGCCGCCAGCAAGACCTCGGCACTCGCCACGCCAATGCCGGAGGTTCCGCCGGTGACCAGCGCCACGCGATCAACCATTTCCACGCCCCCCAGCACGGACGCGACCATGGCCTTCACGGCACACCGAGGCAGCATCACCGGCGTCATCACTCGACGGACAGTGCACCCGAAGGAAGGTTGACGCGTACAGTCTTCGCCGAAGCGTTTTTCCCGGAGGCGTCCGGCTTCTCGGCCGGTTCCGGCGAGCGCACCAGCAGCACGGGAACCGGTGAGCGCCGCAATACGTTTTCAGCGCTGCTGCCCAGCACGGCACGCCCGATACCGCGGCGCCCGTGGGTGCCCAGCACGATCAGGTCAGCAGGCCACGCCCCGGCTTCGGCGACGATCAGTTCATGCACGGGAACCGCGAAGTTGTCACGCAGCACGATTTCCACGTCTGCGCCTGCAGATGCAGCGACGGCCTCGGAATCGGCCAGCAGGCGTTCGCCTTCTCGCCGCAGACCCTCAAGCCAGTTGCTGGGGTAGCCCGCATAAGCGTCGAATGACAGCGCGATGGACGTGACATCGACGACATGCAGCAAACGCAACTTGCCGCCGGTCAGCCTGGCCATGCGGATGGCCTCCTGCAGGCCGTGGTTGGACGTGGGACTTCCGTCTACGGCAACCAAAATATGTTGGTACATGGAGCACTCCTTAGATCGATTGATGGGGGGTCAGTATTCAATGGCTCCGCTGTCCGGGAATTGACCTAGCGCAACCGCCCTCAAGGCGCATCAGGAAGGCCACTCGGTCTTCAGCACTACTGCGTGTTGCCTGTGTAGTGCTTTACTTCTCAGCGCGGTATCCGGTCTCCCAGCGCAATGCGCGGCGCTTGCGAAATGTCAATGCGACCATGCTCGCGCCTGCCTAAAGTCTTATGGCCACCAGGTGGTGGTCACCATTTCATTCAAAGGAAAGAACCATGAAAACCGATATGCAACTCAAGGCCGACGTCACTGCGGAGCTGGCCTGGGAACCGGCTGTCAATGCGGCCGGTATAGGCGTCCTGGTCAACGACGGTGTCGTGACACTGACAGGCCACCTTGACACATTCGCAGAAAAGTATGCGGCCGAGCGAGCCGTGCGCCGCGTGGCGGGCGTGCGCGGGCTGGCGATGGAGCTGGACGTGAAACTGGCACCGGGACACCAGCGCAGCGACTCGGAAATCGCTTCTGCAGTCGCATCCGCATTACGCTGGAGCGTCTTCATGCAACCTGATCGGGTCAAGGTGGAGGTCGAAAAAGGCTGGGTCACCCTGACTGGCGAAATCGACTGGAGCTACCAATCCAGCACCGCCGAGCAATGTGTTCGCGGATTGATCGGCGTGCGCGGATTGACAAACAACATCACCGTCAAGCCCACCGTCAGTACACGCAATGTGGCGGCGGAGATTTCTGCCGCGCTCGCACGCCAGGCCGAGCGTGAAGCCAAAAACATCCTGATCGACGTAGAAGGTGGCGTGGTGACCCTTCGCGGCAAGGTGCATTCACTGGCCGAGCGTGAAGCCGCCGCCGGCGCCGCATTCGCCGCCAGGGGCGTTTCCCGGATCGTCAATAAGCTGGAAATCACCGCCTGAAGCGATAGCCAGCCCAAGAAAAAAACGTCATTACCCTGAAAGTAAATCTCATGAAACACCTTCGCAAGCAGGAAGAGTCGTTCGGCGGTCCTCTGGAATCGGCAATGCGCCGGTTCTTCTCCCCAGCCTTTATGGACACTAAAAAAACGAACCTGCAGATGCGCATCGACGTGGACGAGGATGTGAACGCCTATACCGTCAAAGCCGATGTCCCGGGCGTCAAAAAGGAGGACATCAACATTCAAGTCGACGGCAATGTCATCCGCATCGATGCAGAAATGAAACGGGAGAAGGACACCAAAGAAAACGGCGGTAAAACCGTGCGCAGCGAGCGCTATTGGGGCGACGTTTCGCGCACTTTCAGTCTCGCTCACGACATCGACGAAAGCAAAACCACCGCGTCCTACCGCGACGGCGTGCTGACGTTGAAGCTGCTCAAGAAGGCTGGTGCACCCTCCGGCAGGATTGTGGTGCAGTAGTTCATCCCTCTCGCGTCGCGACCGGTACGCGCCTTTTCAGGAATTCACCATGCAAGTCATGAAAGCCGCGGTTGTCCATGAATTCGGCAAACCCCTTCATATCGAGGAAGTCCCCGTCCCCACCGTGGTGCCCGGCCGGATTCTGGTCAAGATAGCGGCCTCGGGCGTCTGCCATACCGACCTGCATGCCGCCGACGGCGACTGGCCCGTCAAGCCTACCCTGCCCTTCATTCCGGGCCACGAGGGCGTGGGCTACGTGGCCGCTGTAGGAGCGGGTGTGCACACGGTCAAGGAAGGAGACCGCGTCGGTGTGCCGTGGCTGCACACGGCCTGCGGGCATTGCGAATACTGCATCACTGGCTGGGAGACGCTTTGCGACGGCCAGCAGATGACCGGCTATACCGTCAACGGCGGGTACGCCGAATACGTGCTCGCCGACCCCGGTTATGTGGGTCACCTGCCCGACAACGTCGGGTTTGGCGAGATAGCGCCGGTGCTATGCGCCGGCGTGACGGTCTACAAAGGCTTGAAGGTACTTGATTGCAAGCCGGGCGACTGGGTGGCGATTTCCGGTATCGGAGGCCTGGGTCACCTCGCAGTCCAGTATGCAAAAGCCATGGGTTTTCACGTCGTCGCCGTCGACATCGACGACGCGAAATTAAATCTGGCCAGGAGCCTTGGCGCCGACATGGTGGTCAACGCCGCCAAGCAAGACCCGGTTCTTGAGGTCCAGAAAGGGCTGCGAGGCGCGCACGGCGTGCTGGTGACCGCCGTCTCTCGCAGTGCTTTCTCGCAAGGACTGGGTATGCTCCACAAGCGCGGCACCATGTCCCTGGTCGGGTTGCCGCCGGGGGATTTCGCACTTCCTATCTTTGACGTTGTGCTGAATGCCAAGACGGTTCGTGGCTCCATCGTCGGCACGCGCAAGGACCTCCAGGAAGCGATGGCCTTCGCCGGCGAAGGCAAGGTACGCACCACGTTCACCGAAGACCGGCTGGACAACATCAATGACGTGTTGGATCGCATGCGACGCGGCGCAATAGAAGGCCGGGTCGTGATGCGCATCAGCGGCGACTGAGCGCGTCACGCCAAAACAGGAAGCGGCCTCAGCCTTTCACCACCAGCACCGCAACGGGCGCCTGCCGCACGATCTGCTCGGCATCGCTGCCCATCAGGACGCGGTCCAGGCCTCGGCGTCCGTGCGAGCCCAGCACGATCATGTCGGCATGCACCTGCATGGCCTGTTCGGCCACCGTGTCGCAAAGACGGCCGGTGCCTGACTCCAGCAGCACGCTGTCGCACGCCACGCCCTTGACGGAGGCCAGGCTGCGCATCTGCGCTAGCAGTCTTTCGCCCTCCGTGCGCATGAAAGGGAGCGTCTGCTCGTAATAGGCCCTGGCCGTCTCGAAGCCGTTGACGTAGTCCAGCTCATCGATCACGTAAAGGAGCCGAAGGCGCGCTCCGCTAAGATGCGCCAGTTCAATCGCGGCACGCAGTGCCTTGATGGAAGTCTGGCTGCCGTCAACCGGAACAAGTAGTTGGTGTAGTGGGGCCATATGCGACTCCTGGCGCCAATGGCGCGGTTGAGGGTGGATTCAATGCCAGCTGCATTGAAAAGGTATCGGCGTTGTCGTCGGGGGCGACATCGAAGCCGGCGGAACGCGCCAGCGCTGCCATGGCGGTGTTCTCGCGCAGGCACTGGCCGAGCACCTCGGCCGTGCCGCGCTCACGCAGGTAGCGCAACAGCCTGTCCAGCAGCAACCGGCCAAGCCCTTTGCCCTGCCACGGTGCCGCAACCTGGATCGCGAACTCCGCGCGTTCGTTGTCGGGGTCGCAGACGGCCCGCACTTCGCCCACCATCTCCAGCTGGCCGCCGGCCTGTGGCGACAGCGCGATAAAAGTCATTTCGCGGTCGTAGTCGATCTGGCTGTACCGGGCCAGTTCCGAACGCGGTACTTCGCGGCGAGCCATGAAGAACCGCAAGCGCATGTCTGCCGGGGTGGCCCGCGCATAAAAGGCAGCCAGCCGCTGGCCGTCTTCCGGCCGGATAGGCCGTAGCGTCAGGTTGGCACTGCCGAGCTGAACCTCGGTCTCAAGGTCTGCCGGGTAAGGGCTGATGGAGGGTGGCAATGAGGTGGCCCCGGGGGCCCGCAGCCTTATCCTGGCATCCACCGCCAGGACCCCGTGTTCGTCCACCAGCAGGGGATTGATGTCGAGCTCGGCGAGCAGGGGCTGCTCGCACGCCAGCCTTGAGATCTTCTGGAGCACGTCGCGCACGGCAGCGGTGTCGGCCGGCCTGCTTCCCCGGTAGCCGCCCAGCAGCAAATCCATGCCGGCCCGGGAGATCAGGTCCTTCGAGAGCGCATTGTTGATGGGAGCCAGGGCGACGGCGTGGCGCGCGTGGAGTTCGACCGCCGTACCGCCTTCGCCGAAAAGAATGACCGGCCCAAACACCGGGTCGGTGGCCATGCCCGCGATCAGTTCCAACGCGCCGGGCCTGTCGGCCATGGCCTGCACGGCGAAACCCTGCAACACCGCATGCGGCGCCCGCCGCGCGAGATTCTCGCCCATGCGTGATGCCGCCGCGAGCACTTCGTCGGCGCAGGCGAGCCCGATCTCGACACCTCCGACATCGGACTTGTGGACGATGTCGGGCGACATGACCTTCAGGGCCACCGGGAACCCCAAGCGCTGCGCGAGCGCCGCGGCCTCGTTGGCGTCCCGGGCCCGCTCAACCGGCAATGCCGCGATGCCGCAGGCCTGCAGGACTTGCTGGACTTGCACGGCGTCCAGCCATTTTTGCCCGGCGTCCGCGGCTTCTTGAAGGATTTTTCGCACCCGCCCCGTGTCCCGCGGGCCAGCCTGTTGGTCCAGGCCCGGGAGTTCGCGCAGTGCGGCCTGATTGCGGGCGTAGGCCGCAAGGTGCAGCCATGCCGTGACGCCGCGCTCCGGTGTCTCGAAGCAAGGCACGCCGGCAGCCGAGAACGCCGCGCGGGCTGAAGCCACCGAGGGCGCTCCCAGCCAGCAGGCCAACACGGTTTTTCCACGCCGCGCGAGCAACGGCAGGCAGGCTGCGGCGATGTCGTATGCCGGGACGATGGCCGTGGGTGCATGCATGAACAGCACGCCGTCGACCTCCGGCGCCGCCAGCAGGATGCGCAGCGCGTCCTGGTAACGCCGCACCGGCGCATCGCCCACGATATCGACCGGATTGCCGCGAGACCAGGCCGGAGGCAGGCAGGCATTGAGCGCGGCCAGCGTCTGCGGCGCGAGTTCGGCCAGTTTGCCGCCGCCCAGGGCCAGGGCATCGGCCGCCAGCACGCCGGCGCCTCCGCCGTTGGTGAGAACGGCCAGCCTGTCGCCTGCCCAGAACTGCTTGTGCGCCAGGGTCTCGGCCGCGCCGAACAGGTCTTCCAGCGTGTCCACGCGCAGCATGCCGGCGCGCCGCGCGGCCGCATCGAACACCAGGTCCGATCCGGCGAGTGCCCCGGTATGCGATGCCGCCGCGCGGGCGCCGTCGGGCGCGCGCCCGCCCTTAACCACAATCACCGGTTTGTTGCGCGCCGCGGCACGCGCGGCCGACATGAATTTGCGGGCGGAACTCACCGACTCCATGTACATCAGGATGGCGCGGGTTCCGGGGTCGCTGCCGAGGTAGTCGAGCACGTCGCCGAAATCCACGTCGGCGACGTCGCCCAGCGATATGAAATGCGAAAACCCTATGCCGCGCCCGTTGGCCCAGTCGAGCATGGCCGTGGCCAGCGCGCCCGACTGCGTGACGAACGCGATGTTGCCGGGCAAGGCATTGCCGGGCGCAAAGCTGGCGTTCAGGCCTATGCCGGGAACCAGGATGCCCAGGCAGTTCGGCCCGGCGATGCGCAGCAGATGGGGCCGCGCGGCGTCCAGCATCGCACTTTCCCACGTCTGGCCCCCTTCTTGCGGCGCCTGCCGCAGGCCTGCGGACATGACGATCGCGGCACGCGTGCCGCGCCGGCCCAGTTCGGCCACGATACCGGGAACCCTTGCAGCAGCCGTGCAGATGACCGCCAGATCGGGCGTGCCGGGAAGGGAGGCCGCGTCAGGCCAGGCCTGCGCCCCGTCGATGCGCGCGTGGTTCGGATTGACGGGCCACAGGGGGCCATTGAAGCCTCCCGCCTTCAGGTTGCGCAGAACGACGGCACCCACGCTGCCCGGACGGTCGGACGCGCCGATCAGGGCGACCGAGCGGGGTTGAAACAGCGCTTCCAGGTTGCGCACACTCATGGGTGACTCCAAAACTGCATGGCCGGCGCCATGCGATGCGGCCAGATTAACGCCCGCTTCGGCATGCGCATTTGCGCCAGGTCAACCCAGGCCGTGGCAGGTCGCCGAATACCGGCCGTCTCATCCATTCGCCGCCGAAAAGGACTTGCCATGAACACCCGAAAATTTCGGACGACGGCAGCTAGCAGGCACGAGGGGGTAGGCTCAAACCGCGCTGGGCGACAAGGTGGTAGGCCGAACCACCCCGTCCTTTTTCGCGTTTTCGCGGACCGCGTTGCCAAACACCTGCAGGCTGGACGCATAGCTGCCGTCGTCCACTTCGCGCGCGGTGAACGAAGTCGACAAAATGGGCGGCCGGCCGAGAATCCGGTCGATTTCGGCGAAGGCGTTGGTGGCGCCCTGCCCGCCCATCACCGAGATGACCGCCACCCGCTTGAGGCCCGGGGCATCGTCGCGCACAAAACTGCGCATAGGCCCGGCCAAACGGTAAACCCAGATAGGCGCGATCAGCACAACCGTCTCAAACTCCCGCGGGTCCGGCCCTTCGTAACGGACCGTGGGATGGCGCCTGAACAGCGAATCGGCCACGCAGCGCAACATGCCTGCGGTCCCAGTGCGCGAGCGCGTTTCGCGGACCTCGCCGCGCGCCCACTGAAACTGGCTGGCCAGGAGATCGGCCACACGGCGCGATGTCCCGGTATTGGAATAACAAACGACGAGAATGCGGTCGGACATGGTTTTGCTCCTTGGATGGTTGGGCGCAACGCCGCTGGCACCGCCCTCCGGCAAGGGTATGGGAGACGGCTGGCGCACCCTTTGACGTACATCAAGGGCGGCGGCCTTAGGGCAAATCCCTCCCGCCGTGGTCAGGCCTTGCGCGATGCCACTGAAACGAGGCGCAGGGCCAACAGCCACAGCGTCATGATGCCCAGGATCACCAACAGCCCGGCGGCGCCCCGCGTGGACGGCGCGACAAAGCCCATGACCCCGCGCAGCCAGGGTAACCACAGCACAAGTGAGAGCAGCACGGCCACCGCGATGGCCAGGCGCGGAAGCCAAGGGTTCCTGAGGATATTCACCGAATGGCGATGAACAAGCACCAGAAGAAACAAGCCGGCGACCAGGCTCACAAACAATGCCGTGCGAATCTCCCCTGCGGGCCACCCTTGCTGCAGCATGTACCCGTTGGCCGTGAGCAGCACCAATGCCAGGCCAAAGCCTTGCGACAGGCCATAGGCCATGTTGCGCAGAGAAAAAGGTGAATCCGTAGCCGGCCTGGGCGGGCGGCGCATCAACTTCGGATCGGCCGGTTGCGCTTCAAACAATATCGAGCAGGCCGGGTCGATGATCAACTCAAGCAAGATGATCTGCGCGGGCAGCAGCAGCACGGGCCAGCGAAGCAAGGCAGGCACCAGCGCGAGCGCCACGATGGGCATATGCACCGCAAAGATGAAGCGCACGGCGCTGCGAACGTTGTCGTCGACGTGGCGGCCTTGGCGTATGGCCGTCGCGATGCTGGCGAAGCTGTCGTCCAGCAACACCAGGGCCGCGGCTTCGCGCGCCACGTCGGTTCCGCGCTCGCCCATGGCGATCCCTGCGTCCGCGGCCTTGAGCGCTGGCGCGTCGTTGACGCCGTCTCCCGTCATACCCACCGTGCCGCCGTCGGCCTGCAGCGCGCGCACCAGCCGCAGCTTCTGCTCGGGCCTGAGCCGCGCACAAATGGCGGCGCTCCTTAACCTGATTCGAAGCGACGCATCATCCAGGGCATCGATGTCCGCGCCCGTGAGCACGTCGGACGGATTGGGCAGGCCGGCCTGGCGCGCGATCGCGCTGGCCGTCACGGGGTGGTCTCCCGTCATCATGATCACGCGGATGCCCGCCTCGCGGCAATCCTGGACGGCCTGCGGCACCGTGGCCCGCAGCGGATCGGCCAGACCCAGCAGGCCCACAAAGCGCAGCGTGAATTCACGCTGGCTTGCGGGCAATCCTGAGCCCACCCACTCACCGCACGCCACACCGAGAACGCGCAGGCCCCTGGCGGCCATGTCCTGGACCTGCGATTGCACGGCCTCACGTGGATGCCCCTGGAGCCGGCACAGGTCCATCACCGCCTCGGGCGCGCCTTTGGTGTCCAGCACATAGCGTCCCGGGACATTGGTGCCATAGGCGTGGGTGACGGCCAGGAGCTGCGGCGTGAGCGGATATTGCCGCGCCGGCACGGTGCCCAGGCGCGCTTTCGAGTCCGGGCCCAGGCAGCTGTCCCCGACGGCCCGAATGGCTTTTTCCATGGGGTCAAAAGGATTCAAAGGCGTGGCCAGCATGGCGCATTCGACCAGTTCCGTGAGCGCCGCAGGCAGCGGCGCATCGCCACCGGGCTTGAAAACGGTATCCGCACCAGCCAGTTCGACGAGCGCCATGCGGTTCAAGGTCAAGGTCCCGGTTTTGTCCACCGCCAGCACCGTGATGGCGCCCAGCACCTCAATGGCGTCGACCCGGCGCGTGAGGATTTTCTGCCCTGACAATCGCCAGGCCGCCAGCGCCAGGAACACCGCGAGCACCACGGGAATCTCCTCCGGCAGCACCGCCATCGCAAAGGCAATCGCCGGCAGAAGGCTGGCGACAAAGCCCTGGCCGTCCCTGAGCCAGGCAAGCAGGACCAGCAACGCGGCGACCGCCAGCCCGGCACCCGCGAATCCCCGCACGATGCGCCGCGACTGCCGGTACAGCCTGGAGGCCGGTGCCTGCGTCGTCGCAAGGGCCACGCCGATGCGGCCCATCGCGGTACGACCGGCGGTGGCGTGCACGCGCGCGAGCCCAGCGCCCTGCGTGATCACGGTGCCAGCATAAAGCGACGCGCCATTTTCGGCACCAGGGTCTGGCCGGTGTTCCTGGGCG
This sequence comes from Polaromonas sp., assembly GCF_039932935.1. Lineage (GTDB taxonomy): Bacteria > Pseudomonadota > Gammaproteobacteria > Burkholderiales > Burkholderiaceae_C > Polaromonas. The sequence continues at coordinate 17,626 of NZ_JBDTPB010000014.1, forward strand.
TCTCGCGGCCGCCTGGGCCTGGGCACGGACTCGCCGGTCAGCAACGACTCGTCAACTTCGAGGGTGCCCTCCAGCAAGACGGCATCCGCGGCGATGCGGTCACCTTCGCGCAGCACCAGGACATCCCCGCGAACCACCTCGCGGCAGGCAATGCGGAGCTCCTTGCCGTCCCTGAGGACCAGCGCGCGCGGCGCCGAGAGCTCGCGCAGGGCCTCGAGCGCCCGCTGCGTTTTTCGCTGCTGAAAGAGCGTCAGCGCGACGATCAGGAAGACCGAGGCCAGCAAAAATGAGGCCTCGGCCGTGTCGCCCAACAGCAAGTAGCCTGTGCCCGCCGCCAACAGCATCAGGAACATGGGCTCCTTGACCACGCCCATGGCCATTCGCCAGAAGCTTTGCGGCTCGCTGCCAGGCAACAGATTGGGCCCATCGGCCGCGAGTCGCGCGGGGGGGTCATCGGCCCGGGCTGCGGCGCTCATTTTTTCGGCGGACTCAGCAAGGAGATCTGCCGCCTATTTTTTTGAACCGGAATCCGCACCCTGTTCAGCCGCCCGCTTGGTGGCCTCGGCCGACTCCTGCGCGGCTTTTTCTGCGCTTCCCAGGGCGTCCTGCGTGGCCTTCATGGCTTTTTGCGTTTGTGCCTGGTCCGATTGGCCAGCCTTGCGCAACGATTCTTCGGCGCGCCCCGACGCCGCGCGCACGGCGGTCGCCGCCCGCCTGGCCGCTTCGGCCGCCTTCGCCGCCAGTTTCTTCATGCTGTCGGTGGCCGTTGCGGCAGCCCGATCAGCTTTCTCACGGGCCTTTCTTGCAGCCTCGTCCGCCTTGAGGGCCTGCTGCCGGATATTCGAGGCGGTTCTATGCGAAACATCCTGAGCGGCGGTTTCGGCCAGTTGCAGCGTGAGCTTGACCAAGTCGGCCGCCGCGCGGGCGGAATCGGCCGCTTCTTGCGCGGCCTTTTGCGCAACCACCTTTGAGCGCGCGGCCACGCCCGCCGGCGCGCTGGAGGTCTCGACAGGGGCCGAAGCTTTTTGGGAAGCTTGCGCCCTGGCGTCACCGGCCACGTAGCCCGCGGCGCACGTGGCGAAGGCCGCGGCGATCATGAGAGTCCTGGTGTTCATGGCGTACCTTTCGACGGAGTTGGAGACACCCATGATGACCAGGCCGAGCGGTAAGACGTTTGACCTGGCGCAAGGAGCGCGCAATCACGGTTTCATGCCGATCAGTAGCGCGATTCCATGCCACAAGGCAAGGCCTCTGGTTCGCCCCCACTTGCGCCAGATCAACGCCCGCCGGCTGAGGCGTCGTGAAAATCACAGCTGAAGCAGACACAAAGACCCTCTTTTTTTTCAGGCCTCTTCATGAAACATTACGACAGATCACTGGCAGGACACTTCGACGGCATCCTCGCCTGGCGCGAAAGCGAACTGAGGGCATCCCTAGATACAGACAACCCAAAAGAACTCGCGGCCGAACAGCCCGGTAACGAGGTACAGGACTTCAAGGACCTGGCCGAGCGGGCGTTGCAATACGGCATGGCGGCCCTGGATGCGGAGCGTGCAGCGACAGAGCTTTCCCAGGTGCTCGCGGCCCGCTGCCGCCTGCGGGAGGGCAGCTTCGGCCAGTGCGCGCAGTGCGGCAAACCGATTGACCTGCGACGCCTGGAAGCGCTGCCGGCCGCCGCGTTCTGTCTGGCCTGCCAAGCGGCCGGCGAGGAAACGCCGGCCGCGCATCACCCAACAATGCGAGCTTGATCCGCGTCAATACCCTGTCCTTGTAAATTGTCATCATTCATGACATCCCAACTCCCATGAGGTACTCGTCATGTTCAAGCGAATCCTGATCCCCGTGGACGGCAGCGACACCTCCAACCACGCCTTGGTCGCCGCCCTGCAGATGGCGCGAGAGACCAGCGCAAGCGTCCGGCTGGTGCACATCGTCAATGAAATGGCCTACCTGGGCGGCATTGATCCCTACGGCACCTACTCGGCCGACCTGACCGGCATGATGCGCGAAGGCGGCGCGAAGGTTCTGACCGACGCCATGGCCATCGCCCAGTCGGCCGGCATCGAAGCCAGCCAAGCGCTCCTCGATGAACCCGGCCAGCGCCTGGGCGCGTCCGTGGCCGAAGCCGTCAAGTTCTGGGGAGCCGACCTCGTGGTGGTCGGCTCCCACGGCAGGCGTGGCATTGGCCGTGTGCTGCTCGGCAGCGGCGCGGAGCAGATCCTGCGCTTGGCGCCTGTGCCCGTTCTGGTGATTCGACACTCTGATTCAGAGATCGATGCAACAGGCAAAGCCCGCAAGGAAGAGCGCGTGTCATAGCTCCAAGTGTTGAATTCCATCGACCTCTGAACCGGTTAGCGCCGTAATCTCCATCCAAAACTGACCCACCTAGCCACTACCCTGCTTGTTTTAAAAGCAGGGTAAATTAGGAGTGATAGACGTGGCGACATTGAATGTCATCCTCGGCGACATAGACCTCGGCGACGTAGTGTTTATCGTTGGTGCTTTCGCGATGGCGCTGCAGGTAGTGCTCGGCCTGCTGGGCAAGATACCCGCGCTGCCGCAACCCCAGCAACGTCTTAGCGAGGCCCACAGCTGAAAGCCGTGTTCCGTTGCGGCTGTGCCGGACCATCGTGTAGGGTCCGACCACAAGAATGCAGTGGAAAGAGACGCTGTCAATCGCAGGTCAAGGCAATGTGAAGCTGGCCGGGGAGCCTTTAAGAGCCCCGGCCACAGTTTGCGCCCTCGCCCTGGCCATCACCTAGACCAGCGCCCGCATGGCCCGAAGCCGGGTGCTCTGCAAGCCTCATAGCTTTCAGGCGAGACCGCACCATTGGGCGATGCGATGCGTCATGTCGCTCCACAAGCTGAACAGGGCGGACAACATGAGCACCACCCCGGCCAAACGCACACCCAATTGCCCGCCCAGATCATTGCCGGCGCGGCGCAGTCCGGCCAGCAGCTTCGGTGCCAGCAGCAAAGAAACGCCACTGCCTATGGCAAATGCGCCCATGGCCAGCGCACCTTGAAGCGGCCCACCGCTCAGGGAGGCCACCAGAAGCGCCGAATAGAGCAGGCTGCACGGCATGAAGGCCCATAGGGCGCCGGCCGAAAACACCCCGCCTCGCGACGCGGCAACTGAGCCGACCCTGGACCAGACGGATCGCCCTGCCCGGTCCGCCCAGGCCGGTTGGCTGGCTTTCACCAGCAGCACCAGCCCCCAGCCAAAAACAGCCAGGTGAAACAACACCCAGACGGGCCGAAACACCGCGGCCTGTTCTGTCACCCAGGCAAAGCTCTGTACCGCGGTCGCCACGGCCGCCCCCGCCATTGAATAGCCGAGAAGCCGCCCGCCCTGGAAGACGAATGGCGAATGCGGTTGCCGCCGTTGGCCCATGCGCGCCAGGCCGCCACAGGCCGCGCCGCACATGACGGCGCAGTGAGGTCCGCCGGCCAACCCCATCAGCAGGGCTGTTGTGGCGAGTGCATAAGACATGTTTTGCGAAAGCGCTTAAATGATGCGCGAGAAGCGGCTGCGATTGAGATCAGCCTGCAGATAGCGGTCAAACACCATGGCCACCGCGCGGAGTACAAACCGGCCGTCAGGCGTCACCTCGACGCCAGTGTCGGAAAGCAGCACCAGTCCTGCATCCTCCAGTTCGCGCAGGCGCTCAAGTTCCAGCGCGAAGTAGGTCTTGAAGTCCAGCATCCAGGCGAGCTCTACCGATTCGAACCAGACCTGGCCCTGGCACATGATGGCCATGATCACCGCACGGCGCGCCAGATCGTCCCGGCTCAGCGCCAGGCCGCGCGTAACGGGAAAGCGCCCCTGGTCGAGCAAGTCGCAGTATTCCTCCAGGGTTTTGGCATTCTGGCTGTAGGTGGCGCCGATGGCACCTATGGCCGACACGCCCAGGCCCACCAGGTCGCGGTCGGGCTGGGTGCTGTAACCCTGGAAGTTGCGGTGCAGCCGGCCCTCGCGGCTGGCCACGGCCAGCGAGTCGCCGGCCAGCGCGAAATGGTCCATGCCGATGTAGCGGTAGCCCGCGCCCTGAAAGCGCTGCATGGCCTCAGCCAGCATGGCGGCCTTGTCCTCGGCCGCCGGCAACAATGCAGGCGGGATGTGCCGCTGCGGCTTGAAGCGTTCCGGCAAATGGGCATAGGCATACAAGGCAATGCGGTCCGGCCTGAGCTCCTCGACCTGGCGGATGGTGCGTGCGAAGGACGTCTGTGTCTGCCGCGGCAAACCGTAGATCAGGTCAACATTGATGGACTCAAACCCCAGCGCACGCGCCTGTGCCACCAGCGCGAACACCTGCGCGGCCGGCTGGATGCGGTGCACGGCTTTTTGCACGTCGGGGTCGAAGTCCTGTACGCCGAAGCTCAGGCGGTTAAAGCCCAGGGCTGCCAGGGCCGCCAGGCGCGCATTGTCCACGGTGCGCGGGTCCACCTCGATGGACATCTCCGCGCCGGCCAGGATGTCGAAATTGCGCCTGAGCATCTCCATGAGCTGCGCGAGTTCCGCGTCGGACAAAAAGGTCGGTGTTCCGCCGCCCAGGTGCAACTGGCTGACCGGCTGGCCCTGCCCGAGGTGCGCCGTATACAGGGCCACTTCGCGCTCAAGGTAACCAAGGTACGCGGCGGCGCGGCCATGTTGTTTGGTGATGATCTTGTTGCAGGCGCAGTAGTAGCACAGCGACTCACAAAACGGGATGTGCACATAGAGAGACAGCGGTGCCGCCGATGTCTCGGCCCGCGCGCGCCTGTCGTCCAGCGCGCGGCTGTGGTCGCCGGCGGTAAAGGCCTCGACAAAGCGGTCCGCCGTCGGGAAGGATGTATAGCGCGGCCCGGAGATGTCGAAGCGGCGAAGGGCCTGGGGTAAAACTGCGGACATGGAATGCTTCTGGGAATGTGAGGCCCCCACTGTGCCGTCCCGTCGCCCCGGCCGCGTTGATGTGGATCAACGGGGACGCAAGGTGCGATCCCCCTGCGGCGCGTTTGCCTTGTCCTTGACCTGGGTCAAATTGCCGTGAAGGGAGCGCCGTAAGCTGGCGACTTCCCCACCGTCCCGGGGCCCAACGCCCTCGGCGCCAACCCTTTATCTCTCATGCCCATCGCCCCAGCAACTCCCCTTCCCCACCGAAAAGTTCTCCGCTCCTGGCTTCTTCCCGTTTCGGCCAAAAACACCGGAATCGCATTGACGTTGACCCTGACGGATCTTGCTTTGTTCGCCGCGTGCATGGCCGCGGCAGTGCTCGCGGATCACCCTGCCGTGCAGGTGCTCATGTCGCTGCTGGCCGGGTTCATGATCGCCAGGCTGTTCATCCTCGGGCACGATGCCTGCCACCAGAGCTTCACCGCACACCGCAGACTCAACCGCTGGCTGGGCCGTCTGCTTTTCCTGCCCTCGCTCACACCCTACAGCTTGTGGGATGTCGGGCACAACATCGTGCACCACGGCTACACCAACCTCAGCGGCTTTGACTTTGTCTGGCAGCCCGCGACCCTTGAGGCCTATGAACGCATGCCCGCCTGGAAACAATGGCTGGAGCGCGCCTACCGCAGCGGTTGGGCACCTTGGCTCTATTACCTCGTGGAAATCTGGTGGAAGCGGCTTTACTTTCCATCCAAAACCGTGATGCCCACGCGGCGCGGCATCTTTGTGGCGGACAGCCTGCTGGTCAGCGCGGCCGCCGTGGCCTGGATCGCGAGCCTCGTGATCGCGGCGTCGGCCACCGGTCAATCGCTTGCCTGGCTTCTGGTCGTCGGCTTTTTCCTGCCGCTGCTGGTGTGGAACGGCCTCATGGGCTTTGTGGTCTACGTGCACCACACACATACCCAGATCGCCTGGTATTACAACAAGAAGAGCTGGTCCGACGCCAACCCCTTTGTCTCCACCACCGTGCACCTGACCTTCAACTCGTTTTTTGGTACCGCGCTGCACCACATCATGGAACATACCGCCCACCACGTGGACATGGGCGTGCCGCTGTACCGGCTGAAGCAAGCCCAAGCCATCCTGGAGGCCAGGTTGCCCGGCCACATCGTGATACAGCCTTTTTCGTGGGGCTGGTACTTCGACACGGCGCGCCGCTGCAAGCTTTATGACTTCGAGCGGCGGCGATGGACGGATTTTTCCGGCCTGCCCACCTCCCAAGAGGATGCAGGCGTTCTGTCCGCGCCTCAGTGAATCCGGGTGTCGAAAACGCGCTTGAGTGCCGGGTGGTCGAGGATGCGGATGTGGCGTTTGTCCACTTCCAGGATGCCCTGCAGCTGAAAGGCGGAAAACGTGCGGCTCACGGTCTCCAGCTTCATGCCCAGATAGCTGCCGATCTCGGCACGCGACATCCTCAGGTGAAACTCGCAATCCGAATAGCCGCGCAGCTTGAGCCGCTGTGAAAGGTTGAGCAGGAAGGCGGCCAGGCGCTCCTCGGCATTCATGCTGCCCAGCAGCATCATCAGGCTGTGTTCCCTGACGATTTCGCGGCTCATCAGGCGACTGACGGCCTGTTGCAGGTCGACGCTTGACGCGGCCAGGCCGCTGATCTGGTCATAAGGAATGGTGCAGACCTCGGTGTCTTCGAGCGCCGTGGAATTGCTGGCGTATGCCCCGTCGGCGATTCCGTCCAGGCCCATCAGCTCACCGGCCATCTGGAAGCCGCTGACCTGTTCACGGCCGTCCGCCAGTGTCAGGCTGGACTTGAAGGTGCCCATGCGCACCGCATAGATGTTATGAAAGGGCTGGCCCTCATGGTAAAGCGCCTGCCCTGCTTTGACCTTGGTGCGGCTGAACTTCAACTCGTCCAGGCCATCCACGTCTGCCGGTTTCATGCCGCAGGGCAGGCAGATGTCGCGCAGGCTGCAGTTCGAGCATTGCGTCTTCAGCGGCGAAACCGCCTTGGCCGACGAATTGACACTTCGCGCTGGCGATGCATCGCCGGCTGATAGATGGGCTAGTGACATGACGGCTCCTTGGAGTGAGAGGAAGAGGAAGAGCAAGAAGAAGGGGGTGGGTGCGCAAGCTTGGGCCGCGCAAACCCAGCCACAGCGGCGCAGAGTTGGTAGAACTCAGCGTGTTTGTCGAGAAAGTAGGCGGCGCCCGCGGCCAGGTAGCGCGCGCGGTAGGCCGGCTCAGCATGGTTGCTCAAGATGATGAAACGGATGCCGGGCACCGCTTTGAGGACGGCCTGCAGCACCTGCATACCCGTGCCCTTCTCGAACTGCACGTCGAGCACCACCACGTCGGGCCGGCTTGCCAGGATGCCTGTAATCGCCAGCTCCGGCGTATCGGCCTGCCCCGCGATCTCCATGCCCTGGTTGAGCAACATCGCCGCCACGCGGCTACGGCTCAGCGCCGAATCATCGGCCAGAAAAACCCGAGTGGGCGGCGTGGGGTGTTGCATGCGCCTACTGTCGCGCAGGCGGTGCTTTCAGGACATCGGTTTTCGCTGAAAGCCCGGCTCGGATGACGCTGGTTTGCCGGCGCAGGCACTCCGAGGCGGACTCGGAATTTTCCGAGCGTTCGGGCCGCATTCGCCGCCGGCATGGCGTTAATGCGCCATCAGGACCGGCAGGGTCATGCTTTTGAGTACGGTCCGCGATGCGCCGCCCAGCACCCATTCATAGGCGCGGGCGCGGCCATAGCAGCCCATCACCAACAGGTCCGCCTGCAGGTCGAACGCCCGCGAGAGCAACACGTCACCCAGGTTCCCGGGCTCCGCGCTTTCCCGGTGCCAACCGGCCTGGATGTCGTGGGCCTTCAGGTAAGACACGATATCCGGACCTTCACCCGCGGCCGTCGCGTCGCCGACGCCCCAGCTCAGGATCTGCACCGAGCTTGCTTTGCGCAGGATGGGCAGCGCCGCCGCCACGGCGCGCGCCGCCCCCCGGGTGGGCTTCCAGGCGATCACCACATTGCCCGGCAAGCCGGGCTTGGCCGAGGTATAGGGCAGCACCAGCGCAGGCCGCCCGCTCAGGGCGATCACGGTCTCCGGAAAATCCGCGGGCATCAGCGTGGACCAGCCCTCGCCCGGGCCGTGCTGGCCCAGCACCAGCAGGTCGGCATAAAGCGCCCGTTCCGCAAAAGCCGGGGCCAGCGGGAACTCGTGGATTTCCGCCCAGCCGGCCGGCAAGCCCGCGGGCCTGAGCTGCTCGAACACCGAGCGCGCCCGCGCCAGCTCGGTGTCCTGCGCGTTTTCGCGTCTCACGGCCAGCCCGGGCCCCATGCCGGACGCGACCGGAAGCGCTTCGGAGGCGGAAGGCGACGTGTACAGCGCCGTGATGCCGGCACCGTGCCGGGCGGCAAACCGGCAGGCAAATTCAAGGCGTTGCGCGAATTGCGGCGAGGCGTCGGCATGAACCAGCAGTTGTTTGAGTTCGTTGCCCATGGAGCGCCCCGTTCAGAGTTTGGATACCCTAACTTTAGGGAGCTGCGGCCGCGGGCGTGTTGACCTTGGTCAACCCAACGCTCTTCTGTGCCGCGGCCCGGTGGCCCTCAGGGATCCAGTGGCTCGATCAGTCCGTGCTTGAGCGCATAGCGGATCAGCTCACTCTGGTTTTGCAAGCCCATTTTTTGCATGAGATTGGTTTTGTGGGTGCTAACGGTCTTCACCGACAGGTTCAGTTTCGTCCCGATGTCCGTCAGGGAAACGCCCGCCACCAGCAATTGCAGCACCTCGAACTCGCGGTTGGAGAGGCTCTCGTGCGGCACTACCTGGCTTCCGGGCATCGCGCCAAGCGCCAGTTGCTCGGCAACTTCGGCGCTGATGAAGGCGCCGCCCGATGCCACCTTGCGTATCGCCTGCTCCAGCAGGGCCGGCGCGCTTTCCTTGGTCAGGTAACCGCTGGCGCCGTTCTTGATGGCGCGCACGGCGTACTGCAGTTCCTGGTGCATGCTCAGAACCAGGATGCGCAGCTGCGGTTTTTCGGCGCGTATCAGCTTGATCAGTTCCATGCCGCTGCGCCCGGGCATGGAAAGGTCCAGCAGCAGCACGTCGAAGGCCAGCTCGCGCACGCGCTGCATGACTTCCGTCCCGTTGCCGGCCTCGCCCGTGACTTCCATGCCTTCAATGGACGACACGATGCGTTTAAGCCCTTCGCGCACGATGGAGTGGTCGTCTGCGATAACAATTCTGATCATGCAGCATCCCCTTTCTCGGGAACAGGAATGTTGACCCGTACGCGGGTGCCACGGCCTGGCGCTGTATCTATGTCCACCGTGCCCTGAAGCAAACGAGCCCGCTCGCGCAAGCCCATAAGGCCCAGCGAGTTTGGCTTGCGCGGCGCGTCCGGCGCGAACCCGGCACCGTCATCGGCCACCTCGAGGATCACGGCCGCGTCCGTCTTGTCGATGCGCACATGGACCTGCGAGGCGCCCGCATGTTTGGCCACATTCACCAGCGACTCCTGCACGATGCGGAAAACGGCGGTGGCATAGGGTTCGCCCAGCTCCACGTCCTCGTCCAGTGACAGCCTGCACGGCACGCCGTGGCGCTGGCTGAAATTATGGGTGAGCCACTGGATGGCCGGCACCAGGCCCAGGTCGTCGAGCAACAGTGGCCGCAAGTCCGATGCAATGCGCCGTGTGGCGGCGACGGTGGTGTCCAGCAGTTCGAGCATGTCGTCCAGCTTGGCCTTTACGAAATCCGAGCCTTGAGGCAGGGCCGCCCGGATCCAGGTGGCGTCCATCTTGATCGCTGTCAACGATTGCGCCAGCTCGTCATGCAGCTCGCGCGCAATCCGCGTCTTTTCGCTTTCACGGATCGCATGGGCCGCCGAGGCGAAGGCGCTCAGTTCCTCATTGGCACGCACGCGCTCGGTCACGTCGCGCAGGATGACGGTAAAGAGCTTGCCGTGCGCGGTATCCAGCTGCGAAATCGACGCTTCCAGGGGAAACTCCTCGCCGTTGGCTCTTCGCCCATACAGCACAGTGCCGTCTCCCATGCGCCGCGAGGTTGTTCCGGTGAGACCGAAGCGGCTGAGCTGCTCGCCGTGTGCGCCCTGGTGCCGCTGCGGAATCAGGCGTGTCAGAGGCTGACCCAACATCTCTCGCGTGGGCCAGCCGAAGATCTTCTCGGCCGCCTTGTTGTAGAGAATTACATGCTGTTCGCTGTCCACCGTGATGATGGCATCCATCGCCGAATCCAGCAGGCCCGCGAGCCTGGCGTCCGCGCCTTCCAGGGCTTGCTTGCCTGCTTTGTCTCGTGCCGCATCTCGCAAGGCCACCAACCAGGCAATGCCGCAGGTGGCGGCGGCCAACGCCGCGATCAGCGGCAGGCCCGGCAGCGATTCCGGGTTGGATGCCAGATGCACGGCTGCCAGCAGCGTCAGGGAAGCCATCACGGCCAGCACGATGGCTACCGAGCGTCGTCGCTTGGGCATCGCATCACCGACGTGGGGGAAGAGGGACATGGGACAAGGCTTCGGGAGTGGGAACCTGATCTTACCGCTCTGCCCTTTTTGAGGCGATTTCGGAAAACGGCAACAACCGGGCAGCACCGGGCAAGAAAGCGCATCAAAAGCTATCCCTGGTTTTTCCGGGTTTGAACAAAGTCACTCAGATCGTCGGCAATTGGGACGATCACGAGCGCCATGAGCGTCAGCGCCAGCGGCACGGTGGAGATATAGCCGACATGCGCGAATCCCAACGCACCAACAAGGCCGCCCATAAAAAAGGACGATGCCAGTGAAATCAATATCTTGAGGCGTCGCATGTCTACCATCACCTTGGGACGATGATCTGGATGCGAGCGATTCCAGTAGATCAGTTTCCCCAGCTCTATCCCTATATCAGTCACAACGCCGGTGATGTGGGTTGTGCGAATTTCAGCGTTAGAGAGTTTGGTAATGACTGCATTCTGCAGCCCCATGATGAAACTCAAGAGCATCACGGTCACTGAAACAAATATGCCGTTGATGTCGGCGAGTCTCGCTCCGAGGAGGCCGAAACACAATAGCAGCCCTGCTTCCACAAGGAGAGGGAATGCATATTCGCTATGCAAATTGCGACGGCGAGAATAATTCACCATCACGGCGGAACATGCCGCCCCGGAGAGAAAAGAAATTAACGCACCGATTCCAGTCAAGGCCAGGTCATATGCACCCAAGGCTATATGGTCGGCCATCGCCGAAACAATGCCGGTCATGTGCGAGGTGTATTGCTGAACGGCCAGAAAACCGCCCGCATTGGTCGCTCCAGCGACAAAGGCCAGCACAATTCCAAGTTGCCAGTTTGTCTCTTTGCTTCGGGTCTTTCCGGTAAGTCTTCTTGAGTATTTGATCGGCATTGAGGAGGTTCTCCCAAAAAAAAACTCAGTCCTCTTGTGCCGACCCCATTCCCGGGCGAGGTGAAGGGCTGGGCACCGACCCCATCAGTAACACTGTCAGTGCGCTGGAGGCTGCGCAGGCAAGCCAGAACACAAAAAAGGCGGTGGTCTGTAGTGCCAGCCGGGACAATCCCGCAGGCTGCCCATAGCGTAGCATTTCCTCAGGGTCGAACAACCCGAACAACAGCAGTTCGAGCAGGCAGGCCGACAGAAAAGCCGGCCAGGCGATGCCCAGTATCTTGTTGGCTGAAATCATCAGGTGTCCTCTTTGCGGTTGCGGGCGTTCCGGACCTTGAGGGCGATCAAGGACGAGCCGATTTTTCTGGCGTGGCCGCGTGGTTGCGTCCTTCCAGGGCCGGGGCCAGCGCCCTGGGTTGATGCAGCGCGCTGGTTCGCGATGTCCGCACCGGCTCCTGGCCGCCGATCACGGCATCCGGATACTTGACGGCCAGAAAGGCCGTGATCACGCCGGCCACAACCACGGCGGCGGGCCCGGAAATCACCAGCCAGACATGCCCGTGCTTCCACCAAGGAGTGGTTTGGGTGGAAATGGTATTCATGAGAGGCCTTTCATCGCGGAACCAAGAACACGGATTTTTCTTCAACATGGGCGCGCCCTGTTTCACTACTGACGCGGAACACGATCGGGTGCGAGCCGGCCCGCGCCGAGCCGTAAGGAATCTGCAGCCGCACGGCAACCCAGCGCGACTCGGTGGAGCCGACCTTGACCTCGGCATCAGAAGCGACCGTCAGGCCCTCCAGCCCGGTCGCCACAATGGTGTATTGCTGTGGCTGTTCCGTCGCGTTCATGATTTGCAGGCGGTAGACGTTTTCCAGGCGCCCGCCTGCCGCGATTCGCGAAAGTGCTGCCCTATCCCGCACGACATCCGCTTTCAGCGGCATGCGCGCCATCAAGCTCCAAAGCAGCGCCAGGCACAGCACGCCGAGCAGCGTCGCGTAAACCAGCACGCGCGGGCGCAGCACCTGCCGCAGGATGCGCGAAGAATTCCATTGCGCGGCGAGCGCATTCTGGGTGGTAAAACGGATCAGACCGCGTTCGTAACCCATCTTGTCCATCACGCCGTCGCAGACGTCAACGCAGGCCGCGCACCCTATGCATTCGTACTGCAAGCCATCGCGGATGTCGATGCCGGTCGGACAGACCTGAACGCACAGCGTGCAGTCTACGCAGGCACCCAGGGGCAGCGCCGCCGCGTCGGCATGGCGCGACCTCGCGCCGCGTGGCTCTCCGCGCGCGGGGTCATAACTCACGATCAGCGTGTCCTTGTCGAACATCGCGCTCTGGAAGCGCGCGTAGGGGCACATGTATTTGCACACCTGCTCGCGCAGGAAACCGGCGTTTCCATAGGTCGCAAAGCCGTAGAACAGCACCCAGAAGATTTCCCAGCCGCCCATTTTTGTCTGCAGGAACTGCATAATCAGCTCGCGGGCCGGCACGAAATAGGCCACAAAGGTAAAGCCGGTCCACATCGCCACGCCTATCCAGAGGATGTGCTTGAACCACTTCTTGACCAGCTTCTCCAGTGAGAACGGCGCACCGTCCAGCCGCAGCCTGGCCGTGCGGTCGCCTTCCACCTTGCGTTCAATCCAGAGGAAGATTTCGGTGTACACCGTTTGCGGACAAGCGAAACCGCACCACAAACGGCCCGCAACTGCCGTAAACAGAAAAAGAGACAAGGCGCTGGCGACCAATAAGCCCGTCAGGTAGATGAAGTCCTGCGGATACAACACATAGCCGAAGAGATAAAACCGCCTGGCCTCCAGATCAAACAGCACCGCCTGGCGCTGCCCCCATTGCAGCCATGGCAAGCCGTAGAAAACCAGCTGGGTCAGAAGCACGAAAACCCAGCGCCAGCGGGCGAACCGCCCGCTCACAGAGCGGGGGTAGATCTTTTTTTGCGCTTCGTACAGGGATTCCCCCGCCGACTGCGCTACCGGCACGATCGGGATGGTTTTTCGCAAGACTGACTGGGTCACTGTCGCCTCAAAGTTTTGCCGCGGCGGCCTTGTTGGACAGCCCCCAGATGTAGGCCGTCAGAACGTGGATCTGCGCTTCGGAGAGCTTGCCGGCCTGCGGGGGCATCTCGTTGGTCTTGCCCTTGTTGATGATGTCAACGATGGCCTGCTCTCCCCAGCCATGCAGCCAGATGTCGTCGGCCAGGTTGGGCGCACCTATCGCCTGATTTCCCTTGCCGTCGATGCCGTGACAAGCAGCGCAGGCCGTGAACTTGAACTTTCCGAGTTGCGAGCGTACCGAGTCGTGTGGGCCACCCGAGAGGCTCAGCACGTAATGCGCCACGTTCTTCACGTCCTCGGGCGTCCCCACCGCAGCGGCCATGGGCGGCATTTGACCCTTGCGGCCGGCAGTCAGGGTTTCGCGGATTTTCTCGGTTGAGCCACCATGCAGCCAATCGGTGTCAGCGAGGTTGGGAAAGCCCTTGCTGCCGCGCGCGTCAGAGCCATGGCACTGGGCACAGTTGTTCATGAAGAGACGCTCTCCCACCGCCATCGCATTGGCGTCGCCCGCGAGTTGTTCGGCACTTTTGGTGGTGAATCCGGCATAGAGCGGCGCAAGCTCCTTGTCCGCACTGATCATCGCGGCGTCGTATTCGCCGCGCGTGCTCCATCCCATTTCACCGGGGTAGGCGCCCAGGCCCGGATAGGCAACCAGGTAGAGCAACGAATAAATCACGCTGATCACGAACAGCCACATCCACCAGCGCGGCATCGGGTTGTTGGACTCGCGCAGGTCTTCGTCCCAGACGTGGCCCGTCGTGTTGTCGCTGCTCTGGGGTATTTTCTTGCGCGCCGTCGCCCATAACAAAACCAGGGCGCCGATGATCCCGACCAAAGTTAGTGCGGCCACATACCAAGACCAGAAGTTGTCTGTGAAATCGCTCATACGCCACACCTGATGCGTTGTGAAATGAAAGAAGGGCCGGTTGGACCGGCCCGCATGCCGCCCTGGGAACTGATGGAGACGGTGCACATGCGGCTAGTCCTGCAGGAAAGGAATTTTTGCGTCTTCTTCAAACCGCTTGCGGTTTCGCCCGGCATAGGCCCACACAAGCAGGCCAATGAAAGTGGCGAAGCACAGCAGGGTTGCGATGACGCGCAGCGTGTTGACATCCATGGGGGTCTCCTTACTTCAGGGCGGTGCCCAGCACTTGCAAATACGCCACAAGGGCATCCATTTCCGTCTTGCCCTTCACCTCTGTGGCCGCCTGGGCGATTTCGGCATCGGTATACGGCACCCCTACCCTGCGCAACGCTGTCATGCGCGGCGCCATGTCGGCAGGGTCCACGGGCTTCTTCTCCAACCAGCTGTAGGCCGGCATGTTGGATTCGGGCACCACGTCGCGGGGGTTGTTCAGATGGATGCGGTGCCATTCGTCCGTGTACTTGCCTCCCACGCGGTGCAGGTCAGGGCCGGTGCGCTTGCTGCCCCACTGGAAGGGATGGTCGTAGACAAACTCGCCGGCCACCGAGTAATGGCCATAGCGCAGCGTCTCTGCGCGAAACGGGCGGATCATCTGCGAGTGGCAGTTGTAGCAACCCTCGCGCAAGTAGATGTCGCGGCCGGCTAGCTGCAGCGCACCATAGGGCTTCACACCCTCCAGCGGTGCGGTGGTCGACTTCTGGAAGAACAGCGGCACGATTTCCACCAGGCCGCCCACGGCGATCACCAGCAGGATCAGGATGATCATCAGGAAGTTGTTGGTTTCAATCTTCTCGTGCGAGAAGCCGGCGGCCGGTGCGTTGTCGTCTCTCATGGAATGAGCTTTCTCTTGTTATGCGTGAGCCGGTACCAGTGCCGGCACCGGCACCCGGACGGGACGGCCCTTGGCCACCGTCATGCAAACGTTCCAGGCCATCAGCACCATGCCGCCCAGGTACAACAGTCCGCCAAAGAAGCGCACCACGTAGAAGGGATAGGTGGCTTTGACCGCTTCGACGAAGGTGTAGGTCAGCGTTCCGTCGGCGTTGATGGCACGCCACATCAGGCCCTGCATCACGCCGGCGATCCACATGGCCGCGATATAGAGCACGATGCCCACGGTGGCCGTCCAGAAATGCACCTCGATGGCCCGCACCGAGTACATCTGTTTTTGCCCGAAAAGGCGCGGAATCATGTAGTACAGCGTGCCCATTGAAATGAGGCCCACCCATCCCAGCGCGCCGGAATGCACGTGGCCGACGGTCCAGTCTGTGTAGTGCGAGAGCGCATTGACGGTCTTGATGGACATCAACGGGCCTTCAAAGGTGCTCATGCCGTAGAAGGACAGCGACACGATCAGGAAACGCAGAATGGGATCGTCGCGCAGCTTGTGCCAGGCGCCCGACAGCGTCATCACGCCGTTGATCATCCCGCCCCAACTGGGCGCCAGCAGGATCAGTGAGAACACCATGCCGACCGATTGCGTCCAGTCGGGCAAGGCGGTGTAGTGCAAGTGGTGCGGGCCCGCCCACATGTAAGTGAAAATCAGCGCCCAGAAGTGGACGATGGACAGACGGTAGCTGTAGACCGGCCTTTCCGCCTGCTTGGGGATGAAGTAATACATCATGCCCAGGAAGCCCGCGGTGAGGAAGAAGCCGACCGCGTTGTGGCCGTACCACCACTGCACCATCGCGTCCTGCACACCGGCATAGGCCGAATAGGATTTCATCCAGCCGGCCGGAATCTCTGCGCTGTTGACCACGTGCAGCACTGCCACCGCCAGGATGAAGGCACCGTAGAACCAGTTGGCCACGTAGATATGCCTGACCTTGCGAACTCCCAGCGTGCCGAAGAAAACAACCGCATAAGACACCCAGACCAGCGTAATCAGGATATCGATGGGCCATTCCAGCTCAGCGTATTCCTTGCCTGTGGTGTAGCCCAGAGGCAGGCTGATCGCTGCGCCCAGGATGACCAGCTGCCAACCCCAGAAGGTGAAGGCGGCCAGCCGGGGCGCAAACAGCGGCACGCTGCTGGTGCGCTGGACCACGTAGTAGCTGCTGCCGATTAGCGCACAGCCGCCGAAGGCGAAGATGACGGCATTGGTGTGCAAAGGCCTGAGCCGGCCGTAACTGAGCCAGGGGATGCCGAAATTCAGTTCAGGCCAGGCCAGCTGGGCCGCGATGAACAGGCCCACCGTCATTCCCACCACGCCCCAGAGCACTGCCGCCAATGAAAACTGGCGCACCACCTTGTCGTGATAAGCGACCCCTCGCGTCGTTTCTGCGTTCATGAAGCACCTTTTGTCTTGATGCTTCAAAGTGTCGGCGCGGCAGGTGGTGCCGCATTTGATACAGGTCAATCACTGTGAAGAATGCGCTCAGCTTCCTGCTCCAGCGCCTCGAACTGCCCGCGCCATACCGCCCAGCCCAGCGCGCCGATGATGAGCAGGGCCAGCACAACGGACAGGGGGATCAGCAGGAAAAGGATGTCCATTCAGGTCTCCAGCCCGTCGCGCGCCAGTCTTGCCGAGTTGGCGACCACCAGCAGCGAGCTTGCCGCCATGCCGAAGCCGGCCAGCCAGGTCGGCATGTAGCCGAAAATCGCCAGCGGCACGCAGGTGGCGTTGTAGACCGCGGCCCACAGAAGGTTCTGGCGAATGACCCTCCTCGTGCGCCGCGCTTGCGCCAGCAGTACCGCCACGGTGAGCAGCCGGTCGCCGGTCATCACGAAGTCCGCCTTGGCTTGGGCCAGCGGGACGGCCTGACCCATGGCCATGGACCCGTCGGCCACGGCCAACACCGGCCCGTCATTCATGCCGTCGCCCACCATCATGACGCGGTGGTGCTCGCGCTGCAGGTTGCGCACATGCTCGAGCTTGGCCTCCGGCGTACATTCGGCAAAGTACCAGGAAATGCCGGCGCGGCGCGCAAGACGTGCCGCCGCCTGCCCGGTATCGCCGGAGAGCAGTTGCACACGGATACCCAGCTTGAGCAGTGCGGCCACGGCCTGCGCCGCATCGGGCCGCATTGCTTCGTCAAACTCAAAGCCTGCGAGGTATTGCCCGCCATCGGACAGGTGGGCCTGCAGAACCGGCGCATCGCGGCCAGGCACCGGCGCTCCGCAAAAAAAGCCCGAACCCAGGTAGAGGTACTGAGGCGCGCTTCCATCCAGGCGCGCGACCTTGCCGCGCAACCCCCGACCGGCAACCTCCTCTACCTCGCTTGCCACCCAGTCCGGCGCGGGATAGCGCGCCGCGACGGCACGCGAGACTGGATGCAGGGAATGCCTGGCCAGAGCACCCGCTTTTTCACACACCTCATCGCGGTTGACCCCGGCTGGGGTATAGGCCATGACGACCTCCATGCGGTCCTCCGTCAGCGTGCCTGTTTTGTCGAAGACCACGGTGTCAATGGCGGCGCAGCTTTCCAGCGCCTGGAGCTTGCGCACCAGCACGCCGCGGCGCGCCAGCGCACCCGCACTGGCCAGCATCGCCGCCGGGGTGGCCAGCGACAAGGCGCAGGGGCAGGTCACGATCAGCACCGACACCGCGACCGCCATCGCATGCGCTTGCCCAAAAGGCCACCACCACACGGCCGCGGCGGCGGCGGCCAACAGCACTGCAACCAGGAAAGGGCTGGCGATTCGGTCTACCAGCTGGACCAAGCCGGGCTTTTCGACCGAGGCCTGCTCCATCAGGGCGACGATTTCCGCGTAGCGGGTTTGCGGGCCGACCCGCTCTATCCGCACCAGCAACATGCCTGTCAGGTTGTGACTGCCGGCAACGACGCCGTCGCCCACGCGCCGCAGCAAGGGCTTGGACTCGCCCGTCAGCAGCGACTGGTCAACCCGGCTCTCGCCGTTCTCTACCACCCCGTCGGCGGGAAAAGCCTGGCCGGGCAACACGCGGATCAGGTCGCCCGCGACAAGGCGACGCACCGCCACCGCGCGAAAACTGCCATCAGCTTCCTGCCGCTCCACGCTGTCGGGCAGGCGGCGCATCAATGCCTCCAGAGCTCCGGCGGTGCGATCGCGCAGCCGCTGCTCCAGCAGGCGACCCGACAGCAGGAAGAACACGAACATGGGCACCGAGTCATACGAGGCATGGGCACCCCAAGGGCTGCCGGGGTCGAAGGTCGCAGCCGTACTGGCCCCAAAGGCGATGAGCACGCCGAGCGCCACCGGCACGTCCATGCCGATGCGCAGATGCCGCAGGTCGCGCAGCGCCGCCGAGAAAAAGGGCCAGCAGGAAAACAGCAGCACCGGCAATGTCAGCACCCAGGAGGCCCAGCCCAGCAGCGCCTGGATGTCGGGCGTGATCTCGCCCGCCGACGCCAGGTAGGCCGGCGCGGCATACATCATGACCTGCATCATGCAAAAACCGGCCACCAACCAACGCCATAGCATCAGGCGTTGGGCCTGCACCCTGCGGCCGGCCAACAGCAAGTCGCCCGCCGGCAAGGCACCATAGCCGGCATGGTGCAACGCGGCCATCCAGGCGGAAGGCCACGTGGCCTGCGGGCGCCACTGGAGCCGCGCCGTGGCGGTGACGCCGTTGACCTCGACCGTGTCCACGCCGGGCAGCTTGCGCAAGACCTCCTCCACCGTGAGCGCGCAGGCCGCGCAGTGCATGCCCTCGAGCGCCAGGCACGACTCCCACCAGCCTTCGCGCCCCGCGACCGGCCGGCTGAAGCCCTCCCATTCGGCCGGCTCGTCCAGCGCGTTCCATGCGGCGGCGGGCGGCAGGAGGCCTGCGGGGGCCGGGGCGGTGGCGGTTTGCATGACGCAAGGGTAGCCAGCGCGGGGTGCCGCGCCCTTGACATGGATCAAGCCCGGGCCGGTGCGGCACCGGGCAAAGGCTTGTCTGTACGTTATCGAACAGTCCGGCGGGCGGATGTTTGCGATAAATGCAATGCGGGCGTTCCTCGCGCGTTTTGTTTTGGTTTTACTTTGCTTTTTCCCTTGCCAAAGCGGCGTCGCCTTGATCCAGGACAAGCAGGCGACCGTCGGATGCCCCCAGACTGGAAGTGCCGAACGCGGCCTCCGGGCCGGCCGGCTTGCTTTGGCCGCCACCCGGGCAAACCGGATAAAAAAGACAACGATGAAAATTCCCCTCGCCGCTGAAGCACGCCCGCAGCCGGAAAACCCGGCTGATCCGTCGGTCCGGGAGATCGAAGACGTCGTCGCAAGCACGGGCGCGGACCTGCTGCGCGGCCTCTCCTCCGGCGAGGCGGCACGGCGGCTTGGCGTGCAAGGCCCGAATACCCTCAACGCCGCGCCACCCGTCACCGCTTGGCGGCGCGTTCTCTCGCAGTTTCAGGATCCCCTGATCTATTTGCTGCTGGCGGCTATTGCCATTTCGCTGGTCGCATGGGCCATGGAGGGGCGGGCCGGCTGGCCGATCGACGCCCTGGTGATTGCGCTTGTGGTCCTGCTCAATGCCGCGCTGGGCTACGTCCAGCAGGCCAAGGCACGCGGCGCGGTAGAGGCCCTGGCGAAAATCACGCAAGCGAGTTGTTCGCTGATGCGGGACGGCAGCGTGCAAAAGATACCGCTGGCGTCGCTGGTACGGGGCGATTTGCTGGTCCTGAATGAGGGGGACGTCGTGGGCGCCGACGCGCGGCTGGCAAGCGCCACCGCCCTGCGCGTCCACGAGGCCTCACTGACCGGTGAAAGCGTGGCCGTGCTGAAAAGCAGCTCTTCACTGCCGGCATCCGCCGCACTTGGGGACCGCGCGAATATGGTGTTCAGGGGCACAGCCATCACTCAGGGCACAGGACGCGCGGTGGTCACGGCGACCGGCATGAACACCGAAATGGGCGCGATTGCCGCCATGCTTGAGGCGACCCGGGAAGCGCCTACGCCCTTGACCCGGGAAGTGAGCCGGCTGGGCCGGGTCCTCGGAATTGCGGTATTGATCGTTGCCACCGTGGTGGTCGCTACGATCCTGATGCTATCGGAACTGCGCACGGCCGGCGACGTCATCGCGGTGATGCTTCTGGGCGTCGCTTTAGCCGTGGCGGCGGTTCCTGAAGGACTGCCCGCCATCCTGTCGGTGGTGCTGGCGATGGGGGTGCAGCGCATGGCCAGGCACAAGGCGATCATCAAAAACCTGTCTTCCGTGGAAACACTGGGCTGCGCTTCCGTCATTTGCACCGACAAGACCGGCACCTTGACGCGCGCGGAAATGACCCTGACGCGCATCGCCACGGCATCCGGCATGGTTGAAGTGACAGGCATCGGGTATGCGCCCGAGGGCCGACTCGAACAGGCGGGCAGCGAGCTAACCGATGGACCGCTGCGGGAAGAAGTGGCGTTCACGCTGCTGGGCGGCAGCCTGGCGGGCAATGCCGGCCTGCGGCAGGACACCGGTGGCATCTGGCGGATTCAGGGCGATGCCACGGAGGCGGCTTTCCTCGTCGCCGCGCGCAAGCTCGGCCCTTCGCTCCAGGCGCGCGCCGGCCGCTATGAACGAATCAGGGAGATTCCGTTCACCTCGGACCGAAAAATGATGTCGGTGATTGAACGCGACCACGACCATGGGGGCGCCGCCATGCTCATCAGCAAAGGCGCGCCGGATGTGCTGATTGAGCGCTGCACCCATGTCAAGGTGGGCGCGGCAAGCGTGCCGATGGATGCCGCCCTGAAAGCCGCCATCCTGGGCGATATCGACGCCCTCTCGGACGCGGCCCTGCGCACACTGGCCGTCGCCTGCCGCGCACTGGGCGCCGGGGAAGATCTGCAATCCGCATCGCTCGAAGAAAACCTGACCTACGTCGGCACCGCCGGCATGATGGACCCGCCGCGGGAGGAAGCGGCCGCCGCGATACGCAAGGCCCAGCTTGCCGGCATCCGCATCATCATGATCACCGGCGACCACCCCCGCACGGCGATGCGGATTGCCGCGGACCTCGGGATCCGCGGCGCGCAATCGCCCGCGCTGACCGGCATCGACATGGACCGGCTGGAAGGCGCGGAATTCGCCGCCGCGGTTCGCAGGACGTCGGTGTATGCGCGCGTTGCGCCGGCCCACAAACTGCGCATCGTGCACGCGCTGCAGGCCGACGGCGAGGTGGTGGCCATGACCGGCGACGGCGTGAACGACGCCCCCGCGCTGAAGTCCGCGGATATCGGCATCGCGATGGGCCTGACCGGCACCGAAGTGACGCGGCAGGCCGCCCGGATGATCCTGGCCGACGACAACTTCGCCACGATCGTGGAGGCGGTGCGCGAAGGGCGCGGCATTTTTGACAACATCCGGAAATTTCTGCGTTACCTGCTGTCCTCCAACATGGGGGAGGTGCTGACGGTTTTTCTGGGTGTGGTGGGCGCCGGCGTCATCGGGCTTGAAGCCCCCGGCGTGGCAGTGGTTCTCCCCCTGCTGGCAACGCAGATCCTTTGGCTCAACCTCATCACCGACTCCTGGCCGGCGCTGGCCATGGGCATAGACCCCGCGGTCGGCGACGTCATGGCGCGAAAGCCCCGGGCCCGCGATGCGCGCGTGATCGACGCCCGCATGTGGTCGGGGATACTGCAGACCGGCGCCGTCATCGCGGTGGTGACGCTCCTGACCATGGACATGTTGCTGCCGGGCGGTCTCATCGAGGGCGACCAGGACCTGGCCGTCGCCCGCACCGCCGGCTTCACCGTGCTGGTGCTGGCGCATCTGTTCAATGCCTTCAACGCGCGCTCGGAAACCACCACCGCGTTTCGCCACCTTTTCTCCAACCCCTGGTTGTGGGCCGCGCTGGGCTTGTCATTGGGCCTGCAGATCGCGGTGGTCAACCTGGGGTTTCTGAACTACGCTTTCGGCACCGTGCCCCTTGCGTTTGAACAATGGCTGCTGTGCGCCGCCATGGCCAGCGTGGTGTTGTGGCACGCTGAATTGCGCAAACTCGCCGGTCGGGCCTGGCACAGGCATGCGGACGCGCGAATGGCCGCGGCCCGGGGCCCGCAATGAACGCTTTACTTGGTTTACTTGAACGACAGCGGAGAAACACCATGAGGTTAAAAACCGACCCGGAAAACCGTTACGGCTCGCTCTCCAT
>NZ_JBDTPB010000015.1:0-10424 GCF_039932935.1 Polaromonas sp.
TGCGCAGCACCTTGGGCGGCAGCGGCATGTTGCCGACTTCGGCCATGCCGGGGTAGCCCTTGGGGCCGCAATTTTTGAGCACCATCACGCAGTTTTCGTCGATATCCAGGTCTTCATCGTCGATGCGGGCATGGAAATCTTCAATCGTTTCAAACACCACGGCCCGGCCTTTGTGGACCATGAGTTCTGGCGTGGCGGCGCTGGGCTTGATGACGGCGCCGCGCGGCGAAAGGTTGCCGCGCAGCACGGCAATGCCGGCCTTGTCTTTGAAGGGCGCACTGAGAGGCTTGATCACGTCGGTGTTGAAGTTTTCTGCATCGGCGAAGTTTTCGCCTATGGTTTTGCCGTTGGCCGTGATGGCACCGGTGTGAAGGTGCTGCGCGATTTCTTTCATCACCACGGGCAGGCCACCGGCGTAGCAGAAATCTTCCATCAGGTATTTGCCTGAGGGTTGCAGATTGACGAGGCAAGGCAGTTCGCTGGCCAGACGATCGAAGTCGTCCACCGTGAGCTTGACGCCGATGCGTCCAGCGATGGCTATCAGGTGAATGACTGCGTTGGTGGAGCCGCCAATGGCCGCCAGTGTCTTGATGGCGTTTTCGAATGCTTCCCGGGTCAAAATCTTTGAAAGCGTCAGGTCCTCGTGCACCATTTCCACAGCACGGCGGCCTGCCATGCGGGCCAGCACGTTGCGCCTGCCGTCCACCGCCGGATACGCCGCATTGCCGGGCAAGCCAATGCCCAAGGCTTCCACCATGCTGGCCATCGTTGAGGCCGTGCCCATGGTCATGCAGTGGCCGTGGCTGCGGTGCATGCAGCTTTCAGCTTCAAAAAACTCGGCAAGCTTGAGCGTACCCGCGCGCACCTGTTCGCTCATGCTCCAGACGCCGGTGCCCGATCCCAGCTCCTGGCCGCGCCATTTGCCGCTCAGCATGGGGCCGCCGCTGACGCCCACCGTGGGCAGGTCTACGCTCGAGGCGCCCATGACCAGTGAAGGCGTGGTCTTGTCGCAGCCCATCAGCAGCACCACGCCGTCAATCGGGTTGCCGCGAATGCTTTCTTCCACATCCATGCTGGCCAGGTTGCGGTACAGCATGGCGGTGGGGCGCAGCAGTGTTTCGCCCAACGACATCACCGGGAATTCGAGCGGGAAACCGCCTGCCTCATAGACGCCGATCTTGACCTGTTCGGCAATTGTGCGGAAATGCGAATTGCAGGGCGTCAGTTCGCTGAACGTGTTGCAGATGCCGATGACCGGACGACCGTCAAACTGGTCATGCGGCACGCCTTTTCCCTTGACCCAGCTGCGGTAGGCAAAGCCATCCCGGTCCTGGCGGCCGAACCATTGCTGGCTGCGGAGTTCATGGGGCAGTTTTTTCTTGATTGAATCGCTCATTCGGGAAAGTCCTTAAGTTTCAAACATATTATCGTCATACCATTGAATTCGATATCTTAGTGAAAACCATGACCACAGGAGTTAGTGCCTTGTCCTCCCCGTCTTCCCGTCCGCATGTTCTTGCCGTTGCCAAACTGCCGCCCTTCCTGATGGGGCCGCTTCAGGAGTCATTTGAAGTGCACGACAGGTTGCACGAGAGCGATCCGGTGGCCTTTGCCAAAATAGCGCCTCTGATACGCGGCGTGGCAGGAGGAGGCGAGTCCAAGGTGCCGCGTGCGCTGATAGAGCAGTTGCCCGCGCTGGAAATCATTTCCATCATGGGCGTGGGTTACGACGGCGTGGATGTCTCCGCTGCGTTGGAACGCCGTATTCCGGTGACGCACACCCCTGGGGTGCTCAATGACGAAGTGGCGGATTTGGCCCTGGGTCTCATGCTGTCTGTCGCACGGCGTATACCGCTGGCCGACCGCTACGTGCGGGCCGGTCAGTGGGCGAAGGAGGGTGCCATGCCGCTTGCGCGCAAGGTGTCGGGAGCCCGCCTCGGGATTGTTGGTCTGGGGCGTATTGGCCAGGCCATCGCGCTTCGTGCAGAGGCATTTGGCATGTCGATTGCCTATACCGGGCGCAGCGCCAAACCTGATCTTGCTTACAGTTTTTACCCTACGGCACAGGCGCTGGCTGCGGCGGTGGACTTTCTGGTGGTTATTACGCCGGGCGGGGCGGGTACCCGCCACCTGATCAATGCCGATGTCCTCAAGGCGCTCGGGCCCGAAGGCTATTTGATCAATGTGGCGCGCGGCTCTGTGGTGGATGAGGCTGCGCTCGTGGAGGCGCTTGCCAAAGGCGTGATTGCAGGCGCCGGGCTGGATGTCTTCGAGCAGGAGCCGCACCCGATGGAGGCGCTGTGGTCCATGGACAACGTCGTGTTGACGCCCCACATGGCCAGTGCCACCGTGCAGACGCGCCACGCCATGGCCAACCTCGCGGTCAGTAATCTGCGGGCCCATTTTGACGGGCAGCCCCTCTTTACGCCGGTGCCTGAATGGCAGTGAATGGTCTGAGTGCTTCGGGTTTTCCATAGAAAGCACTTGAGTTAATCATCATATGATAACAATGCGTCCAGGAATGCAGGCGCCGTTTTTTTGCCAGCTAGACAACTAACCCGCAGAGGAGACAAACCAATGAAACTGAAGACAATACTTGCCACCGCGATGGTCGCGGCAGGCCTGGTGACAGCCGGGCAGGCTGTAGCCCAGGAAAAGCTCACCGTCTGGTGGGTCAAGGGCTTTTACAAGGCCGAAGATGATGCGCTGTTTGCGGCCATCAAAAAGTACGAAGACAAACACAAAGGCGTCAAGGTCGAGCTGTCGCAGTACCCCGTGCAGGACATGATTCCGAAGACGGTGGCCGCGCTCGATTCCGGCAGTCCCCCCGATGTGGCTTATGCCGACGTTTATGACTTCCAGGTGGCTGGCAAGTGGGCCTTCGACGGCAAGCTTGAAGACATCAGCAGCGTGATCAACCCCATGCGTGCGCGTTTTGCGCCCAACACGGTGGAAACCGCCTTCCTCTATAACGACGTCGCCAAAACGCGGGCTTATTACGCCTTTCCGATGAAGCAGCAGACCATGCACATCCAGTACTGGGTGGACATGCTCAACGAAGCCGGCTTCAAGGAGTCCGACATTCCTACCGGCTGGAAGGACTACTGGTCATTCTGGTGCGACAAGGTGCAGCCCGCTTATCGCCAGAAGAGTGGTAACCGCACTTTCGGCATCGGCCAGCCGCTGGGCGTGGATTCGAGCGACTCCTTCTATTCGTTCCTGACGTTCATGGACGCCTACAACGTGACCCTGGTCAGCGACAGCGGCAAGCTGCTGGTTGATGACCCGAAAGTGCGCGCCGGCCTGATCGGCGCCCTGACCGACTACACCCAGCCTTACACCAAGGGCTGCACGCCACCTTCGTCGACCAGCTGGAAAGACCCGGACAACAATGTCGCTTTCCACAACAAGACCACCATTCTGACCCATAACGCCACGATCTCCATCGCAGCGAAATGGCTGGACGACATGAACAACGCGGCCCTGAAGCCGGAGGAGCGCGAGCTTGCGAAAAAGAACTACACCGAGCGGATTCGCACGGCAGGGTTCCCGAACAAGCCTGACGGCAGCAAGATGGTCTACCGTGCCGCCGTCAAGGTCGGCGTGGTGTTCAATCAGGCAAAAAACAAGGCGCGTGCCAAAGAGTTTGTCTCCTTCCTGATGCAGGAGGAAAACCTCACGCCGTATGTGGAAGGTTCGTTGGGCCGCTGGTTCCCGGTGACCAAAACGGCGCAGCAACGCCCGTTCTGGAAGGCTGACTCTCACCGCACCGCCGTGTACAACCAGTTCATGAACGGCACCGTCAATTTCGAGTTCACCAAGAACTACAAGTTCACCATCCTGAACAACGAAAACGTCTGGGCCAAAGCGGCGAACCGGGTCCTCAACGAGAAAGTGCCTGTGGACAAGGCTGTCGATGAAATGATTGCCCGTATCAAAACCGTGGCCAACTGACCTACCGCTGACTGAAGAAAGCCGCGCCGCCCGAACTGGGTCGCCCAGAAGGGCGGCGCGCGTACCAAAAGCATGAGCACTGCCATCATCGACCAGACCGGCCCCTCTTTGCGCGCCGAGCGCGGAGCCATGACTTCATGGGAGAAGTGGGGCCTCGTTCTGGTCATTCCCTATTTGCTGATATTTGTGGTTTTTGTCATATACCCCGTGGGGTATGGCCTCTGGCTCGCGCGCCATCCCGATAGTTATGTGCGGCTTTTTGCCGACCCTATATTTTTCCGCTCGCTGATCAATACCGTGGTCTTTATCGTCGTGGCGGTCAACGTCAAGATGGTGGTCGCGCTGTTCCTGTCCGGCTTTTTCCTGAATACGCGCTGGTGGATCAAGGGGCTGTCGGTCATATTTATCCTGCCATGGGCAGTACCGTCGATCCCGACCATCTTGTCGATGCGCTTCATGCTCAATCCGGAATGGGGTGTCATCAACACACTCATCTACAAGCTGAGCGGCGTTGACGGGCCCAACTGGCTCAACGATCCGACGCTGGCGCTGTGCTTTTCAATGCTGGCCCACATCTGGAAGTCCCTGCCGTTCTGGACCCTGATTTTGCTGGCCGGCCGCATGGCGATTCCCGCCGAGCAGTACGAGGCGGCATCGGTGGACGGTGCCACGGTCTGGCAGAAGTTCCGGTTCATCACCTGGCCTTCCATGCGGTCGCTGTACCTGACCTCGACCATCCTGTCGATGATCTGGACTCTGGGTGACTTCAACAGCGTATACCTGCTGACAGGCGGCGGACCGGCTGACTTGACCCATGTGCTGGCCACGCTCGGTATCCGTTATCTGCGCCTGGACCAGGTGGACCTTTCGCTGGCATCGATTGTGGTGGCGCTTCCCCTGGTGCTGCCGCTGGTGTACTTCATGATGAAAAGGTTGTCCAAATGAGCCGCGTCACACTTCGCACGGTCAGCCGCGAGGCCAGGCTACTGTTGATCGGCATCCCTGTGTTGCTGTGGACATTGATCCCGATTTATCACATGGTGCTGTTTGCGATTTCTCCCCGGAATGAGGCGACGACGGGGCGGCTCTGGCCAAAGAACCCGACACTGGCCAATTTTGAAACGGTGTTCTGGCAAAAGCATTTCTACCTCGACCATTTCTGGGTCCAGTTGGGAAACTCCCTGGTGATTGCGCTGTCGGTCGGCGTGCTGACGCTGGTGGTTGCTACCACTGCGGCATTTGCCATCAGCCGGCTCAAAGTCAGAGGCGGCCGCACAGTCATGAATCTTGCGCTGTTCACCTATTTCATTCCGGCTGCGTTTCTGGCGGTGCCCATGTACAAGACGATGGGCAACTACGGCATCCTCAACAACCAGTGGTCACTGATCCTGGCCATGGTGACCATCGCGTCCCCCTATTGCATCTGGGTGCTGAAGCAGGCCTCTGACAAGCTGCCGTATGAGCTGGACGAGGCCGCCCGCATGGACGGCGCTACCGCCATGCAGCTTTTCAGACTGGTGTACTTGCCGCTGATGGTGCCGTCGCTTGTGGCCGTGGGCACGTATGCGCTGCTGCTGGCCTGGAACGAATATCTTTACGCGTTCCTGCTGCTGTCCAGGGACACCAGTGTGACGCTGTCCGTTGCGCTGGGCAATTTCCTCGCCGCCGATGATTCCCCGTGGGAATTGTTGATGACGACCGGTCTTATTTACGCGCTGCCTCCCGCGGCGATTTATTACGCATTTAAACGCTATATGGTGTCCGGCCTCACAGCCGGCGCCGTGAAAAGCTGATTTCGAGAAAAATACCATGGCTTCTGTATCGTTTAGCAATATTGAAAAGGCCTTCGGCAAGGTCAAGATCATCCACGGCATCAGCTTTGACATCGCTGATGGCGAGTTTGTCGTGCTGGTGGGGCCGTCTGGCTGCGGCAAGTCGACGCTTTTGCGCATGCTTGCCGGGTTGGAGGAAATCAGCGGCGGTGAAATGTCGATTGACGGCAAAGTCATCAACAACCTGGACTCCAAGGACCGTGACATCGCCATGGTATTTCAAAGCTATGCGCTCTATCCGCATATGACGGTACGCGACAACATGGCCTTCAGCTTGAAACTGCGCAAGGCCGATGCGGAGCTTACCAACAAGCGTGTCGGTGACGCCGCGCGAATCCTGAACCTGGACCCATTGTTGGACCGTTTCCCCCGGGAACTCTCGGGCGGCCAGCGCCAGCGCGTGGCCATGGGCCGCGCGATCGTGCGCGACCCGAAGGTCTTCCTGTTTGATGAGCCTCTCTCCAACCTGGATGCCAAGCTGCGTGTGGCCATGCGCGCCGAAATCAAGGCGCTGCACCAGCGCCTGAAAACGACAACGGTCTATGTCACCCACGACCAGATCGAAGCGATGACGATGGCCGACCGCATTGTCGTCATGCACGATGGCATCGTCGAGCAGATCGGTACCCCGCTCGAACTGTTTGATCGCCCCGGTAATCTGTTCGTGGCTCAGTTCATCGGCTCCCCCTCCATGAACGTTTTCAAGGGTGTCCTGCGTCAGTCGGGTGGGCAAGCCTGGGTAGAAGCTCAGGGGCACCAGTGGCCCATCGGCACAATCGGGCAGGCGCGTGATGGTCAACCTGTGCATTACGGCGTGCGGCCCGGCGACATCACGCTGTCGGAAAACGGCCAAGGCATTCCCGCTAAAGTGATTGTTGTGGAGCCCACCGGTGCTGAAACCGAGCTCTTGCTCGATGTTGGAGGTGCACAGGTTGTCCTGGTGATGCACGGCCGCACCAGCGTACAGCCGGACGATATCGTTCACCTCCAGATCGCGAACGGCAAGAGTCACGTTTTTGACGACGCCAGCGGCGCCCGTCTCGATTGACCAGGGATGGCCGCGAACGCTTTCAGTCTTGATGGACGTCTTGCGCTGGTCACCGGGTCCTCCGGCGGCATTGGTTTTGCGCTGGCGCGCGGACTGGGCCAGGCCGGCGCGGCCCTGGTGCTGAACGGTCGAAACAGTGACAAGCTTGAGCAGGCCGCCGGCGTGCTGCGAAGTGAAGGCCTGACGGTTCACACACGTGCGTTTGACGTAACTCAGGCGTCGGCCGCGCAGGCCGCGGTTGACGACATTGAGTCGACCATAGGCCCCGTCAATATTCTGGTGAACAACGCGGGGATGCAGCGTCGCATGCCGTTGCAGGATTTTCCGGCAGAGGACTGGAGCGAATTGATGCGCACCAATGTCGACAGTGTTTTTTATGTCGGGCAGGCTGTGGCGCGAAAGATGATTGAGCGCCGTAGCGGCAAGATCATCAACATCTGCTCGGTGCAAAGCGAACTTGGCCGACCGAACATTGCACCCTACATGGCCAGCAAGGGCGCCGTAAAAATGCTGACGAAAGGCATGGCCATTGACTGGGGCCCCTACGGTATCCAGGTTAATGGCTTGGGCCCCGGGTATTTCAAAACCGAACTCACAGAAAAACTGGTGGCTGATGAACAGTTCAGCAATTGGCTCACAGGGCGCACCCCAAGCCGGCGATGGGGCGAGGTTGCCGAGCTGGCCGGTGCAGCCGTGTTTCTGGCAAGCGACGCCTCGAGCTTTGTCAACGGCCATATTTTGTATGTCGACGGCGGCGTGACGGCAACCTTGTGATGCCGCCGCGACCTGCGGGAAACGAAAGAAACTCTATGCGCGCACTTGTTTGCCATGCCCCGCTCGATTTGCGACTTGATGCGCTGGATGCCGAGGTCCTGGGCCCGCAACAGCTCCGAGTTCGCGTCGCCTTTGGGGGTATTTGCGGTTCTGACCTGCATTATTTCCAGCATGGGGGATTTGGCACCGTGCGTCTCAAGGAGCCGATGGTGTTGGGGCACGAAGTGTCGGGCATCGTGGAGGCCGTGGGCGCTGAGGTCACCGGCGTTCGTGCCGGGCAACGCATCGCGATTTCTCCGTCGCGGCCTTGCGGTGCTTGTCGTTTTTGCCAGCAGGGTCTGCACAACCACTGCATGGACATGCGCTTTTATGGCAGCGCCATGCGCTTTCCGCACATTCAGGGAGCCTTTCGGGAAACCTTGGTGATTGAGGCAGCACAGGCGCACTGTGTGGCCGATGACCTGCCTTTGTCCGAAGCCGCATTGGCCGAGCCGTTGTCGGTCGGCCTGCATGCCATCGCGCGGGCCGGATCGGTATTTGGCAAGCAGGTGCTGGTGACGGGCTGCGGGCCTATCGGCGCCTTGCTGATTGCCGGTCTGCGGCGCGCGGGTGCTGCCCGTATTGTCGCGGCCGATATCGCTGAGTTGCCGCTCGCTTGCGCCATGAAGATGGGGGCCGACGAGGTCGTGAATTTTTCCAGCGACCCCGACGGGCTCAAACCGTATGCCGCGGAGAAAGGTCAGTTCGACGTCATGTTCGAGGCCTCTGGCAGTGAAAAGGCGCTGGTTGCCGGCCTGGACGTGGTGGCGCCGCGCGGCGTGATTGTGACGGTAGGGTTGGGCGGCAATGTGTCGTTGCCGCTGAACACCCTGGTGGCCAAAGAAATTGATCTGCGCGGTACCTTCCGGTTTCATCAGGAGTTCGCCGTCGCGGTGGCTTTTCTGAATGGCCGCCTGATCGATGGCCGGCCTGTCGTCACGGACATCGTGGCATTCGATCAGGCAACGCACGCCTTTAAACTTGCGGGCGACAAAAGCCAATCCATGAAGGTGCAAATTGCCTTTGGTGACCAAGCTGCGTAACAGAATTGCATTCCAATCTTATTCACCGGAGTCCTTTGTGACCGTTTTCCCCAAAGTCATTCTTTACACCGATACCGACGGTCGGGCCAAATTTCGGGAAGAAGCTGTGCCGCTCGGCGAAGGTTCGCCGCAAGCTATGTTGTCGGAAGTGTTCGCATCGGGCGGCTACCAATTGCGCCACAGCCCGCCAGGATTTCGCAGCCAGTTTCATTGCACCCCGAATCCTCAATGGGTGTTCATTTTGGGTGGTGAAATGGAAATTGGCTTGCAGGGCAGTGTGTCTCGCATTTTCAAACCGGGACAGCACTTCTATTCAGCTGATGTATTGCCCGCGGGCGCCACGTTCGACGCCACCGTGCATGGCCACTGGAGCCGGCAGGTGGGACCGGACCCATTGGTCACCTTGTTTGTGCGGGGGTAAGGAAGCGTCATGGCCACGATGAAAAACGTCCACGGTAATACGGTTGACCACATCGGGGAAGCCATTGTTGCGGGGCGTTACGCCGCAGGCATGTCCATGCCGCCGGAGCCCATTTTGTGTGAAGAGCTTGGGGTCAGCCGTACGGTCGTGCGCGAAGCCGTCAAGTCGCTGATTGCCAAAGGGCTGGTGACCACGGGACCCAAAGTCGGGACCCGCGTGTTGACAGATGAGCACTGGAACTGGTTTGACCCGGATGTGATTGCCTGGAAGGCCAAAGCGGGTATCACGCCGGAATTTCTGCGCGATCTGCTTGAGCTGCGCCGCTTGGTGGAACCTGCCGCCGTTCGCATGGCTGCCGAAAGGGCCACACCCGCGGAGATCGCGGAAATCGAAGATGCCTTCGCGGGCATGAAACGGGCCGTGGAAGGCGGAGGCGACTATGTCACCTATGACCTGCGGTTTCATCAGGGCCTATTGCGGGCGGCCCATAACCGCATGCTGGTCCAGATGAGCAAGGCCTTGAGTGCGTTGCTGCGTACCAGTTTTGAAATCTCCACAAGTCGCAAGGACGGACCCAAGCGCTCGCTGCCCATGCATCGTGCCGTGCTGGACGCCGTGATTGCGCGCAACCCGGCAAAAGCCGAGAAGGCGATCCTGGTGTTGATCGATGGCGCGCGTGAGGATATCGAACTGGTGCTGGGTTCGCGGCGTCGGCTGCCAAAGCTCAGCAATCCGGCCAAGCAATTGAAGGTCCCTGAGCAAGGACCGCGGCCCTTGCACGTCAACTGACAGGGGTATGGGAGCGCAAAAAATGCGCTCAAGGGGTGAGGCAGTGAACTCCTGGAGCGAATCCATTCCGTGCGCGGCTGGTAGCGCACGGCCGCCGCGCGCGGCGGCCCACACAGTGGACCGCCAAATAAGCCTTATCGGCCTGTAAACGAGCCGGGACCGCCCGGCCGGCGAGGTCCGTTACCTCTGCCGCCCGAACCACCACCGCCGCCGCCACCGGAACGATTGCCGCCGCGGTAGTTGCCCCGGTTGCCGCCCGTAGGCTGGCCGGAGGATGGGAAGCCCGAAGACGCGTGGCTTGCGGGTTGCTGGTTGTCGAAGTCGTTGCGCGGCTCCCTTGCCTCGTTGCGCGGCGCGCGAGGCTGCTGGTCATCGCGCTGGCGCGGTGCCTGGGTCTGCCGTGGCGGTTGGCCGTTTTGTGAGTAACCAGAGTTCTGTCGCGGTTGGCCCGGGTTTGGCGTGCGGGGACCACGGCCGCTGCCGTTGCCATTTCCACCACCACCACCACCACCACCACCACCACC
>NZ_JBDTPB010000016.1:0-72808 GCF_039932935.1 Polaromonas sp.
CGCGGAACCGGCTTAGCCGGGCCGCAGGCGCAGCGCCCCCTCGGGGGGCAGCGCATTACACGCAGTGAAAAGCGTGGGGGCCTATATCTTCCACTTGGCCATGAGCTGCTCAGGCGAGAGCGCGTCATAGCCTTCAAACGGCTGGTGAATCCATGGATTGGTGGGCAGCAGCTCGACCGAGTAATCGGGCTGAAAGGTGGAGACGCCCTTGGTCCAGATCACGGCGCTGCGCAGCTCTGTGATCGGTTTGTAGTTGTTCTTCAACTGGTGGATCACGGCATTGAGCGTGTGACCTGAATCGGCCAGGTCATCGACCAGCAGCACCTTGCCGGCGATTTCGCCCTTGGGTGTGGTGATGAAGCGGGCGATGTCGAGGTTGCCCTGCGTCATGCCGGCGTCGGCCCGGTAGGAGCTGGTGGACATGATGGCCAGCGGCTTGTCAAAGATGCGCGACAAGATGTCGCCGGGGCGCATGCCGCCGCGGGCCAGGCACAGGATGGTGTCGAACTTCCACTCGGACTGGTGAATCTTGATAGCCAGTTTTTCAATCAGGTTGTGGTATTCGTCATAGCTCACATAGAGATGCTTGCCGTCTTCTGTCAACATGAAATGCTCCTGATTTGATAGCTGCTTGCGCCCGCCCTGAT
This sequence comes from Polaromonas sp., assembly GCF_039932935.1. GTDB lineage: Bacteria > Pseudomonadota > Gammaproteobacteria > Burkholderiales > Burkholderiaceae_C > Polaromonas. The sequence continues at coordinate 648 of NZ_JBDTPB010000016.1, forward strand.
TGGGCTGGAAGCCTGTTTTTCCAAATATTTCGGACTAGGCGGCGTAAGGGTTGCGCAGCAGGATGGTGTGGTCTCGGTCCGGGCTGGTGGAGACCATGTGGATCGGCACGCCGGTGACTTCTTCGATCCGGTGCAGGTACTTTTGGGCAGCCGCCGGCAGCTTGTCATATTCCGTCACGCCCACCGTGCTCTGGCTCCAGCCCAGCAGGGTTTCGTAAATCGGCTTGCAGCGCTCGATTTCTTCGGCGCCCATGGGCAGGATGTCGGTGATGTGGCCGTCGAGCTCGTAGCCGGTGCACAGTTTGAGTTCGTCAATACCGTCGAGCACGTCGAGCTTGGTAATGCACAGGCCCGACAGGCCGTTGACCTGCGCCGAGCGCTTGAGCAAAGCAGCGTCAAACCAGCCGCAACGGCGGCTGCGCCCGGTGGTCACGCCTTTTTCAGCGCCCACGGTGCTGAGGTGGTAACCCACAGTACCGGGCTTTTCCCAGTCGAGCTCGGTCGGGAAAGGCCCGCCGCCCACGCGCGTGCAGTAAGCCTTGGTGATACCCAGGATGTAATGCAGCATGCCAGGGCCCACGCCGGCGCCGGCAGCCGCATTGCCGGCCACGCAGTTGCTGGAGGTCACGTAGGGGTAGGTGCCGTGGTCAACGTCGAGCAAGGTGCCTTGTGCGCCTTCAAACAGCAGGTTGGCGCCGCCTTCATTGGCGTCGTTGAGTTCGCGCGAAACGTCAGCCATCATGGGCTTTAGCAGCTCGGCGTGGCGCATGGCTTCTGCGTACACGGTGTCGAAATCAACAGCCGGCGCATGCAGGTAGCCGGTCAGCACGAAGTTGTGCAGATCCAGCAACTCGCGCAGCTTGGCGGCAAAACGGTCGGGGTATTTGAGATCCTGCACGCGCAGGGCGCGGCGGGCTATTTTGTCTTCGTAGGCGGGGCCGATGCCGCGTCCGGTGGTGCCGATCTTGGTCGTTCCGCCCTTCTCGCGATAGGCTTCGCGTGCGACATCCAGCGCGACGTGGAAAGGCAGAATCAGCGGGCAGGCTTCGCTGACGCGCAAGCGCGAACGCACCTCAACACCGGCTTTTTCAAGCCCTTCAATCTCTTCAAACAGCTTGGCGGCCGACAGCACCACGCCGTTGCCGATGTAGCACTTCACCCCCGGGCGCATGATGCCGCTGGGAATCAGGTGCAACGCCGTCTTGACGCCGTTGATGACCAGCGTGTGGCCGGCGTTGTGGCCGCCCTGAAAGCGCACCACGCCCTGCGACATCCCGGTCAGCCAGTCGACCAGCTTGCCCTTGCCTTCGTCGCCCCATTGGGTACCCACGACCACGACATTGCGGCCCGCGGTTGCGGTTTGTTTGTTTGTCATCTTCAATTCTCGTTAAGGTTCGTTGGAGTCAAGCCGGGCGGAGCTGAGGCCCTTAGGCGGCTTTCTTGAGGGGCTGGACCACCCATTGACCGGCAGCCTGGGCCAGTTCGCGGTCGCAATCAAATTCATTGACTTCGTGTTCGTGGCCCGGCAACACGCAGGCCACGGTTTCACCGCCGGCGCGCAGGCGGGCAATGGCCGCGCGCAAGCCGGCGTCTTCGCCCCAAGGCGCGCGGATGGCGGCCTTCAGGGGCCGGGGCAGCAGCACGCTGACCAGCTCCTTCAAATCCAGACTGAAGCCCGCTGCCGGGCGGTTACGGCCGAACACGGCGCCGACTTCGTCATAACGGCCACCACGGGCCAGTTCGGCGCCCTGCCCATAAATGGCAAAGCGGGTGCCGCTGTAATACGCATAACCGCGCAGGTCGGCCAGGTCAAAGCTGACCTTGACGTCGCCTTTTTCGCCGCCGGTGTGGGCAGCCAGCCATTTGAGGTTCTGCAACGCTGCCTTCAAACCGGTCGAAGGCGGCAAGACTCTTTCGGCCTCGGCCAAAACTTTCTCATCACCGTAGAGTTGCAACAGCGCCTTCAGGCCCTCGCGCGCTTCTGCGGAAATGCCGTCCTTGAGGCTGGCCACGAGGCTGCCGAGCTCGCTCGCGTCCTTAGCCGCCAGCGCGGCGTGGATGAGTGCCAATGTCTTGGCGTTGACGGTGGCGCCGGCCAGCAGGCTGTTGACGATGCGCACGTCGGCCATATCAACGCTCAATTCGGTGACGCCGGCAGCCTTCAGGCCTTCGAGTGCCAGTTGCTGGGCTTCAAGGTCGGCTTCAAGGCCGGCGTGGCCGTAGATTTCGGCGCCGAACTGCAATGGTTCACGGGTGGCGTGGGGCTTGTCGGTGCGGGTATGCAGAACGGGGCCGCAATAGCAAAGCCGCGTGACACTGTTGCGGTTAAGCAGATGGGCATCAATACGGGCCACCTGAGGCGTGGTGTCGGCGCGCAAGCCCAGGGTGCGGCCAGAGAGCTGGTCTACCAGCTTGAAGGTCTGTAAATCAAGGGCTTCACCGGTTCCGGTCAGGAGCGATTCGAGATGCTCCAGCAGCGGCGGCATGACCAATTCATAGCCATAGCTGCGGGCGGTGTCCAGGAAGAGGCGGCGCAGCTCTTCGATGTGGCGCGCCTCGGAGGGCAGGACATCGGCAATTTGATCAGGCAATTGCCATGACGACGACCAGGCGGGCATTGTAATTTTCGTGGGCTGTTAAAAACAGCATTTTACCGGGCTTGAAGCGGGTTTCCGACATACCGGGTGATCAATGCCGCAGTCAACCGCAAATACTGGCCCGAGCTGGATGTGCCGGGGCGACAGCGGCCAATCAGTTCATGCCAGCACGACCAGCATGATCACGCCGGCGGCGATGCTGCAAAGTCCAAAAAAACGGATTTGCCCATTGCCCAGAGCAAGGACTTGCTCAAACATGCGGCGCCAGCCGCCTGGAGAGATAAAGGGTAACAACCCCTCGATCACCAGCACCAGGGCCAGCGCCTGCCAGAGGGTGTTGCCGTCCACGGAGGATTATTTTTTGGCGGGCGCGGCATTGTTGCCGGTGCCGGGGCCGCGCATGGCCTTGAAAAAGTCCGACGACGGGTCCAGCACCATCACATCGCTCTTCTTGTTGAAGCTCGCCTTGTAGGCGTCCAGGCTGCGGTAGAACTGGGCAAACTGCGGATCGCGGCCAAACGATTCTGCATACGCGCGGGCCGCTTCGGCATCGCCCTCGCCCTTGACCTTCTGCGCATCGCGGTAAGCATTGGCGATCGTGACTTCACGTTGGCGGTCAGCATCAGCACGGATTTTTTCGCCTTCGGCAAAACCGGTGGAGCGCAGCTCGTTGGCGACACGCTGGCGCTCGGCCACCATACGCTTGTAGACGGAATCGGTGATCGCTTCCACGTAATCGACACGGGTGATGCGCACATCGACCACGTCCACGCCCCAGGGCTGCGCGCCCTGCACGGCCTGAAGCACTTCACGCTTGACGTCTGCCATCAGGGCTTCGCGCTTGAGCGAAAGCAAATCCTTGACGGTGCGTTTATTGATTTCTTCCTGGAAGGCATTGCGGACCACACGGTTGAGCTGACTGGCCCCCGCTTTTTCGTCCAGCCCGACGTTGCGGATGTATTCGCTGGGCTGGGTGATGCGCCAGCGAACATACCAGTCAATCACCACCCGCTGCTTTTCAGCCGTGAGCATCGGCTCTGCATCGACGCTGTCGAGCACGAGAAGGCGTTTATCGATATACGACACGTTCTGGAACGGCGGCGGGAGCTTGAAATGAAGACCCGGCTCGGTGACGACGTCTTTAATTTGGCCCAAGGCGTAAACCACGCCAAACTGGCGCTGGTCAACGACAAACAGCGTGGAACTGAGCAGCGCCAGGATGACCAGCAGCGAAGAAGCAATAAATCCAACTCTATTCACGATCGTCTTCCTTAGCGTGTTTCACGATCGCGCGTGCGGGAAGCATCGCGGGAACGGGCATCGAGGGGCAAGCTGGAAACGGGCGCAGCAGGCACCGCCAGCGAAGCCGCGGCTCCGGGTGCCGCCTCTGAGGCCGCATCGCCCTGCGCCGTCATCTGCATGATTTTGTCGAGCGGCAGGTACAAGAGGTTGGAGCCCTGTCGGGACTCCACCATCACCTTGGTCACACTGGAATAAACCTGCTGCATGGTGTCGGTGTACATGCGGTCGCGGGTGACTTGGGGTGCCTTCTGGTATTCGGTCAGAACAGAACGAAAGCGCTGGGCGTCACCCTGTGCCTGCGCCACAATTTTTGCCTTGTAGGCTTCGGATTCTTCCTTGAGGCGGGATGCGGAGCCGACGGCCCGTGGAATCACATTGTTGGCGTAAGCCTGGGCTTCGTTTTTGGCGCGCTCACGCTCCTGGCCGGCCTTGAGCACATCGTCAAACGCCGCCTGTACCTGCTCGGGAGGACGTACGCCGCTTTGCTGAAGGTTGATGCCCACCACTTCAACCCCGACCTTGTAACGATCAAGAATGGTTTGCATCAAGGCGCGGACGCGCGGTCCGATCTGGTCGCGCTCGTCTGCCAGGGCCAGATCCATCTTCATTTTGCCAACCACCTCGCGGACGGCTGTTTCGGCGGCTTGAACCACTGCGGCAGCAGGATCCTTGCTTTCAAACAGGTACGCACGTGCGTCGTTCAGGCGGTACTGCACGGCAAATTTGATTTCGACAATGTTCTCGTCTTCGGTCAGCATGGCCGAATCGCGAAGGCCTGTCGCCTTGATGATGACGTCGCGGCCGACATCCACAGAACGAATCTGCGTGACCACCACGATCTCGTGGCGCTGCACCGGATAAGGCATGCGCCAGTTAAAACCCGCACCCACCGTGGAATGGTATTTACCGAACTGGGTGATGACGGCCTGCTGGCCTTCCTGAACAATGAAAAAACCGGTGCCAAGCCAGATCAGCACAGCCACGCTGGCAATCAGCCCCACGCCGATGCCGGCACTTTTCATGTCGGGCTGAAAGCCGCCGCCATTGCCGCCGTTGTTACCCCCGCCATTGCCGCGGCCGAAACCTCCGCGGCCGGGATTGTTTTTACCGCCGCCGAAAAGGCCGCCGAGCTTGCGGTTGAAGTCGCGCCAGAGCTCGTCGAGATCAGGTGGCCCCTGATTCGGTCCCTGCCCCTGCGGGCGGTTGGCCGGCTTTGTGGGTGGACGTTCCTCGCGAGGGGCTTCGGGCTTGGCATCGTCGCCGGAAGACGGCTTGTCGTCGTCGCGGCCCCAGCGTGGATCATTGAGGTTGAACATGCCTTGGGCGCGTTGCTTGAGCCGGCCTGGCAAGCTCGTCAAGTTCTGCAGCACGGGGTTCAGATTCATGGGTTCAAACTCACTTTTTTTCATTACACCGACATTGTGCCTAATGAAACCGCCATATCAGGCAAGGTCCTCGGCAGTTTGGGGGATTTCGTCCGTCGGCGGGTTGGCCGCATAACCGGTCAGCAAGGCCCGCAGAAGCGGCAGACCCTCGCCGGTCTGTGCACTCACGAACACCCGTTCCACGCTGCGGCTGGATCCCTCAAACGCGTCCCTGAGTTCGAACATGTCTTGCATGTGCAGGGGCCAGTTGCCCTTTTCAATAGCGTCCAGTTTGTTGAACACCAATATTTGTGGCACGTCGGCCGCGCCAATTTCCGAAAGCACCCGTTGAACCTGCTCGATTTGCTCAAGGAAATCGGGATTGGCGCCGTCCACCACATGCAGCAACAGGTCGGCATCTGCGGCCTCCTGCAACGTTGCAGCGAAAGCGTCAATTAGCCCGTGAGGCAAGTCGCGGATAAAACCCACGGTGTCCGACAGGGAGACGGAGCGCGCAGCATCTCCAAGATAAAGCTGCCGGGTCGTGGTGTCCAGCGTGGCAAACAGCTGGTCGGCTGCGTAGGCACGCGCCTTGACGAGCGCATTGAAGAGGGTGGATTTACCCGCGTTGGTGTACCCCACGAGCGAAATGGTGAACGAGTTGCGGCGCACGCGCTGCTTTCGCTGGGTTTGCCGTTGCTTCTTCACCTTGGCCAGGCGCTCTTTGGTGCGCTTGATGGCGTCGCCGATCATGCGTTTGTCGAGCTCAATCTGCTTTTCACCCGGGCCGCCGCGCACGCCCGCACCGCCGGTTTGCCGCTCCAGGTGAGACCAGCGCCGTACCAGACGCGTTGACGTGTACTGCAGCCTGGCCAGCTCCACCTGAAGCTTGCCTTCATGGCTGCGGGCCCGCTGGGCGAAAATTTCGAGGATCAACAGGGTCCGGTCATTGACCGGCATGTCCAGGTGCCGCTCCAGGTTGCGCTGCTGCGCCGGGCTCAAGGACTGGTCAAAAAGCACCTCGGTGGCGCCGGTATCCAGCGCGAGCAACTTGATTTCGTCGGCTTTTCCCGTTCCGATAAAAAGCGCCGCGTCGGGCGCCCTGCGCTTGCAAGTCACGCGCGCAACCGGCTGCAGGCCTGCTGTTTGCGCGAGCAAACCCAGTTCCTGCAGATCGGCATCGAAATTTGGCAACCCCAGATCAACCCCCACGAGCAGAACCCGGGGTGTTGCGCTTACCGGAGTATCGTACGAACTCAGCTGGCGGGGCTTTCTTCAGAATCGCTGGTCGCGAAATTCACTGCGCGGCCTGGAACGATGGTGGAAATCGCATGTTTGTAGACCATTTGGGTCACAGTGTTGCGAAGCAGAACCACGTACTGATCGAAGGATTCGATCTGGCCCTGCAATTTGATCCCGTTGACGAGATAGATGGAAACAGGAACATGCTCGCGACGCAAGGTGTTGAGAAATGGGTCCTGCAAGAGCTGGCCTTTGTTATTGCTCACGATATTTTCCGTGTTCAAAAGTTAATAGAACCTGACCTTACCACAGGGCGTGTTCGTGGTCATGTAGTCCTAAGCCGATTCCTTGTCCTTAAAGGGGTTGTGAGAGCTCTTCATCTGGATGCGCAGTGGTGTGCCGACCAGATCGAACTCCTTGCGGAAACGCCCTTCCAGGTAGCGCTTGTATGACTCAGTGACGTGCTCAAGCGAGTTGCCGTGGATGATGATGATGGGCGGGTTCATGCCGCCCTGGTGGGCATAACGCAGCTTGGGGCGAAACACACCGGACCGCTGAGGCTGCTGAAACTGCACGGCTTCCAGCAGCAACCGCGTCAGAACCGGCGTGGACATCTTGCGGTTGGCCGAGGCATGCGCCTGAACAATGGACTTCCAGACCGGGCCCAACCCTTGGCGCTTGATGGCTGAGATCGGATGGATGGCTGCGAACTTGAGAAAACCCAGGCGCGTCTCAATCGACCGCTCCAACAGTTCGCGTTGGTAGGAGTCCACAGCGTCCGACTTGTTGATCGCCAGCACCACCGAACGGCCGCTTTCCAGGATGTAGCCGGCAATATGCGCGTCTTGATCGGTCACACCCTGTGTGGCGTCCAGCAGCAGTAGCACCACGTTGGCGTTTTCGATGGCCTGCAAGGTTTTCACAACGGAAAACTTCTCAATGGCCTCGAAGACTTTCCCTTTGCGGCGCAGCCCAGCGGTATCAATTAGTTCAAACTTTTGCCCATCCCGTTCAAAAGGCACTGAAATGGCGTCGCGCGTGGTGCCGGGCAGGTCGAATGCAACCAGACGCTCTTCCCCCAACCAGGTGTTGATCAGCGTGGACTTGCCCACATTGGGGCGCCCTGCTACGGCCAGACGGATGACCGATGGGTCTTGCGGTTCGACCTCTTCCTCGGGATCCGGCAAATTGAGCGGCGCGAGCGCCATGTCGACCAGCGTACGCATGCCCTGCCCGTGCGAAGCCGACACCGCCAGCATTTCGCCCAGGCCCAGTTCAAAGAACTCAGAAAGCTGCACGCCTTCAGTCATGCCTTCGGCCTTGTTGGCTGTCAGGACCGTGGGCTTGCCCAGCTTGCGCAGGTATTTGGCAATGTCGTAGTCTTGCGCGCTGATGCCGGCACGGGCATCGACCACAAAGACGACCACATCGGCTTCCGCGACGGCCTGCCGCGTCTGCTTGGCCATTTCCTTGTAGATGCCCGACGCCGCATCGGGTTCAAACCCGCCGGTGTCGATCACGATGTATTCGTGGGGGCCCAGCTTTCCGTTACCGTAATGACGATCCCGCGTCAGCCCGGCGAAATCGGCCACGATCGCATCCCGCGTCTTGGTCAACCGGTTGAAAAGCGTCGACTTGCCCACATTCGGGCGGCCAACGAGCGCTATGACAGGTTTCATCAATCAGTTTCTACGGGCCGGTGGCCCTTATTGGGGCTGGAAGCCGTAAACACCACCATTTTGGGTCACGGCAATCAGCGTACTGCCTACCAGCACGGGTGTTGCCGCGATGGCTGAGCCATCGGTGGGCAAGCGGTTGAGCAAGGAACCATCTTCGCGGGACAGCAGGTGGATAAAACCCGAAAAATCGCCGATTGCGATGGAACGACCCACCACCACCGGCGCCGTCAGGCTGCGATAACGCAGACGGTCCGTCGACCAGGCACGCTCGCCATCGGTTCGGCGCCAGGCGTTCACAGTGCCATCGGCTTCTGTGCCGAACAGCAGGCGATCATCGCCGTCAATACCCTGTATGCCATTGGCGGGCTTGGCCCAGAGCAAATTACCGCGCGCGGCGTTGACACAGCCGACGCTGGCCTGAAATGCCCGCGTACAAACAATGTCACCTTGCCGGCTGACGCGGCCCACGAGGTCCACCAGACGCTCAACGTCATTGATACCGCGGGGAGTGGCCACAGGTGCCTCCCAGCGGACGCTGCCATTGGATGGGTTGAGGCCTACGAGGCGACCCGCCAAGCCGACCACCAGGGTGTCACCCACCGCCAGCATGACGCCAGATTGGCGAAGCACCAGCGGTTCGTTGGGACGCTGCTGTGTCCACAGCTTGCGGCCCGTTTGTCCGTCAAAAGCCGAGACGGAGCGGTCTGCGGCCAGCACAAAGACCCTTAGCCCTGCCACGAACGGAGCCGAAAACGCCTGCGCGCCAAGCTTTTGGCGCCAGAGTTCACGGCCTTCCTGCAATGCGACGACTTCATTGGCCTTGGTGACGACAGCAACCAGCTTGCCGTCGTTTCCTACGCCTGCTGCCAGCGGCGTGTTCAGCGCAAAGCGCCAGACATCACGGCCGGTCTGGGCATCCAGCAAAGCCACGGTGCCATCGCTGCTGGCCACGGCTACGCTATTGCCGGAAACACCCATTTCAAGCGGAAAGTTCACTGCCCCAACACGGGTGGCCCAGATTTGGCGAGCCGACACCAGGCCCGTCACCGGCTGAAGTTCTGTGGGTTGCGGCTTGGCAGGTCCCCCACCAAAGAAAGAGCACCCCCCCAGAAGTGCTATGAAAATGATAGCTACTGGCGCACGCAGCACGTAGGCCAGGGGCCTGAAAGACTTATAAATCATTTTTTCACCTCTGCATTGGGTGTATCGGAAGCTTTGGCCTGCCCTGCCGCGGGATCAACTCCCAGCGCATTGAGCTTGACCTCAACCAGGCGGCGGTATTCGGAACGCTCATCGAGCCCTTTGTACGCCTTGTCGTACGCCTCTTTGGCATCGGACTTCTTGCCTTGCGCAGACAAAATGTCACCGCGCCGGTCCGCCGCCAGTGCGTCGAAATCTTTCGGGAACGGAGCGGAAAGCTGCTGCAAGGCTTCGTCATAGGACTTCTTTTCAAGAAGCAGCCCAGCCAGACGTAACCGGGCGACCGACTGATAACCTGCGTCGTTCGCTTTTTCAGCGACCCAATTCAGGGCGGCGCGCGAAGCGTCTATATTGCCTTTGTCGTAGTACGCCTTGGCCGCGAGCAATCCCGCCTGCTGCGCATAGCTTGTCCGGCCAAAACGGTCTTTCATATCGGCCAGCGAACGGTCCACTTTGGCCATGTCGCCGGACTGTACCGCGCGCTCAACTTCGTCATACATAACCGACGCCTGGGCATCCTGACTACGCTGCCAATACTGGTAGCCGTTCCATGCCGCGAAGGCTCCGAGCACCACGATCAGGGCCCAGGTGATCATGTCGCCGTACTGTTTCCAGAAATGCTTGAGCTCATCAAGCTGTTCCTGTTCTTCCAAATCGAGATGTTTTGCCATAAAGTTCTTGTTCTGCCCCGAGAAACGGCGCGGATTGAGTTGAGGTGATTGTAGAGGCCCGGCCGCCGCCCGAATGGCGGCCTTTCCAGGTCAGCTGAGCAGCGTGCGGGCCCAGCCCGCAATATCGGCCAGCGGCTGAAGTGCCTGGGCCGTCAGGGCCTCATTCTTTTCACCCCGGAGGTGCTTGACGGCAACGCAGCCTTGGGCGAGTTCAGTTTCGCCAAAAATCAGGGCATATCGCGCACCGCTGCCATCGGCCTTTTTGAATTGGGATTTCATGCTCCCCATGCCGTCTGTCGTGCCGGCGTGCATCTGCACGTTGACGCCAGCGGCACGCAAGGCTTCGCAGCTTGCCATCACGACCGGCATCGCATCGGCCGACGGCACGATCGCGTAGACGTCGGGACCGCTTGGGGGGGGCAGCACGCCAACAGCCTCAAGCAGAAGCAGCATCCGCTCCACACCCATGCCCCAGCCGACCGCGGGCGTAGGCTTGCCGCCCAGCTGCTCGAACAGGCCGTCATAGCGGCCACCACCGCAAACTGTTCCTTGAGAGCCCAGTTTGTCGGTGATCCATTCAAAGACCGTGAGGTTGTAATAGTCCATGCCGCGCACCAAGCGTGGATTGATGCGGTAGGCCAGCCCCGCAGCATCAAGCACCGCACGCACCGCATTCAGGTGCGCCAGCGAAGCCTCGCCAAGGAAGTCCATGAGCTGCGGCGCCGCGTTGACGATGGCCTGCATGGCTGGATTTTTGGTGTCAAGAATGCGCAGCGGATTGCTATGCAGCCGCCGCCTGGCATCTTCGTCGAGCACATCGGCGTGCGCTTCAAAGTGCGCAATCAGCGCGGCACGGTGCGCCATGCGCTCATCCGGCTGACCCAGACTGTTCAGTTCGAGCCGCACATGCTCCATCGGAATGCCCAGATTCTGCAGCAGCGCGCGGCACATTAGAATCTGCTCGGCGTCTACATCGGGGCCGGCAAAGCCCAGCGCTTCGACATCGATCTGGTGAAACTGGCGGTAGCGCCCCTTCTGTGGCCGTTCGTGGCGGAACAGCGGCACGGCCGACCAGACCCGCATGGGGCCGTTGTACAGGGCGTTGTGTTCGACCATCGCACGCACAATGCCGGCGGTGGCTTCCGGCCGCAATGTGAGCCGGTCTCCGTTCATGGAGTCGACGAAGGAATACATCTCCTTCTCGACTATGTCGGTGACCTCGCCCAGGCCGCGCACAAACAATGCGGTCGGCTCGACGATCGGGGTGCGCACGTTAGCGTAGGCATAGCGCGCCATCAAGGCGCGGACCTTGGCTTCGAACCACTCCCAGCGCGCCGACTCCGGCGGCAGGATGTCGTTCATGCCTTTGACGCCCGCCAGTTTTTCCGATTTGGACACGACAGTCTTCTCTACCGGGCCGGCAGTTGTTTTTTCAACCATGGGTATCACGCAACTTCAGCGACGGTATGCGTGCCAAAGCGTTTTTCAATATAGTTTTCGACAATGACCTGGAACTCCCGGGCGATGTTGTCACCGCGCAGAGTCAGCCTTTTTTCGCCATCAATGAACACCGGTGCGGCTGGCGCTTCGCCGGAACCGGGCAAGCTGATACCGATATCGGCATGTTTGCTTTCCCCCGGGCCATTGACGATACAACCCATGACGGCGACCTTGAGTCCTTCCACACCAGGGTACTGTTCACGCCAGACGGGCATCTGCGCGCGAAGGAAATCGTCAATTTGCTTGGCAAGCTCCTGGAACGTGGTGCTGGTCGTCCGCCCGCAACCCGGGCAGGCCGTGACACTGGGCACGAAAGTCCGCAGGCCAAGCGCCTGGAGGATTTCCGAGGCGACAACAACTTCCTGGGTACGAGCCTCGCCTGGCTGAGGCGTCAATGACACCCGGATGGTGTCGCCCACACCCTCTTGCAACAAAATCGACAGCGCCGCCGTAGAAGCGACGGTTCCCTTGGTTGCCATTCCAGCTTCGGTCAGGCCGAGATGGAGCACGTGGTCTGTCCGCTTTGCGAGCTCACGATAGACTGAAATCAGGTCCTGGACGCCGCTGACCTTGCAGGAAAGAATAATCTGGTTGCGGGGCATTCCCATTTCTTCGGCGCGCCGGGCGGAGTCGACCGCCGAGGTAATCAAGGCTTCGTACATGACCTGCCGGGCATCCCACGGAACAGCACGCGCGCTGTTTTCATCCATCAGACTGGCCAGCAACTCTTGGTCAAGGCTGCCCCAATTCACACCGATGCGGACAGGTTTTTTCCAGCGCATGGCCACTTCAATCATCTGGCCGAACTGCCGGTCGCGCTTGTCACCCTTGCCAACGTTGCCAGGGTTGATCCGGTACTTGGACAATGCTTCCGCACAAGCGGGGTAGTCAGTCAGCAGACGGTGTCCGTTGTAGTGGAAGTCACCGATCAACGGGACATCAATGCCCATCCGGTCGAGCTGCTCACGCACATACGGGACCGCCTGCGCCGCTTCTGGAGTATTGACAGTGATACGGACCATCTCGGAGCCCGCCAGCGCCAGCTCTTTGACCTGAATCGCGGTACCGATGGCGTCCACCGTGTCGGTATTGGTCATGGACTGAACGCGCACTGGCGCATCTCCGCCCACAGTCAAAATACGTCCGCCCCACGACACCTGCGCCTGGAGGGACCGGCGCGCTTTGGGAAATGCAGAATCGATTGGAAGACAGCCCGTCAGCATTTATTTCACCTCAAACCGGGCAACATTGTCACGGGCCACGCTGCCCAGGTCAAAAGCCTGTCCACGTATCTGTACCTGGGTGACGTCGGCTTTTCCCACCACGGCAGCCAGCGGCAATGCGCCTGACACGCCCGCCACTTCCCCGGCTGCCAGGGTGCGACGCAGCACAACGGTCCCCTTGGCATCAGTCACCTCCACCCAGGAAGCACCCTTGGCGCGGAAAACCACAATGCCCGATGGCGCAGCCGACGATGCTGGTGATGCGGCCGGCGTTACGGCACTGCCTGATACCGACGCCGGTGCAGGTTGAATCGCAGGAAGGGCTGAACCCGGTAGCGAGGCGGTTGGGGGGGAACTGGGCGGCGAGCCGGACGTCACGACGGAACCGGTGCCCGAAGTATTTTCATTAGTTTGCGGTGTGGGAAAGGCTGCCGGGGCGTCGTTTACCGGCCCCGCGCCAGTGATGGCCACGGCCGCGGGCAGCGGTTTGACAGCCTCGGCCCCGCCAGCCTGATCGCCGTCACCTTTTGCGGTATCCGGTTTAAGAACAGGCAGAAAAATCAACACCAAAGCGCCAAGCAGCAACGCCAGGACTGCGACCACCGCCGGCTTGGAAAGATGGGTCCACTTGGTAGGCCGCGGACCTTCGCCCGGCGAACGGAACGGCGTATTGATGCCCGCCTTGTGATAAGTCAGCTTTGGAGCGGTGGTTTGAGGCAGGCGCTCCAGCACAGGAGCGGCATCGAGCTTCAGGCTGCGGCATACGCTGGACGCCAGCGCACGAACAAAAACGGCATCCGGCAGCAACTCAAAACGATCCTGCTCCAACGCTTCGAGTTTTTTCACCGGAACCTTGAGAGAGACCGCGAGGGCAGCAATATGCATGCCCGCCGCCTCTCTTGCCTGGCGAAGCAGCGCACCGGCCGTGGGTTCGGGAGCGGTGTTGTGCTCAGAAGCAGACGCGTCCGTCGCCGACTCAGCAGCCATCGCCATATCAGCGTCACTCATTGAACGCCCCTTTGTCATAGGCCGCGGCTTCCTTCGACTGCGCGAAACGTTTTTTGAGCTGATCGCCAAGCTGCCGCACCGAGTCGCGGTTATTCAATTTGCGCTCAATTTTGATACCGAGCCAAAGTGTTTCTGCATTCGCCAAATCGCTGTTATTCAAGCGCCGAATGTAAAACTGGGCGCGCGTCAAATCACCGCGCTCATACAAAATACTTGCCAGGTTGTACCCAATGATAGGGTTGCCGGCATCCAGCTCGTAGGCCTGCGTCAAACTTTGCTCCGCTTCAGCACGCTGACCTGCACGCAGCTGGCAAATCCCCTGCGTCATCAAAGTTTTGGCTCTGCCAGCGTAGGTTGGGTTGGCGATTGCTTGAGCAAACCAGCGAAGCGAATCAGTGTATTTGGCTTGCTGACACAAGAGCCAGCCGTAGTTATGCGCTACGCCAGCGTCGCGCGGGTTCAATGCAAGTGCGCGGCGGAAACTGTCTTCCGCCAAAGGAATATCGTTTAGCCTCATATAAGCAAGCCCACGCAAGTTGTAGGCATCTGCAAAAGTGGGATCAATTACGAGTGCCTGCTTGATTTCATCAAGCGCCACATTGATCTGCCCCTGCTCGAAATAGCCTGTGGCCAACTCAAGGCGCAGCCTCGCACGCCGACGCTGATCGGGTTCGTCGGATTCGGTGACGATGTCATTGCGGTTACCCGCAGCTCCCGAAGCGCCGGTGTGATTGGCACATCCGGTCAGTAGCACAGCCAGCAGGCATGCCGGCATCCAGATCATATTGGCGAGAAATCTCATGTACCCATCCCTTTGGCCACAACGACCTTGATTCCCCCGAGCATACCTTGCCGCTGTGCCGCCATACGCTGATCTACCCCCGTACGATCCTGCACGTCACCGGCCAGTTGCCCACAAGCCGCATCAATGTCGTCCCCGCGTGTTTTCCTGACGGTCGTGACAATTCCCGCGTCCATCAGGATCTTCGCAAATGCTGCCACCTGCGGCATATCGGAGCGCTTCAAACCGGACGCCGGAAACGGGTTGAACGGAATCAGGTTGAACTTGCACGAGAGGCCATGTGCCGCGTGCCCCTGAACCAGTGCGACGAGTTGCCGCGCGTGCCCAGGCTGGTCGTTCACGCCGTCGAGCATGCAATACTCAAATGTGATGAAATCCCGGGGCGCTGACGACTGGTAGCGGGTACAAGCCTCCAGCAGCTCAGCTATGGGATATTTTTTATTCAGCGGCACAAGGTTGTCGCGCAGCCCATCTTCAGGCGCATGCAGCGACACCGCCAAAGCGACGGGGCAATCGGCGGCCAACCGGTCAATCATCGGTACCACGCCTGACGTCGACACGGTTACCCGTCGGCGCGAGAGGCCGTAACCATGGTCATCCAGCATGACCCTGAGCGCAGGCAACAACTGTGAATAGTTCTGCAAGGGCTCGCCCATGCCCATCATGACCACATTGGAAATTACCCGTTCGTCCCTGCCCAGGTGCTGGCGCAGAAAATGCTCAGCGAACCACAATTGGGAAATGATCTCCCCCGTAGTCAGATTACGGCTGAAGCCCTGGTGGCCTGTGGAGCAAAACCGGCAGCCCACGGCACACCCTGCCTGAGAGGAAATGCACAGTGTTCCACGGTCGGTTTCCGGAATAAAGACGGTCTCGATGACATCGCCCGCCCCGACATCAAATAGCCATTTGATGGTTCCGTCGGTGGAGTCGTGGCGAGAAAGCACCTTGAGACCCGCGACGTGAGCAGACCCTGCGAGTTTGTCGCGCAAGGACTTCGCCAAGTCCGTCATTTGCGCGAAGTCGGCAATCCCTTTTTGGTGAATCCAGCGAAAAAGCTGCGTGGCCCGAAAACGCTTTTCGCCAAGCTGCCCGCAGAAGGCCGCCAAACCATCCAGATCGTAGTCAAGAAGGTTGGCAGTCATGGCGGTGGGCAGCCAACTGACCCGCCCCACGCAAGCGGCAGCCCTCGAAATGGGCAGCGGAGCATGGGGAGAGGCATATTTAACGCGAGTAAACGTTCATGCCGGGAAAGAAGAATGCAATTTCCGCTTTGGCCGTTTCGGCGGCATCGGAACCATGCACGGCATTGGCGTCAATGCTGTCAGCGAAATCGGCGCGGATGGTGCCGGCAGCAGCTTTCTTCGGGTCGGTAGCGCCCATCAGGTCGCGATTTTTCAGAATGGCGCCTTCACCTTCCAGTGCCTGGATCATGACGGGACCGGAAATCATGAAGGAAACGAGATCCTTGAAGAAAGGACGTTCTTTATGCACAGCGTAAAAAGCCTCCGCCTCGCCTTGCGACAGATGAGCCATCTTGGCGGCCACAACCTTCAGGCCGGCAGCTTCAAAACGCGCATAGATTTGCCCGATGACATTTTTTGCCACTGCGTCGGGTTTGATGATGGAGAGGGTGCGTTCGATTGCCATGAGATTTTCCTTAACTTTGGATTTTTTGGAGTTTTAAATTATTCAAAAATTCGAATAAAGCCCATGATTTTAACCTGTGGGTGGCTTCATTCAAATCAACCTTGCAGGTTGAAGTGACTCTGCAACAGTCAGCGATTCCCACCGCGGTTTCCACCGCCACGATTCCCGCCACCCCTGTTTCCCCCACCGCTGGTACCACCACGGCGCGGCCCGCCTGTCCCGTTTCCACCCATGCCGTTGCCGCCGCCGCGACGTTGCTGCCCTTGGCCTTGTCCCTGACCCTGTCGTTGCCGGGTAAAGGTGTCCGCGCCGATATACCCGAATGACGTCTTCATCGGGTCAGGCTGGGCGCCTCCGGGAGGCTTGTCTCCTCGGTCATCACGCCGCTTTTGACCTTGCGCACTGCCGCCTTGCGGCTGGCCCGCCCGGTAACCACCAGTGTTGCCGCCCTGGTTTCGCGCCTTGCCGCCACGGCGCCGGTTGCCGCGCGGCGCCGAATCATTGAGATTGAGTGGTGGCTGCAGTTCATGCGGGTCATGCTCGTCCCCCACACTGCCTTGTGGGGTCCCTGAAAATGGCGCACTGTTAGGTGCAGGGGGCCGTGTCCGTCCACCACGCGACCGTTCATTTCTGCGCGGCCCCCGTCCGGGTTGTTCGGTACCCTCCCCGCTCGCACCAACCGCCGGCTGGTCACCAGCCGCCGCATGGGAAGAGGCACGAGATTCAGAGCGCGTCAAGGCGCTGGTCAGCGCCCAAATATCGCGATCATCAAGTTCAACAAAAGCACCCCGCTTGAGGCCCCTGGGAAGAACCATAGCCCCATAACGAATCCGGATGAGACGGCTGACGGCATGGCCTACCGCCTCAAACATACGCCTCACTTCGCGGTTTCGCCCCTCGGAAATGGTGACTTTGTACCAACAGTTGGCACCTTCGCCTCCGCCGGCCTCAATCGAACCGAACTGGGCCACGCCGTCGTCCAGGCTAACCCCTTCCAACAGGCGTTTTTTCTCCTCGTTGTTCAGGGCTCCAAGCACCCGAACGGCATACTCACGTTCCAGACCGAAGCGTGGATGCATCAACTTGTTGGCCAACTCACCTGAGCTGGTCAGCAACAACAGGCCTTCGGTATTCAGGTCCAGCCGCCCCACGGATTGCCACTTTCCCTGAAACAGCTTGGGCAGCCGCCGAAACACAGTCGGGCGATTCTGCGGATCATCATGCGTGACGACCTCTCCGGTCGGCTTGTGATAGGCAATCACCCGCGGTGGCGGGGGGTCGATGCGTACCCGGATCGGCTTGCCGTTGATCTTGACCGTGTCACCAAACTGGATGCGCTGCCCAATGTGCGCAGGCTCGGCATTGACCGAAATGCGTCCCTCCAAAATCAGCTGTTCCATCTCGAGCCGCGAACCCAAACCCGCCTGTGCAAGCACCTTGTGCAGCTTGGGTGTTTCGGGCTGAGGCGCCAACACCCGTTTAGGCAGGGTCAACGCGACATCTTCTTCGTCGGCATCGAATTGCCCGGTCACCACATCCTCAAAGCGGATAGCATCCGGCGAGGGAGCGTTACGACCGCGTGGAGGACGAGTCTCCGGGGCACGATCCGTCTGGGTCTCGGCGGATTCAGGTGGGACTGACGCACCCGGCATATCTGGCGCGGCGTTTTTCTGTCTTAAAGACTCATCGCGAGGCTCACGGGGCGTATCCGCAGATTCAGGCACAGAAGGGTCTGGTTGGGTCATTTTTTACATTCGTGCAGGATCATCGCCCACGTGCTCGTTTTGCTCGACAGGCTCTGTGTCACCGTCGCTGGCGGGTGCCAGTGCGTCCTGAGTCGGCAACCCCAACGATTCGGGCATTGCAGACTCTTGGATAGCCTCAGAAGCGGGATCCGTCGAGGAGGATTCAGGTACTGCCACATCAACATCATCGACTTCAACCTTGGCCGCCAATTCAGAGATACCGAATTCGATCTGCTCGAGCATCGGGAGCTGATTCGGGCTGGCGTCCATCACCGGAAGCTGGTCCAGCGACTCAACGCCGAGATCATCCAGAAACTGTCGGGTGGTCGCATACAGCGCCGGGCGACCGACGGTCTCCCGATGGCCGATCACCTCGACCCAACCGCGATCTTCGAGCTGCTTGAGGATCATGCTGTTGATCGTGACCCCCCGGATGTCTTCCATGTCTCCGCGGGTTACAGGCTGGCGATAGGCAATGATGGCCAAGGTTTCCAGCGTGGCACGGCTATAGCGCGGCGGCTTCTCGGGATGCAGCCGATCCAGATACTCACGCATCTGGGGCCTGCTTTGAAAACGCCACCCGGTCGCGACATGAACGAGTTCCACGCCACGGCCCGACCAGTCATTTTGCAGCTCCTCAAGCACCAGCTTGAGGCTGTCTGCAGTCAATACCCCGTTAAACAGGACGCCCATTTCACGCAGGGGTAACGGTTGCTGCGCGCAAATGAGTGCTGTTTCGAGGACGCGTTTTGCATCCGTCGTATTCATGGTTGTGCTCGTTCCGAAAATAAGCGGAAAAAAAGGCCGGGAAAACGTGGGTCGGCGCTTGTTGCGCAAGGCACCCGATACGCAACTCCTGATCAGGGCGCCATGGTGCAGGTAGCTGAAAACTACTGGTTTTGATTGTATATCAGGCCTAAACCGGCAATAGCCGCCTGAATGTCCGCGGGAGGGTCCGACCTGAAAGCCAGGGCCTCGCCCGTAAAAGGGTGTTTGAACGCCAGCCGGCAGGCATGCAGCGCCTGCCTGCCAAGACCCGCTGCGGGTGCTCCCCCATACAACGCGTCCGATACCAGCGGATGGCCGATGGAGGCCATGTGCACCCGGATCTGGTGCGTGCGACCGGTGTGCAACTTGCAACGGACAAGGCAATGCTTGCCGACGGTTTGCAGCAGCGAGACCATGGTGGAAGCGGTTTTCCCGGCGTTTCTCTCCAGGTCCACCACCGCCATGCGCAGTCGATTGCGTGGATCCCGTCCAATGGCGGTATCGACCTGCCGGGCTTTCGCACCCTGCCACGCGCCATGTGCCAGCGCCACATATTCGCGGCTCACGTCGCGGGCGGCGATCAGACCCACCAGCTGGTCCATCACCGACCGCTGGCGAGCAACCACCATCAGTCCACTGGTGTCCTTGTCAAGACGGTGGACGATGCCGGCGCGCGGCAACAAAACCGCCCGTGGATCATGCGCCAGCAAGCCGTTCAACAAAGTTCCATGCCAATTTCCGGGCGCCGGATGCACTACCAGCCCAGCGGGCTTGTTAATCACCATCAGGTAAGCATCCTCGAACACGATTTCCAGCGCCATGGCCTCTGGTTTGAACGCCTGGCTTTGCGGCGTCGGACGCAGCTCAATCGCCAGCGCATCGCCCGCTTTGACCTTTGCGGACGCCTTGGTGACTGTCACGCCCCCGATGCTTACCATGCCCGAGTCAATCAATTGCTGAAGGTATGTCCGGGAGAACTCGGGCACAATGACAGCCAGCGCACGGTCCAGGCGACTGCCATGGTTGTCGGCCGGAACCGCTACCTGACGCAGCTCCATTTCGACAGTCGCATCTCCCTCCTCCAGCGCCTCGTCTGGTACGTCCTCAGGCGCAGCAGCGCCCGATATAATCAATTTGCTTTGTTCTGAATCAGTCATCAAGAAGGTCGATTGCAATGTTTTCCACCAAATTATCGGTTGTTCCCAATGCAATGCCGCTTTTTGCAGCCGTTTGCGCCTTGTCTTTCGTGATCGCGGGATGCTCCAGCACCCCTGCGCCAGACAAAACCGCGACATGGAGTCCCAACAAGATTTACGCGGAAGCCAAGGACGAGGCCAGCGGCGGGGCATATGACAAGGCAATTCCGTTGTATGAAAAGCTGGAAGGCCGCGCGGCGGGCACTCCTCTTGCGCAGCAAGCACAACTTGAAAAGGCCTATGCCCAGTACAAGGGCGGCGAACAAGCCCAAGCCATCGCGACGCTGGACCGGTTCATCAGGTTGCACCCTGCCAGCCCTGCTCTGGACTATGCCCTGTACCTCAAAGGTCTCGTGAATTTCAACGACAACCTCGGCATTTTTGGTTTTATCTCGCGCCAGGACTTATCCGAGAGAGACCAGAAAGCGGCCAAAGAGTGCTTCGAATCGTTCAGGGAACTTGTGACCCGTTTTCCGGACTCCAAGTATTCGCCCGATGCCCGCCTGCGGATGAGCTATATCGTGAATTCACTGGCGCAGTCCGAGGTGCATGTCGCTCGGTATTACTACTCTCGTGGTGCATACGTGGCGGCCATCAACCGCGCACAAAGCGCGATTTCCGACTACCGCGATGTCCCCGCGCTTGAGGAGGCGACCTTTATTCTCTACAAGTCTTACGATGCATTGGGCATGGTCGAATTGCGCGATGACACCCGCCGTATCCTCGAAAAGAGCTACCCGCAAAGCGAGTACCTCACCAAGGGCTTCAAGTCTGCAGACAATCCTTGGTACAAGTTCTGGTAAGGGCGTCCAGCCTGTCCAGCAGCTCCTGTTCGGATGTCAGGCGTAGCATTGGCGGCAATGCCTTTAGCAAACGTTTGCCGTAACCCATCGCGCCCAGGCGGCTGTCGCAGACGACCAGCACGCCTTCGTCACTTTCCCGGCGTATCAGCCGTCCAGCCCCCTGCTTGAGGGCCACCGCGGCTTCGGGCAGAAAATAATCGTTAAAAGCACTGCGTCCTTGCGACTCCAGGAGCTTTGAACGTGCTTCGGCCAGCGGGTCGTTCGGAGGAGGAAAAGGCAGCTTGTCAATAATGACCAGTTGAAGCGCATCACCGGGAACATCAATGCCTTCCCAGAACGACGCTGACGCCACCAACACGCAGCCTTTGCCGCCGGCACTGCTGCCTTCACGGAAGCGCTCAATCAGTACGCGCTTGGGCATGGCCCCTTGAACCAGCACCTCCATGTCCGGCGAATCCATGAACGCTTCCCTGAGCGCATCACCAATGGTTCGCAAGGCTCGCAGTGTGGTTGTCAAAACCATGGTGCGGCCCCCAAGGCGTCTTGACCATCGGGCGGCTGCCTCAGCAACTTTGGGGGTATGAGCGGGGTCTCCAGGTTTAGGAAACGAGGCAGGCACGTACAGTGCCGCTTGCCGCCCATAGTCAAAAGGGCTTCCGACCCGCAACACCTTGGCCTCTTCAAGCCCGCAGGGCTGCGTAAACCAGCTGAGCTTGTCGTCATCGCCCAACGTGGCCGAGGTGAATATCCAGGACTTCACCGCGCCCCCCGCATCGCCCAGTACCTTGCTTTTCACAGCCTTCGAGATGTTCAGCGGCGACTCGACCAATCGGAGCTGGACGCCCACGTCCGCCCAACGCACACAGCCCGGTTCGCAGTCATGTACAAATCGTTCAGCGCGTTCCACCAACGCAACAGCGCGCTCCTGAAGTCGGACAAAATCGGGCGCTATTTCACTGACGGTATCCAACGCCTCACACGCCAGCTTGCAGGATGCGTGAACACCCTCCAGCGCGGCGCCCCATTCAGCGGCATCCAGACCCTCAGGGGTGTCGCCAACCCATCGTAGTTTGGTTCCCGGGTATTGCTTTCCTGCGCACAACCGCATCTCGCGGGCCGCATGCTCGACGGCGGAAACCACTTCTTGCCAATCCACCAGCCCTCGGGCCAATTGCAAGCCAGCGGCCAGCATATCCCGCGCGAAATCAAGAAGCTGTCCGGTGGTCAGATGGGTACCCAAAAACTGGATGCCGGTCTCATTGAGCTGATGCGCTTCGTCAAATATGGCAATCCGCACCGAAGGCAGTAACTCGGCCACACCGGATTCACGAACGGCCAGGTCGGCGAAGAAGAGATGGTGGTTGATCACGACCACATCCGCCGCCATCGCTTCGCGGCGTGCAAGATTCACATGACAGGCCCGAAAACGTGGACAGGTGGCGCCCAGGCAGTTCTCTCGGGTTGACGTGACGAGCGGAATCATGGGAGAGCGTTCGTCGAGTCCCGGAAGCTCGGCGAGGTCTCCGGTGCGTGTGACTCCGGACCATGTTTCGATTTTGGCCAGGGCGCGCAAAGAAGCGCCGTCGGGCAGGTGCGCCTCCTGCCGTGCCATTTCCATGCGATGCAGGCACAGGTAACTGGCCCGCCCTTTGAGCAAGGCCGTGCTGACTGGAAGGCCAAGCGCTTCGACAAGACGCGGCAAATCCCGCCCAAAAAGTTGGTCCTGCAGGGCCTTTGTCGCCGTAGACAACAGAACCCGCTCGCCGCTGAGCAATGCCGGAACCAGGTAGGAAAAGGTCTTCCCTACGCCAGTGCTGGCTTCAACCACGAGAGGGTATGCGCCCTCTATGGCACGCGCAACGGCCAGCGCCATTTCGGTTTGCCCGCTGCGCGGTACGAAATGCTCGGCGGCGCGCGACAAAACACCGCCTGCCGCAAAAGCCTCTTCCACTTCAATCGCAAGGGTCATCAGGCGGGCTCGGGCGGGTCCAGTGACAACTCGAGCTGTGCGATCTGGTCACGAAGCTGCAGGCGCCGCTTTTTGAGGCGCCTGAGCAACAATTCATCGATGGGGAAAGCGTGCGCAGTCATGTCCACCAGCGCATTGAGGTCGGCGTGCTCCATCTTGAGTTCAATCAGCTGGCGTTCCGGGGAATGTAAATTTAAGTCCAAGGTTTTGTATCCGTACGCGCTGCTTCGCTTGATAATACGTCGATTGCGACCATAAATCGAGCTTCGCGCTCGAACGACCACACAATGTCCAAAGGTTATCGACTCACAGCGTCTACCGGTATCCACAAAGGTGATCGGGACTACCAGCAAGATCAGGTCAATCTATTCAGCCACTCGCGCATTCCCGGCTGCATGCTTGCCATCGTGGCTGACGGCATGGGAGGCCGCAGCGGCGGCCGCAAAGCTTCCGATCAGGTCATGATGACGGCAAAGCAGCTTTTTGAGCGCTATGACCCTGAAACGGATGACGCGCCTGCAATGCTCAAGCAGATCATTGAAGAAGCGCACATCGTCATCAAGCTGACCGCGATCTCGGCCGAGCAGGAGCCTCACAGCACCTTGGCGGCGTTCTTGATTAACCCGGGCGGCGACTGTCACTGGGTGCATACGGGCGACTCCCGCATTTACCACTACCAGGGCAGCAAGCTTGTGCACAGAACGGTTGACCATTCGTATGTGCAGACCCTGGTCGACAAAGGCGAGATTACCGAAGAAGAAGCCAATGTTCATCCGCAGTCAAACATTCTGATGGGCTGTCTGGGCACGGAAGACGCACCGCCAATTACCCACCATTTCATCCCGCAGTTGCGCCCTGAAGATATTCTGCTGGCCTGCAGCGACGGGGTCTGGCATTACTTCAGCACCAGCGAAATGGGGTCGGCCCTTTCCATGCTGTCGCCGCGCGAGGCCACTGAATTCCTGATTCAAAAAGCCAGATCCCGCGCACGAGGCGGCGGTGACAACCTTTCGTTGGCAATCGTCAAACTCGAACCATTGGCTTAAGCGCCCACACCGCCCGCACCGCCTAATCCAGGTTACTGCGGCAAGGGCAGCTGTTTCGCCGGGGGTTTTGTCTGTTTGAGCCGATCACGCTCATGCTGGGCTTTGCGTTCCTGGGCCTCTTTCTGGCGATCACTGAATTTTTTAGCCTCTTCCGCGGCAGCGCTTTGCTTGTCAAGCCGGTCGCGCGATTTTTCCTGGCTGCCCTTTAGCTTGGCTGCGTTCGCATCACTGCTGCCTTGCTCCGCGGCTTTGGCCGAAGCACGCTCTTCATTTTTCTTTTGCTCCCGTTCAAGGCGGGAGCGAGAATCTTCCAGCGCTTTGGCTCTGCGGTCGGCAGCCTCCTGCTGCTTTTCAGCAGAAGACTTTTCTTCGGTTTTGCGAATCTGTTCCGCGCCCTTGATGCGGCGCTCCTCGTCATTGAGAGAAATTTCCTGCCGCCGCAGATCTCCCATGGCCTCACGCCGGCGGTCATTGACCTTTTCCAGGCAGCGGTTGACGGCAAACCGGTCGTAGCAAGCGGCATCTTCGGCGAGGAAACCAGCCTCCAGCCTGTTGCGTTCGGCGCTGATTCTGGTTCTTTCAGCGTCGATACTCCGAATTTGTTCGGCAGGTGCAGCCGAGTCCACCGTCGGCTGGGCACTCGCCAACGCAGCAAGTGTGCTCAAAAAACAGGCGATTGCCAGATGTTTCATGTGAGTGCGGTATCCACGTTTCTGCGTTCAAGTGCCAGGAATTCTTTTGACTGCATTTCATTGAGCCGGGAGACAGTACGGGGAAACTCGTGTACCAGTGGTCCCTCGGTGTACAACGCGTCGGGCGCAACTTCAGCCGACATGATCAACTTGACCCTGCGGTCATACAACACGTCTACCAGCCAGGTAAATCGCCGCGCCTCGGACGCCATACGTACCGGCATGTGCGGTACATCGCTTAGCAGCACGGTATGAAACTGCGTGGCTATTTCGAGGTAATCATTTTGCGAGCGCGGCCCGCCGCACAAGGTTTTGAAGTCAAACCACACAACCCCGCCCGCCTTGCGCCTTGCCTGGATTTGCCTTGATTCAATCTGCAATATCGGATTTTCATCCTGAGACTCCGCCAGGGCATTGAAAGTCTCCGTCATTTCGGCGTCTGCCTGAGGGCCAAGCGGTGTGTGATAAAGCTTCGCCTGCGCCAGGGTGCGTCCGCGGTAGTCGGTGCCGTTATCAACACTGATGACCTCCAGATGAGCCTTGAGGAGCTCAATTGCCGGAAGGACGCGGTCGCGATGCATGCCATTGGGGTACAACCCGTCAGGCTCGAAGTTCGAGGTCGTGACAAAACCCACCCCATTCTCAAACAGCGCCGACAACAAGCGATGCAGAATCATCGCGTCGGTGATGTCTGCCACATGAAACTCGTCAAAACAGATAAGCCGATATCGCTTTGCAATGCGCCGGCCAAGCTCATCGAGCGGATTTGCCGTGCCCTGGAGGTCCTGCAGTTCCCGGTGCACCTCGCGCATGAACTCATGAAAATGCAACCGTACCTTGCGTTTGAGCGGAACAGCCCCAAAAAAGCAATCCATCAAAAAACTTTTACCCCGGCCAACGCCACCGTGCATGTACACGCCACGGGGCACATCGGGCCGGTTGATCAGCTTCTTGATGGCGTTGGAGCGCTGCTCCTTGAACGCCGCCCACTCAGAGGCACAACGCTCAAGCGCCTCGACCGCCCGCAACTGGGCAGGGTCGCTTTTATAGCCCCGCGCCGCGAGTTCGGCGTCGTACGCCGCGCGCACCGGTTGAGTCACCGTATTCGTGCCCGTGTGCTCAGAAGTTCAAAGTGCGCTTATCGACTGCCAACGCGGCTTCCTTGGTCGCCTCGCTCAGAGACGGATGGGCATGGCAGATGCGCGCAATATCTTCACTGCTGGCACGGAATTCCATGGCCACCACGCACTCGGCAATCAGTTCACTGGCCATCGGCCCAACGATGTGCACACCGAGAATCTCATCTGTGGCGGCATCGGCCAACATCTTCACCATGCCGGTCGTGTCGCCCAGCGCGCGCGCGCGGCCATTGGCCATGAACGGGAAAGTCCCTGCCTTGTACGCCCGCCCGGCAGCCTTGAGCTGCTCTTCGGTCTGGCCGACCCAAGCGATTTCGGGGTTGGTGTAAATGACCCAGGGAATCGTGTTGAAGTTGACGTGACCGTGCTGCCCGGCAATACGCTCGGCAACCGCAACGCCCTCTTCCTCGGCCTTGTGCGCCAGCATGGGGCCGCGCACCACATCGCCGATGGCCCACACGTTCGGCAGGCTGGTCTTGCATTCGTCATCCACCACCACAGCGCCGCGCTCGTCGAGCTTCAGGCCCACAGCCTCAGGGTTGAGGCCCTGGGTGTTGGCCACCCGGCCAATGGAGATGATGAGCTTGTCCACTTCCAGGGTCTGGGCGTCACCCTTGGCATCGGTGTAGGCAACACTCACGCCCTTCTTGCCGCTTTTGATCTCGCCGACCTTCACGCCGAGCGCGATTTTCAGGCCCTGCTTGTCGAATGCCTTCTTGGCCTCTTTGGCGATCTGCTGATCGACTGCGCCCAGAAAAGTCGGCAGGCCTTCGAGCACGGTGACTTCGGCGCCCAGACGGCGCCAGACCGAACCCATTTCCAGGCCGATCACGCCGGAGCCGATCAAGCCCAACTTTTTGGGCACGGCGCCGACGCGCAGCGCGCCGTCGTTCGACAGGATGTTTTCCTCGTCAAACGGCGCGCCGGGCAACGCACGGGCGTTGGAACCCGTGGCCACAATGATGTGCTTGCCGGAGATGGTTTCCTCTGCGGCACCGGCCACCTTGACGTCATAAAGGCCGTCTTTGACGGCGACAAAAGAGCCGCGGCCGTGAAAAAAGGTGACCTTGTTCTTCTTGAACAGGTAAACGATGCCGTCGTTGTTCTGCTTGACGACCGTGTCCTTGCGGGCCAGCATCTTCGCGACGTCCAGGCCCAGGCCCTTGACCTCAATGCCGTGCTCGGCGAAGTGGTGGCTGGCATGGTCAAAATGTTCGGACGATTGCAGCAGCGCCTTGGAGGGGATGCAGCCCACGTTGGTGCAGGTGCCGCCCAGGGCGGGGCCGCCCTTGGCATTTTTCCATTCGTCGATGCAGGCAACGTTAAAGCCCAGCTGGGCCGCGCGGATGGCGGCGATGTAGCCGCCGGGGCCGCCGCCGATGACGATGACGTCGAATTGTTTAGACATTTTCTATTCCTTATTGAGTTCAAACGCCCCCGCGTGGAGGAGTATTCCAAATACGCCGGTGCTCGCCAGCAGGCTTTCCTGCGTGGGGCCATCGGGGCCAAGTTTTACGGTCGTGCCGGGCGTGGTCCTGCAGACGAATATGTGACTGGCATCAAGGCATTCAATCTGGCCAGCGGCATGCAGAGCTACCCAACCAAAGCCTTCGTACTCCGTCTCCAGGAAGCGCCGCAGGGATACGGTTTGCGTGGGAGTCTGCACATAGGCAATAGTCCAGCGGGCCAGGTCCGACTGGTATTTTTCCATCAGTTTTCCGGGGTCGGCATCCGGCGCCTTGACCAGTACCACCCGGGAGCCCGGCTGCGAAGCGCCAAGCCACTGCAGCCCGTAATGACCGCTCCAGTTGTCGTCAACCGGCGCTGCAGCCGCAGCCAGGCCCACGCTCAACGTGCAGGCCAGGCAGGCGACTAGGCGGCGCATCGACAGCCTTAGATGTCGAACAGCAGACGTGCGGGATCTTCCAGCGCTTCCTTCATGGCCACCAGGCCCAGCACGGCTTCGCGGCCGTCGACGATACGGTGGTCATAGCTCATGGCGAGGTAGTTCATCGGGCGCACCACGATCTGGCCGTTTTCGACCACAGCACGGTCTTTGGTCGCGTGCACACCCAGGATGGCCGACTGTGGCGGGTTGATGATGGGGGTGGACAGCATGGAGCCGAACACGCCGCCATTGGAGATCGAGAAGGTGCCGCCTGACATCTCCTCGATGCCCAGCTTGCCGTCACGCGCTTTCGCACCGTACTCGGCAATCTTCTTTTCAATGTCGGCAAAGCTCATCTGGTCAGCATTGCGCAGGATAGGAACCACCAGGCCGCGCGGCGAACCCACAGCGATACCGATGTCGAAATAGCCGTGGTAGACGATGTCATTGCCGTCAACCGAAGCGTTGAGCACGGGATATTTCTTCAGCGCGTGCACAGCCGCCTTGACGAAGAAGCTCATGAAACCAATTTTGGTGCCATGTTCTTTTTCGAACTTTTCCTGGAAGCGCTTGCGCATTTCCATCACGGGCGCCATGTTCACTTCATTGAAGGTGGTCAGGATGGCATTGGTCGATTGCGACTGCAGCAGGCGCTCGGCAATCCGGGCGCGCAAGCGGCTCATGGGCACGCGCTGCTCCGGACGATCACCCAGGTCGGCAGGCTTGGCGGATGCCGCGACCTGAGGCAAGGTGGTGGTCGGCGCGCCGGTGGGGATGACAGCAGCTGCCGGCTTGGCGGCACCGCCAGCAGTTGCACCCAGTACATCGCCCTTGGTGACGCGCCCGTCCTTACCGGTTCCAGCCACCGAGCCAGCGGCAAGGTTGTTGTCGGCCATCAACTTGGCGGCGGCGGGCATAGCAACGCCAGCCATGGAGCCACCGGCTGCGGGAGCAGGTGCAGCCGTAGACGCAGCAGCAGGCGCTGCGACGGCCGCAGCTGCCGCCGGGGCAGCTGCAGGAGCCGCAGCACCTGCCTTGCCTTCGGTGTCGATACGCGCGATCACCTGATCCGACACCACGGTGCCGCCATCAGCGACAACCAGCTCGGTCAATACGCCAGCAGAGGGCGCCGGCACTTCCAGCACCACCTTGTCGGTCTCGATTTCAATCAGGATTTCATCCACAGCGATTGCTTCACCGACTTTTTTCTTCCACTGAAGCATGGTGGCTTCTGCCACGGACTCGGACAATTGGGGGACTTTGACTTCTACGATAGCCATTTGATTCTTTCGGGGTTCGTTCTTGTATTCGTTCGTGATGGGGATTGGGCTGACCTTATTTGGTCAGCACAAAACCCTTGAGCTTGGCAAACGCCCCGTCCACCAGAGCCTTTTGCTGCTCCTGGTGCAGATGCGAGTAACCTGCTGCCGGCGAAGCCGAAGCCGCACGGCCCGAGTAACCCAGTTTTTGGCCTTCGTTCATGTTCTCGTGGATGTAATGCTGCACGAAGAACCAGGCGCCCTGGTTTTGCGGCTCGTCCTGACACCACACGATGTCGGTGACATTCGGGTACTTTTTCAGTTCAGCCGCAAAAGCTTTGTGCGGGAACGGATAAAGCTGCTCAACGCGAAGGATGACCGTGTCGTCAAAGCCTTTTTCTTCGCGCTTTTTAGCCAGGTCGTAGTACACCTTGCCGGAGCACGCCACGACGCGTTTGACCTTGTCGGCCTTTTTGTTGATCTCTTCCTTGTTCTCGGGAATAACCGTCTGGAAACTGCCCTTGGTGAACTCGCTCAAAGGAGATGCCGCATCCTTGGCACGCAGCAGTGACTTGGGCGTCATGATGACCAGCGGCTTGCGCAGGTTGCGCACCATCTGGCGGCGCAACACGTGGAAGATCTGGCTGGCGGTCGTCGGTTGCACCACCTGCATATTGGTGTCGGCCGACAACTGCATGAAGCGCTCCAGGCGCGCCGAGCTGTGCTCAGGGCCCTGTCCTTCATAGCCGTGCGGCAGCATCAGCGTGATGCCGTTGACGCGGCCCCACTTCACTTCACCCGAAGCAATGAACTGGTCGATCACGACCTGCGCGCCGTTGGCGAAATCGCCGAACTGGGCTTCCCAGATCACCAGCGTATTGGGATCGTTGGACGCGTAGCCGTATTCAAACGCCAGCACCGCCTCTTCGGACAGGATGGAGTCGATGACGACGAACGGGGCCTGATTGTCGGCCACGTTCGACAGCGGCACATAGGTGCCGGTGTCGAATTTTTCGCGGTTCTGGTCGTGAATCACGGCGTGGCGGTGCGTGAAGGTACCGCGTCCGCAATCTTCGCCCGACAGGCGCACCGGATAGCCACTGGCCACCAGGGAGGCAAACGCCATGTGCTCGCCCATGCCCCAGTCCACCGGCACGTCGCCGCGGCCCATGGCTGCGCGGTCGTCATAGACCTTCTTGACCAGGTTGTGCGGCGTCACCGTGGCAGGAATCGTCGTGATCTTCTCGGCCAGGCGCTTCCACTCGGCCATGGGGATAGCGGTGTCGCCAGCATCGGTCCACTTCTTGCCCAGGTAAGGCACCCAGTCGACCGCGTACTTGCTCTTGAAGTTGGTGAGCACAGGATCAAAGGTGCTCTTGCCGGCATCCAGCGCGGCGCGCGTGGCCTTGACCATGTCGTCACCCAGCGTATCGCCCATGCCCTGCGCCGCCAGCTTGTCGGCGTACAGGCGGCGTGTGCCGGGGTGCTGTGCGATTTTCTTGTACATCAGCGGCTGGGTGAGCGCAGGCGTGTCCTGCTCGTTGTGGCCCAGTTTGCGGAAGCAGATGATGTCGACCACGACATCCTTGTGGAACTCCATGCGGAATTCGAGCGCCAGCTGGGTGGCCAGCACGACAGCTTCAGGATCGTCCCCGTTGACGTGCAGCACCGGCGCTTCGATCATCTTGACGACGTCAGTGCAATACAACGTTGAACGGCTGTCACGCGGGTCGCTGGTGGTGAAGCCGATCTGGTTATTAATCACGATGTGCACCGTGCCGCCGGTGAAATAACCCCGGGTTTCGGCCAGCGCCAGCGTTTCCATGACCACGCCCTGCCCTGCGAAGGCGGCATCGCCGTGCACCAGCACTGGCAGCACCTGCAGGCCCTGAGGGTCGGCGCGGCGGTCCATGCGGGCGCGCACCGAGCCTTCAACCACAGGGTTGACGATCTCGAGGTGCGAGGGGTTGAAGGCCAGCGTCAGGTGGACGGGGCCGCCGGGGGTTGTCACATCGGAGCTGAAGCCCTGGTGGTATTTGACGTCTCCGCTGGGCAGGTCTTCTGGCGCGGTGTGGTCGAACTCCGCGAACAAATCGGCCGGCACTTTACCGAGGGAGTTGACCAGCACGTTCAGGCGGCCGCGGTGGGCCATGCCGATCACGATTTCCTGCACGCCCTTGATGCCGCCTTGCTGGATCAGCTCGTCCATGCTGGCGATGAAGCTTTCGCCGCCTTCCAGCGAGAAGCGCTTCTGGCCGACGTATTTGGTGTGGAGGAAGCGCTCCAGGCCTTCGGCGGCCGACAGGCGGTCCAGGATGTGAAGCTTCTTTTCCTTGGCGAAGTTGGGCTTGCTGCGAATCGATTCGAGCTTTTGCTGCCACCAGCGCTTGTGGTTCTGGTCAGTGGCGTACATGTATTCGGCGCCGATGGTGCCGCAATAGGTTTCGCGCAGCGCGTTCATGAGCTCGCGCAGGCTCATCGTGTCTTTGCCGAAGAAGGTGTTGCTGGTGTTGAACACGGTTTCCTGGTCGGCGTCGCTGAAGCCGTAGAACGATGGCTCCAGTTCGGGAATCTTGTCGCGTTCGGCGCGCTTGAGCGGATCGAGGTCGGCCCAGCGAGCGCCGACGTTGCGGTAGGCGGCGATCAATTGCTGGACGGCGGTGCGCTTGCGGCCCATTTCGGAGTCTGCGCCGCTGGCGACCACCACTTTGGTCTGGCCTTGCTTGGCGCGCTCGGCAAAGGCATTGACGACCGGCAGATGCGGAACGTCCTTGGCATTGCTGCCGTCAACGGCGGGAACGTGCTGGAGTGCGTCGAAATACTCGCGCCAGTTGTCGGGCACGCTGCCGGGGTTCGCGAGGTAGTTTTCGTACATCTCTTCGACATAGGGCGCATTGCCGCCGAAGAGATAGGTGTTGCCCTGATAGGCTGAATAGACGGACGACGCCGTCGGGTTGGAACTCATATCCGCTGACCTCCGTTTCCCTTGGGGAAACATTAGCTGGTTAAAGCTTGTTAAATTAACCTTCCGCAACACGGCTGGACCGATTAGCGGATGCGACTGTGGCAGGAAGGGCCTTCAGAAACAACCCAGATTGTGCCACCGAACTGTGACAGCGGAAAGACCGTGTCATGACCATAGCCGAAAAGCCATGGCTTCTGCGCACTCACAACGCCCTCACATACCTCTTACATGCTCTCACATGCCTTCACATGCCTTGGAGCTACTGCTGCATCTGGGGGCTGAAAGTCACCCGGCAAGGCCTGGGTTGCCGGCCACACCCACAAGCCGCGGGGTATTGGGTTTGACGGGTTTGATAACCTTTTGGGCCTTCAGATAGGTTTCCACGACATCCCAGACCGGTGGACCGGCATTTTTGCTGGCCTCGGCCACAGGCGCCCAACCGGCCACCTTGTAGGTCTTGCCGGCGTCAATGAGCTTGCCGCCCAGGCGCATGTCCTGGATGCGTTCCCCCATTTTGGCGCCAGGCTCGCAGGTGTAGGTGAGCCCGCCCACACGCACCATGTCGCCGCCCTGCTGGTAATACGGGTCGGGGTTGAAGAGGTTGTCACCCACGTCTTCCAGAATGGTCTTGATCATGTCGCCGCGCATGTCCGTCAGCGTGGTCCAGGGGTAAGTGATGGCGGTCTGGTCCATCACATGCTCGCGCGTGATGGCCTGGCCGGGCAGCAGCGAAGTCCCCCAGCGAAAGCCCGGCGAAAATGCGATGTCGGCGCCACGCACCTTCATCAGCGCATCCAGGATCAGCTGGTCGAAGCTGCCGTTGAAGTTGCCGCGCCGATAAAGCGTGCCTTCCGTCACCGCCAGCTTTTCGCCCAGTTTGTCGGCATAAGGCGCCCTCACCTTCGCAATCAGCTCGTCCATGGTCGCGTCGGCTGGCAGCAAGTTGGCAAACACCGGAAGCAGCCGGTAGTTGAAGCCCGCCACTTTGCCATCCTTCACGTTCAGGTCCAGTACGCCGAGAAACTTGCCGTTGCTGCCGGCATTGGTCACGATGGTCTGACCGCCCGGGTTTTTGACGATCACCGGCACCGGCACGCCGTCATGCGTGTGGCCGCCCAAAATGGCGTCGATCCCCGTGACACGCGAAGCCATTTTGAGGTCCACGTCCATGCCGTTGTGGCTGAGCAGCACCACGGCCTGCGCACCCTTGGCGCGGGCCTCGTTCACGGTCTCCTGCATCTCGCTCTCACGAATGCCGAAACTCCAGTTGGGTGTGAGCCACGCCGGGTTGGCAATAGGCGTATAGGGAAAGGCCTGGCCGACGATGGCGACCGGCACACCGTTCAGTTCCTTGATCACATAGGGCTTGAAGACCGGGTCGCCGAAGTCGGCAGTCTTGACGTTTTGGGCGACGAAATCGACCTTGCCGGCGAAATCCTGCTCGACGATCTTCTTGATGCGCTCTTCGCCGTAGGTGAAGTCCCAGTGGCCGGTCATCACGTCCACCCCCAGCAGCTTGGCCGCATCGACCATGTCCTGCCCTTGCGTCCAGAGCGCGGTGGCGCTGCCCTGCCAGGTGTCGCCACCGTCCAGCAACAAGGCGCCGGGACGTCCGGCTTTCAGCTGTTTGACAAGCGTGGCCAGATGGGCAAAACCGCCGACCTTGCCATACTGGCGAGCGGCCCGCTCGAAGTTGAGGAAGGTCAAGGCATGGGCCTCAGGCGTGCCCGACTTCAAACTGGCGGCTTTGAGCAAATGCTCGCCCACCAGGTGGGGTGCCTGCCCGCGCATGGCGCCCACGCCCAGGTTGACGGAGGGCTCGCGAAAGTAAATCGGCAGCAACTGGGCGTGGCAGTCGGTCATGTGCAGCAGGTGCACGTTGCCGGTGCGCGGCAGTTCATACAGGCTAGCGGCCTGGGCGGCGCCAGCCTCACGCTGCAGGGGAAAACCGGCGGCCAGCGCGGCCGCCATGACACTTGCAAACTCGCGGCGGGAAAGATTCATGGCGTTGGACATCCTGCCCGGTGCACCAGGCATGCTTTCAGATTGCTATCACTTCAGTAGCTGCTTGCGCTCGTCACTATTGGGCTGCAAGCCTAAAACACCATCAACTTACTTGTTGACGGGAGAATTCGGGTCCAGCAGCAGCGCCATCACGTCGCGGATCTGTTGCTCGTTCAGGATGGCGGCGTGGCCGAACCTCGGCATGTCGGAGCAGGCGTTGTAGGCTTTGGCGTTCCACAGCTTGCCCCAGGTGTAGTCCACGATGGGCTTGCTCTCGGCGGAGGCCGGGTTGCTCACGCCGCGCAGCTTGCCGTAGTTGTAGAGGCTGGGGCCGATGGAGCCGAAGGACAACTCGGCTTTGCTGATCTGGTGGCAGTTGTAGCAGCTGCCGCCGTTGGCTTCGCCGGGCTTGTCGCTCCAGGTCAGGCCACGGCCGTTTTGCGCGATCTTCTCGCCTTCGCTCCAGTTGCCGAGATACTTGCCATCGGAAGGCAGTTTCACGGTTTTGAGGTTGGCTTCTTCGATGGACTTGGCAAGTTTTTCGTCCAGCGGCTTGCCGGCGGCTTCGGAGCAAGCCTGGTTGGAGGCGTCCGGCGTCAGGCGGTCCATCTTGGCGATGCCCTGCTCACGGAAGGAGCTTTTGAGCACCAGCTGGGTGGCTTCGTCTACCTGCTGCGCCGTGGGTGCAACTGCGCAACTGGACAGGAAAAAGGCGGTCAATGCCAGGCAGGCAGTGGACAGGGCGGCTTTGGTGTAAATCATCTTCATCGGGTTCTCCTGCCGGATTAGCGTTTGAGGGCCGGCGCAATGGAAGCGCCACCCTTGCTGTTGACGCCCATGAACACACCCAGGGCAATGGTGGCGTCAGACGCGTAGCCCGGGAAGGGGAAGCGCTGCTGGCGGTAGCAGTCGTTCAGGCGGCGCTGCATGCTCCACAGGTCACCGCTGGAGACGCGGTAGGCCGGCCAGGAGCCGAATCCGGTGCCCGCACCGGGCTGCTTGGTGAGGTTCGGCAAATCCTGCAAGCGCACACGCTTGTTGTCTTCCCCGTGGCAAGAGGCGCAGGAGAAGTCGTACGGGCCGCCGCGAAGGTAAAACACCTTCTTGCCCACTTCGTACATCAGCTTTTCCTTGTCGTGCGACTGGGGCACGTTAAAAGCCAGGTCACGCGACTCGCCCGAGATATAGGCCACCAACGATTCGATGGTTTTCTGCTCGCCAGCGCCAAAGCGGGTTTTGGCAATCTCGCTGGCGTTAAAGCCCTGCAGCTGCTCCATGCAGGTCAAGAGGCGCGACTCCAGGTCTTGCACGCGCTGCGTGTCGGCAAAAAACCGAGGCAGCTCGACAAAAGCGCCCTTCACCACGCCTGGACCCTTGCCCAGGTCGCATTTTTCAAGCGACGCATTTTTGGGGCCACGCGCCTGTTTCCAGAGGGCCTCGCCTTTGGCTTCGTAGAGCTCGGCAGGATTGCCGTCGGCCAGCATGGCGCGGTATTCGGCAATGCCTTCTGCCGTGCTTTTCTGCGCCAGCGCAGTCAAAGGCAAGGCAGATATCGCGGCCAGTGCCGCCAGCCCAAACAGGCTTGATTTCATCGTGGTCTCCTCAAATGTCGTTGTGGGCGGCCTCTGCCGCGGCGGGAACGCCCCGGCTCCAGCCGGGTTCAGGCGCAGGCCCGATCAGGAAATAACGGCTTCGTCTGTCCGCTTGTCGCCGTGGTTGTCGACCCAGCTGACCGCAATCTTCTCACCGGCCTTGCCGCCCTTGAAGCTGAACTGCACAAACGGGTTCTTGGACACCGCCGTGCCCCACTGCGCGCTCATCACGGTTTTACCGTTCCAGGTTGCGGTGATGTTCTGGATAAACCAGGCTGGCACGGTCTTGCCGGCGGCGTCTTTGCGCTGGCCGCTTTCCATTTCGTGGCTCACGAGCACGCGTACCGTGGTTTTATCGCCTTGGGCCTGTGCCCGGATTCGCATTGGATCTGACATGTCTTGTTCCTTTCAGTCGTTAGGTGTTGCGGGGACTCAGCCGCCGCAGCCGCCCAGGGTCACTTTGACTTCTTTTACTGCGTAGAAGTACTTGTCGCCGGCTTTGGCCAGCGCATACACGTTGGAGGACTGGCCCATCTTGAGATTGGTCGAGACGTTGGCGTCGGTGCCGGCGGGAATGTCGAACATCGCGGCCAGCGCGCTGGGGTTTTTCTCAACCACAAACGCAATTTGCGTGGTGTTGGCGATATTGCTTTGCGCCCCAACGCGCACCACATTGCCGTTCTCGGCGATCTCGGGCGCCTGCAGCAGCAGGTCCTTGCTTTCGACCGGGGCGCTGGTCGCACCCATGGCTTTGGCGGCATCGGCCAGGGACTTGCTGTCAAAAGCGGCCTTGTTCCAGCCCGGCGCGTTTTGCGCGTGGGCCGGGTTCAGGCCCGAAGCGGCGGCCAGCACCAGCGCGGTGGCGCCAGAGCTGCTGGCCAGAAAATCACGACGTTCCATGGTGAACTCCTTTTATATAACTTGAATGTCTTAAAAACTAGGCTCGATTGGACACAAAAACGCAGGATTCGGGGAGAGTGCTTCTCCCGAGAATGCCGTAAAAATAACTTTCCGGTTGGTGCATGGGTTTTCAGGCTTGCGCCCCCTTATTTGGCAGCGCCCTGCGCCAGCCACTGGGAAATCTGCGCCGCCTCGGCCGCGCTCAAGGCCTGCGGTGGCATGGGCATTGCGCCCCAGACACCCTGCCCACCTGCCTTGATTTTGCCTGAGAGGTAGACCGCCGCATCCGCACGATCCTTATATTTGTTGGCTATATCCCTGAAGGAAGGTCCCACCAGTTTGTTCTCTACACCGTGGCAGGCGGTGCAGGTATTTTTCTGCAGCAGCGGCATGACGGCGGCGAGTCCGGTAGCGGTCTGCTTCGCCGGATCGCCGGACGTATTGGCAGTGGGCGCCAAGGTGACCGGCGCTGAGATTGCTATCTTTTCAGGAGCTGCTTGCGCACGTTCTGATTGGGCTACAGCCTGATTTTTTATTGAACTGGCGGCTGCTGGTGGAAGCGTGGTATCCACCCCGCGGGTACCCCCCACCCCGCGCGACTGCTCGGCCAGGTTGCCATGCGCGTTGCGCGCGTAGTCCGGTAAAAAGCTTTTGATCACCACCTCGGTCCGGCAGTTCGCCATGCAGCCCGAACCCTGCACATCAGGGCGCGCGGTGCCACCCAGCTCTTTGCCCGGCCACATCGCGTGCGCCGTGGTCATGCCATTGCGATTGGGCAAGCGGGCCTGTACCTCCCGGATATTGCCGTCCGACAGCGTGAAGTCATCGGGGAGGATATTGCCCAGGTTCAGGATGTAGGCCGTGACGGCATAGACCTCGTCAGCCGTCAATGTTTTCGGTGCATTCCAGGGCATGGCGCGGTTGATGTAGTCCCAAAGCGTCGACAGCGTGGAGACTTTCATCAGCGTGGTGCGGTTCGGCTGGTTGGAGCCAGGCATCAGGCCGTCCACACGGCCATTCTTGATGTCTTCAGCCGTGATACCGCCGGCAATTGGCGTGAACACTTCGGAAGACTCGGCAAAACTGCCGTGGCAGGACGCGCATTGCGCCTCCCAGACCACCTCGCCCTGCCGTACCGAGCCCTGCCCTTTGGGCAGGCCCTTGAAGTCGGGTCGCACGTCGATGTCCCAGGCCTTGACTTCCGCCGGCGTCGCCGTGCGGCCGATACCCGCAAGGCTTACCTGCTTGTCCGCAGCCGCAGCCCACTGGGCGAAGCCCGCCAGCAACAGCGAACCCATT
Source organism: Polaromonas sp. (assembly GCF_039932935.1). Classification (GTDB taxonomy): domain Bacteria; phylum Pseudomonadota; class Gammaproteobacteria; order Burkholderiales; family Burkholderiaceae_C; genus Polaromonas. The sequence goes on from NZ_JBDTPB010000016.1 coordinate 38,151, forward strand.
GCAACGCGCACGCCAGGGAAAGCGGACCAGGCTTTAAATCTGGACATTTTTCACCTCGCCGTTTTCTTCCAGCGACCACGACTGAATGGCATTGTTGTGATAAATGCTGCGCGACGCACGCACCTTGCGCAGTTCGTTGTACGTTGGCTGGATCTGGCCGGTTTCGTCCACGGCGCGGCTCTGGAAAATGGCCGGTTTTCCGTCCCACACGAAGTCGGCATTAAAACGCGTAAGGCATTTGGCCAGCACCGGCCCTTCCAGGCGTGCGGGTGCCCAATTGCGCCCGCCATCCACGGAGACATCCACACGCTTGACCTTGCCCCGGCCGCTCCAGGCCAGGCCCGTGATGTTGTGAAAGCCCTTTTGCAGCAACACCTGCCCGCCGCTGGGAGAGGTGACCACGCTTTTGACTTCCTGGATGCTGGTGTATTGCCGGTGCAGGCCGCTTGGCTGCAGGTCAACGTAATGAATCGTCTCGTCCTTGGTCCCGTAAGGCATATCGCCCACTTCAATACGCCGCAGGTACTTGATCCAGCTCACGCCCTGCACGCCAGGCACGATGAGCCGCAGTGGGTAACCGTTTTCGGGGCGCAGCATTTCGCCGTTCTGCCCGTAGGCCACCAGTACCTCACCGCTCATCACCAGGCTCATGGGAATGGTGCGAGTCATGCCCGAGCCGTCAGCCCCCTCGGCCAGGATGAACTTGGCGCGTTTAAGGTCCGCACCGCACAGCTCCAGCAGCGCGCGCAGCGGCACGCCGGTGAATTCGCTGCAGCTCAGCATGCCGTGGGTGTACTGCACCGTCGGCACCGCCGCATTGCCCCACTCCATGCCGGTGTTGGCGCCGCATTCGATGAAATGCATGCGGCTGACGTTCGGCAGGCGCATCAGCTCATCCATGCTGAAAACCATGGGCCGCTTCAGCATGGCCTCATCGGAGCCGTTGACCATCAGGCGGTGCCTGGACGGGTCAATGTCCCACCAGCCCTGGTGATGGCGCTCAAAGTGCAGGCCGCTGGGCGTGATGATGCCGAACAATCCCTGCAAAGGGCAAAAGCTCACGCTGGCCTGGCCAATGCGCGTCAGGCCCGGGCTTTCACGGCGCTGCAGGTTCTTTTCCCATTCACTGGGCAGACCATAGCCCCTGGCAGCCACGGGCTGGCCCAGGCCTTTGCTGTGGGCGGGCAGGTTCAGGATATTGGCATCGCCCTCAGGAGTCGCAGCCCGCGCCTGGCCTGCAAGCGCTACACCTGCCGACGCAGCCGCAAACGCGCCGGCCAGAAAACCGCGGCGCCCGGCGCGCACATCCGCCATTTGATCTTTTGAAAGGAAATTCTCGGGCGCACGCTGTATGAAACGGCTCAGCATAAAAAGCGTTCCTTCGTTCAGGCGTCGTGGGGGGAGGATCGCGGCGACAGGCTTTCTTCCGGCGACAAGCCGCCCGGTTCATCCAGCTCAATGGCGATCTGGGTACACACACTGCGGCACAGCGCCACCGCTTTTTCGCTCTGAACGCGGTAAATCACCTGGGTGCCTTCCTTGCGCTTGGCCAGCACGCCGGTGCGATACAGCACAGCCAGATGCTGGGACAGGTTGGGTTGCGTGGTGTCGATTTCCGCCAGCAGCTCGTTGACGGACTTTTCACGCTCGCACAGCGCGCTCAGGACGCGCAGACGCATGGGCGTCGCCAGTACAGCAAACAGCTCGGCCGCCAGTTCAAATACACGGCCTCTCTCGACTTGCGCACTCGTCTGAATCATCTCAGTCATAGCGATTTATTCTTAATATAAGTGATTGCTAATATTAAGCGCGAAGCCGCCTCAAAAAACCCGTAAATACCCTAGGCGCACCGGGCAAAGACGTAAATATCACCCACCAGCTTGCCAAACACCCAAAAGGTGTTGCCCGCACGCACTTCCACCGGGTGGTAAAGGTGTAATAAAGGGTTGAAAGACCCCTCATCGTGATATAAAACTTTTGTTACTTACGAGTTGTTACCCGGGGCCAGTAAAACCCAATACTTATGTTTTCAAAAAACACCTTTATCTTCCGCAGCACCGCCATCTTCCTCGCCGTCATGATGGCCAGTGCGGTGCATGCGGAAGTCGATGCACTCGTCACCGATGCACGCACCCTGCTCGACCAGAGCCAGGCACAAAAAGCCTTCGACCTGCTTGAGCCCCAAGAGACCACCCGTGCAGGTGACCCTGACTTCGACACCGTATTGGGGATTGCAGCCAATGAAACAGGCCAGTACACCCGGGCCGTGTTCGCGTTGGAACGCGTTTTGGCCGTGCAACCCAGCAACTCCCGAGCACGCGCGGAACTCGGACGCGCGCTGTTCTCTGTCGGAGACACCAAGGCCTCCCGTCAGGTACTGATGGAAACCAAGCAGGAAAGCATTCCTGCGGAGGCCGCCGCTACCATCGACCAGTTCCTGCAAGCCATCGACCGTACGGAAGAAGCCGCCCGCTCCTCAGTCAAACCATTTCTGGAAGCCAGCATTGGCTACGACACCAATATCAACAGCGGGCCCGGCAATTCCAACGTCGCGGTCCCACTTTTCGGCGGGGCGATTTTCGCCCTTAGCGCATCGGGTGTTGAGACCAAGGACGCATTCATGACCCTGGGCGGCGGGTTGTCAACCCGCTACGTAGTAGACCCACGCTGGTCGTTAATCGCCAATGCCTACGGCAATTCGCGCGTCAACGCCAAGTACAACGACTTCAACACAGGCCAGATCGACCTCAATGCCGGCGCCAGCTATCGCTACGAAAAACATGAGTTCACCGGGGTCGTCCAGGCCGGCACCTATACCGTTGCCGGATCCCGCGCGCGCGACCAGCAAGGCCTGGTTGGTGAGTGGACTTATCGTGTCGACGGCTTCCGCCAATGGAGCACCTATCTCCAGTGGGGCCAGTTGAGTTATCCGGGCCAATCGCTGCGCGACGCGGACCGCACCGTGCTGGGAACGTCCTATGCCCACGCATTCCGCGATGGCCTGGTGCTTTTCGCAGGCGCTTATGTGGGCACCGAGAAGGAAAAGGCCGGCGGTGTGCCACATCTGGGTCACAAGCTGTACGGCGTCCGTGTGGGCGCACAAAAATCCGTTCGCGATGACCTGGCTTTCTTCGGCAACCTCAGCTACGAAGACCGAAATTACGGCGGCACAGATCCGCTGTTCCTGGTCACCCGCCACGACAAGCAGGTCAACCTGAACGTCGGCCTCAACTGGATACCGGCAAAACTCTGGCGTGTCACACCCCAGATTTCGCTCACCTCCGTGAAATCCAATGTTGCCATCTCCGATTTCAACCGCAGCCTCTTTTCCGTCACGCTGCGTCGGGATTTCTAGCCGCACCCCAGCTCTTGATTGAAACCAGGAATACATCGTGAAAACATCATTCAATCTTCAATACACCTTGCTCGCAATGGCGCTAGCCAGCGTATACCCCCTGTCTGCCGCGGCTGCCCCGTCAGCGGGTATTGCACAGTTCACCACGGGCGAAGTCAGCGTGCGCCGCAACGACGGCAAGACGGATCCACTGGTCAAGGGCAAAGATATTGAAAGCGGGCAATCCATCATCACGGGAGCCAATGGCCGGGCACAGGTGAAGTTCACCGATGGCGGTCTCATATCACTACAGCCAGGCACAGAGTTCAAGGTGGCCAACTATGTCGATAAGGCTGACCCCAAAGAAGACCGCTTTCTGGTTGACCTGCTGCGCGGCAGCATGCGAGCCATCACCGGCCTGATCGGCAAGCGCAACCGTGAAAATTACAAGGTCACGACCACCACGGCCACTATCGGCATCCGTGGCTCGGGTTTTAACGCCGGATACAACCCCGACGGCTCGCTCAGTGTCACCACCGAGCTTGACGCAATTGAAGTGTGCAACTCAGGTGGCTGTATTGGCCTGACTGCCGGCGAGTCGGTCAGGGTGATCAATAACACGGATGCACCGGTTCGCACCAATGTGCGGGCCGCCGTGCCTACACCGCCACCCGACCAGGAGCCGATTGTGGTCGGAAACAATGTCAACGGCGAGGGCAAAGCGACCATTGTCGTGGGTGCGCTTGTACCCGTCCAAAGGACATTTACGGACATTCAGGTCGCTGCGGTAGGAACGAACGGTGGCTCCCAGTACACCCTGTTAAGTGGTGCTGGGGCCACCTCGATTTTCAGCGACAACAAACTCCTGAAGGTCGACGACAACGCTTCGGGCTTCGGAATTTGGAGTGAAACAGGCACGCCACAACCAGAGGCCAATTTCAAGGGCATCGGCAGCGTCACGGACCCCAACTTCATTGGATGGGGCACCTGGACTACAGGCCAAAAAGACTACCTCGGCATCACCATGCTGGACAACGTGCACTACGTTGCAGGGCGCCCCACCTCGCAAACGGATATCTCCGCCTTGTTGTACAGCGGCGTTGCCAACTATACATTGGTGGGCAACACCGCCCCGACGCAAAACGGCGTTGCCGGCACGCTCAATGGCGCGACCTTTTCCGTGAATTTTCAGACGGGCTACACCATCAGCGTGGCGATCAATACCTCTTTCGGTAATTTCACGGATACGGCTTCGGGCAGCACGCCCACCTTCTCAGGCGCCTATATCCAGGGCATGTTCGTCGGCAGCAATGCCGCCTTTGCAGGCCTCACATATGCCAAGGATCCCGGCGGCGGCCTGATCACAGGGGCCGTGGCCTTCCAGAAGTAGCCGCAGCCTGATAGGCAGAAAGCGCGGTCGCAATAGCCGCGTCGCCATGCAGCCGTTCCGCTTGGTGCATGGCAGCCTGCCCCATGGCATGGCGCAAGGGGGGATTGCCGGCCAGCTGTTCCAGTGCGTTCCACGCCTCCTCCTGCGAGCCCACCAGCAAACCCGTCTCGCCCGGAATCATGATTTCCGCATAACCGCCAAGCCTTCCGGCCACCACAGGCAATCCGGAGGCCATGGCCTCGGGAACTACTCGCCCATAGGCCTCCACGGTACTGCCGGTGCGATAGAAGAAGACATCCAGCGTCCGCAGGAAATCTGCCACAGCCTCCACGCCGCTGGGCAGCAGTTCCACGCCCTCGACACCCTGCAGCTGGTTCGCCAGACAGGTGCCACCCATGACTCGCACGTGCCAGCCATTCGCAGCAAGCATGCGGTACAGGTCAGGGTCTTGCGGATGGTGTTTGTCCGGGGTATCACGACTGACCCGGCCAACAGTCAAAGAATTGACAGGCGAGATCGACCGTGCCCGCCCCACCTGCAAAAACGGCTCGAGATCCATCAGGCTGTAACCCACCCGCCCCGGCAACCCGGCCGTCAGGCGCAAAGCCTGTGACGCGAATATCAGTTCGGGCTCAAGCAATGTCGTGTCCCGCAGAATCTCGATGAGGGAAAACAACCGCTCATAGCTCGCAAGGTTGCAATGCAGGATGACCCGCCCAAAGCGGGCGTATTTCAGCCAGACAGCCGGCGGAACATGGGCGCCGCCCCAACACAAGTCCCCGTCTTTCGGGAACTGGCCGGCAAAGGGCTGGATCGCCTTCACGCCCTGCGCTGCATAGTGGCGATGCGGCGGCACTACAGACCAGAGCTGCGCGGGCCGAAGCGGCGACAGCAATCCGGCGAGCGCAACAAGCTCCAGCTCGGCACCCGCATAGGGGTCGTCAAAATACCCGACGAAGTGTATCGGCCTGGGCGGCGCTGGGGCGGTGAACTGACTCATGATTTGAAATCGGCGAAAGAGGTGTTCAGAGAGTCTGTCACATAATCAAAACATACCGCCCGGTGCTCCTCTCATGCCGTCCTCTTCTTCATTTTCTGCCTCGTCTGCGCCTCCCCAGGGATCCTCAGGCAACGCAGCTGCAGGAACGGCAATGGGCGCCAGCCCTCTTCAGCATCGTATGGACCAAGGCGCAGCGGCACATGCAGCAGGAAATCTTGTGGCCGCACTGGTGCATTTTGAGGCTGCGCTGGCTTTGGCGCCTGACAACACGAACGCTGCGTCTGCGTGCGCGGCCTTGCTGTTCGAGCAGTCTCGGCCCAGAGCCGCACTTTCCCGCCTCTGCCAGGTGGAAAACCAGCTTCTGGCCGAAGCCGAAGGAGCCTGCAACCTGGGCATCGCGGCCCTCAGCTGCGCGCAACCCGCGCAGGCCAGAGGATATTTTGAGCATGCCCTGCGCCTGGACGAGAGCCATGTGCGAACGCTGATTCATCTCGGTACTCTGGCTGCCCGCGAAGGGCGTTGGTCCGACGCCATCGCTCACGCGACGCACTGCCTCAGGCTGCTGCCGCAATCCGAAACGAGCTGGACCAACCTCGCGGACTTCCTGATGGGAGGCCGCCAATCCGAAGAGGCACTGGCCCACCTTGACGAAGCGCTGGGTCGGTTTCCCGGACATCCCGAGCTTGCCCTGCGCCACGCTGTCGCCCAGGCGCTCAGTGGCAACTTTGACGCCGCCGAGCATGAAATGGCCTCGCTTGACGCACAGGCCCAGGGTGCTCTGCGTTTACTCCTGAAAAAAAGTACGCCCTTTTCCCCTGGTGACGCCGAGGCCGACACCACCCCCCGCAGCCTTTTCTGCCTGCAAGCTTTTGAGGCGATGGACGATTGCGACTGGCGTGATCGGCATAAGCTGACTGCTGCATTGAGAGAAATACTCGCGGACGTCCGGCAACCCGGCAAGGGCCGCGATTCGCGGCACACGATGCTGTACGGCCTCACGCTGCCGCTGCCCGACGAAGACCTCCTTCTCGCAAGTCAAGCAACATGGGCTGCATTGGCCGCCCCCGCCCCGGCACCTGCCAAACCTTTGATCCCGTTTTCAATTAAACAGCCGTTGCAGCGCGATGACCGCATTCACGTCGGCATTGCCGCGCGCAGCCTGCGCGACGCGGCCGCCACTTCTGCACTTGCAGCGCAGCTGGCGCTGCACGACCACAGCCGCTTTGCCTTTCATATCTACTCACCCACACCCCAGCCGCAGGCGATGTTGGCCGAGCCGCTGCACCCTCATCACGTGGTAGAGATTGCGCATTTCACCGACGAAGAAACTGTTGGCCGCATCCGGCTGGACCGGCTCGACCTGTTGGTCGACAACTGCTTTGGCACACCATGGTGGCGTCCTGGCGTTTTGCATCGGCGCGTGGCCGCGGTACAGCTGGAGCAATACGCTTTGCAGCCGTATCCCGTCAACGCTCCATTTGACTACCTGGTGTCAGACACCTTCGTGAGCCCCCACGCCCCGCAACCTCCGGCCAGCGGCGCCGCGCTTGTGCGCTTGCCGCATGCGGCCTGGTTTTTACCAGACTCGCCGCAGCCGGAACGGGCCTGCATCCGCGCGGAAGCGGGGTTGCCGGAAGACGCCTTGGTGCTGTACTCACGCGCACGGCCCTTTGCCATCAATCCGCAGAGCTTCAGCGCCTGGATGGACATCCTGAACGCGGTGCCCGACGCCGTGCTGTGGTTGCCCGACGCCGGTCAAGCTGCTGCGCAAAATCTCGCGCGGGAAGCCGCGGCCGCAGGCATCAATCCGGAACGACTCATTCTGACCAGCTCCGCCGCGCAAGACGCGCTGCGCCTGCAACACGCCGACCTGTTCGTGGATACGCTGCACCTGAGCACCTTTAAGGGCTTGTCGGATGCCCTGATGGCAGGCATTCCCGCCATCAGTTCCGCGGGCAGCTCCATGGCATCGCGGATGGGCGCCAGCAGGCTCTCAGCTGCGGGCCTGCCGGAGTGCATTGTTGAAAGTCGCCAGGCTTACGTGGCGGAAACCGTCCGGCTGGGACGTGACAGGGGTTCATTGAGCGCACTGCGGCAGCGCCTGCACGCCGCCAAATCGGATGCCGCATTTTTCGATCTGAATGCCCGTATCCGGGAACTTGAGGCTGCCTGGACCTCGATGGCACAGCGAACGCGCGACAAGCAGCCTCCGGCCGGATTTGATGTAGTGCCTCACCCCAGTATCCGTTTCAGTACTGGCAATCAATAGCTATCAATTCAATAGCTGGTTGCGCACGTACTTATTGGGCTACGGGCACTTTTATTGCCTAAATAGGCTCAAATCGCGCCCGGCGACTCCGGTAGCGCGCACACCTCACCCGTCGGCGCCAGTCCGGCCAGTTCCTTGGCCTCGGCAACGCCCACAGCCCGCGGCAGGGCCACGCCGTTCTTCACCGCCGTGAGCTCGGCCAGAATGGAAATCGCAATCTCGGGCGGGGTCTTGCTGCCGATGTAAAGGCCGATCGGGCCATGCAGTTTGTCCAGCTCCTCGGCTGTCATGTCGAAGTGCTCTGCCAGCCGTTCGCGGCGGCGCTGGTTGTTCAGCCGCGAGCCGATGGCGCCCACATAAAACGCCTCAGACCGCAAAGCCTCCATCAGCGCCAGGTCGTCCAGCTTGGGGTCGTGCGTCAGCGCAATCACCGCGCAGCGGGTGTCCAGCTTCATGGCCTGCACCACGTCGTCGGGCATGCCGGTGGCCAGCTCCACGCCGTCCACCTGCCAGCTGTCCCGGTATTCCTCGCGCGGGTCGCACACCGTCACCGCGTAGTCCATGCCCTGCGCAATCTGCGCCACAAAGCGCGACAGCTGCCCGGCGCCGACGATCAACAGGCGCCAGCGCGGGCCGTGCAAGGTGACCAGCGCGGCTTCAGATACCTGCATCGACTGGCTGGGCTGGGCCGTGCTGAGCGTGACGGCACCCGTGTGCAAATCGAGCCGGCGCGCCACCAACTCACCGGACTGCAGGCGCTGCAGCAGTTCATCGACCCGGCTGCTGGCCGACAAGGGCTCAATGGCCAGCTCGATGGTGCCGCCGCAGGGCAAGCCAAAGCGGTGTGCTTCATCGGCCGTGATGCCGTAGGTGACGATCGCCGGCTGCGTGCGGCTCAGGCCTTCGCGGCGGGCACGGTCAATCATGTCGTCTTCAATGCAGCCGCCCGACACCGAACCCACCACCCGGCCGTCTTCGCAGATCGCCAGCATGGAACCCTCGGGCCTTGGGCTGGAGCCCCAGGTCTTGAGCACAGTAATCAATTCGCAACGCAGGCCCGCGGCCAGCCATTGCGACGAGGTCTTCAGAACTTCGAGGTCGATGTTATCCATGCGTCAAATGCTAGCAGCCCGCCGTCATTTCTGCCTCGGCCCGGTGCCAATCCCTTTCAGCCACAGCACCTGTTCTCAAGCCTTCGCCAGGTTGTCGTTAAGCGGCAGCGTGCGCACCCGCTTGCCAGTGGCGGCAAACACCGCGTTGGCCACCGCGGGCGCCACCAGCGCCGTCGCCGGCTCGCCAATGCCGCCGGGCTTTTCGGTGCTGGGCACCAGCGTGATGTCCATCACCGGCGACTCGTGCATGCGCAGCACCGGGTAGTCGCCAAAATTGGTCTGCTGCACCCGGCCCTTGTCCAGCGTGATCTGGTTGTTCAGCGCCGCCGACAGGCCGAAAACGAGGCTGGACTGGATTTGCGCCACGACCGTGTCCGGGTTCACCATGCGGCCCAGGTCGGCCACCACCGTCATCTTGTGCACGGTTACCTGGTTGTCCTTCACCGACACCTCCGCCACCTGCGCCATGTAGGTGTCATAACCCTCCATCAGCGCGATGCCGCGGCTGCGGCCGGCCGGCGGCGGCGTGCCCCAGCCGGCTTTGTCGGCGGCCATCTTCAGCACATTGGCAAAGCGCGGCTGCTTTTCCAGCAAAGACATGCGATACGCATACGGATCCTTGCCGGCGGCCAGCGCCATCTCATCGACAAAGCTCTCATTGGCAAATGCGTTGAGCGCGTGGCTCACCGAGCGCCAGTAGCCCGCGCGCAGGCCGGTGTCGTTGATCACCAGGTCATATTTCGTGTTCGGGATGTCATAGGGCACCACACCGGCTTCGGCCATGAACGGGTCCAGCGTGTCCTTGGGCAGGCCAAAGGCCCGCTGCGTGATGGACTGCGAAGTCACCTTGAAATTGAACGCCACCGGTTTGCCATCAGCACCCAGCCCGGCCGACAATTGATTCAGCGCCATGGGCCGGTAAAAGTCATGCGTGGTGTCGTCTTCGCGGCTCCACAGCAGCTTGACGGGTTTGCCCACTGCCTTCGAGATTTGCGCCGCCTGGATGATGAAGTCCACCTCCAGCCGCCGGCCAAAACCGCCACCCAGGAAGGTCGTCTTCAGCGTGATGTCTTCGGGCTTGATACCCAGCGCCGCCGCCACGCCGCCTTCAGCGCCCTGCTGGAACTGCGTCGGGCCAATCAACAGGCACTTGCCGTTTTTGTAGTCGGCCGTGAAGTTCATGGGCTCCAGCGTCGCGTGCGCCAGCAGCGGCGAGATGTATTCGGCCTTCACCGTTTTGGCGGCGCCCTGCATGGCTGCCGCCGTGTCGCCCTTGGGCGCAATGATGGGGATCACCTTGCCGGTGTCCGACGCCTTGCGGATGCCCTCCAGCATGCTGGCGTTGCTGATGGCCGCAACCGGGCCTTCGTCCCACTGCACCGTCAACGCCTGGCGTGCCTTGTAGGCATGCCAGTAGCTGTCGGCCACCACCGCCACGCCATCGGGGATCTGCACCACGTCGATCACGCCGGGCATGGCCTTGGCCTTGGCGCCGTCAAAGCTCAACACCTTGCCGCCAATCACCGGGCACTGCTGCAGGCTGGCGTACACCATGCCCGGCAGCTTCACATCGATGCCGAATTCCGCCGTGCCGTTGACCTTCATCGGCGTGTCCAGCCGCTTGGTTGGTTTGCCGACGATGGTGAAGTCTTTCGGGTCTTTCAGCGCCACCTTCTCGGGCACCGGCAGTTTGGAAGCCGCCTCGGCCAGCGAGCCATACGTAGCCTTCTTGCCATTGGGGCCGATGACCATGCCGTTTTCAGCCTTGAGGGTGGAGGCATCAACATTCCATTTGGCAGCCGCCGCCGACACCAGCATCATGCGCACCTGCGCGCCGGCAATGCGCAACTTTTCCCATCCGTCGCGCACCGAGGTTGAGCCGCCGGTGATCTGCGCGCCCAGCAAGGCATTCGTATAGACCTTGCCCGGAGGCGCAATCGCCACCTTGATTTTGCGCAAATCCACATTCAACTCTTCAGCAATCAGCATGGGCATCGAGGTGTACACGCCCTGCCCCATTTCAGACCGTGCCGACAGCAGCGTGATGGTGTTGTCGTCAGCAATGTGCACCCAGGCATTGGGGGTGTAAAGCGTGCCGGCCGCCTGGGTAGCAAGCGGTAAGCCCAGCGTGACACCCATCATCAGCCCGCCCGTGACGGCGGACGAAGTCTTGAGGAAAGTACGGCGATCAGGGCGATCGAGGGAGACCAGTGTGTTGGTAGTCATGATCATGTCTCCTTCAGGCTTTGCGCATGGTGGAAGCAGCATCCTTGATCGCCGCCTTGATGCGCGGGTAGGTGCCGCAGCGGCAGATGTTGCCGCTCATCGCCGCGTCAATGTCCGCATCGCTCGGGTTCTTGTTGCCCTTGAGCAGCGCCGCTGCGCTCATCAGCTGGCCCGACTGGCAGTAGCCGCACTGCGGCACATCGTGCTTGATCCACGCCACCTGCAGCGGGTGCGTGTTGTTGCGAGAAAGGCTTTCAATCGTCGCCACCTTCTTGCCCGCCGCAGCAGACAAAGGCGTCTGGCAGGATCGCACCGGATTGCCATCAAGGTGCACGGTACAGGCGCCGCACAGCGCAGCGCCGCAGCCGAACTTGGTGCCGGTCATGCCCAGCTCATCGCGTATCACCCACAGCAAAGGGGTGTCGGGTTCAGCGTTGACGGAAACGGCACGGCCGTTCACGTTGAGTTTTGTTGTCATGGTGGGGGTCCCTTTTTAATCACTGCTTTAGTCGCTGCTTACTCGTTGTAATGACAGGATCTGGCAGGGCCCTCCAAAAGTCAGCTGTTCAGCGACTCACCCAGTTACTACCCGAAGGCCTTGCGCTGGTCATGCTACGACTGGGTATTGGGGGATGTCCGGGTAGAAACCCTTGGCTGAAACAAAGTCTCAACACTTTTTCTCAGGATGAGACAGTGTCATCTCTCCGCTAAGTTTGATCTTCCGTGAGCAACATTTATCTGGAGAATGGAGACTGCAGAGTTTCGCCCCATCAACTAACGTATGTAAGTACTATGAGTTACACCACTGAGGATGCCGCATGGGATGAAGCATATGAGCGCATGTCGGATGAGCTCTACCCCGGACACAAAGCTCAAGCAATCATCGATTTCACGCATGAGCGACTACGTTCCTACTATGTGGCCAATCCAAATTTACTCGTTCCTGCCGTATTCACGTTTAAAGAAGCACGCGAGCTACTGTCTTGCGAGCATCCAACCGCAGCATTAGTTTTTTCTGTTTCGGCGACAGAACTATTTCTCAAAGGAGCGCTGCTGAAACCCGTTATATACGGTCTTGTCCACAGCGACAGCTTGGCCGAATTGGTTGTATCGGCGGCATTGACACAAACGGGTTTTAGACGATACAGCCAACTGCTTGCAAAACTATTCCGTGAGATTACGAACACGGAGTTAGAGTCATTGACCCGAGGAAATTCGTCAAAGTCGCTTCTAGCAGAAGCGCAAGAGCTTCAGGAAACTCGAAACAAAATTGTTCATCAAGGCGAGTCTGTAAATATTCAGAAAGCCGAATTGGCCATCGATGTAGCAACAGGAATCTTTGACAAGCTACTAACTCCAGTCCTCAATGAGTTAGGTTTTTCGGTGGCCAAGGGCGGCATTCTTGTTGATGATGAGATTTAGAGAGACAGTAGGAGCACTCGCCTGAATTAAGTTGAAGTTAGCTGTGGAGATGGGATTTATATGGCTACACATACTTGGGTGGATCTAAAAATTCCTGAAGCGAGCCTTTTGGCAGATCTCAACGGAATTGTTTCTGACTTGCAACGGGCAAGGGAATTTTCAGAATTACTTATCAGTCAATATTGTGCTGATCCACCAAACTGGCAAATGGCAGAACCACTTTCCGTAGCAATTGCCGTCACCTATTCTCGGGCGTTTTCTAAAGGTGTACGTCACCACCTAAATGAAAGTGACTTAGGGATGCTTTCAGTGTCTCAACGCGAAACGCACATTTTTATGCGTGCTTACAGGGACAAACATATCGCCCACTCCGTTAACGAGTTTGAAGAAAACATAGTCAGAGCGCAGTACTGTTTAGAACGAGTGAAGACGGAAGGGATAACAGCAATTGGATACGGAGGAGCGCGCATAACCGGCCTGGGGAGCGACAAAATAAACGAGTTAATTGAAATTACAAAAATTCTCGAAAACGATGTGCGAATCCGAATCACAGAAGAAGAGAAACGGCTCCTATCCATGGTAAGAGCGCTCCCCCTGGAAGAGGTATTGCAGGGCGGTCAAAAAGCCTTTCAGCCAATCCTGGGAAATGTCAGCAAGCGCAGAAAGTAGCTCAAGCTCAGCAGGACGCACCTTTTCGACGGTCAATCAAAATTCAATGGCGATGCCTCACCATTCTTCTGAATTGCGCCACAGCTTCATGACACCCACATCCGACTGACCCTATTGAGCCACCCGATCCCGAATCTGCTGCAACGCCGCCGGGTCATCCATCGTCGTCAAATCCCCTGGGTCCCGGCCCTCACACACGGCCTGAATCGCACGCCTCAGCAGCTTGCCGCTGCGCGTCTTCGGCAGCAGGCTGACGAAGCGCACCCTTGACGGCCGGGCGACGGCGCCCAGGTCGCCGTCCACGCGCTTCATGATTTCGCCTTCGAGCTTCAGCGCGGCGGCGCTGTCTTGCAGCACGGCCGCGTCCCGGGGCACCACAAACGCCATGGCGACCTGGCCCTTGAGCTGGTCGGCTACGCCGACTACAGCGACCTCGGCCACGCCGGCATGCCCTGAAATGCTTTCCTCGATCTCGCGCGTGCCCAGACGGTGGCCTGCCACGTTGATCACGTCATCGGTGCGGCCGAGGATAAAGAAATAGCCGTCTTCGTCCTTGATGCCCCAGTCGAAGGTGCTGTAGACCATTTTGCCGGGCACGCTCTTCCAGTAGGTGTTGACGAAGCGGGCGTCGTCCTTCCAGATGGTTTGCATAAAGCCGGGCGGGGTCGGGCCTTCGATGACGACTACGCCTTTTTCGTTGGGCTGAGTCAACTCTTCACCAGTGGATTCGTGCAGGATTTTGACTTTGTAGCCATACATGGGCACGCCCGGGCTGCCGAATTTGGTGGTTTTCTTTTCAATGCCGTTGGCCAGCGTGATGATGGGCCAGCCGGATTCGGTCTGCCAGTAGTTGTCGATGATGGGCACGTTCAGGCCCTCGCTGATCCAGCGCGCCGTCGGTTCATCAAGCGGCTCACCAGCCAGGTAGAGCGCACGCAGGCTCGACAGGTCGTGCTTCTTCAGCAACGCGGCATCCTGCTTTCTCAGCACGCGCACGGCGGTGGGCGCGCTGAACATGCCGGTGACTTTGTACTTTTCCACCAGGCTCCACCAGATGGCGCCGTTGGGCTGGCCGTCCATGCCTTGCGTGGGCAGGCCTTCATACATGATGGTCGCCATGCCGGCGATGAGCGGGCCGTAGACGATGTAGCTGTGGCCCACGACCCAGCCGATGTCGCTGGTGGAGAAATAGGTTTCGCCGGCGCGGCCGTCGAAGATGTGCTTCATGCTGGCCGCCAGCGCCACGGCGTAGCCGCCGGTGTCGCGCTGCACGCCCTTGGGCTTGCCGGTGGTACCGCTGGTGTAGATGGTGTAGCTGATGGCGGTGGAGTCCAGCCATACACAGTGCACCAGCGCATGCATGTACTTGGCGCGCAGGTTTTCCCAATGCAAATCCCGCCCGGCCACGATGTTCATGGGCGCCAGGCCGCGGTCGACCAGCAGCACGGCTTCGGGCTGGTGTTTGGCCTGGCGAATGGCTTCGTCGAGCAAGGGCTTGTACGCCACCACCTTGCCGCCGCGTGAGCCGGCGTCGGCGCTGATGATGACCCGCGGCGTGGCGTCGTCAATGCGCGAAGCCAGTGAGCCGCTGGCAAAGCCACCAAACACCACGCAGTGGATCGCGCCTATGCGCGCGCAGGCCAGCATGGCAAAGGCGGCTTCGGCAATCATGGGCATGTAGATGAGCACGCGGTCGCCCTTGACCACGCCCATGGCCAGCAGGCTGGCCGCCATGCGCTGCACTTCGGCGTGCAGCTCGCGGAAGGTATAGGTTTTTTCAACGCCGGTTTCGCTTGAGACATATATCAGCGCTGCCTGGTCGGGCCGGTCTTTCAGGTGCCGGTCTACCGCGTTGTGGCAGAGGTTGGTTTGTCCGCCTTCGAACCAGTGCACAAAGGGCGGCTTGTCGTCGTTGCAGACGCGGGTGAAGGGCTTGTGCCAGTCGATCAGTTTCGCCTGCTCGGTCCAGAAGGCCTCGGGCTGGTCTATGGACTGGCGGTAGAAGTCGGCGTAGCGGGTCATCTTTTGTCTCCGGATACTGTTTTGACGTGTTGCGGGTCTGCTTATATTTTGACGACGATGCGGCCACGCACCTTGCCCGACATCAAGTCCGCGGCTTTTTCCACCGCTTTCGCCATCGGAATCTCTTCCAGCATGGCCCCCAGCTTCGCCGGGTCCAGGTCGCGCGCCAGTCGCTCCCAGGCCTGCTGGCGTTTGGCCAGCGGCGCCATCACGCTGTCGATGCCGGCCAGCGTCACACCGCGCAGGATGAAAGGCATGACCGTGGCGGGGAAATCCGCGCCCTGCGCCAGGCCGCAAGCCGTGACCACGCCGCCGTAGCGGGTCTGCGCGCAGGCGTTGGCCAGCGTGTGCGAACCCACGGCGTCCACCACCGCCGCCCAGCGTTCTTTTTGCAGCGGCTTGCCGGGCGCCGAAAGCTCGGCCCGGTCAATCACGCTGCTGGCGCCGAGCTGCTTCAAATAGGCCTCTTCACCCGCCTTGCCGGTGGCTGCCACCACGGTGTAGCCCAGCTTGCCCAGCAAGGCCACGGCCACGCTGCCCACACCGCCGGTGGCGCCGGTGACCAGTACCTCACCGCCGCCGGGCCTGACACCGTGTTGCTCCAGCGCCAGCACGCTCAGCATGGCGGTGTAGCCGGCGGTGCCGATCGCCATCGCCTGGCGTGAAGTAAAGGCCGCCGGCAGCTTCACCAGCCAGTCGCCCTGCAAGCGGGCGCGCTCGGCCATCAGCCCCCAGCGCGTTTCACCCAGGCCCCAGCCGTTGTGCACAAAGCGGTCACCGGCCTTCCAGCCTGCATGCGTAGATTCGAGCACAGTGCCCGCGCCGTCAATGCCCGCCACCATGGGCCAGTTGCGGACCACCGGCCCCTTGTTGGTAATGGCCAGCCCGTCCTTGTAGTTCAGGGTTGAGTATTCGACCTGTACCAGCACATCGCCGGCGGGAAGCTGCGCTTCGTCGGTGTCAGTGATGGCCGCCGAAAAGCCGGCGTCGGACTTGGTGAGCAGAAGTGACTTGAACACGGCGTTGTCTCCAGATAGTTGCTATCTCAAGCGGTCAGAAAACGCTGAGAACCAGCGAAACTGAATTCTTAATTATGGATAACGGGCTTTCAGGAGGCTGACGGAGCCTCCTGAATACCGGAATTACTATTATTTTGATAGCTTCTTGCGCCCGTCCCTATTGGCCTGTCGCCATTTTTTGTGCCTGAACGGTGCGGGTTTTGGCATCCTGGATGCACCTTTGGGGGCGCTTGGCGCTACTTTTAGGCCCGAGGGCCGCCGTTGTGGCTGATTTCGGCAAATATTACGAATGAAATCAGCCTCTAGCCCAATCGTGGCAAGCGCAAGCAGCTATGGTTTTGATAGCGGTACCGGCGCATGGGCATCGGTCGTGCGCTCAAGTTTTGCCTGGAGCGGCCGTGTTGCTCCAGATGTCACGGCGCACCGTCAGCCTGATGTTCAAAAATCACCAAGGCAATACCGCCAAGGATGGCCACGGAGGCCAGCAACAGACGCAGGGTGAGGGGCTCACCGAGCAAGGCCGCACCGCCCAGCGCCGCTATCACCGGAACAC
The DNA here is from genome assembly GCF_039932935.1 of Polaromonas sp. Taxonomy (GTDB): domain Bacteria; phylum Pseudomonadota; class Gammaproteobacteria; order Burkholderiales; family Burkholderiaceae_C; genus Polaromonas. The sequence continues at coordinate 55,167 of NZ_JBDTPB010000016.1, forward strand.
TCAGCTGAACCGTGGCCGCACTGGTGGCTTTCAGGGCCGGCAACGCGGTGTACCAGATGATGTAGCCGATGGCCGAGGTCAGGACACCCGACGTCAGCGCATACAAAAGGCCCGCCGCATCGACCGTCACATCTCCCATCATCAGCACGCTCAACACCAGCGCAATGGGCGCTGCGCGCAGAAAATTTCCGGTGGTGACCCGCACAGGATCGCCCTTGCCGCGACCGCGCAGCGAATAAATGCCCCATGCCGTGCCCGAGCACAGCATCAGCGCGGCGGCATCCAGGGATGGCGCGGAAACCCCCGGTAGCAGCAGGCCCACCAACCCGCCGCAGGCCAGCACCATTCCGGCCAGTTGCAGCCTGCGCAAGCGCTCCCCCGTCCAGATTCCGTGACCAATCATGGTCGCCTGCACCGCGCCGAAGAGCAGCAACGCGCCGCTGCCCGTCGGCAGACGCGAATAGGCGAAGGAAAAGCTGGCAGCATAGGCAAAGAGCGCCAGCGCGGATAGCCAGCTTCCCGCCCCCCGCGTCGCCTTGATGCCGCTGTCCTTGCCGCGATGATCTTGACTGGCACCCGCTTTGGCCCGCATTACCAGCCAGAGCGTGATGGCGCCGCTCACCAGGCGGATCGTGGTGAAACTCGCAGGGTCAATGCGGGTATGGCTCAAGGCAAGGCGGCACAGCAACGAGTTGCCCGCGAAAGCGATCATGGCAAGCGTGGTGAGCGTTGCGGTGCGTGCGAGAGACATGGTGTGCTTCTTTTCTTTATGCATACAAAGAGCGCCGGAAAACAAGCGACACAAGCCGGTTACCGGTCAACATTCTTTGTCGGCGCCCGGGCCCGCGCCTTACTCTCTTGTCGTCTTTCTTCTCACACAAGGCCCTTCAACCGCAGCAGACCAAACGCAGCCACGGTTGATGCATCCTGGATGGTTCCGTCAATGACCATTTGCTCGACTGCGGCAACAGAAAAGGTCCGGGTAATGAGCCCCTCCTCCTCGGGTTCCAGCTGCAGGCCCACATAGGAGAGCCCGGTGGCAAGGTAAACGTCAAAAGCTTGCGTGGCGAACCCATACGACGGAAAGAGCCGGCCGACATGCACCATCGAAGCAGCGGCCAGACCCGTTTCCTCCCGCAATTCGGCAGCAGCCAGATCCACCGCGGTGACGCCTGGAAGATGCGAGGAGCCTTGCGGAAATTCCCAATACCGGGCGCTGACCGGATAACGATACTGTTCGACCAGATGAAGCGCGCCGTCCTGAAAGGCCGCGATGACGACGAAGTCGGTTTTCTCAACCACACCGTAGACACCAGTCGCCCCGCTTGCGCGAACGATCCGGTCTTCCCGGACCTGCATCCAGCGATTCTTGTAAACGACCGAACTGTCGCTGGCCACGATCTCGGGCTGGGGCGAGGGTTTCTTCATGGGTATCTCCCATCAATTGATGATTTTGCCCAGACCATTGCCTATGCGCGATCTCGGTTGTTCAATGAACTGCGAGTCATAGGGTTCCCAGTGCTCGAGTTCACCAACAACTTTCAAAGCCTGCTTGCTTCGATACGACCGGGTCGGGTTCCCCGGGAATTTCTTGTCTGTGACGTTGGGATCGTTCTCAAACTCTCCCGTGGGTTCCACGATATAGACACGCGGCCGGCCGCTGCCTTTGGCTATTTCTGCGCCAAGCCCAGCGACCTTGGGAATGGCCGTGAAATAAATGTGGTTCATCACGATGCTGTCGTCGTAATTTGATTTGAAGCCAGGCGTTAGGAGATCGCCAGCCTGCAATTCGGCTTTCGTGCCGTGAAAAAAAGGGCCTGAATCCAAAACTATCATGAGTTGTCAAGTGCAAACGGGATCGATGCTGAGGACGTCTATATTGCGCCGCGCCCAACTAGTGCTGCTGAAATGACCAGCAGTTGAGGCAGCTGGACATGGTCACTATGTGTTTTCCTTCAGTTGCCAAAATAGGACCGGTCAGCCTGCACAAAACCTGACATTGGAGGGCAATCGGCCACAACCTTCATAACGAAGTCGCTTGCTGCAGTTGAGAAATGACACGTTCTATTACTGCGATTTTTTCGTACGGCTCAGATATTCATTCATCTCGCTGGGCAGCACTACCAAGGGCGTGAACACTTCCTTCTTTATCGGCATCACGGACACCATATTGGAAACCGGGATATCGGTACGGGTTCTTTGAAGAATCTCCTTATCCCGGTCCAACTGATCGGAGATAACCCAGACGCCCCCGGCAGGGACTGTCATTCCGAAAAAATTACGTCCCTTCAAGGCATCCAGTTTGATCTCGCCCACGTAGTTGACCCTGTTGGGATGGATTTCAAAGGGGATGGAGTAATCCCCTTTCGATGACCAGTTTTGCTGATAGGTGCCGTTGGCCTGATACAGCCGGAAGTTGTGAAAGCTGTAAGAACCCGCCGGAAGGCTGAACACAAAAACGGCGCCAGCACTGCTTTCCGTGTCGAAGTCATCAGGAGTCTTCCCGGTGTAAAGGTTAAACCTTGGCTGGGCCTTTATCTCGCGGACTTCACCCGTCTTCACGTTCTTGAAATAAAAAGTTTGACTGTAGTAAACCGGCCCATCCGGGCTTCTTGCGAAACTGCCGACCAGGATGCCCTGGGTCGGCGTCAAACTTGATGCGGAAACGCCATCAGGTTTTAGATGTTTGTTTGCACACGCGACAAGGGTGAGGCATAACAAAAGGGTGGAAAAAATTCGAAATGGCATGCGGATTCCTGGGTTCTAACTTCTACTATAAGCAGTTGCGAGGTCAATTCGACTGCACTCACCTGCTACGAGCCCACTTGGGCTATCTGGAAATTCCTGCCTCAGACAACGTTTTTTCCATGGCGAGCTTCATTTTTTCCATGAGCTGCGGGAGCCGGGCCTGCATGGCCGCCGTTGACTTTTGCATGACAAGAGGCATTTTGTTCACGAAAGCAGCTCCCGCGGGGCTGCGATAAAAGGCAATCAGCCCGTCGACTTCCTCCTGGGTGAATGTCTCCTGGTAGATATTGATGTACATCGTCTTCAGGTTGGCCCAGGACATTTCGTCTTTCATGACGGCTGCAAACTGCTTTGGAGCCGCCTCGAGAACACGCTTTTGCTCCTCCGAGACTTTCTTTCCGCTGATGGCCTGTGTCATGGCCTGGCGCATCACTTGTTCCATCTGGGCGTGCATGGAACTTACGAGCGATTCAGTCTTGGTCACAGCAAGAAGCGTATTGATCGACTCAGTCGACGCGGGAGCGGCGGAGCATGCGAGGGAAGCAGACAACAGCAGGGAAAGAATGAGTGGGTTGCGCATGGTTTGAAGTCAGGTTGAAAGGTATTGGAGTCTTTGGAGACGTACAGGTTTTAAGAAGCGGATGAACAGCTCAATCGGCGAGGACGTATTTGACCGGAAGGTCCACCCAGGAACTCACGGTGCGGCCCGACTTTGTTCGGGCCGGGTTGAACTTGAACTTTTTCACGTCCTCGACAGCGGCCGCATCCAGCGTGGCAGAACCCGAGCTTTGACGAAGCCGCACCTTGCCGGCGTTGCCGCTAGCCAAAACCTCCACTCGTAACCTGACAACGCCCTCCTCCATAAGGCGCCTCGCACGCGCCGGATACGCAAGTCCCGGTGACTCGGCCTGGCTGGCAGGCCGCACGATTTCATCCGGGCCAGTGACGCAAGCTGTCAGCGCGAACGGCAGGAACAAGAGAAAGAAGACGCGAAATATTTTTTTCATTCGATACTAGGTAGGGCGCCGTAGCCGGGCGAGGCTCAAACCGACCAGGTTATTTGACCAACCCCAGCACTTCCTTGAACACTTCATGCTCAGCCGTGCGCAGCCACTCAAACGCCACCATTTCGGTCGTCACCAGCTCAGCGCCGTTGCCGGCCAGGCGGTCGAAAGCTGCATCGCGGTTGCGCTCGGTGCGCGAGCTGCAGGCGTCCGTCACCACCCAGACTTCGAACTCTTCTTCCAGCAGGTCCAGCGCGGTTTGCATCAGGCAGACATGGGCTTCGCAGCCGGCGATGACGATGGTGCTGCGGCCTTCTTCCGGCTCGGGCGCGGCTTTTTGCAAGTGTTTGGGCAAGCTGCGGGCGTTGGCGCCTTGCGTTTTGCGCACCGGGGGTCGCAGCATGTCGCTCAAGCCGTCGGCCACCGCGCTGAAGGACATCTTGGCCAGCGTGGTACCGCCGGCTGCGTCGATCACGGCCTGCAGCTCGGGCGTGGTGAGGCCCAGGCTGTCGGGGTTTTCCGCGGTGGCCCACACCGGCACGTCCAGCAGCTTGGCCATGCGCGCCAGCCGTACGGCATTGGCCATGACGAGGTTGCCCTCAAAAATGACGGGCATCAGGCGGGCCTGGTAGTCCACCAGCACCAGTTGGGAGTCATCGGCATCGAGCAGCATAAAAATAGTCCTGACAGAGTTGGCCAGGGCAGCGGCAAGCTCAGCCCGGGCGTTTTTGGAGGCGCTCCACAAGGCTGATCAGGTAGGCGTCAAACAGCAGTGTGGCGTCCTGCCCGAACATGCGGATACGGCCTGTGTGCTTGAGCAGCAGCAGGCCCATACCGTGGGCGAACAAGGCTGTATTTTCGCGCAAGGCGTCATCCGCGTTCAAACCCATGGACTGCAGGGCTGTTTCGCAGGGGCGCAGGGCATCAAGGAGGCGGTCATTGAGCTGGTGATTCAGCTCGGTCGTGAGCCCGCGCGGGCGCATGCCCTGCACCAGGTAAAAACCCAGATCCAGGTCACGCGGGCTGTCGGCAAAAAATCCAAACCACGCGCTGGCTTTGGCCTCCAACCTGTCGGCAGGCGCCTGGTTCGCTGTTCCCGCCGCGGCCACCGTGGCATGCAGGCGCTCCAGCGTTTCGGCCAGCAAGGCGCCGTAAATCGCCTCCTTGTTCTCGAAGTAGGAATAGATTGCACCGGCGGTGTAGCCTGCCTCTTTGGCGATCTCGCGAATGCTGCCGCCTTCAATTCCAAGCCGCTCGAAAACACGGCGGGCGGCGTCCAGCATCAGCCCGCGGCGCAAATCGCTTTGGGCCTTTTGTCGATGAAGTTTGGCTTCCATCGACAGAATATAGAGGCAAAGAACACGCGCATTCTGGTGAAAATTAACACTTGTGCTATTAATTGAACGACGTTCAATGGTGCGGAGGCGATGGCGCTATTCGATGGCGCGACCGCACCCATTTTTCCGCGTAGCAGGCCGCGCTGGCAAACATCAGCGCCCGGTCAACCTGATGAATGATGCTATTTTGCTACGAATTTAATAGCTACCTGCGCTCTGTTCTGGCGGGCTGCGGGCACCTTTGACTGAAAATCGCGTGCTATTCAGGCTCTATCCCCGCCGCCTTGATGATTTTTCCCCATTTCAGCGTTTCGGCTGCCTGGAACTTGCGCAGCTCTTCGGGGTTGCTGGTGAAGATTTCGGTGCCGCTGGCCTGGTAAAACGGCGCAGCCGAAGGGCTGCGGGCCGCCTTGACCAGCATGTCGCTCAGCTTGGCCACCACGTCGGCGGGCGTGCCGGCCGGCGCATAGGCGGCAAACCAGTAGGTCATTTCATAGCCCTTGACGCCCGCCTCGGCGATGGTTGGCACATCGGGCGCCAACGGCGACCGCTGGCGGGTGGAAACACCCAGCGCCTTGAGCTTGCCGGCTTTGACCTGCGGCAGGCCCGTGGTCATGTCAGTGATCATCATGTCGATCTGGCCGCCCAGCAAATCTGTCACCGCAGGCGGGTTGCTCTTGTACGGAATGTTCAGGATGTAGGTCCCCGTCATCTGCTTGAACTGCTCACCCGCCACGCGGCTGGACGAGCTGCCGCTGCCAAAAGACAGCTTGCCGGGTTTCGATTTGGCCAGGGCAATGAACTCACTCACGCTGTTGACGGGCAGTGCGGGGTTGACCACCATGATCTGGCCGCCGCGGCCCAGCGCGGTCAGCGGCGTGAAGTCTTTCACCGGGTCGTAAGGCAGCTTTTTGAACAAATGCTCATTGGCCGACTGCGTCGTGTTGGTGGTGATGAATACGGTGTAGCCGTCGGGCTTTGCCTTGGCTGCCGCCTGGGCGCCGATGAAGCTGTTGGCGCCGGGCTTGTTGTCAACCACCACGCTGACCTTGCTGTCGTTGGTCACAGCCTGGCCGATGGCACGCGCCAGCTGGTCGGTCGCGCTGCCGGCCGCAAACGGCACGACAAAGGTGATCGGCTTTTCAGGAAAGCCTTGCGCCTGCGCCGCTACGGGCACGGCGAGAGGCGCAAGGGCCCACAGCGCGGCGATGCCGAGCATGGCGGGGCGGATTCGGGGGTGGATGTTTTTTTCGGTAGCTGTTGTCATGTTGTCTCCTGATGTTGTGATGTTGCGCGGTTTGACGTTGTTGATCTCGTCCTGATGCCTTGATGCCTTGATGCCTTGATGCCTTGGTGAATGCCGGTCCTGTCAGGTTAAAAAGCGTGCCCTCCCCCGGCCAGCAAGCCCGCCAGTGCAGTGGGAACCTCAATGGGCAAATCCAGCAACCAGAATGACAGCGACTTGCCGTGTGTGTCGAGGTTGAGCGCATCGTTCACGCCGCCGTCGAGCACGTCGTCGAGCACAAAATTCAGGGCGCTCAGCAAGGGCAGCTCAAACCGCTGCACGCGGCTGGGCTTACGGTGGGCAAAGTGGCGCGCCACGGCGGCTTCGTTCAGCTGCTGCAAAAGAACCGGGTAAAGATCAGCATGCCAGGCAATCACGCTGATGTTGGAACGGTTGCCCTTGTCACCGGTTCGCCCATGTGCGGCGCGGTACAGCGGCACGGTGATCATTGCCTGGCTCATGCGGCCTCCCCTGCCTTGTCCAGCACGGCGGTATCCAGCATCTTGAATGACACCTTCAGGGCTTCGCGCGACACAAGACACGACAAGGTGTTGAGCCTGGGCGTCAAGGCCGTGCGCACGCCGCCGCCGCCGGCCGGGCCGCAGCAATACAGGGCGGTGACTTCCCGCGCCAGCCGCTCGGCCTCGGCCCTGTCTGCGTGCGTGGCGGCCACGCGCAGGCGTACATCGCGCGCATCGCCGGCCGGTGTTGCGGCCAGCAGGCGACCGGCGTCGTCGCCCATGACGCTGAGCGCGCCGATCAGGTCCACCCGCAGCGCCAGGGCCGGCAGGCGCCGGCGCAGTACGTCGGCCGCGAGTCGAGCGCGGGCCTCGGCACGCGGACCGGCGTAGGAGATTTCACCTTCGGCCAGCCAGCCGCCCTCATGGCAGAGGTTGACCTTCAAGCTGGGCGGCCGGGGATGGCCGCGCACGCCGCTCAGCGCCACGCGGTCGGGCCCTACCTGCTCAATCTGCGCCGCGCTGATGTCGGCCACCACATCGGGTGTGAGGTAAGCCGCCGGGTCATGCACCTCGTACAGCAGTTGCTCTTTGACGCTGGCCAGGTTCACCAGCCCGCCGGTGTTGGCGGCCTTGCCGATGATGCAGTGGCCGTCAGCGCTGATCTCGGCAATCGGGTAGCCGATGGCGTGCAAATCTGGAACGTCTTTGTAACCGGGGTCGGCAAAATAACCGCCGCAGACCTGCGCTCCGCACTCCAGCAAATGGCCTGCCATGGTGGCGCGCGCCAGCCGGTCCCAGTCGTCGGCACGCCAGCCAAAGTGCGACATGGCCGGCCCGACGGTCAATGATGGGTCAGCCACCCGCCCCGCCACCACAATTTGCGCGCCGGCGTCCAGCGCAGCGGCAATCGCTTCAGCACCAATGTAGGCATTGGCGCTGACCATGCGAATGCCGTCCATCGCGCCGCCAAGCTGGGCACGCAAAAGCTCGCGGTGCTTTTCCTCCGAGAGGTCGTCGCCTTCTATCACCGCAATGCGCGGCGCAGGCAAACCCAGCTCGCGGGCCATGGCCTGAATATGCCGCGCTGCGCCCATCGGGTTGGCCGCGCCGAAATTGCTGACGATGCGGATGCGGTGCTGCAAGCAGCGCGCCAGCACGGGGCGCAGCATGTCGTCCAGCAACGGCTCGAAGCCCGCGCCAGGGTCGGCACGGCGGCGCAGTTGCGCCAGTGCCAGCGTGCGTTCGGCCAGCGTCTCAAAAATCAAAAAAGCCGGCCCGCCCCTTGCGATCAGGGTATCCACCACCGGACCGGCCGCATCCACACGGTCACCCGAAAAGCCGGCGGCGCAGCCAATCAGCAGATTGGCGGGCTGGACGGCTGTCTCAGTGGTGGAAGTAGCGGTGGTGGCAGTTGCAATCATCGTGAACTGGGTGGAATGCGGCCAATTTACGCTTTGGTCTTTTATTTGTAAAATGCAAATATCAGATCGATTAACTTGAAAATCAGATTAATTGCCTGATTTCATCCGTCACCGCCTTGATCCCCACCACACACCCACCCGCACGCAACCCCAATCTGTCGACACGCCAGCTGCGGGCGTTTGTGGCGCTGGCCGAGCTGAGCAGCTTTACCCGGGCCGCTGCCGCCTGCCACCTGTCGCAGCCTGCGTTCAGCGCACTGATCCAGACCCTGGAAGCGGAGCTGAATACGCGACTGTTTGACCGCGACACGCGCAGCGTGCAGTTGACGGCTGAAGGACGGTTGTTTGAAACGCCGGCGCGGCAATTGCTTGGTGACTTCAGCGCAGTGGTCGGGGAGCTGAGCGACCACGTAGAGCGCCGCAAGGGCCGCGTGCATGTGGCGGCCCTGCCCTCACTTGCAGCGGGCTGGTTGCCCGCAATTTTTGCAGAGTTCCGGCAACGCTGGCCCGGCATTGAACTCAATCTCAGCGACTTGCTGTCGGACCCCTGCGTCGAGCTGGTGCGTAGCGGCAAGGCCGACTTCGCACTCGCCTCCACTGGCAGCCATGCCGGGTTGGTCACGCAGCTGCTGTGCACCGACCGTTTTCACCTGGTCTGCCGCACGGACCACCCCCTGGCCGCAGAAAAAGTGCTGACGCTGAAGAAACTGGCGGCCTACCCATTTATCCACATGTCGCGCAACAGCAGCGTGCGCCAGGCGCTAGACGCGGCGCTGCATCCTTTGCAAACCCAGACCGTGCTGGAAGTGGACCAGCTGGCCACGGTGACCGGCATGGTCGAAGCAGGCATCGGCATCAGCGTGGTGCCGGCACTGACGCTCTTTCACTTTGAGCGGAAAAATCTGCTAACACGGCCGCTGGCCACGGCCGGCCTGTCACGGATGATTTATGCTGTGCGCCGGCAGGAAGGCAGCTTGTCCGTGGCGGCACAGGCGCTGCATGACCTCATCATGGAGCGCATGAAAGCTTGGGGGTCGCAGCCCAAACGCCGCAACCCCGGGAAAACTACAGCCTGAGAACTTAGAGCGAGCCCAGATCCTGGACGGCATCCACCACCATGCTGGTGCCTAGCGCAATCAGCAAAATGTCAGATGCCACCCGGACATATTTGTGGCCTGAGGGCGGAGCCCCCAAACGCACCACGACTGATGAAGGGACGGGGTAATACACTACACCGGCAGGCAACGGTTGCCCCACAGCGTATTTTTTGGCTTGGCCCGGAGGCATGCAGCCGTTGTTCTTCTTGGCAAGGCCGGGAGGGCAATGGCCGGACTTGAATTGCTTGCCGTAATAGTCCTGGAGCACCACACGCTGCTCGGGAACAAAATAGCCGCCGACCTTTACGTCTTCGCGGTGCTTCTTGTTGCCTTTGGCCTTGCTGCCGCCATGATCGTCCTGGTCATGCTGCTCCACCTGTCCGTGCTTGCCACCCTTGTCTTTGTTCTTGCCGCCGCCGGCCCATTCGGGTTTTTCGGCAAAGCTTGCCGAGCACACCAGCGCGCCCGCCATGAAAATTGCCAGGGCACGGCCGGACAGGTTCAAACCTGTTTTCAGGGTAGTTGTTGTCATCACGGTTCTCCAGTAGTTTTCGGTTCAAAGCTCGGGATGGGTAGCGCACAGGCCACTGTGAACCTCAACACAAGCAGCAAATCCACAGAAGCACAAATGCACAATGCCCTTGTCTAACGGGGGCCTGCGGCTACCGTTGACAGGGATTGCACCTGCCGCGTTGCCTGTAGACCTTTCGCATGAGCACGCCTGCATCCAGAGCCCAGAGCCCAGAGCCCAGAGCCCAGAGCCCAGAGCTGCGCCGATTCTGACGGCCAGACAGGCACAGGAGTGTCAGGAAACAAGCTGTTTCATGGTCATATGTTGTCTCGCATTGCGGAGCAGCGAAACAACCATGGCTCGTGCAGCCGCGACTGTCACCGGGAAAACACCATTGCTACACTTTTGATAGCTACTTGCGCTCATTCCATTTGGCCTGCAGCCATTTTTAGCTCACGAGGCAATCCAGCCTCAAAGCGCAGCGCTACTTTTGCGGTTCGGCAAACTTGAGCAGGCGTGTGGCCAACAGCGTCTCAGCCAGGAAGCAAACCAGCGCGAGAAGAAAGCACACCACGCCTGACAGAAAGCAGATGGTGGCGATGCGCAGCGTGGGCAACTCACTGGTCTCCCCCAGAAACAGCAAGATGATGGTGGTGCCGATCAGCATGGCGCAGAAGGTCAGAAAGGCGATGCAGATGTTGACCAGCCAGCCGCGGTGGCGCAACTCGCCGAGTTCTGAGTACATCCGCTGGGCGCGCGCTTCTTCCACGCCTCCGGCCTCCAGCCGGTTTTCCAGAAAACGCGCGCGGTCGATAATGCGCGCCAGCCGCCCGGCGACCGCCGCGATCATGCCGGACACCGCAGTGAGCAAGAACACGGGCGCCACCGCCAGCTGGATGCCATGGGTGACCGTTGCAAGGTCGGGGGCAAAGTTCATGCGAAGCTCCAGCAGCGGGGGTTGAGTACAAGGCCTATATTTTGTCATGCCCCTGCACGCCCGCCAGCGCCAGCTCAGCTGGGCTGAGCCCTTCATGCTTCGTAACGCCGCTGGCAGTTCTCGCAAAAGAAGCTGCGCCTTTGGGTTTTGCCGAGATGGGCCTTCACAAAAGGAATGTCGCACCGCGGGCAAATGCGCTTGGTGTGGGCCAGCCAGTGCTGCCTGAGCACAAACGCCTTCTTCCATTCGAGAAAATCAAAGCTGTACTGCCGGGCCTGCACCACCAGCTCACGCAATTTGGTTGCAGGCAAGGCGCCCACGGTGGACAAGGGGTGCACCCGGATGCGAAACAGCACTTCATTTTTGATGATGTTGCCGACGCCGGAAAACACTGTCTGGTCCAGCAGCGCATCGCAGACCAGCGTGTCGGGCATGGCGCGCAACTTCTTGCGGGCGGCGGCGGCATCCCAGGCATCCGACAGCACGTCGGCACCCCAGTCGTAAACAGCGTCCAGGGGCTCTTCGATGTATCGCACCGAGCAGGTGTAGAAGTTCAGTTCCTCGCCTCCGGCGAATCTCAGGCTGAGGCGCGGCACGGCACCGTCCTTGCCCTCGTTGATGCGGTAGCTGCCAAACATGAGCAGGTGGATGCGCAGTGAAAATCCCACGAACTCAATCAGGAAGTGCTTGCCCCAGCTGCGCACCGCCACCACGCGGCGGCCCACAAGCCGGACCATGTCGATGCTGCTGTTACCGCTGGCGCGTACCACCGTCTTGCCGGCAAACTGGGTCGCTGCTTCCCTGAGGATCTGGATAGATGGCCCTTCGGGCATGGACAGCCTTTCTTTTCACTTGTTTCGCCTGGGCACGGCAGGCGTCAGCGATTCTGAAAGGCCAACCCAACCGCCGCCTGTGGGCCTGGGCCGGGCCCGCCTGACGGGAAGGCACGCCGCCCGCACGTGGGATTGCCCTACAGCAATGTCATCGTCGTCCGACAGCCCAGCCGCAAGCGGGTCCACACAATGCCATTACAGGCCTTGCCACTGCGCAACCGCTACCGCAGCTTCGCAACGCCTTCCAACCCCAACAGTCAAAAAGGATCTCCATGCTTTCCAGCCACGAGGGACAGCGCGTCCCTGATGTCACTTTTAAAACACGGCGAGACGACACATGGGCCGACGTGAAAAGCGCCGACCTGTTCGCGGGCAAGAACGTGGTGGCGTTTTCGCTGCCGGGCGCCTACACGCCCACCTGCTCGTCCACCCACCTGCCGCGCTTCAATGCGCTGGCCAACACCTTCAAGGCGCATGGCATTGACGACGTGGTCTGCTTTGCAGTGAACGACGCCTTTGTGATGAACGAATGGGGCAAGGCGCAAGAGGCCGGCAACGTCACGCTGATTCCGGACGGCAACGGCGACTTCACCGAGGGTATGGGCATGCTGGTCGACAAGCGCGACCTGGGCTTTGGCAAGCGCTCGTGGCGCTACTCCATGCTGGTGCGGGATGGCGTGGTCGAAAAGATGTTCATTGAGCCCGAAAAGGAAGGCGACCCGTTTGAAGTCTCGGATGCCGACACGATGCTCAAGTACATAGCCCCCGAGGCGAAAGCGCCCGAGGCTGCCACCCTCTTCACGAAGCCCGGCTGCCCGTTTTGCGCCAAGGCCAAAGCCATGCTGGACGAAGCAGGCATGCCTTATGAGGAGATCAGCCTGGGCCACGGCATTACCACCAGCACGCTGCAGGCGGTGGCCGGCGCGGGAACAACGCCGCAGGTGTTTATAGGCGGCAAAAAAATCGGTGGATCGGAAGACCTGCAAGCCTGGCTGAAAGAAGCACAGCCCAAGGTGGAACCCGCGTTGCCGCGCCAGTTTTTGAGTTAAGGAAGTGCTGAATAAGTTCTTGCGGAGGTGCGGCAGCCGGATCGGGATGGAATGCAAGGCGGATTTCGCAGCCAATAGCTGGCTATTGGCAAGAAATTCAACGCAGCAGGCCGCCCGAGCCCGGCTGATCGCGCGCCGCAAGGAGCTTGTTCAGCGCTTCCTCAAGGAATCGCAGCGCTCTGCGCCCTGCGCTTGGCCCCTGCCGCGCGCCGCGCGCGCCAGCTGACCACGGCATCGCAGGCTTCGAAGTGCTTGAGTAAATTCTGCTTTTGCCGATCCAGCAGCGGGCTTTCGGCAATCATTTGCGGCCACGACTCACAGGCTTTGCCCACCGCCTCATTGAGCACGCCGCGCACACGCGTTTCAAACATGCCGGTGGCGTTGCAGAAGCTGCGCAAGGTCTGCGCTGTGAGCCGGGCCTGCTTTTCCCCGCCGGGCACAAAACGCAGTGCATGGCCGCGCCCACCCAAGTAGGCCGCATAGGCCACAACGTCATAAGCAGGAGACAGCTCGGGCGTGCGGCCGTCACGGTAGAGCACGCCAAAGTTTTTCACGTGGGCGTCGTAATTGCCCAGCATCTCATTGACCATCACGCGGCGTATCAGCTCTTCGGCCGCGCCCTCGCCCACCTGGGCTGGCAGGCTCATGCCTTCGCGCAGCGTGCGGGCCATGGCGGCGTAGCTGGCGGCGGGGTGCGTGTATTTGTCTTCGGGCTGGATGCGCAGGATTTGCGCAAAGTCTTCGCAGTGGATATGCCCTTCCGCCCCACGGTCAAAGCGCTTGACGGCCAGAAAATGGCGGCTCTCGCCCAGCACAAAGGGTTGTTCGGCCACGATTTCGTCCATGGGCGCCAGCCAAGCCTCGCACACCTGCACGCCCGCGGCCTGCGCCAAGCGCAAAGACAATTCTTCCACCTCAGGCAGCAGTACAAATTCAGCCGTAGGCAGCTTGGCAATGATGTGCGTGCCCTCGGCGTCTTTGGTGCGCGCCACATAGCGCCCGCCCTGCTGCACCAGCGCCAGCTTGGGCTGCACGCCGGAGAGCGAAGTCGCATCGGGCAAAGGGTCGGCCGTGACAGACATCTCCAGCGCGTCATGGTGCTGGGTGACGACACCGGCCAGCGCCTCGGCATCAAGGTGAGCCGGATAGGCATACACATTGCCCGGCAGGTCGGTGCCGCAAGCGGCCAGCATGTCGAAATGGTCGTTGGGCCCGCAACCGCGCAGTTGCTCCAGGTGGCGGCGCAGTGGCCCCTCGGGCAACAGGTTTTGAAAGAACGCCGGCAAGCGCCCACCTTCGGCATTAAAGAACGGCGTGTTCACATAGCTGCGCCAGAAAATCTCGCGGCGCTGCGCGTCGTCGTCTGTGGCGGCCCACGAAAACACCGGCGCGGCCGGGTCTGACCAGAAGGCTTCGTCAGGAATAAAACGCGTGAGCGCCGTGGCGCCTGTGCCGTACTGAAATAGCAGCCCGGCACGCCGCCGGCCCAGGTAGATGTCCAGTGCGAGGACGTTCATTCAGCAGGCCCGCCTTTGGCTGATTTGGGGCCGGCCGCCCGCTCACGCGTGTCAGCCACCAACCGGTCCACCCGCGAAAGCGCCGCCGCCGGGCTGCTTTCCTCACTCTGCGCCTCCAGCCCCATCGCCACCACCTTGGGCAACATCACCACCTCCAGCCCCAGCTGGTCGGCCAGCGCCATCACCGTGGTGATGCGCGGTGCAGTACGCCCCTGCAAGGCGCTGCGCACAGACAGCGGCGTGAGGCCGGTTTTCTCCGCCAGGGCTTGGTAGTCGATGTTCAGCCGCTGACGCTCGGCTTCAAGTCGGGAGGCCATGTCGAAGAGGGTTTTCATAGATATGAAAGTATCGTTTTATTTATTAACGATAGTATTTTATCTATTTTAAACTCAATCAGCAATAGAAAACTATTCTTTAATATGAAAACAATAGTTAATTATCCACCGCCAAGCACGACCGGATCATGTAAGAACGTCTTAGCCATTCAGCGTAGCTTTGACAGGCAAACCTAGCTGCTGCAAGCTAAGTCAATGGCAAGCCGCACCTCAAAACCCATAACTCCCCGTCACCGACACCAGCCACGTCCGCCCTGCCGCCGGCTCAAAGTAGCGGCCATTGCCCTCGTTGACGATCACCGAGCCTGCGTATTTTTTGTTGGTGAGGTTGTCGACGCGCACAGTGGCGGCAACGCGCCAGCCACCGGTTTGCAGCACGTAGCCGGCGTGCGCTGCGGCCGTCACATACGACGCGGCCGCGTCGGTGTTGCTGTCGTTCACGGGCACGCTGCCCAGGTAGCGCAGCTCGACGCCGGCGCGCCAGCCCTGCGGCGGGCGCCAGCCGGCCTCTAACGCAAGGGATGAGCGTGCGATGCCGGGGATGCGGTTGCCTGCGGGCACAGCCACATTGGGCGTGGAGCACGGCGATGCGGTGCAGGTGGCAAAGCCGTCGCGGTAGCGGGCGTCCAGCCAGGTGTAGGCCAGTTGCGCCTGCCAGTGGCCGGACCACTTCACACTGGAACTCAACTCCAGGCCCTTGCGACGTGTGGCGCCGGCATTCTGAAAAGTACTGCGGCCACCTACATTGGTCTGGGTCACGATCTCGTCTTGCGTATCGGTCTGGAAGACGGCGGCGGCCGATTCAAAGCGGGTGGTGTTGCCTTGCGGGCTGCGCCACTTCACGCCGGCTTCGGCATTGTTGCTGCGGGACGGCCGCACGTCAAAGTTGAGGCCTGTGCCGCCATTGGCGCGGTAGGCCACTTCGTTGAGTGTGGGTGTTTCGAACCCCTTGCCGGCGGTGGCGTACCAGCGCAGGTTGTCTGAGGGTGCGAATTGCACGCCGGCCACCGGCAGCGTGGCCGAATACTTTGCGTTGCCGCTGTCATTGCCGTTGGGGCCTGCCACGTACTGGTCGTTCGACTCAAAACGCACCGTGCTGTGCCGCACGCCTGCCAGCAGGGTCCAGCGGGGTGCGATCTTCCAGCTGGCCTGGGCATAAGGGTCCAGGCTGCTGGCACGGTTGATTTCATCGCGCCGCAATGCGCCCATCACGCCCAGGGTGGTGCCGCTGAAGTTCTGCAGCCCGCGGCGCTGCTCGCGCAGCGCGTCGTACGACAGGCCCGCCACCAGCTCCAGCGGACGCTGCGCGAGTTGGGTCTGGCCCGTCCAGCGCAAGTCGATGCCGCCATAACGCCGCGCGAGGTCAATCACGCCGCCGGGGTGTAGCGGGCTGGCCTGCACCGCCACCGGTATGGCCTGGTATTGCACGGTTTGCCTGTCACCCTGGTAGACCATGGCACGCAGCTGGTCGCCGCTGCCGAGCGGGTGCACATAGACCAAGCCCAGCTGCGTTTGCCGCACCGTTTTGCGCGTGTTGAATTGCGTGGCCGATGCGTCGGCGCTTTGCGGCGCGGTGTCAAACTGCGCGCGGCTCAGGCCCAGCGGATCGTCGGCGGTGATGTCGACATGGTTGGCGACGAGCATCAATTCCCGCCCACCTTCCAATGCCCAGTCGAAGCGTGCGTTGCCGATGTCCCGCGTGGCGGCGCTGTGGTCGCGGTAGCCGTCGGTGCCAAAGCGGCTGGCATTTAGCACATACCCCAGCGAGCCGCTGCTTCCCGTGGCCTTCAGGCCGCTGCGGTAAAAACCATCACTGCCAAAAGCCACACTGGGCGTAAGGGTCAGCGGCCCTTCGCCGCGTTCGGTAAACACCTGCATCACGCCCCCCGACGAATTGCCGTAGAGCGAAGAAAAAGGCCCGCGCAAAATCTCTACGCGCTCGACCGAGCCGATGTCGATGTGCGACAGCTGGCCTTGCCCATCAGGCATGGTGGCGGGTATGCCGTCGACATACATGCGCACACCGCGCACGCCAAAGGTAGAGCGCGCACCAAAGCCACGCACCGACAGCTGCAGGTCTTGCGCCTGGTTTTGCCTGTCGCGCGCCAACACGCCCGGCGTCAGCGCCAGGCTTTCCGAGAGGTTAAGTTGCGCCCTGCCGTCGGCGCGAAGCCGCTCACCGTCCAGCACATCGACGGACGCCGGAACATCAAAGGGCGGCAGCTCGGTGCGGGTGGCGGTCACGGTGACCGGTGCAAGCGACTGGGCCCACACTGGGCCGTTCCCCCATAACGACAAGGCCAGCGCTATCGCCAGCGAAATAGGCCTCGGCATGGCAGGAAACGCGGCAATACGTAAGCGATAAAGCATGAACGGCGTGATCGATGAATGGCGATGAACCTCGAGCGAGGCCGAGCCATCGTAGCTTGCCAGCATGGCGCTTGCCACCGCGCGGCTGTAGGCCGACACCGCAAAATCGCCTGGCCGAGTTGCCGCAGGCTAGCCGAACTTACGCAACGCATCGAGCGCCAGCCCCGCGCCGATGCTGCCGAAGCGGTCGCCTTCCACGCTGCGCGCCTGCGGCAGCATCGCGGAAATCTGCTCGCGCAGCAAAGGCACGCCGCTGGAACCGCCGGTGAAGAACACGGTGTCGATATCGTCCGGGTTGACTGCAGCATCTTTGAGCAGCCCCATCACGGTACGCGCCACCGTGCCGACCAGCTCGCTGATGGCCGCGTCGAAGTCGGACCGGTGCAAGGTGAGCGTTTCGCCCGGGGCGATGCGCCCCAGGTCCATGGTGGTTTCAGGTGCGTCAGACAGCGCGATCTTGGCGGCCTCGACCTGCATGGCCAGCCAGTGCCCTGCACGCTCGCGCACCAGGTTCTGCAAGCGGTCGAGCTTGTCTTTGTCGACTGCGCTGCGGCGGATGTCGGCGATCTGCGTCCATGATTTTTTACTGTAGACCTGGTTGATGGTGTGCCAGGTTGCGAGGTTGAAATACTGCGCCGACGGGACTTCCAGCCCGCTCACCAGCCGACTACCCAAGCCCAAAGTGGGCATCACGCTGGCCAGGCTCAGGTATTTGTCGAAGTCGGTGCCGCCTATGT
>NZ_JBDTPB010000017.1:0-29238 GCF_039932935.1 Polaromonas sp.
CTCTCCGTTCGCCCTGAGGTATCGAAGGGCCGGTGTGCTACGGGGATCGGCTTCGATACCTCAGCCCGAACGGATATGGGTTGAGCCCGGTCGGAGAGCAGTTCAGTGGGGTAACCAGTGGGAGCATTTACCAGCGGGCAGCCGCGGGGCTGGCTTTGCCAGACCGCAGGCGCCGTCCCCCTGGGGGGAGAACAGGCTACACGAAGTGAGCCTGGACAGGGGGGTTATCTGGCCCTCAGGAGTTTGACCAGCTGGTTGCTGGTGTTGCGCAGGCGTTGCGCCATCATCTGCGTGATCTTGACCAGAAGCTTGGCGCCCACGCCGGGGTGGTCGCGGATCAGGAGGGCGATTTCATGGCGGCCCCAGACGCCGGCCTCTACGGCCTCAATGGCCGTGCAGGTGGCGTAGCGCGGCTCGCTGTCGAGCATGGACATGTCGCCGAGCGCCGCGCCGCTGCGCACCACCGCCACCCGCGACACAGTCTCCTCCGCGCGTACGGCATCGCCATCACCATTGCCTTCCCCTGTGGCGGCCACGCCAGCGGGCGGATCCAGGCGCTTGGTGATGTCGACCGTGCCCTTGAGGATCAGCATCATCCAGTCACCGGACTCGCCCTCGCGGATCAGCGCCTGCCCCGGCTCGGCTTTCACCAGCAGCATCGACGCGCCCAGGATGTCGGCTTCTGCGGGCGTGAAGTCCTGCAGCAGCGGTGAGTTTTGCAGCATCTCGGGGCCGTAGGTGCTCAGCGGCTCGCAGCAGCCAAACACCTGCAGCCCGGCCGCGTCCAGTTGCTCTTCCAGCGTTTTCATGGTGCGCGGGCTTTTAGCGCGCGGGGGTTTGCTGCAACCACTGGTCCAGCTCTTCAATCGCGGCATCGGTAGCAGCCGTGAGGGCGCGGACACCGCCCGGCGCGTCACTGCTGGAAGCCGGCCGCTGCACGACGATATTGCGCTGGCCGACCAGCTTTTCGCCGGCGGGGGTAATTTCAAGCAGCGTGGCGCGCAGGCGTATCAGCCCCACGCTGGTATCGGGCGCAGTGAAGAGGTGGCTGAACTCTTCAAGGTCCAGGCGCAGCAACAGCGGCAGCACGGCGTTCTGGCTGCGGTTGAGTGCAACACTGGAACCGGCACTGAACACCGCGCGGCGCAGGCCCAGCTGCTCGCGCAGGCGCTGCCGTACCAGTTGCGCGGGCGGCATGCTCCAACGCGCCTGCGAGTAGGGCCGCAGCTGTTGCGCGTCGGCATAACCCAGACGATACAGCACCGCCATGTTGTCCAGCGCGCCGCCTGAAGTCGCAACGTCGTCCAGCGCCAGCGGGGGCAGCGGCGCCTGCCGTGTGCTGGGCTGGGTGGCCAGAGGACCCGGGCCGAAGTCGTACATGGTGGCGCGGGTGGGCTTGTCGGGCAGGCCCGAGCAGCCACTGGTGGCCCACACCATCAATAGGATGCCAAAAAGGCCTGCAGCCCCCGAAGGACGAGCGCGAGCAGCTATTGAACTCATAGCATTCGAAAAGATTTTGAACACATCGGACGTCATTTTTTCACTCCGTTGGCAGAAAAGCCGGGCTCACCCGGGCCGGGCACCGGCGGGCCGTTGCCGAAAATCAGCGACTGCGGGTTATCGTCCACCGCATTGACGGTGCGGCGCAGCTGGCGCAGGGTGCGCGCGGCTTCGTCGGCCACTTCGCTCAACTTGGGCAGCGTGCCGGCGCTGAAGGTCTCCACGCCGGACGCCAGTGCTGTGCCGCCTTCTGACAGTTTGTCGAGCGGTCCGCCTTTTTCGCTCAGGCGGGTGGCCGTGGCGCTGACGTCATCGGCGGCCGTCTTGACCGACTTCAGCGTGGCCGTCGCGTCGCGCGATAGACCCGGCAAACTCGCCACGGTGGGCTCAAGCCCCTTGGCCACGCGGTTGATGCCGCTGGCCGCTTCGCCGAGTTGCGTGATGGCGGAAGTTACTGCAGCCTGGTTCTCGTCGGACAACAACTTGTTCAGCTGCGTGCTGGCCTGTTCGACCTGGTTGAAGATCACCTCGCTTTGCCGCAGCAGTTTCTCCAGCCCGCCGGGTTTCAAGGGAATGCGCGGCGGGTCGTCGTCATTGACCGCCAGCCGCTCGTTGGATTTTCCATCGTCGTCGAGCTGGATGAAACCCAGTCCCGTGACGCCTTGTGAAGCCACGGTGGCAAAAGTGGATTTCGTGACCGGCGCGCTGCGGTCGATCGAGACACGGATCAGGACATTGCCCTTGACCTTGGTGTCAAAGCCGATGAGTTCAACCTTGCCGACCGGCACGCCGCGAAACCGCACTGTCGCCTGCGGCTGCAGGCCCGACACGGTTTCACTGGTGCTCATGTCATAGAGGTCGCGCTCGGTCTTGTCGCGCGTCAGCCAGATGGCCAGCAGCGCCAGCAAGGCGGTGACCACCAGCACAAACGCACCGGCGGCCATGGCATGGGCTTTGTTTTCCATATTGAAGCCTTTCTAATGCACTGAATGCATCAAACTGTGAAAGGGTATTCGCGCAACAACTCCATGGCGCGCTGACCCCTTTCACCGAGGAAAAATTCGTGAATGAACGGATGCGGAAATGCGACCACTTCCTTGGGCGCATCGTTGATGATGACTTTCTGGTCGGCCAACACGGCAATGCGCGTGCTGAGCTCAAACAGGGTGTCCAGGTCATGCGTAACCATCACCACCGTGAGCTCCATGTCGCGGTGCAACGCACGCAGCAGCGCGACAAAACTGTCGGAGCTTTCAGGGTCCAGGCCCGCAGTGGGCTCGTCCAGCAGCAACAGAGGCGGGTCCATGATGAGCGCGCGCGCCAGCGCCACGCGCTTGATCATGCCGCCCGACAGATCGCTGGGCATCTTGTCGGCGGCGTCAGGGCTGAGCCCCACCATTTGCAACTTGACCATGGCGGTTTCGCGAACCAGTTCGTGCGGCAGGGTTTTCAGTTCACGCAGCGGGAAAGCTATGTTTTCAAGCACCGTAAAGGCCGAGAACAAGGCCCCCTGCTGAAACAGCATGCCGACGCGGCTGGCTGCGCCGTGCTTGCCGAGCTCGGCCGCCGGCCGGCCCAGCACCGTGATTTCGCCCTGGGTGGGTTTTTCCAGCCCCAGTATCTGGCGCAGCAGCACCGTTTTGCCGGTGCCCGATCCGCCCACCAGCGACAACACCTCGCCGCGCTCAACCGTCAAGTCCAGGTCCTTGTGCACCACGGCCTTCTTGTCCCCGTTCTGGAACACGGTCCACAGCTTCTTGATGTCGACGACGGGATCACTCATGGGGAAAACGCCGAAGGTGTTTGGGGTGATGCAAGGTATTTCGACGCACAGCCCAAGCAGGATGGGCGCAAGCAGCTATCAAAACAATAGCGGTTAGCACTCGCAGCGAGCCGAATTCGTCAGTCGGGAGGCACTCTTCAACCCGGCAGGGGCCGCGGGACTGGCTTCGCCAGACCGCAGCCGCAGCGGCCCCCTCGGGGGGCAGCGACCCACACGAAGTGGGGGAGCGTGGGGGCAAATTCATATGCCGACGTTCTTAAACAGGACGGCGAACAATGCATCGACAAGAATCACCACGGTGATGGAGGTCACCACCGATGCCGTCGTGCCCTGCCCCAGGCTTTCGGTGTTGGGTTTGACGCGTAAGCCGTAGTGGCAACCCACCAGCGCGATCAACAGGCCAAACACCACAGACTTGGCCGTGGCCAGCGTGAGATTGGCCACCTCCACCGCGGCCGGCAGGGAGTTGATGAAATAGGACGGCGTGATGTCCATGGAGATGTTGGCCGCCAGCATGCCGCCCAGCAGCGCTGCAATCGTGGTCCAGACGCTGATGAGCGGCATCACCACCGCCAGCGCCAGCGCGCGCGGCATCACCAGGCGAAAACCGCGGGCAATGCCCATGACGCGCATGGCGTCCAGCTCTTCGGTGACGCGCATGACACCGATCTGCGCCGTGATGGCCGAGCCGCTGCGCCCGGCAATCAAAATGGCGGCCAGCACCGGGCCCAGTTCGCGGATCAGCGAGATGCCGAGGATATTGACGATGAAAGCATCGGCGCCAAACTGCCTGAGCTGCTGCGAGATGAGATAAGCCAGCACCACGCCGATCAGAAAGCCCACCAGCGCGGTGATGGGCAACGCGGTGGCGCCAATATGAAACAGGTGCCCCGAAAGGTCGCGCCAAGGGCCTTCCTGCGGGCGCCTGACAAGCCGGATGATGTCGAGGAGCAACTGGCCAATCAGCCGCACAAGGCCTTTGAGATGGTCCACCAGCTGCAGCGCCCGCGTGCCCAGCAGGACGAAAGGTTCACTCCAGCCGGTCTTGCGGGGCTTGGGCGGGTCGGCACTGAATTTGGCGACAGTTTCCAGCACCGCGCGCTGGCTGGCATGCACCTGCAATTGGGCGGGCCATTCGCGCCCCCAGTGGTTCCACAGCACCTGCGCGCCCAGGTGATCAAGCCTTTGGAGTGGCTCCAGATTCCAGCTGGCGGACGCCTCGGTATGCCCCTGCAGACTTTTCAGCTGCGCTGTAAGGCCTTCCCAAACCGACTGAGCGGTCAGGTCGGCCGCCGTCCACGCACCCTGCACGACCAACAGCCGGCCTTGCGGCGTGTCCTGCTGTTCAATGCGGGGTCTGGATTCTTCCATATGCGTTCGGTAAAAGCGTCCGGTGGCGCCGTCCGGCGCCGGCCGGCGGTTGCAATGGCGGGCGACGCCTGGTTTGCAAAAGTGCCATGGTAACTGCAGGACACACAAATACACAGTCGAAAAACACGCTATCGCCTTGGTCCTACAACCCGCCAAGGTGCTATGCCATAGGGCTATGCATCCGATATGGCGACCGGGTAATCCCCCGGCGCAGTGCTAGCGCCGGTTTGCCACAATCAGGGGCTGCGGCGCGGCGGTCAGCCCCGCGTTAGGCTGGGCTGGCAGTATCGGTGCGCTGACCAAGCAGCGCCACGAGCCGGCGCCCACAACAAACACACGGCTGAAAGCCAAGAGACAACACACTCATGCAAGACGACAGCCAGGTTTTTGACTACATCATCGTGGGCGCGGGCACGGCAGGTTGCCTGATGGCCAATCGCCTGAGCGCCGATGCCTCCAAACGCGTGCTGCTCATCGAGGCCGGCCGCAAGGACGACTACCACTGGATCCACATCCCCGTCGGCTACCTGTATTGCATCGGCAACCCGCGCACCGACTGGCTTTACAAGACCGAACCCGACGCCGGCCTCAACGGGCGGGCGCTGCGCTATCCACGCGGCAAAACGCTGGGCGGTTGCTCCAGCATCAACGGCATGATTTACATGCGCGGGCAGGCGCGCGACTACGACCAATGGGCGCAGCTGACCGGCGACATGGCCTGGCGCTGGGACAACGCGCTGCCGCATTTCAAGCTGCATGAAGACCACCACAAAGGCGCCGATGCGATGCACGGTGCACGTGGTACCGCGCCGGAGCTGATGCAGGACAAAAGCCGCCCCTACCAGAAGCTGCTGCGCCACCACAACGCGGGCGGGGAATGGCGTGTCGAAAAGCAGCGCCTGCGCTGGGACATTCTCGATGCGTTTGCCGAGGCGGCGCAACAGGCCGGCATACCGGCCACCAGTGACTTCAACCGCGGCGACAACGAAGGCGTGGGCTACTTTGAAGTCAACCAGAAAAAAGGCTGGCGCTGGAATACCGCCAAGGCATTCTTGCGGCCCACCTGCTATGCCCGCCCGAATTTCGAGCTGTGGAACAACGCCCAGGTGTGCAAGCTCGTGGTCGAGCCGCAGGCCGACGGCAGCCAGCGCTGCACCGGCGTGGAAGTCTGGGCCGGTGACGAACGCGTGACCGCGTATTCCACGCGGGACTCCGGGCACATGGGAGAAGTCATTTTGTGCGCGGGCAGCATCGGCTCGCCGCAAATCCTTCAGCTTTCGGGCATTGGCCCGGCCGCGCTGCTGCAGCAGCACGGCATCCCCGTACTGCAAGACCTGCCGGGCGTGGGCGCCAACCTGCAAGACCACCTGCAGATCCGTTCCGTCTACAAGGTGCAGGGCCTCGAAGGCGGCAAACGGTGGGGGCTGTCGCTGAACACCATGGCCGACACGCTGTGGGGCAAGGCGCGCATCGGGCTCGAGTACGCCTTGCGGCAGACCGGCCCCATGAGCATGGCGCCGTCACAGCTGGGCGCCTTCACGCGCTCATCGCCCGACCAGCCCTACCCCAACATCGAATACCACGTGCAGCCGCTGTCACTGGATGCTTTCGGCGAACCGCTGCACGGCTTCAATGCTTTCACCGCCAGCGTATGCAACCTCAACCCGACGAGCCGCGGCACCGTGCACATCAAGAGCAACCGCTTTGAGGACGCACCGGCGATTTCACCCAACTACCTGAGCACGGCCGAGGACCGGCAGGTTGCGGCCGACTCCTTGCGGGTGACCCGGAAAATCGTCGGCCAGCACGCCCTGGCCAAATTCCAGCCGGTCGAGTTCAAGCCGGGCATCGAGTTTCAAACCGACGAAGAACTTGCGCGGCTGGCCGGTGACATTGCCACCACCATCTTCCACCCGGTGGGCACCACCAAAATGGGCCGGGACGATGACCCGATGGCGGTGGTCGACTCACACCTTCGGGTGCGCGGCGTTCGGGGCCTGCGCGTGGTGGATGCCGGCGTGATGCCGCTCATCACCAGCGGCAACACCAATTCGCCCACGCTGATGATTGCGGAGAAGGCGGCCGAGTGGATTCAGGCCGGCATTTAAAAAAAAGCAGATGGGGGCGCCGGCTTTTGCCCGGTCCGCCACGCCGGCCTCCTGAGGCCGCGCTTATACGTAGATTTTTAATAGATTTTTTGAAGAAGACGCACCAGCGTCTTTTTTTCCGCTGCGCTCAGGCGCTCGGTGGCCTCTAATTCAAGCCCCGTGGCGGTACGCTCCGCCTCCCGCATCAGGGCCTCGCCGGCATCGGTGAGGTACAGGCCCACCGCGCGGCCGTCCTGCGGATGCGGCTTGCGGTGAACCAGGGCGCGCTTTTCCAGCGTGCCGATCTTGCCGACCAGGTTGGGCGGCAGAATGTTCAGCGCACTGCACAACTGGCGCGAGGTAATGCCCGCGTTGTGCGTGATCAGCGAGAGAATGGAAAAGTCCACGTGCCGCAGGTCGTAGACCGCCATGCGCTTGCTGAACAGTTCAATGACCTTGAGTGAGGCACGTGTGGCGTTGTAGCCGATCAGGGTTTCAAGGTAGGAGCTGTCGACCTTGACAGGGGCGGGGATTTTTTCAGGCATGGGGATGGATTTTCACATCATTTCACGGATAGATGCCGACGGGTTCAGCAGAAGCAGCCAGCCGCGATTTGATGATGCCAAGGCGCATGCCGAATTCCGGCAACACCCAATGCTGCAGCGCCTGTGACGGCGTCGACCAACGCGCTATATTTCCGCCGGCGGAACCGCTGCGAAGGACGGTGTCAATTTTCGCCCACGCCCAGGCCTGCAGCAGCAGTGCCACCAGGCGCAAATAATCATCGGCTACCCAATAAGGCAGCTCGACGCTGTGGCTGGCGGCCAGCACCAGCGAGGCGGTGATCTCACTCAACCCGTCCACAAACTGCATGACCTTTGCATCGGCTTCGCAGTTCCTGTCGAGCGCACCGCAGAGCTCCGACAAAAATGCATACAGTGCGGCGCCGTTATCGACCAGCACCTTGCGCATCAGCAGGTCTATGGCCTGGATTTCGTTCGTGCCTTCGTAAATCATGGCGACGCGGGCATCGCGCACGATTTGCTCCACGCCCCATTCGCGCACATAACCATGGCCCCCAAACACCTGCAGGCATTCACTGCCACCGTAAAAAGCCTGCTGCGTCAGCGACGCCTTGAGCACCGGCGTAACCAGACTGCACCAGCGCTCTGCCTGTGCACGCCGCTCGGCATTGGCGTGATGCCGGGCGATGTCGAGCTCCAGCGCAGTGCGATAGGCCAATACGCGGCCACCGTCTATCCAGGCCCGCTGAGTGTCCAGAATGCGCCGCATGGCCGGGTGGATGGCAATCAGGTCGGCGGGCTCTGTCGATGCTCGCGGTCCGGGCGCGCGCATTTGCCGGCGCTCTTTTGAATACGCATCAGCCTTTTGCCAGGCGGCGTCCAGGAGGCCTACGCCCTGCAGGCCCACATGCAGGCGCGCGGCGTTCATCATCACGAACATGGCATTCAGACCGCGGCCCGCCTCACCCACCAGCCAGCCGGTGGCGCTCTCAAACCGCATCACGCAGGTGGGACTGCCATGCAGGCCCATCTTCTCTTCAATGCGGTCGCAATACACGGCGTTTCGGCCCCCATCGGGCAGCACTTTCGGCACCAGGAACAGCGACAGGCCTTTGGGGCCGGCCGGTGCATCGGGCAACCGGCCCAGCACCAGGTGGATGATGTTGGCAGTAAGGTCATGTTCACCACCGGAGATAAATATCTTGGTGCCGCTGATGCCGTAGCTGCCGTCAGGCTGGGCAATGCCGCGGGTGCGCACCTGGCCCAGGTCGCTGCCTGCATGCGCTTCGGTCAGGCACATGGTGGCCAGCCATTCACCGCTGGCGATTTTTTCAAGATAGCGCAATTTCAAGGCTTCACTGCCGTGATGTTTCAGGCATTCGTACGCGCCATGCAACAGACCAGGCGCCATGGTCCAGCCGTGGTTGGCCGCGCTGAGCATTTCATACAGCACCTGATTCAACACCTCTGGCTGTCCCTGGCCGCCATCTTCAGGCGCACAGGACAGGCTGGCCCAGCCCGCCTGCCAGAAGGACTGGTATGCCGACTTGAAGCCTGCCGGCGTACGCACCTCTCCTGCTTGAAAGACACAGCCCTCTTCATCACCCACGCGGTTCAGCGGCGCGATCTCGGCAGCGACAAATTTGCCGGCCTCACCAAGGATTTGCTGCATCAGGTCATCATCACATTCAGCGAAACACGGCAGCTGTGCCAGTACGCCGGGGGCGCGCAACACCTCCATCAGGATGAAGCGCTGATCTTCAAGGACAGGCTGGTAATGCAAGGGTGGCCTCCAGGACAGGTCTGTCCATGTTTATCAGGATGCGGGGGTAAAGCCGATCTGCTTGATCAGCCGGCGCCATTCTTCGGCGTCCGCCCGCGGCGTAGACGACTGAACTTCCATGCCCACTTGCGCCATGCTGCCGATCAGGCCGGGCTGAGCCAGCGCGGATTGCAGGCTGGATCCCGCGACCTTGCGACGCGCATGACTGGAACAGGGCTTGACCATGCCATGGAAAGTGAGACCGGCCGCCGTCGTGCAGGCAGTCAGTGCCAGTGCAGCCACGCTGGCGGCTAGGGCTGGTCTATTGTTTCAACTTTTTTTCGCGCCGCTCCCAGGTAGGTGTCAATCACACGGGGGTCGGCGGCAAGTTGCACGGCCGGGTCTTCGAGGGCAACGTCGCCCATCTCCAGCACATAACCGTAGTCGGCCACTGCCAGCGCGGCGCGCGCGTTTTGCTCCACCAGCACAATCGTGACGCCGGTTTTTCGCAGCGCGTTGATGATGTCGAAAATCTCGCGCACCACCAGTGGCGCCAGGCCCAGGCTGGGCTCGTCAAGCATCAGCAAACTCGGGCCGGACATCAGCGACCGGCCCACGGCCAGCATCTGCCGCTCGCCGCCCGAGAGTGTGCCGGCCAGCTGCAGACGCCGCTCCTTGAGCCGCGGGAACAGCTGGTACACATCGTCCAGCCGGCTGCGCCACTGCGCATTGCCCAGGCGCATCTGACGAAAACCGCCCAGCACCAGGTTGTCTTCAACCGGCATGGTGCCGAAGAGCTCACGTTTTTCAGGCACCAGCGCGATTCCCAGCATGACGCGCTCTTCCAGGGTGAGCGCGGTGATGTCTTCGCCGTTGAATTCAATTCGACCGCGGCCCGGCAGGATGCCCATCAGGGTATTGAGCAGCGTTGATTTGCCGGCACCGTTGGGGCCGATGACCGTGATCACGCTACCCCTGGCGGCGTGCAGGTCGATCCCATGCAGAACCTCGGCCTTGCCGTAGCCGGCGCGCAGGGCCGTGACTTGAAGAAGGGGGGTCGTCATCGATAGGCCTTCAATGTTCGGTGCCGAGATAGGCGGCGCGCACTGCCGGGCTCGCCTGGACTTCAGCGGGTGTGCCTTCCATCAGGCGGGTGCCGAACTCCATGACCACCAGCTTGTCGCAGACATCCATCACAAGGTCCATGTCGTGTTCCACAAGCAGGATACTCATGCCTTCACGCTGCAGCTGGCGCAGCACGCCGGCCAGGGCCTGCTTTTCCTTGTGACGCAGGCCGGCGGCCGGCTCATCGAGCAACAGCAAAGCCGGATCGGCGCACAGAGCGCGGGCGATTTCAAGCAGGCGTTGCGGCCCCATGGCCAGGTTGCCGGCCAGATCGTGAAGGTGTGCGCCCATGCCGATGCGTTCAAGCTGGCGCTGGGCTTCCTGGAATAAGGCGCGCTCTTCAGCACGGTCCAGCCGGGTCATGGCCGACAGCACACCCTTGCGGCCACGAACATGTGCGCCGAGCGCGACGTTCTCGAGAACCGTCATGTCGGGGATCATCTTCACGTGCTGAAAGGTGCGCGCCATGCCGGTCTGCGCAACGCTGCGTGCCGGCCGGCCGCTGATGACTTCGCCACGAAACCGCACCGCCCCGCTGGTCAGCGACAGCACGCCCGTGATCAGATTGAAGGTGGTGGACTTGCCCGCGCCGTTCGGGCCTATCAGGCCGACCACCTGACCGGCATGGATCTGAAAGCTGATGTCGTTGACGGCCACGAGGCCACCAAACGCCTTGCGCACAGCCTGGACGTCAAGCACCAGCTCGCCTGAGGCCGGCTTGGGCCGAGCGGCCAGCGCGGGCGCACCGGCCCAGTCCCGCACGCGCTGCCGGCGCGGCAGGCGCCGCTCGACAAACTCCCACAGTCCCCCTGGCAGGTACTTCAGCACCAGCACCAGCGCGATGCCGAAGACTATCACCTCGTAACTCCCACTGGTGCCTATCAGCCGCGGCAGCAGGACCTGCAACTGGTCATCCAGCAACTTGGTCAGGGCCGAACCCATCAGCGCGCCCCAGACATGGGCGACACCGCCGACCACCGTCATGAACAGGTATTCAATGCCCATCTTCAGCCCGAAGGCAGACGGGTTGACGGTACGCTGGAAATGCGCGAACAGCCAGCCGGACGCCGACGCATAGAGCGCCGCAATCACAAAGATGGTGACCTTGAACCGGAAGGTGTTGATGCCCATGGACTCGGCCATTTGGGAGCCGCCCTTGAGGGCGCGGATAGCTCGCCCCGTGCGCGAGTCAAGCAGGTTCAGCAGTGCGACCGCCAGCGTCACTACGATGGCCCAGGTCAGCACAAAAAAGCCCCGCCCGGTACCGATGTCGAAACCAAAAAGACTGAGACTGCGAATGCCCAGCAGACCATCGTATTTGCCCAGGGCGTCCAGATTGCCCATCAAGTAATACAGCGACAGCCCCCAGGCGATGGTCGCAAGCGGCAGGTAGTGCCCGGACATGCGCAGCGTGATGAAGCCAATCACCAGTGCGCTGGCCGCCGTGATGGCAAGCCCGATGAACAGCGTCAGCCAGGGGGACACGCCGGTATTGAGAGTGAGCCAGGCCGTGGTGTAGGCACCGATGCCGACAAACGCAGCCTGGCCAAACGAGGTCAGGCCGCCCACACCGGTCAGCAGCACCAGCCCCAGGCAGGTCAGGCTGTACAGGCCGATGGTGTTGAGCTGGGTGATCCAGAAATCAGGCACCGGCGCGAGCGCCAGGAGGGGCACCGCGAGCATGAGGGCCAGCAGGCCGGTTGTACGGGTCAGCGCCATCTCAGTGATCCTCATCCGAGTGGCCGCTGGTCAGCGAGCGCGCCAGCAGGACCGGCAGTACCAGGGTGAACACAATCACCTCCTTGAATGAGCTGGCCCAGAAGGAGCCAAAGGACTCAACAATGCCGACAAACAAAGCGCCTAACAAGGCGCCCGGGTAGCTGGCCAGGCCGCCCACCACGGCGGCGACAAAGCCCTTCAGCCCGATCAGGAAGCCGGAGTCATAAAACACGGTGGTCGAGGGTCCGATCAGCAGGCCAGACAGCGCACCGATGAGCGCAGCCATAGCGAAGGTCATTTGCCCGGCGGTCTGCGAGGAGATGCCCATCAGCCGCGCACCGAGGCGGTTGACCGCGGTGGCACGCAGGGCTTTGCCATACAGCGCCCGCTCAAAAAACAGCCAGAGCAACACAACGAGCGCGAGCAGCGTAATGCCGATGATGAGGGTCTGCCCGGTCAGGGTGAGCGGGCCCAAGCTCAGCCGCAGGTCCCAGAACGGCGGGTTGCGAAAACCTTCTGCGCCAAAAAACAGCAGGCCCAGGCCCGTCATGGCGAAGTGCACACCCACTGAAACAATCAGCAGCACCAGCGAGCTTGCATCGGCCAGCGACTGGTAGGCCACACGGTATACCAGCGGGCCATAGGCCGTGACGACAGCAACGCTCAACAGAGCCTGTATCGCCAGGTGCGGCTGGCGCGGCGCGACAAACGCCGTGACAGCGGCGACCACCGCCGGAATGGCCAGCGTACGCAGGCCTGCCTTGAGTGCCGGCAGAACGCGACGGTGACGCTGCCACTGTGCAGCCATGTCCATCAAAGCGGCTACGGCGGCCAGGATAAGCAACAGCCACACCGTGCCGGGTACCTTGCCGGTTTGCAGTATGGCCAGCGTCAGCGCGCCATAGGCGACGAATTCCCCCTGGGGAATAAAAATGACACGCGTGACGGTAAACACCAGCACCGTGGCCAACCCGAGCAGGGCATAGACAGCACCGTTGGTGAGGCCATCAAGCAGCAGGATGCTGGCAATCGACAAATCCATTGGTAAAACCTGAGGAAGGGTAAAAAAGGAACGGGCGGGGAAAATGCGCGCAGAACTACGTCAGCAACCGCATCGACAGCTGCATCAGGAAAGCCGGTTCATGCCGTGTCGCGCAAACACGGCACGAGCGTACGCGATGTTCAGTCGACCTTGAAGTCGCCGTTGACAACCTTGAGCATCACGCCGGTTTCATTGGTGTAACCCCAATGATCGGTGGCGGTCCAGTTCATGACGCCATGCGAGAAGACCGTCCGGCCCATGGTTTCCATCGAATCACGGATCGCTGCGCGGAATTCCTTCGTGCCGGGTTTGGCTTTTTTCAGCGCCATTGGCAATACCTTTTCAAGCACGACCTGCGCATCATAGGAGTGTGCTGCGAACTGGTTGCGCAAGCCGGCGCCGACCGATTTTTCGTACTTCTGGACGAAATCAATGGCGAGCTTTTTCGACGGGTGACTGTCAGGCAACTGCTCTGCGATCACCGCCGGGCCGGACACCACAAATGTGCCCTCGACCGACTTGCCGCCGACACGCATCAGGTCCTTGGTGGCCGCCGCATGCGTCTGGTAGATCTTGCCCTTGTAGTTGCGTTCGACGATTGCCATTTCAGGCATTGCAGCGCCGCTGCCCGAAGCCACGACCAGCATCGCGTCAGGATTGGCCGAGACCAGTTTGAGCGCCTGCGGCGTCACGCTGGTGTCGGTGCGCGCAAAGCGCTCGACAGCGATCACCTTGATGCCGGCCTTTTCAGCCACGGGCGTGAATTCCTTGAGCCATTGTTCGCCATAGGCATCGGTGTACCCCAGGAACCCTACCGTCTTGATGTTCTGTTTTTTCATGTGCTCCACCATCGCGTGGGCCATCACGGTATTGGACTGCGGCAGGCGGAATATCCAGTGGTCCTTGCCGGGTGGCAGGCCTACCGGTGACGCGGCAAGCTGGACAGTCCCCGACTCGGTGGCGATGTCGGAAATGGCGGCAGCCACAGCGGTGATGGACGAACCGATGATCATGTCGACCTTGTCTTCGGTCACGAAGCGGCGGGCGTTTTGGGCGCCTTTGCCTGGGTCGGTCGCGTCGTCAAGAATGATCAGATTGACCTTCTCACCGGCAATCGTCTGCGGGAACAGCTTGAAGTAATTCTGCATCGGGATGCCGAGGCCGGAACCCGGACCGGTCAGCGACAGGCTGACACCAATGTTGACGTCTGCCAGTGCCGCGCCGGCGCAAAGCAAAGCAGCGGCTGTGGTGAGGGTGGTACGGATGAATTTCATGAACTGTCTCCTGATGTTTAGGTGTAATGAGCCGGGAACGAACGAAAAAGGAACAGGTGGGCAACTAGCTGCAAAGTGCCTTGATGTCTTCAGGCACGGGAATGGACTTGATGCGCTCCGGATTCTCGGAACGGCGAATACAGAAGGCGCGGGTTTCGCGGCCCTCGCAAATCAGGTCGTCGCCGCGCTTGATCACGTGCTTTTGGATAAACACCTTGGCCCGCCACTCTTCAACACTGGTGTGAATCTGCAGCGTCTCGCCATAGGTGGCCGGCTGGCTGAAGCGGGTATTGATTTCCAGCAGGGGGGTGCCGATGATGCCGGTCGTCTTGACGAGTTCGCGCCAGGTTGGCACGCCGCATTGGACAAAGAAGTTCAGCGAGGACGCATCCATCCAGCGCGAGAAGTTGGGGAAGAACACGATCCCAGCGGGGTCGCAGTCCCCGAAAGCCACAGTCACTTCATACACCACGGTTTTGTTCATGCTGCTCACCTTGGCGCCATGCGCAGTGCGCCATCCAGGCGTATGACTTCGCCATTGAGATGGTCGTTGGCCACGATGTGTGCGGCCAATTGCGCAAACTCCTCCGGCTTGCCCAGGCGCGCAGGAAATGGAATGCTGGCGGCCAGCGAGGCTTGGACCGCTTCGGGCAATTGCGCCATCAACGGTGTGGCAAACAAACCGGGCGCCACCGTGCAGACGCGGATGCCATGCTGCGCGAGGTCGCGCGCCATCGGCAGCGTCATGCCGGCCAGCCCGGCCTTGGACGCGCTGTAGGCCTGCTGCCCTACCTGGCCGTCAAAGGCCGCCACCGAGGCCGTGAACATCATGACGCCGCGTTGGCCGTCTTCGAGCGGGGGCAGCTTGGCGCAAGCGGCTGCAAACAGGCGGCTCGCGTTGTAGGTGCCGATCAGGTTGATGGCGATGACTCTGGCAAAGTCTTCAAGCGGCGCCGGACTTCCGTCTTTGGCCACCAGGCGTTTGGCCGAGCCGATGCCGGCAATGTTCATCAGGACGCGGGCCGGGCCTTGCGCGGCTGCGGCTTTGGCCAGCGCGGCCTCCAGGCTCGCAGTGTCGGTGATGTCGCACTGGCAGGCCAGTGCCGTGCCGTCGCCGTAGGCCGCGCAAATGTCGGCGGCGACTTTTTCCGCGCCGGCGAGGTTGACGTCAAGCACGGCCACTTTGGCACCAAGACGTGCCAGTTCCCGCGCGGTGGCTTCGCCCAGTCCTGAGCCGCCGCCCGTCACCAGTGCCGCAAGTCCTTGAATGTTCATGCCCTGCTTTCAGATCAATTGCTATTACTTTGATAGCTGCTTGCGCCCGACCAGTGCGCGCTACAGCCACTTTTTACTTGAGAATTTCGCTTCCTTGGGGGTTTTCAAGCAGCAGGGCAATGCCCTGCCCTCCGCCCACGCAGGCGGACGCAATGCCGTAGCGCGCCCCCGCCCGCCGCATTTCACGTGCGACCGTCATCGTGAGGCGCACACCGGTCACGGCCAGCGGGTGGCCCATCGCGATGGCGCCGCCGTTGACGTTGAGCTTGCGCAAGTCCAAATCCAGTTCACGCGCCACGGCGAGTGTTTGCGCGCCTTGGGCTTCGTTGATCTCGAAGCGACCGATTTGGTCGAGCGTCAGGCCGCAGCGCTGCAGCAGCAGACGAATGGCCGGCGCCGGGCCTATGCCCATGATTTCGGGCGGCACGCCCACCACCGCGGCAGCCACGACACGCGCCAGTGGTTTTTTGCCGTGCGCTTTCACGTAGTCGCCAGAGGCCACCACGGCCGCCGCCGCGGCATCGACCAGCGCGGCGCTGTTGCCGCCGGTCTGCACGCCCCCGGCATGAACCGCCTTGAGTTTGGCCAGCACGTCGACAGGGGACAGCCGCGCATGGGTGTCGTGAGCGACCTCTGAGACCTTGCCCGAAAGGCGTATGCCGCGTGGGGCATAGCCGGCAAGCTCAAAGGTTTCGCTGACCACCGGCACGATTTCACCGGCATGAAAGCCGGCCTCGCGGGCCGCCACGGCCTTGGCAAACGAGCTGGAGGCAAACTCATCGACCGCTTCACGCGTGATGCCGTATTTTTTGGCGAGGTTTTCCGCGGTCTGGATCATGTCGATGCCGGCGGCGGAATCCTTGAGGGCCTCCCACATGAAGTCCTTGAAGCCAACCGGCGCGCCCAGCTTGAAGCCTGTGCGGTGCTCGAAGGCGGCGATCGGGTTGCGCGTCATGCTTTCGGCACCGACGACCAGCGCCACGCTGGCGGCACCGCTCTGGATTTGCTCCCCGGCCTGACGGAACAGTTCGAACCCGGTGCCGCAGATGCGCTGCACCATGATGGCCGGCACCTCCACGGGTACCCCGGCATAGAGACCGATATGGCGCGGCAGCACGAACTGCTCAAAGTCGCCGGGCGCCATGTTGCCGGCAATCACCGAGTCGACATCGCCGGCACTGACCCCGGTGCGCTGAAGCACAGCGCGCGCTGCCTTGATGCCCAGGTCGGTGGGCGACACATGGCCGATGGCGCCACAGTAGTCGACCATGGGCGTGCGGACGCCGTCGAGCATCCAGACGTCGTGAAAAGCGGAAAAGAATCCTTTGGGTTGCATGGTGCTTGTGCGTTGGGTGTGTGCTGGGTTTCAGGGTGCGGTGGGTTTGACAAGAGGGTGCGCCGTGTCGTCGTGCAGGGCGATCACCAGGGCTTCGCGGTGCGTCAGCACGGCGCGCTGGTTGATGGAGCCTTTGTCAGTGACCTCACCCTTGTCGAATGAAGGCGGCTCGTGCATCAGGTGCATGCGCCGGATGCAGCTGGCGCTGCCGGTTGCGCCCTGCGCGAGGGTGTTCAGCATTTCCTGGAAGTGCGCGACGACCTGCGGGCTTTCCACGGCCTGGCGCAGTGGCGCATCAGGCGGCAGCCCGGCCAGGGCACGCACCGCGGGCGTCGGAAAGACCAGCGCGCCCACTTCCTTGAGGTTGATGCCCGTGAGCACCACGTCCTGCACATAAGGTGCGCCCGCCGCGACAATTTTTGCGCGCAGCGGCCCCACACTGACGAAAGTGCCTGTGGCCAGCTTGAAGTCTTCGGCGATGCGCCCGTCGAACTTGAGCCCGAGGTGAATGTTGCTGCTGTCAATCCATTTGACAGCGTCACCGGTTTTGAAAAACCCCTCTTCGTCAAATGCGCCTGCCGTTTCTTGCGGCGCACGCCAATAGCCCGGGGTGATGTTGGGCCCCTTGTAGCGCACCTCGGTCTTGCCGTCCGTATCCACCAGCTTGAGCTCGATACCGGGTGCGGGTACGCCGAGGTCGCCGGCTTTTACGTGGGGATTGGTAATGAAGATGGCAAACGGTGCGGACTCGGTCATGCCCAGGCCGGTCGCCATGACGATGCGCTCGCCCACTTCTTTTTCCTCGGACTCGTACAGGCTGTCCCACACGGGCTGGGCCAGCGCAGCGCCGGCGTAAAAGAACATCTTCACACGCGACAGCAGGTTGCGCCGCAGGTCCGCATCGGTCTTCATGGCGTTGGCGATCGCTTCGAAACCGGTGGGCACGTTGAAGTACACCGTGGGGGCAATCTCACGCAGGTTGCGCAGGGTTTCGTGCATGAGCGCCGGGGTCGGTTTCCCGTCGTCGATGTAGAGCGTTCCGCCGTGGAAAACCACCATGCCGAAGTTGTGGTTGCCGCCAAAGGTGTGGTTCCAGGGCAGCCAGTCGACCAGCACCGGCGGCTCGTCCTGCAGTACCGGCATGGATTGCGCCATTTGCTGCTGGTTGGCGCACCACATGCGCTGGGTGTTGATTACCGCTTTGGGCAATTTTGTGGAGCCGCTGGTGAACAGGAATTTCACGATCGTGTCCGGCCCGGTGGCCTGCATGGCGCGGTCCACGGCCTCCGTGGCGGGCGTTGCGGCCAGTTCGGCAAATGCCGTGGTGGCGCGCCCCTCAACGTGCCCGGTTGTCAGCACCACCTCGACCCCGGTGTCGACGGCCGCCTGGATGGCTTTGCCGTAGCGTGCACCATCGGCGGCAAACACCAGCCCCGGTGTCACGGTCTTGAGCACGTGGCGCAGTTTGTCGTAGTCCTGGCTGACCAGGCTGTAGGGCGGCGACGTCGGCACAAAAGGCACGCCGGCCAGCATACAGCCGAGCGCCAGCAACGCATGCTCCAGATCGTTCTCCGACAGGATGGCCACCGGACGTTCGGTGCCCAGGCCCCGGTCGATCAGTCCCTGCGCGATGTTGCGAGCCGTCTCCCATGCCGCGGCGTAGCTCAGCCGCCGCCAGTCGCCTGTTTGCCCGCTCTCCACTTTCTGGCGGCGCGCCATGAAGGTGCGGTCAGGCGCCGTCTGCGCCCAGTGTTGAAGGCGATCGGTGATGCGGGCCGGATAAGGTTGCAGGGCCTGGTCCGCGCGCAGGTAGCGCACGCCAGCCGCGCCATCGCGCAGAACCACGCGGGTCACGCCAAAGGCCATGGGGCGAAATTTCGGGGCACTCATGTTTGTCTCTTCTGTCTTTTTTTAAGTCACTGTCTCGTTGCCCGTGCCTCTGGTCAACTCTTCTGGACCTTGCGGGCCTTGCCGTCGAGGAAGTCTTTAACGCGGCGCTTGGCCTCGGGCGCGCTTTGCGCCACAGCCGCCATCAGGGCCTCGGTGAAAAAGCCCTGGTCTGCAGGCTGCTCGGCAATGCGCGGCAATGCGTGCATGAGGGCGTAGTTGGTGAGAGGTGCGTTTTCCGCAACACGGCCCGCCAGCTCGAGCGCTTTGTCGAAGGCCTGCCCGGCGGGCACCAGGTATTGCGCGATGCCGATGCGCTCACCGTCCTGGGCGTTGTAGACCCGGCCCGTCAGCATCATGTCGGTCATGCGGGCAGCACCAATCAGCCGCGGGATGCGCACCGCGCCGCCGCCGCCCACAAAAATGCCGCGCGAGCCTTCGGGCAGCGCGTAGAAAGCGCTTTCGTCGGCCACCCGGATGTGGCAGGCGCTCGCCAGCTCGAGGCCGCCGCCGACCACCGCGCCCTGCAGGGCCGCAATGACGGGCACCGGCCCGTACTGCACGCGCTCCAGCGCCGCATGCCACATGCGCGAATGGTGCATGCCCTGGCTGGCGTCGCGCTCCTTGAGCTCGCTGAGGTCAAGCCCCGCGCAGAAGTGATCGCCCTCGCCGCACAACACGGCGGATTTGGTCTCGGAAGGCAGGTTTTCGAACAGGTCGCGCAGCGCAACAATCAGCGCATCGCCCAAGGCGTTGCGCTTGGCGGGGCGCGCCAGGCGGACGACGGCAATGTTGCCGCGCATTTCAAGATGAAGGTATTTTGGGGTCATGTGAGCCAGGTTCTGAAAGCCAATTATGGTTATGAATAATAACTATTACAACGTGATATCTCGTCTTTTTTCTAGTGAAAACCCTAGGGCGCGATGAAGCAACAGCGATGCGGGCAGGCCAAGGCAATCAGCCGATCCGACAGCAGTTGGACATTCTTTGACGGTGCAGAGGATTATGAAGAGGTGCCCATCAAGTGCGGAATGGACACCGCGTGCGAAGGCCGACACTGACGCTCAGCCTATGCGCAACCATGCGGCGTGCCCGCGCAACGCCGCAAGCTAACCCGCGCCGTGGCCGGCGCGAGGCGCCGCCAGCCGCGGCTCAGCTCAGTTTAGATATTGAGCCACTTCAGCAGTTCGCGCATGCGCGCTTCTGATGTGGTGTCGAACTGCTCGATGCCGATGCGCTTGAGCACGTCCTTGCCGGCATCGCTTGCGGGCAACGCCAGCAATTCCTCCTGGATGGCCTTGAGCTGTTCTGGCTTGACGCGTTTGTGGGCTACCAGCGGGAAATAGGGCTGGGCCACGCTCTTGTGCAGGATACGGCCACCGTCTTTTTCCCATTTTTTGGCAATGCCCGAGTACGAGGCAACACCACCCACGTCGGCAAATTTGTTGTCAAGGTAAAAGCCGACCGCAGCCTGCTCGCGCACGAACTGCACGTTTTCCTTGTCCACCAGGATGCCTTTGTCCCTGAGCTCAGCGGCGCAGAAGCGGGACATGTAGGCGATCTGCTCCGGCAAGGCAATCCGCTTGCCCTTGACGTCGGCGATGGACTTGAGGGCCGAGCCCTTAGGCGCGATGATGAAACACTGACCGTCGGGCTTGGTGCTGGCAATGTAGCTGTAGCCGTAGTCGCGCATGCCGCGCGCCGGGTAGTCGCTGGGCCGCGCCATCACCAGGTCGAAGCGGCCGGTCTGCATGCCCTCTTCCAGCTGCTTGAACTCACGCGCAAACACCACGCTGACCTTGGCTTTCATGGCCTTGCTGATGACCTCCGCCAACCCCTGGTATTTGGCGATCACCTGGGCGTGGTCCAAGCCGCCCGAAGTGCCCTCGCTGATACCCAGTATCAGCTGCTGGGCTTGCGCCTGGGCCTGGGCATGGGCAACGCCCATGAAAAACTGACCGCCTCCCAGTAGCAAGGTCAGGCTTCCTAACATCAAAGTCCGCTGCATAAGCTCCTCCTTATATTTATCAAGAACGCATGCTAATGGCTGCTTTGGCCGGTTGCCAGTCGCAATGTGTCACTTGGTGTTACTTTAATAAACATCTTCACCATAAAGTTACGACGCGTGCAAGTAGTCATGCCTATGCGGCGCGCGAGAAACGCCGCCAGCGAGAGACCGCCGTCTGTTTATCGCAGGCCCTTGACATAGCGCGGCGCATTCGGATCCCGGTGCCTGCGCTCCCGCGCTGACTCGCCCTCGCCGAAAATGGCGCCGAAAGTCGACTCGATAAAACCCGATTCGGGATAGACCTCTTCCTCGGTATCGATCGACCGGGCGCTCTGGCGGTCCGGCACAGGGGCCGGGGCAAGTACCGGCTGGCTGCGCTCCTTCACCACCTCGGACACCATCTGCACCAGCGGCACGCGCGCCCTGAGCTCGGGGACGGCCATGATTTCTTCCAGCCGGTCGGCCCACACGGCCAGGTCCACGTGTCCGTCCTCGGCGGCCTTTTCCCGCGCAAAACGCGCTATTTCGGCCGCGTACTCCTGGTTGCCGGCCATCCACTCGGTGTCTGTCACCCGGCCGGTTTTACGCCGCAACAGAACATGCAGATGGGCTGCAACGGCAATTTTTTCACTGGAAGGCATGGTGCGCTGTCCTTGAAAGTGGAATCCGGTTGTCAATCAATCAGGTGCCCAGCCGCTCGGCATGCTGGGTAATGTCGAGGCCATCGCTCTCCGCGGCTTCGCTGACACGCAAGCTGACAATGAGCGACGTGACCCACAACGCAAGCGCCGTCATGAAGAGGCTGTAGAGCATGACCGCGCCGGCGCCGATCGCCTGGGTCATCACGCTTCCCTCGACACCGGAGATGGCCTTGCTGGCAAAGACGCCGGTCAGCAGCGAACCCACAATGCCGCCCACGCCATGCACGCCGAACACGTCCAGCGAATCGTCGGCGTTGAGCAGGCGCTTCAGGCCCGTGGCGCCCCAGTAGCAGGCCACACCGGCTACCAAGCCAAACACCAGGGCGGCACGCGGCGAGACAAAGCCTGCCGCCGGCGTGATGGCGACCAGCCCCGCCACCAGGCCCGAACACAGACCCAGCAGGGAGGGACGCCCGCGAACAACCCATTCGGCCGCCATCCACGACAGCGCGCCCGCGGCAGCCGCGATGTGCGTGACGGCCATCGCCAGGCCGGCGCGGCCGTCGGAGGCCACGGCAGAGCCGGCGTTAAAGCCGAACCAGCCGACCCAGAGCATGCCCGCACCGGCCATGGTCAGGCCCAGGTTGAAAGGTGTGAAGGGTTCACGGCCGTAACCGTGGCGCGGCCCGAGCACATAGGCACAGACCAGCCCGGCTATGCCGGCGTTGATGTGCACCACCGAGCCGCCGGCAAAGTCCAGCGCGCCCATGCGGGCAAGCCAGCCGTTGGGCTCCCAGACCCAGTGGGCTATGGGCGCGTAGACGATGACGGTCCACAGCGACATGAACACCAGCATCGCGGAAAAGCGCATGCGCTCCACAAACGAGCCGACTACCAGCGCAGCCGTGATGATGGCAAACGTCAGCTGGAACATGGCATAGACCGACTCGGGAATGTTGGGTGCGATATGGCTCACAGCTACCTTCTGCGCATCTTTCACATAATCCAGCCCGGCGAACCAGAACCGCTCGGGACCGCCCAGATAGTGGCCGAGCGCACCTTTGCCGGGCGTGAAGGCAATGGAATAACCCACGGCAAACCAGAGCAGGCTGACGACCGCACAAATGGCGACGACGCAGGCCATGACGTTCAGCACGCTCTTGCGGCGCACCATGCCGCCATAAAAGAGTGCAATGCCGGGCAAGGTCATGAGCAACACCAGTGCGGTGGAGGTCATCATCCACGCGGTGTCAGCACCATTGAGGGTCTCCACGCCGACCAGTCCCGGTTGGGTCAGTGGTGCGGGGGCCGGTGCAACCGCAGGGGAAGGCGCAGGAGCGGCAACCATCGGCGCTGGAGGGGGCGCTGGAACTGCGGCCGGCGGCTGGGCAGGGGCGACCCCCGGGGCGCTGACCGCCACAACCGGCGGGACTACCGCGGGAGAAGCGGCGGGTGGTGCCGTGGTTTGTGCCAGGACCTGCTGGCACGCCAGGCCCAAACATATAGACATACCCAACGCCAGAAATCTGTTCACTTGCATACGGTGCCCGCCTGTTCAGTCAACAACAATTGGTAACAGCAGGCATAAGTCGTGCCAATATTGCAGTAGCCCTTGTGATGGAGTTGCCACGGGAATTTGTACGGCAAAAGTGCGCATGCCGGGACGCTTCGGCGCCCCAAAAACCGCCGCACGCGCCACCGACAGCCCAAAGCCCGG
Source organism: Polaromonas sp. (assembly GCF_039932935.1). Lineage (GTDB taxonomy): Bacteria > Pseudomonadota > Gammaproteobacteria > Burkholderiales > Burkholderiaceae_C > Polaromonas. The sequence goes on from NZ_JBDTPB010000017.1 coordinate 23,052, forward strand.
GGGCGGGAAACCCCCAATGCACTAGGACAGTGCGCCAGCTATATTGGATGACTTGCTGACGAGCCTAGCTGCTCGCAACGCGAGGAGCCGAGGAGACACGAGAGAGTCATTAAAAAGTACACAAGCAAAGCGGCATTCCACAAGAGATGCAGATTTGCAAAAAGCGCTGGTAACCCCAGCGCTTTTTTTATGCCGCCGCCCAGATGAGGTGCCCCCTCAAAAGCCCCAACCTCTTTAATGGACGGGCGCAACCAGCTATTCATTTGATAGCAAGCCCCGTTCGGGGCGATGAGACAATCCGGGCCATGGAATTATTTATCGTCTCGCTGGCCTCATTGCTGGCCGGTTTTGTGGACTCGATCGTTGGAGGCGGCGGTCTGATCCTGGTGCCCACCCTGTTTGCTGTTTTCCCCACCACCCACCCCGCTACCCTGTTTGGGGTGAACAAGGGCGCGTCGGTCTGGGGCACGGCGGTCGCCACCGCGCAATATGCCCGCCGTGTCGAGCTCCGCTGGGCGGCGCTGCTCCCGGCTGCTGCGGCGGGTTTCGCCGGCTCCCTGGCGGGCGCCTGGCTGGTGACGGTCATCTCTCCGGGGTTTTTGCGCAAGACCCTGCCTTTTGTGCTGGTGGCCGTGTTGTTCTATACGCTGGTCAAGAAGGAGCTGGGCCGCCACCATACGCCGCGCTTCACCGGGCACGCCGAAACCACCGCCGCCTGCAGCATCGGGCTGGTGCTGGGCTTTTACGACGGATTCTTCGGCCCGGGCACCGGCAGCTTCTTTGTCTTTTTGTTTGTGCGCTGGCTCGGGTATGACTTCTTGAACGCCTCGGCATCGGCCAAGCTGCTCAACACTGCCACCAACTTGGCGGCGCTGGCGCTCTTTGCCTACAAGGGCCATGTCTGGTGGCACTTTGCCCTCACGATGGCAGTGGCCAACGTGGCGGGCAGCCTGCTGGGCACCCGGCTGGCACTGAAGCACGGCGCCGGCTTTGTCAGGGGGGTGTTTATTGCCGTCGTCAGCGCGCTGATCTTCAAGACGGGCTATGACGCGTTCCTGCGCTAGCCCCGCGCGGGCGAAACCTTAAAGTTTCAATGTCAGCTGGCGCCACGCGCCCTCGATGGCGTCGTGCACCAGAGTTGCGCCGGCAAAACGCAAACCACGTTGCTCCGCGGCGGGCAGCCGAAGAATCAGGGTGTCGTGCGTGGGTGGCCGTGCACCTTCGCGCGCTACGCTGATGTGCAGGCTCTGGGGAGTGCAGGCGACCTGCAGGCTCCATTGGCCGTATGCGCCGTCGCGGCAGCCTTGGGAATGACCGTCGTCTTCAAAACAGGTGGCGTTGAACTGGCCTTCGCCCTGGAACGGAAACACCTGGAAGCCGCGCAGATCCTCGACGCGCCCGAAATGGATTTCACCCAGATTCATCGGGATCGCACAGCCTTCGCGCGCCAGCAGGGGCGGCGGGCCGTCCAGCCTGGCTTCGAGCGTGACATGCTGGCCGGCTGCGAGATAGCGCGCCGTGTGCCACTCGTACCAGCCACCGGTGCCCGGCAACCACACCCGCCGCTCGTGCTGGCCGGGCTCTACCACCGCGGCCACCAGCAGGTTGGAGCCAAGCAGCATGTCGTCGTTTTCTTCCAGGCAACGCGTGTCTGCCGGAAAGTCGTGATAGGTCGGCCGGATGATGGGCTCGTAGGCGCTGTGGTAACGCCACACCAGGTCATACAAGTAGGGCATGAGCCGGTAGCGCAGGTGAATCAGCTCGCGAATCTGCGGCGTGACTTCGGGGTACATCCAGGGTTCGTTGACGGTTTTGTCGTCGTTCCATGAATGAATACTGAAACGAGGCAGAAAAATGCCGTGTTGCACCCAGCGCACCAGCAACTCCGGGCCGGGCGCGGGGCCCGAGAAGCCCCCAATGTCGTGCCCGGTATTGGACACACCCGACATGGCCAGGCCCAGGCCCATGCGGATGTTGTAGCGCAGGGTTTCCCAGGCGGTGTAGTTGTCGCCCGACCAGGTCTGCACATAACGCTGCATGCCGGCCGCGCCTGAGCGCGACACCAGGTAAGGCCGCTCGGCCGGCGCGAACTCGGTCTGCGCGGCGTGCGAAGCCTGCATCATCAGCAGGGTCTGCAATGGGCGTGCCTCACGCGCAGGGCGCGGCGCGCCAAAGCCGTGGGCCATGGCCTTGTCGCTCCAGATTTCGTATTCGTTGTTGTCGTTCCAGGTGGTGGGGATGCCGTACTGGAGCAACTGCTCGCTCACCTGCTTCTTCCACCAGGTGATGGTGGCGGGGTTGGTGAAGTCGAGGTAGGCACCGGTGCCGTCCCAGAACTGGATGGCGGTGGGCTGGCCATCCGGGTCTTGCACCAGCAGGCCCGCCTGGCGGGCTTCTTCGAAACGCGGGTGGTCGCGCAGCAATGCAGGCTTGATGTTGGGCACCAGGCGCACACCGCGGTCGAGGTAGCTCTGCACGAAGGCGGCCGGGTCGGGAAACTTTTCGCGGTTCCAATTGAAGACGTAACGGCCGGTGCCGATGGAGGTGTAGCCCGAGGACAGGTGAAAGGAGTCGCACGGAATGTCGTGCTCTTCGCAGCGCTCGAGGAATTCGCCCATGCGCTCCTGCGCGTTCGGCGCGTCGGTATAACTCATGGTCGAGCCCGAGTATCCCAGTGCGTAGCGCGGCGGAAAGATCGGGCGGCCGGTCAGCCAGGTGTAGCGGCGGGTGATGGCGGCCGGGTCGTCTCCGGCGATGTAATACAGGTCGAGGTCGCCGTGGTCAGCCACAAAGTAACGGTAGGGGCCGTGGTAGTTGTCCATTTCGCGGCCCATGTCGAAGCTGCAGTCTGACAAGGTGTCGTAGAAGAGGCCATAGCACAGGCCCGCGTCTTGCTCGCCGCCGTTGCCTGGTTTTCGGGTGATGTAAAACGGGATGTGCTTGTACAGCGGGTCGGTGCTGCGCGCGCTATAGCCCATGGGGTCAAGGTTGCACATGCGGTAACGCTGGCCGGCGCGATTGGCGTCGCCTGCGCGCTCGCCCAGGCCGAAGTAGGCCTCACCGCGTTCGCGTTGCAGGTAGTGGTAAACCTTTTCGTCCCACCAGCCGAAGTTGTAGCTTTGCGTGGAGCGGTCGGCTGCGGTGGCCTGCCATGCGCCGTGGTGCCGGCTTTCCCAACGGCAGAAAAAACCTTCAAGGGCAATGGTCAGGCGCACGGCGCCGGCGGTGATCTGCAGTCGCGCGCCGTCCTGATCCAGCTCAAACGCGGGCAGCGAAAAACCGCTCACGTCAAATCGGTCGCAGCCTTCGACGGGCAGGTTCGCCAGCCCGGGCGCCACCGTCCAGCTGCGCGGCATCTGCAGCCGGCCTTGCGGCAGCACCAGCACCCGGACGATGTCTTCTTCGAGCACCCAGACATGGGCCGCGGCGGCGCCAGCGCTCTCCAGGACGAGGTGGTTACCGCTGCGGGACTTCAGGGCGAATACGGGGGGGTGGTCAAGGCGCATGTCGATGGATCGGGAGAGATCGGGAAATCGGGGTCAAGCAGGCACGGCGCTTACAGGCGCAGGCCGTTCTGGTCAAAATAATGCAGCTGCTCCGCGGGTGCGCTCACCCGTACGGTGTCGCCGCGCTTGATGGCTGTCTGGCCGTTCAGAATCAACTCGAAGGGCGCGTCGGCCACCACCTTGCCGTGCAGGATGCTGGTGCTGCCGAGCTGTTCGACCTGCGACACCACCAGTTGCAGCGGGCCGTCGCCCGACAACTGCGCGTGCTCGGGCCGGATGCCCACAGTCTGGGTGCCGGGCTTGGCCCCGGGTATCTGTGCCACCGGCACGAAGTTCATGCGTGGGCTGCCGATGAAACCGGCCACGAACTGGTTGCAGGGCCGGTTGTACAGCTCCAGCGGCGAACCGACCTGTTCGATGCGGCCGGCGCGCAGCACCACGATCTTGTCGGCCATGGTCATGGCTTCGACCTGGTCGTGGGTGACGTAGACCATGGTTGCGCCCAGCCGGGCATGCAGGTCGCGGATCTCGGCGCGCATCGAGACGCGCAGTTCAGCGTCGAGATTGGACAGCGGCTCGTCGAACAAAAAGAGTTTGGGCTCACGCACGATAGAGCGTCCGATCGCCACGCGCTGACGCTGGCCGCCGGAGAGCTGCGTGGGCTTGCGCTGCAGCAGCGGCGTAAGCTGCAGCATGGCGGCGGCGGCGTTGACCTTGTTTTCGATGACGGGTCTGGCCACGCCCAGGTTCTCGAGGCCGAAAGCCATGTTGTCGTAAACGCTCATGTGAGGGTACAGCGCATACGACTGGAACACCATGGAGCAGCCGCGGTGCGCGGCGCTCACCTCGTTGACGCGCTGGCCGTCGATGCGGATGTCGCCGCTGCTGGCGGGCTCCAGCCCCGAGATGATGCGCAGCAGCGTGGATTTCCCGCAGCCCGATGGGCCGACAAAGACCACGAATTCACCGTCGGAGACGGTCAGGTCCACACCATGAATGATGGTGGCTTTGTCGAAGGTTTTAACGACATTGGCGAGTTCAAGAGTGGCCACGGGGAGTCCTCGGTTTATTTGACACCGGCGCTGGCAATGCCGGTCGCGATGTATTTCTGCAGGAAAGCGAAGACCAGGGTGATCGGGATCAAGGTGATCACGGTCATCGCCAGCAGGTAGTGCCACTGCGTGTTGAGTTCGCCCTGGAAGGCGTTGAGCGCAAGCTGCAGGGTGAAGTGCTCCGACTTGGACAGCACGATCAATGGCCAGAGGAAGTCGTTCCAGCGCCACATGAAAGAGAAGATGGCCAGCACCGCCATGGCCGGCGCGGCCAGCGGCAGGATGATCTTCCAGTAGATGCGCCACTCGCTGGCGTTGTCCATGCGCGCGGCCTCCAGCAGTTCATCGGGAATGGTCAGCATGTACTGACGCAGCAAAAACACGCCGGTGGGCGTGGCCACCGCAGGCAGGATCACGCCCCAGAGGTTGTTCAGCAGGCCCAGGCCCGAGATCACCAGAAAGGCGGGCACAAGGATGATGGTGGGCGGAATCATCAACGTGGCGATGATCAGCACGAACACGGTCTTCTGCCCGGTGAACTGGTACTTGGACAGCGCAAACGCGGCCATGGAGTTGAACAGCAGCGTGAGGAGGGTGGCCACCACCGTGATGAACACGCTGTTCCACAAATAGGTGCCAAAGGCGAACTTGCCGAACAGCTCGGTGTAGTTGGCGCCGGCAAACTTGAGCTCATTCATCGGCTTGCGGTCATTGATGTTGATGCGCAGCTCGGTCTGCGGCGCTGCCGGGTCAACCATGGTGGCGATGAGGCCAATGCGGCGCACTTGGGCCAGTTCGCGAACCTGGCCATGCTCGTCCTTGGCGCGAAACAGCGGCAGGGGTTTGTCGTAACCGGCCACCACAACTTCCTTCTGGGTGTAGGGCAGAAAGGTCGGCGGGAACTGGCTCAGCGCGCTTTCGGTCTTGAAGGACGACATCACGAGCCAGAGCACCGGGCCGAACATCACAAACAGCCCGGCCAGCAGGTAGGCATAAGACAACCAATCCGTCCAGTGCAGGCGTGTACCGCCGTGCGCGCGGCCCCTTGTGCGGGTGAAGAAATTTGCCATGGCTGCGGTCCTATTTTTTGGTTTTTCCGGCCTCGCCGGCTTTGGACAACCGCAGTTGCGCGAGCGTCAGGGCCATCAGGCCGACAGCAAGAATCAATGAGGCCGCAGCGGCCAGGCCATACAGGTGGATCTGCTCGGCAAAACCGGTCTGGTAGATGTACTGCACGATGAAGGTGGTGGCCGAGCCCGGGCCGCCGCCGGTGAGTACGAACACTTCGTCAAAGGTTTGCACCGCGCGGATCATCACCAGCACGAGCACCACGATCAGGTTGGGCATGAGCAACGGCAGTGTGATGCGCCTCAGCACACGCCAGGGCGGCGCGGCGTCCATCTCGGCGGCTTCGTACACATCTCTCGGAATGGCCTGCAGGCCGGCCAGCAGGATGAGTGTGTAGAACCCCATGTGGGCCCAGATCGACACCACCACCACCCAGAAAAAAGCCCAGTGCCGATCCAGCAGCCAGTCCATCGGCGAGCCGCCCATGGACACCAGCGCGGCATTGAACACTCCCTGGCTTTGCAGCAACCACTTCCAGATCAGCGCCACCACCACCGGCGA
>NZ_JBDTPB010000018.1:0-46854 GCF_039932935.1 Polaromonas sp.
TTTCGACCAGCTTCATCTTGTCGACCGGGCTGAAGAAGTGGATGCCGATGAACTTTTCGGGCCTGTCGCTGGCCGCCGCCAGGCTGGAGATGGGCAAGGTCGAGGTGTTGGAAGCAAAAAACCCGTCGGGCGCCAGCAGCGGCTCGGCCTCTTGCGTGACTTTGGCCTTGAGGTCGCGTCGCTCGAACACGGCTTCAATGATGAGATCGCAGCCGGCCAGTTCCGCTACCTGGTCGGTGGCGGTGATGCGTGAGAGGAGTGCGTTTTGCTCGGCGGCCGTCATGCGGCCTTTTTCCACGCGCGGCGCGGTGATCTTGAGGCTGTGGGCTTTGCCGGCGTCGGCTTTGGGTTGGCTAACGTCTTTCAGCACCGTCGCAATGCCCCGGCTGGCCTGCGCATACGCAATGCCTGCGCCCATCATGCCGGCCCCCAGAATGCCAACCTTGGCAGGCCAAAACCGCGGCACGCCGGCCGGTCGTGACCGTCCGCTCTTGATGGCATTCATGTTGAAGAAAAAGGTGTTGATCATGGCCTTGGCATTCGGGCCGGTCATGAGCTTGGCGAGGTAGCGGCTTTCGATGCGAAGAGCAGTTTCCAGGTCCACCAGCGCGCCTTCGACCATGCACGCCAGGATGGCTTCGGGCGCGGGGTAGAGGCCGCGGGTCTGCTTCTTGAGCATGGCGGGTGCTGCGCTGAGGGCTGCCGCAATCGCCGGATTCGCCGGTGTGCCACCGGGAATTTTGTAGCCATTGGCTTCCCAAGGGTGTTGCGCGACGGGATTGGTGGCGATCCAGGCAAGCGCCTTGTTGCGCAGTTCGGCTGCGTTGCCCACCAGCTCGTGCACCAGGCCCAACTCAAGTGCCTCCCGCGGATGAAATATTTTGCCCTCGACCAGGTAGGGCTGCGCGCCCATCAGGCCGAGGTGGCGCGTCATCTTCGTCACGCCACTGGCGCCCGGCAGCAGGCCCAGCGTGACCTCGGGCAGGCCGAACTGGATTTTCCGTTCATCCACCGCCACGCGGTAGTGGCCGACCAGCGCGACTTCCCAGCCACCGCCCAAGGCCGTCCCGTTAAGACAGCTCACCACGGGAATCCCCAGTGTTTCGAGGGCGCGAAAGTTTTTCTTCACCCGCTCGATCTCGGCGTAGGCCGCGGGCGCGTCGGTCGGCGTGAGGCGCATCACGGCCTTGAGGTCGGCGCCCGCAAAAAAGGTGTTTTTTGCGGAAGCGAGAATCAGCCCCTGGAGACTGTCCCGGTCCTGGAGCACCTGGGCGGTGACTTCACTGAGATCGTCGTGCCATTGCCGGCACATGGTATTGACGGGAGAGCCGGGCTCGTCGAAGGTGATGGTGGCAACGCCGTCGTCGACTTGGTATTTGATGGTGTTCATAGGAACGGTTGGGAAAGGAGGGTTTTCGTAAGAAACACCGCGGAGCCGGCTCTGCCGGGCCGCTGGTGTTGCCCCCTTAAGGGGGAGGCGGCTGCGCAGCAGACGCTTCGGGGGGGAGTCATACCCTTTCCACAATGGTTGCAATGCCCATACCGCCGCCCACGCAGAGCGTGGCCAGGCCGTAGCGCAGTTTGCGCCTGTGCAGCTCATCGACCAGCGTGCCCAAAATCATCGCGCCAGTGGCGCCCAGCGGATGGCCCATGGCGATGGCGCCACCGTTAACGTTGACCTTGTCGTGCGGCACTTTCATTTCCTTCATGAAGCGCATCACCACTGCAGCAAAAGCTTCGTTGACTTCAAACAGGTCGATCTGGTCCACGGTCATGCCGGCCTTGGCGAGCGCTTTGCGCGTGGCGGGCATGGGGCCGGTCAGCATGATGGTGGGGTCAGCGCCACTGAGTGCAGCGGCGACGATGCGGGCGCGGGGCTTGAGGCCATGGGTCTTGCCGGCGGCTTCCGATCCCACCAGCACAGCGGCCGCGCCGTCCACAATGCCCGACGAATTGCCGGCGTGGTGCACGTGGTGGATGCGCTCAACCTGCGGGTAGCGCTGCAACGCCACGGCGTCAAAGCCCATGGCGCCGAGCTGCTCGAAGGCGGGTTTGAGCGAAGCCAGACCTTCGAGTGTCGTGTGCGGCTTGATGAATTCGTCCTCGGCCAGAATGGTTTGGCCCAGAAAATCCTTGACCGGCATGACGCCATTGGCGAAGTAGCCGGCGGCGCGGGCTCTGGCGGCACGCTGCTGGCTTTCCAGGGCGAAGGCATCAACCTCGCCACGGCTGAAGCCCTCAATGGTCGCGATCAGGTCGGCGCCAATGCCTTGCGGCACAAACAGGGTGGCACTGTTGGTTTCCGGGTCCTGCGCCCAGGCGCCTCCGTCGGCGCCTATTGGTACGCGGCTCATGCTTTCCACGCCGCCCGCCACCACCAGGTCTTCCCAGCCCGAGCGCACCTTCTGTGCCGCCATGTTCACGGCTTCCAGGCCCGAGGCGCAAAAACGGTTGACCTGCACGCCTGACGCGCGGAAATCCCAGCCGGCCTTGAGCGCAGCTACCTTGGCAATCACCGCGCCCTGTTCGCCCACGGGCGAAACCACGCCCATCACCACGTCATCCACAGCGGCGGTGTCGAAGCCGTTGCGCTGCTGCAAGTCCGCCAGTACCCCGGCCAGCAGGTTGACGGGTTTGACCTCGTGCAGGCTGCCGTCCTTTTTGCCCTTGCCGCGCGGCGTGCGGATGGCATCGTAAATAAATGCTTCGATCATGGGCTGTTCCTCTGGAGGGGCGGGGAATGAGGCCAAAGTGGGGCGCAGATTGCGCTGTTGAAGTATATTCATTTCACAAAGCATTCGCTTTGCATAAATAGTTTCAATTTCTCAGGTAACCCGCATGATCGAACGCAGCCTCTTTGGCCCTGAGCACGAAGCTTTTCGCGACGCCTTCCGCTTCATGGAAAAAGAAATCGCGCCCTTCCACGAGTGCGCACGCCAGCGGCCAGCACCTTGAGCTGGCTGGTGGTGCAGGTGATGCAACTCAACGGTTTGTTGATGGCGGCCGGCGATGCATTGGCGGCCCGCCGGCTGGGCAGACTTCGGCGCGTTGGCAGGTGCTGGCTGCGGTGGAAGAAGCGCCACTGTCGGTGGCGCAGATCGCGCGTGTTATGAATTTGATACGGCAAAGCGTGCAGCGTGTTGCGCGTGGCGGATCTACTGGTGGAGGACGGGCTGACCCTCTATGAAGACAACCGCGCTCATGCGCGCGCCAAGTTGTTGCGGCTCGCGCCTGCAGGTCGCAAGGCGCTACGCGTCATTCAAATGGGGCAAAAAGTTTGGGCGAATGCACTGGCGGCGCAAATGGACGAAAACCAACTGCGCGCAGCGAGCGCCGTGTTGGCGCAGCAACCGCCCGGCGAATAGCGGGGAAAGCGGGAAACTACTGGCGCCTTCTAGGACGGATCTTTGCTGCGTGTGCGGCTGACTGCACTGAAGATGCCTATGCCCAAGAAAATCAACGCGCCGATACCGATATAGAGGTGCGGCACGCCAGCGACCACCGCTGCCCATATCACACCCCCCAAAAAAATCACAAAACCAATCATGTAAAGCGCGAAAGACATGGTTCTTCTCCAGATAGTTATAGCGTCGACTATGGGTGCCGAAGCGAAAGCAACCTATCGGGGAGAAGCGCTGATGTGTGTCAGAGCAGGCCTACCGCCCGTGCGCGGGCACGCCAGGGGCGTGCAGTGCCGGGGCAAAGGCTTGGTCGCGCGCGGGCAGGCCATTGCTCACGAGGCGGCCGCGCGGATGCATGGGCCGTAAATATTGGTGCAACACCAGGGCGGCAGCCCCCACCGCCGAAGCCAGCAGGCCGTAACGCGCGACGCGCACCATGGGAGCGGCTACGCCCGCGTCGGTGGCATATTTTTGCAGCGTCTCCTGGGCAACCTGCACCATGTCCGGAAACCGGTGGCAGGACGCGCCGCCCACCACGAGCACGCTGGGATCGAAGGTAGTCCACAGGTTTTGCAGCAGCACGCCCAGGTAATGCCCCGACCGCTCGGCATTCGCCAGCTGGCCCAAAGCGCCTGAACCGATGAAGGCCTCCGCGCATCCGCGCCGTCCGCAGGAACACGCGGGGCCGTCGAGTTCCAGAATGCTGTGACCGATCTCGCCGGCCATGCCTCGCATGCCGGTGAATAACCGATCATTCAGTACGATTCCCGCGCCCACGCCAACATCGCAGGTCACAAAAATCAGCGAGTCCTTGCCGTCGTTCTCCGAAAACTCGTATTCACTGAGCGCGGCGGTATCGGCTTCGTTTTGCACATGCACCGGTACCGGGGGCAAGCCGGCATGAATCAGTGCTTGCGTGATCTGCGGCAAAAAGTCCACGTTGCGCCAGCCGAGGTTGGGTGCAAAGCGGACTACACCGGTAGTCTCATCAAATGCGCCGGGCAGGCCGATGCCCACACCCGAGAGTTGCGCGCCGCTCAACACCAGCTGCGCCTGGGCCAGACCTGTCAGGTCGGCGATCTGGTTGCAGACGTCTTGTGGCCGGGTGCCGCGCAACGGCTCTTGCGTTGACCACAGCACCTTCCCCAGCAGCGACACGCTCACCACGCGCAAGGTGTCGACTGCCACTTCCACACCAATCAAGCCCCGCGACCGGCAGTCGATTTGCAGGGGAGTGGAAGGCCGCCCCACGCCGTTGGTGGCGGCCATGCTGATTTCACTGAGCCAGCCCTCGTCAATGAGTTCGCGCACCAGCAGGCTGACCGTTGACTTGGTCAAGCCGCTATGGTTGGCCAACTGCGCACGCGAGCGACCAGGCTGGTTGCGCAGCAGACGCATCAACACGCTGCGATTGATGCGCTTGACGAGTTGCTGGTCGCCTGTGGTTTTCATGGCCGATGGCATGCTTCAGGCGATACGGTGCGGCGCCTGTGCGCGTCCTTCCGGCTGCTTGCCGGCAATGATCATGCCGAGGATCTGGTCTTCGTCCACGTCGGCCGTGCGGTAAGTGCCTACCATGCGGCCGTTTTTCATGACTGAGAGGCGGTCGCTCAGCGAAAAAACATCGTGCATGTCGTGCGTGATCAGGAAAATGCCCACGCCTTCGGCCTTCAGCTGGAGCACCAGATTGGCCACCATGGCGGACTCCTCCGGGCCCAGGGCGGCGCACGGTTCGTCCATGATCAGGATGCGGGCATTGAAATAGATGGCGCGTGAGATGGCCACTACCTGGCGCTGTCCGCCGGACAGCCGCCGCACCGGCGTGTGGATGTTGGTGAAGTTCTTGTTCAGGCGGCCAAACACCTTGCGTGCCTGTGCCTCCATGAAGTAATCGTCCAGCGTGTTCCAGGCCGTCATTTTTTCACGGCCCAGGAACAGGTTGGCCACCGCGTCCAGGTTGTCGGCGAGAGCCAGCGTCTGGTAGATGGTCTCGATACCCTGCTGCTGCGCTTCGGCCGGGGTCCGGAGATTGACTTTCTGCCCCATCACATGGATCTCGCCCGAATCGATGGGGAAAGCGCCGGCCAGCATTTTCATCAGGGTTGATTTACCCGCACCGTTATGACCCAGCACGGCAACAACTTCGCCGGGGTAGAGATTGAGGTTCACGCCGTCCACGGCATGAACGCCGCCAAAAGCCTTGCGGATGTCCTTGAATTCGACCAGGGGTTCGGTGGTGGTTTGCATGGTTTGCATGTCAGCTTTCCTGCGCCAACTTGCGATAGAGCACGTCAAATACCACCGCAACAATCAGCACCTGTCCGATGATGATCATGCGTTTTCCGATGGAGACATCCAGCAGCAGCATGCCGCTGTCCAGTGACTGCATGATGAGTGCGCCCAGAACCGAGCCGATGATGGTGCCGCTGCCTCCGGCCAGCGCGGTGCCGCCGATCACGGCGGCGGCAATCACGAAGAGCTCCATGCCGGTGCCCAGCGAGTTGGTGCCCGCGTTCAGGCGGGCCACCGACACAATGGCCGCGATGGTGATGAGCACGGCGAGCAAGGCAAACAGCATGAGCGTGACCCGCTTGACCGGTATGCCGACCAGCACCGCAGCGTCAGGGTTGCCGCCCATGGCGTAGACATAGCGGCCAAAACGGGTCCGCTGGGAGATGAAGGACATCACCACCGCCACGGCTGCCCAGATCAGCACCGGAATCGGGATGCCCTGGGGTGCCTCCTTGTTGGTCACCTGATAGCTGTTCATGGCCGCGGCAAACGCGCTCAGCAGGACCACAGGGGCCGCCACCAGCAATACATCCACCCATACCGGCTGGTTGGGCATCTCATGGTGCGTGGAGGCGCGGCGGCGCAACAACATGCGAACCACCAGGACCAGGCTCACACAAGCGGTCAAGACCCAGGTGGCGGTCACCCCGATACCACCGTCGTAGCCACCACCGAGTTGCAGGAAGGTCTCGTTGCTGACGGGTTGGGTCTTGCCGTCAGCCACCAGAAATGCCGCACCGCGGAAAGACATCAAGCCCCCCAGCGTGACAACAAAAGACGGTACACCGAGCATGGCCGTTAGCCACCCCTGGTACACCGACACCACGACCGCCGCGGCCAGCCCGGCGAGTGACGCCGCTGGCCAGGACCATCCCAGGGTGTATTGAAGATAGGCGATAAGCACGCCGACAAAGCCGATCACCGAGCCGACCGACAGGTCAATGTGCCGGGCCACAATGATCAGCACCATGACGGTGGACACGATGCCCACCACGGCAGTTTGCTGGGCGATGTTGTAGAGGTTTTCAGGCGACAGGAAAATGCCGCCCGACAGAACCTGGAATACGCCTGCCAGGACGGCGAGCACGCCCCCCATGAACACCAGCCGCCAGTCGACGGCAGCGTTGCGCAGGAAACGAACGGGAAATTGCATGGTTTTGAGGATGCAGTGCTACCCCAGGCAACCTACAGGGTGGTACCGCAACCCGGAAGTAGCGAAACAAGATAAAAGTGATGGCAACGCCGCCGTGGGGACGACGACGCGCTTCATGTTCCGCTATTTTCGGGGTGCAGTATCCGTTGCCTTGCCTGCTTGCGCAGAGTGGGGAGCGGGTGGTGGAAGACCTGTATTACTTGCAGGCCGCAACGCTGCCGGTGACACCCTTGCAGAGCTCGTCCTTCTTGATCCAGCCGGCCTTTACGACCACGTCGAGGTTGTCGCGGGTGATGGGCACAGGCTTGAGAAACTGGGCTTGCAGGGCAATCTTTTTCTCGCCTCCGTTCCAGGAGGTCGCGCCGTCGACTTTTTTACCCGCACCCAGATTGACGGCTGCACTGGCCGCCTGTTTGCCGAGGTCGCGCGCATCCTTCCATACCGACACGGTCTGGGTGCCCATGGCCACGCGGTTCAGGGCGGCAAAGTCACCGTCCTGGCCCGACACCGGCACGCCCTTGAGGCCCTTGGAGCTCAATGCGGCTACCACGCCACCGGCGGTGCCGTCATTGGAGGCGACCACCGCATCGACTTTGCCGCCGTTCTTGGTCAGGATCTGTTCCATGTTTTTCTGCGCAACTTCGGGCTTCCAGCCCTCGGTGTATTCCTCGCCCACGATCTTGATGTCGCCTTTCTTGACGGCGGCATCAATGATTTCCTGCTGACCTTCGCGCAGGAAATTGGCATTCGGGTCGGTGGGGGAGCCCTTGATCATCACGTAGTTGCCCTTGGGCTTGGCCTTAAACACGGCACGAGCCTGCATGCGGCCGACTTCCTTGTTGTCGAAGGTGATGTAGAACACGCCAGGCGCCTCGATCAGCCGGTCATAGGCGATGACAGGTACTTTCAGTTTGGCGGCCTTGTTCACGGCGGGGAGGATGGCGTCCTTGTCCATGGCCAGCACGATCAGGACTTTGGCGCCCTTGGCCATCAGCCCGTCAATATCCGCCAGTTGTTTTTCGGGAGAGCCCGCGGCGTCTGCGCTGATGTACTTGGCGCCCAGTTTTTCCAGCTGCGTCTTGATGGCGGCCTCGTCGGTCTTCCAGCGTTCTTCCTGGAAGTTGGACCAACTGACGCCAACGGTCACCTGCGCAAATGCGCCGGCGGCGGCCAGGCTGAGTGCCATTGCAGTGAGGGAAGCTTTTAATTTCATGGAATGTCTCCGATGTTTCTGCCGGTCAGGCATGTGGTTTTATGACTCAGTTAAATCCGCTGATCGTCCCGCTGCTAACGCAGCACTTCTGAATTAGTTTGAACGACGTACTAATTATGAGGAGTCGAAAAATTCCCCGCGTAGGGAGAAACCCCCAGGGATTGGAGCCTCGACCGGGATTTCGGATAGTTTCTGTAACGTCAGACTCTCGTCGCCAGGCCGCAGGGCGAACGCAACTGCTACGCGTACTCATGAATGGCGATCTGCTATACATGTGATAGCAATAGATTCAAGCTGTGATTGGGTGTGGCGAGCCTTCTCTATTTATCTCGAAAGTCTTATCGTCATACGATACTATCGTTCGCCCTAGTGCCCAGGGCCATCCAATTGTTTTAGAGTGACCCCCGGAACTGCTTCCGGCCGCCTTGTTTGCAAGCAGTTCGACGCAAAAAATGCGCTTGACTGGCATTCCGCCACCCTATTAATAGCCCCAAGGACACATTCATGCACGCTTCTTCACGCCGTTCATTTGTTACGCGCGCCGCGACGACCCTGACGGGTCTGGCACTGGTGGCCGCTGCCCTTCCAGCGGCGGCACAGGGTTATCCGGCCCGGCCCGTCACGTTGATCGTGCCCTGGGGCGCCGGCGGCGGCACCGACGCTACCGCCCGCATCGTGGGCAGCCTGCTCGAAAAGGAAATCGGGCAACCCGTTACCGTGGTCAACCGCACCGGCGGCAATGGCGTCGTGGGTCACGCCGCCATCGCTTCGGCTCCTGCGGATGGCTACACCATTGGTATGGCCACCGTCGAGATCAGCATGATGCATTGGCAGGGGCTTACCGAGCTTTCCGGCGCGTCGTACACCCCGCTGGGGCTGGTCAATGCTGATCCTGCCGGGGTGCAGGTTCGCGC
The DNA here is from genome assembly GCF_039932935.1 of Polaromonas sp. Lineage (GTDB taxonomy): Bacteria > Pseudomonadota > Gammaproteobacteria > Burkholderiales > Burkholderiaceae_C > Polaromonas. The sequence continues at coordinate 8,974 of NZ_JBDTPB010000018.1, forward strand.
GGACGCTCCGTATAAAACCATCAACGACCTGCTGGCCGCCGTCAAGGCCAACCCTGGCAAGTTCAAGGCTTCGGGCACAGGGCAGGGCGGCATCTGGCACCTCGCCATTGCAGGCATGCTGCGCGACCAGAAGATCGATCCCGCTGCAGTGCCGTGGGTACCGAGCAATGGCGCCGCCCCAGGCCTGCAGGACATGATTGCCGGGGGTGTCGAGATCGCGCCGGTGTCGCTGCCTGAAGCACGTTCGCTGATCGATGCCGGCAAGGTCAAAAGCCTGGTAATCATGAACGACAAGCCTTCGGCGCTTTATCCGAACGTACCGACGCTCAAGTCCGCCACTGGTAGCGACTGGACCATGGCTGCGTGGCGCGGCATCGTCGCGCCCAAGGGCATTCCTGCCGAGGCGCGCGACAAGATCAGCGCAGCATTGAAAAAAATTGTCGCCAGCAAGGAATACAACGACTTCATGGCGAGCCGTGGCTTTGGAGTGATCTACGCCGGGCCCGATGACTTCGCCAAGTTCATGGCCAAGTCGGACGCCGAGCTCGGCGCGACGATGAAGGCCGTGGGCATTGCCAAATAACTGAAGCCTTCTGGCCGAAGTGACGCATCTCAAAAGTGGCAGGACCGCGGAGGCGAGCCTTTGCCGGTTCCTGCCTGACTCGAAAGCTCTCGCATGAAAATCAATGACGCCATTTTCGGATTGGTCCTGGCCATCCTCGGGGCGCTGATTCTGTTCACCGTTCAGTCCTATCCAAAAATCCCCGGACAACAAGTCGGTCCGGCCTTGTTTCCGGGGCTGATTGCCGCCGGCATTTTCATCTGCGGGCTTGTCCTGATCGTGCGGGGATGGCGTGATCGCAAGGCAGGGCCTTGGGTGGCGCCCGGAGAGTGGGTGCGGTCTGCGCGCCATGTGACGGGGTTCGTGCTGCTTGTCGGGTCGGTGGTGTTTTACATCGTCGCTGCTGAAAAGCTGGGCTTTCTGCCGACAGCAATGCTCATCCTTACGGCGATGTTTTATGTGCTGCGTGTCCCGTTGGGAAAATCGCTGCTGACCGCGGTGATCGTCAGCCTGGTGATCCACTTCATGTTTTACAAACTGCTTCGTGTGCCGCTTCCTTGGGGCATTCTTGTGAACCACAGTTGGTAGCGCGTTTGACACACACGTGCAATGCAACGCGTACACACATGCCTACGCTGAGGGTCGCGGCTTACACCGGGCGCGCAGTACGCAATAACTCCTTACATCACCGCTTCAGGAACTGATCATCCATGTGGACCGCAATAAGCCAGGCTTTTTCGATGGTGTTCGAACCTTACACCTTGATGGTGATGGTGATCGCTGCTTTCTATGGGCTTTTTGTCGGCGCTGTTCCGGGCCTGACGGCCACCATGGCCACCGCACTGCTGGTGCCCGTGACATTTTTCATGGCACCGGTGCCTGCGGTAGCCGCCATTGTCACGGCAACCGCCATGGCGATTTTCTCGGGTGACATTCCCGGGTGCCTGTTGCGCATACCGGGTACTCCGGCGTCGGCGGCGTATACCGATGAAGCTTTCGCAATGACACGCAAGGGGCAGGCGGAAGTCGCGTTGGGTGCGGGCCTGGTTTTCTCCGCGGTGGGCGGCTTGTTCGGTACCGTGGTGTTGATCGTCGCCGCGCCGGCGCTCGCCGACTTCGCCATCCGCTTCAGCTCGTTCGAATATTTCTGGCTGGTCCTGCTGGGCCTGACCTGCGCGGTGTTCATCACCTCCGACCGCCCGTTCAAGGGCATCATCGCGCTGTTTCTCGGCTTGATGGTGGCGTGCGTGGGACTGAACAACCCGGGTGGGTATCCGCGCTTTACCTTCGGCAATGCCGAGATGATGGGCGGCATCGGCATGATCTCCATGATGATCGGCATGTTTGCCATTTCAGAAATCATCCGCTACGTGGTGGACACCAGCCCGCCGGCCGAGCTTGTGGTTGACCAGGTGGGCAATGTGCTCAAGGGGCAATGGGAGCTAGCCAAAAAGTACCCGATGCAAATTTTGCGCGGCAGCGTACTTGGGACGGCGGTAGGCGCATTGCCCGGCGCCGGCGCCGACATTGCGGCGTGGATGTCTTACGCCATGAGCAAGAAGTTCTCCAAGGAGCCGGAAAAATTCGGCACCGGTCATGTGGAGGGCATCGTGGAGTCGGGGTCGGCCAACAACAGCGCGCTGGCCGGGGCGTGGATCCCGGCCCTGGTGTTTGGTATACCGGGCGACTCCATCACCGCGATTGTCATCGGCGTGCTCTACATGAAAAACATGAACCCCGGGCCAACGCTCTTCACCACCAATCCGCAGAACATCTATGCGATCTTCCTGATCTTCATTCTTGCCAACATCATCATGATTCCGCTGGGCATCCTGTGCATCAAGGCATCGAAGAAAATCCTCAAGGTGCCGCGCAACATCCTGATGCCTGTCATCCTGCTGTTCTGCATTGTGGGCACATTTGCCATCAACAATTCTGCGTTTGAGATTGGCGTCATGCTGGTGGCGGGCCTGATCGCCTACCTGCTGGAAGAAAATCGTTTTCCGATCTCGCCCGCCATTCTGGGTGTGGTGCTGGGCGGCATGCTTGAGGAAAATTTCATCACGTCCATGATCAAGTCTGACGGCAACATGATGGCCTTCGTCAGCCGCCCCATCGCAGCGGTCCTGGCGGCCGTTACCGTGTTTGTCTGGACCTTGCCCTTTGTGCTGGGCCAGCTGCGTCGCCGCCGTCAGTTGTCCTGAGTCCCGTGGGGTCCGCGTTTAGTTTGTGGCGCTGGGTTCCGTAATCCCGAGCTTGATCGCCCAAGGGGACAGCGAGGGCAAGATGGATGAGTACAGCTCCACGCCCGAGCTGGTTTGCCCAGCCGCCAGCGCAATGCCTTTTTCGCCCGGTGTGCGCACCGCCGTGCCTTCTTGCGCCGGGCGCGAGGCACGGCAAGCCGCCGCAACGTGGCCGGTCTGCCGCTCGAAGGCGTCCAGGCCCGCAAATGCGCGCGGGTCCATGATCTGCAAAAACACCGTGGCGCCCCAGCCCTCTTTCGGGTCGGCGCGGCCGTGGCCGGCGAGGCCTCCGGTCAAGGCTTCGACAAGCAGGGTGAGGCCATAGCCCTTGTGACCTGTGTCCATACCGCCCAGCGGCAGGATGGTGCCTTTGGGCTCGTCAAACAAAACAGCAGGGTCGTCACTGGCGGCGCCGTGTCCGTTCATCACCCAGGCGGCGGGCAGGCGCTTGCCTTCTTTGTGCAGCCGGTTGGTCAGGCCGTTGGTGGTGGCAGACGTTGAAACATCCACCACGATCGGCACGCCGCCGGTGGGAATGCCCGCCGAGATTGGGTTGGGTGTAAACACCGGATCGAGCCCGCCAAACGGGGCAACACTGGCGGTATTGGGGTCTGAGCAGGTGAGCAGCATCATCAGGCCCCGCTCAGTTGCGCGTTGCAGGTAAGCGGCCAGGCACGCAATGTGGTGGCTGCGGCGAATCACCACCGTACAGGTGCCCTGGACGGCGGCACGTTCAGAAGCCAGCGTCATCGCTTCAAGCACCAGCCACGGCCCGGGCAGGCGGCGGCCGTCCCAGGTGATGGCGGCGGGGTGGTCGGCCAGCACTGTGGGTGTACCGAGTTTTTCCATGGAGCCGGACTCCAGCTCACCCAGATAACCGGGCAGCAATGCCAGGCCATGGGTGTTGTGGCCCATCAGGTCGCCCTGGACCAGGATATCCGCCACCGCGGCGGCCTTGGCCGGCTCCAGCCCGGAGGCCGCCAACAGGTTTTCGGCAAAAGTGATGAGGTCCTGACGTTGGTATCGCATGATGGGTGTCTCGTTTGCTCTGTTTTTGATAGCTGCCTGCGCTTGTCTTTATTGGGCTAGAGGCCAATTTGACTGAAAATTCGGACTGTACGGTGCAGGGATTCGTTCCTCATTCTAGAGACGCAGAGCTTACGCTGCAGCGATGCCCCGCTTATTCCGGGCAGCGCGGCTTGCCACAATGAAAAAAGCGGAAAGCGGGCTCGTCGCCTGCTTTCCGCCTGAAGCACCGGCTGCAGCCGATGAACCTGCTACGCCGTGAATCAGCCCAGCTTGAGGCTGGTGGGGTCTGCCGTGAGGTAGCCCACGGCTGCGCCGAAACGGTCTTTGTAGTTGGCGCGAATCAGCGGGTCGAGCGTTGCCTGCACTTTGCCGTGCAGTGAGTTCCAGTCGCCGGCGTGCTGGAAGTTGCTCATGATGTAGGTCCAGCCGTTGAGGTCGTCCACCACGTGCAGGCCGGTGGCTTCGCCGCCCGCGGGCATGGACATCAGGCGCGACAGCTGCTTCGTGTCGACGTTGTAGGCCCAGACGAAGTTGTTGATGTGCGAGCCGCTGTCTTCACCGATGAAGAGTGTGCGCATTTTTTCCGAGAACTTCAGGTTGTCCGGGTTGGCCACGAGGTTGGGGTTGGCCTTGTTGCCCAGCGCGTCGGCGGCAATGTCCTCGCCGACGAGCAGCGCCTTGGTGTGCACGGGCATCCAGTCGCTGTTGATCGGAGAGCTCGACAGGTCCTTCTGGCCGCCGTCCAGCTTGTGCGCCATCACGCCGCCGGCAATCAGCGCTTTGTCCAGCGCGATGCCGCTGGCTGCGTTCCAGCCCTTGCCGGTCTTGACCATGGAGTCCTGGATGTTTTGCAGTGCCGAGTAGGCGACCTTGTCCTTGATGTTGACGGTGGTGCCTTCCATTTTCGAAAACCCCATGCTGCCGCCCGCAAGGTAGGCGTAGCGGTGGGTTTCCAGAAAGGCGGCCGCCTTTTCCATGCCGGGCTTGACCTTGATCCAGTTGGCGTTGCCGTTGTAAAACACCTTGGTGAAGCTGGCGTCGGACGGGTCGGTTTTGAGCACCGTCATGATGTCGGCCGGCTTCAGGGTGTTGGCCATCTGCTCGATTTCTGCGCTGGTGGCGTGCCCCAGCTTGATCCACGAGATCTTCGCGCCCTCGGCTGCGGGGTCAATCGAGAAGCCCGTGCCCAGCTTGCCCACATACAGCGTGCCGGAGGACAGGTCTTTCTCGCGGTCGGCCACGAAAACGAACAAGCCGCTATTGGTGGCGTCGTCGCCCATCAGCACGGTACGGTTGTCAGGCATGACCTGCACCAATTCGTGCGAAATGCGACCCATGTTGTAGTGCTTCTTGACCGTGCCGGTGCCGTCGGGATGCACGGTGACCTCAGGCAAGTGGCCGTAGTGATAAGGGTTGGCGCGGGTCTCGTCGCCATAGACGTTTTTGCTGAATTTCTTGAACTGCGCGTTTTCGGCCGCGAAAGGCGCATCGGGCTCGTACTCTTCGCTCGAAAGATGCGTGTTCCAGGGCGACAGGCTGGCGCCGCAGGTGATCCACAAGCCGTGCGCTTTGGACATGTCCACGTTGTGGTATTTCACGAGGCTGAGCTTGCCGGTGGCGGGGTCCTGGTCCAGCGTCAATACGGCGATGGGCGAGGGCAGGGTGCCGTAGGCGTCGGTGCCTGCCTGGTCGCGCGTGGTGTATTCAAACTGCACTACGGCGAACACCGCCTTGCCTTTGACGCCGGGCACGGTGGCGTTGGGCAAGCCCAGCAGCGAGGTGCCGTCGGGCGAATCCGAGAAAATCTGGCGTTCCTTGCCGGGCACCGAGCGATCAATGATGGGCCGGTTGTTGATGTCCACGTAGCCACCGCTAAGAACGGTGCCGCCCTTGCCATCCGGCACCATGTCGCCGGTGACAAAGAAGGGGTGGTAGGCCAACTTGTAGTTCTGCGTGGTGTTGTCCCTGAGCTGGACCTGGAGGCTGGAGCCCACGGTGGTGGTGGCCATGGCAGCCGCATTGGCCAGCGAGGGGGCGGCCATCGACGAGAAACTGGAAGACAGGTAATTGCTCGCGACGGGGCCGCGGCCGGTGGCGCAGCCCGATAGCAGGGTGCTGGAGGCCAGTGCCCCCAATGGCAGCATGGGCGCAGTCGCCAGGAACTTCAGGGCGGCGCGTCGTGTGGGGTGGGAGGGGGAGGCCAGGTCGGACATTGTTATGTTTCCAGTGGTTCAGTGGGGAAGGAGCGAAGCGGCGGTGTGCCCGTGCTGGCGCAGGGCAGGTCACTGCGCTGCCGGAATCTTAGGAAGCTTGTGTGACAGTTTCTTGAAAACGCGGCCCTCGGAAGGCGAGACCCTCTCTGTTTGCGTCTGGGCAATTAACCCCATCCCGGGTACTTGAATAGTCCCGCGCGCGCCGCAAGCTGCATCAATGCGGGTCAAAATCGACCTGCGCACAACCCCACCCATAAGGCCGTTCCCATGACCACCACGCTCAAAATCGATTTCGTGTCCGACGTTTCCTGCCCGTGGTGTGTCATTGGCCTGAAGTCACTGGACCAGGCGCTGGAACGTGTGCGCGACGAGATCAGCGCCGAGCTGCGCTTCCAGCCCTTTGAGCTCAACCCCAAGATGGCGCCCGAAGGCCAGGAGATCACCGAGCACATCACCGAAAAATACGGCATCACGCCGGCGCAGGCCCAAGCCAACCGCGAGAACATCCGCACGCGCGGCGCGCAGCTGGGCTTCAAGTTCAGCATGGCCGACGAACCCGGTGGTGGACGCAGCCGCATCTACAACACCTTTGACGCCCACCGGCTGCTGCATTGGGCCGAGCTGGAAAGCCCCGCCAAACAGAAAGCCTTGAAGGAAACCTTGTTCAAGACCTACTTCACCGACGGCGAAAGTCCGGCGGCGCATGACGTGCTGGTGAAGGCGGCCCGCACGGCAGGCCTTGACGAGGCACGCGCCCTTGAGGTCTTGTCATCGGACGAATATGCCGATGAGGTGCGCGAGCGCGAGCAGTTCTACCTCACGCAGGGTATTCATTCAGTGCCCGCCGTCATCATCAATGACCGTCATCTCATTTCGGGCGGGCAGCCCCCCGAGGTGTTTGAGCAGGCCTTGCGCCAGATTGCCGCGGCTGGCTGAAGCGCTGCAAATGCCGGGCCGAAAACCCCGGTGCTGGATGAAGAGAAAAGGAGAAAAGTAGAAAAGGGGCGCTTGGGCGTCCCTTTCCTTTTTCGCGCGCAGTTCCTGCCTTGGCTTGATGTAGGACAAACCAAGCACGGTTGCGTTGCCGCTGCTGTCACCGTTGGCATCTACAAAGCGCTCAAATCAATGCAGTGAAACCAACTTCAAGGAACTTGCATGCCCTATGAACTTCATTACTGGCCCACGATTCAGGGCCGTGGCGAATTTGTCCGCCTGGCGCTGGAGGCCGCCGGCGCTGAGTATGTGGATGTGGCACGCGGTGCTGAAGAGGAGGGGCAGGGTATCCCCGCCATGATGCGATTCATGGAAGACGCAGATGTTCTTCATCCGCCTTTTGCGCCGCCGTTTTTGGTGGATGGAAAAATCATCGTGGGCCAGTCGGCGGCGATCCTGCTTTACCTGGGCCCGCGCCTGGGGCTTGTGGGCAAGACTGAGCCCCAGCGCTTGTGGACGCACCAGTTGCAGCTGACCATTGCGGATGTGGTCGCGGAAGCGCATGACACGCACCACCCCGTAGGAACTGGTCTTTACTACGAAGACCAGAAGAAGGAAGCGCAGCGCCGCGCAAAAGAATTCCGGACGGCTCGTGTGAAGAAATTCCTGGGGTGGTTTGAAACCGTTCTGGAACGCAACCCGCGGGGCAGTGAACACCTGGTGGGAGCGCGCCTGAGCTACGCTGACTTGTCCCTTTTCCAACTCGTGGATGGGTTGCTGTATGCGTTTCCCAAGGCAAGCCGCCGCGCCCTCAAAAAAGTACCGAGGGTGGCGGCCCTGCACGAGAGCGTGGCGCAGCAACGGCGCGTCGCGGCATACCTTGCGAGCGAGCGGCGTATTCCTTTCAATGAAGACGGCATCTTCCGGCGCTATCCGGAGCTCGATGCCTAGGCTGTTGAGTGCTCCTTTTTTGATAGCTGCTCGCGCTCTTTCCGTATGGGCTGGAAGCCCGAAACGTTAAATAAAATGGCCCGAAATAGTCATGCAGACCAGCGCGGCTTTCTCCTACATAGGTGGCTGTGCTTGCCTGACCATCGGGCGCAGAGGGCCGTTGCACCATCGTTTCACGTGTCCGGCAAGTGCGCTGTTCTCAGTCAACTTCCGGGCCATTTTTCAACTACACCCAAGGAGCAACCATGGCAAAGGAACACGATCAGAATCTTGACCCCATCAGCAAAGAACCCGGTGCCCATCCCATAGGGACCGGCCTTGGCGCAGCGGCCGGTGGCGTTGCGGCGGGCGCGGCGGCTGGCGCAGTGGCCGGCCCCGTAGGCGCCGTGGTGGGTGGCGTTGTCGGCGCCGTGGCAGGCGGCCTGGGCGGCAAGGAAGCCGCCGAAGCGTTGGACCCAACGGCTGAAGAGGCCTATTGGCGCGACAACTACACGCGAGAAACCTATTACGAAAGCGGCCGTACTTTCGACGACTACGCACCTGCTTACCGCCTCGGGCTAAGCGCCCGCCAGCAATATGCGGGCTCGTTCGACGAAACCGAAAGAGATTTGCAATCCGAGTGGGACACCCGCAAAGGAAGCTCGGCACTAGACTGGCCGCAGGCACGCTACGCCAGCCGCGCAGCATGGGACAGGGCCGACACCTACCGCCAGCGCGGTGGTGGCTACGCGGCGGGCACCGGCACGGCGGCCAGAACCGTGGTGGGCGCCTCAGTGGACGACGATGAAGACGTCATCGAGGTACTCAATGACCTGCTGGAGTCTTGCCGCGACGGTGAATACGGTTTTCGCGAATGCGCCGAGCATGCCAAGGCCCAGGACCTGAAAACCCTGATGCAACGCCACGCCGAAGAATGCCGGGCCGGTGGCCTGGAGCTGCAAACCCTGATTCGCCAGCTGGGCGGCAAACCCGACGATGGCGGTTCCGTGAGCGGAGCATTGCACCGCGGCTGGGTTTCCGTACGGGCCACGCTGAGCGGCTACAGCGACCAGGCGGTGCTCAATGAATGTGAGCGCGGCGAAGATGCAGCGGTCGCGCGGTATCGCAAGGCGCTCAAATCCAATCTTCCGTCGAGCATCCGGAGTGTGGTGGAACGCCAGGCGCAAGGCGCCCAGCGCAACCATGACCAGATCAAGGCTCTGCGAGACACCTTGAAGGCGCGTTAAACGCGGCGATCCCTTCCAAGGCAGCACTTTATTGCCGGCACTCGAGGCTCGGCAAACCAGGGGGCAGCGCAGGCTGCCCCTTTTTTTCGCGTTAATTTTTCAACCGGCTCGAGCAATCCACCTGCGCGTCGAGCTGTGCGCCGTTGCGCGAGTAGTCCGCATCGGTAACCTTGCAGCCTGATTGACGTTCGATGGCTTGCAGCAGGAGCGCACGGTTTGAAGGCGTTGCGATGGCGGTGTTCCTGGATGCCGGGGCAATCGCCGTCCAGGTGCTTGCGGTCAATTGGCTAATGACGTAGGTTTGTCCTTCAACGTCAATGCGCTGCGCTGTTGGATCGGCCTTGCCGATACCGGCGCAACCCGCCATCAGGCTCACCGCTGTCAGCGCCCATGGGATCCACATCGTATGAACCGGCTTGCGGCCGTTCATGCGGCCCGCCGCCCGTGAAGCTGGGCTACGGCTAAAAGAGTTGTCGCTTGCGAACTCGCTGGCGCAAGAGTGGTGACCTCCGCTTTGGGTTCCGGCGCTTTCGGTGGGGCTTTGGGAACCTTGGTGTCAGGGCATCCCGACAAAAATAGCAGGGTGGCGAGCGTAAGAGGTAGATAGAGTTTCATGGTGTCTCCAGGCGCGTTCTGTGGCGCAACCTGAATGATAGGACGCAGCCGCATACGGAACCAGTCCCTGGGCCGCAAGTCGCGGCGCACGCCTACAGGCGGCGCGGATGCGAGCCAGACACGCCCATGCGCTGCAATGCTTCAGTGAGGCTGCGCGCGGGACGTTGAGTCCCGCCTGGCGCAGCGCACTGCTGCTGGGACGGCGGACGGGAGGGTGAACCTGAGGATGCCATCGGGGTAGCGGGACTGAACGCCGCCGACGCGTGGGGTCTGTTGCCAGGTGATGCGTGAGGCAATGGCTTGGCTTCCCGTTCTGCCGCCAGGCGCCGGCCTTCTGTTTGAAGATAGAGCGTCAAATCCATTTCATCGAGCTGCTTCATGATGCGCATCCGGGTAGTGGCAAACGGGCAAAAAAACGGAGGCGTGTGCCTCCGTTGTTTCTATGAGTCATTGCAGCCAAATCAGCTGTCGCTACGGCCTTGTTGCTTGTTGCCGCTGCTGCCGGCATTTGAGCTGTCGTCACGACTACCTTGGTTGCCCTGATTGGCGCCCTGGCTACTGCCTTGGTTGCGCGACTGCTGGGCACTGCCATGCTGATTTTGCTGGTCAGGCTGTCGCTGGCCACCCTGATTGAGTTGCGTATCGCTGGCCTGGTTGCTGTTCTGGCTGTCTTGCTGGCCGGGCTGTTTCTGGTTGCGCTGGCCTTGCTGTTGTTGGTTATTCTCTGATGCGTTCTTTGGATCGTTTTGCTTGGATGCCATAAGGGTCTCCTTGAAAAAGTTGAACGGAAGTGAGCGGAAAACTGCCCGCCACACGACCAATTTAGGTCTCGCGCGGGGGCTTCCATGTCGGGCCAGCGGCTATGGCGCTGTAGGAGCTGGACGACAGGGCTCAAGCGAAGCACCGGCATCACTTGGACCCCGCAACTTTGAACCCCAGCCGCTTCATCGCAGCGGTGAGCCCGTTGCGTGACGATTCATAAGCGTCCCACGGCTCGTTGCCCACGGACAGCCTGGCACCCAGGGACTGGGCTGTCCAATGCGCGCCGCTGGTGAGTGATGCCAGTTCCTCCCAATCCACCGGCACCGACACGCCCAGCCCAGGCCGCGCGCGCATGGACCACGCCGCGACCGTGGTGGCCCCGAACCCGTTGCGCAGGTAATCGACGAAGATCTTGCCGACGCGGTTCCTGGGACCGCTCTTGGCCACAAAGCGCTGCGGTATCACGGCGGCAAGATGCAGCACCAGTGCGTGGGAGAAATCTTTCACCGTGTCAAAGTCGTGTTGGCGTTTCAGCGGCACCACCACGTGCAGTCCTTTTCCGCCGCTGGTTTTGAGAAAGCTTGAGAGGTCCAGCTCGTCCAGAAAAGCCCGCACGAGCTGCGCGGCTTCCTGCATGTGCGGCCAACCCACGCCTTCGCCCGGGTCCAGGTCAAACGTCATGCGGTCAGGCTTGTGGATAGAGCGGGTGGTGGCGTTCCAGGTATGAAACTCGATAACGTTGACCTGGGTTGCCGCAAGCAGCGCAGCAGTGGACGGAATTTCCAGCAGTTCTGCATGGCTGGGGTCCAGCTTGCGGTCCAGGAGTTTGATGCCCGGGATGGAGGTGGCCTCGGCGTGTTTCTGAAAAAACAGCTGGCCTGAAATCCCCGAGGGCGCGCGCACCAGTGAAGTAGGGCGGCTCTTGAGGTGCGGGCGCATCAGTTCCGCGACCAGCGCGTAATGCTCCACCACGTTCTTCTTGGTGAACCCGGTGCTTTCGTCCACGATGCGGCCTGCATGGGTGACGCGCAATGATGTCAATGGTTTGGCGGACGCAGCGGCGGGCATTTTGGCGGCAGATGTCACGGTGGCGCCTTTCTTGCCGGCCTCTGGCAGGGTCGGATTTTCACGAAGAATGTCTTTGGCCGGCTTGTCGGTACGCAGGCCCTGAAATACCGAGTGGCGAATGTGTCCGCCGTGGGTCCATTCGCCAAAGGCGACCTCCGCCAGCAACTGTGGCTTGACCCACTGCCCGCGGACCCCGGTGGGAAGTTTGGCAAAAGGGCTGGTGCCCGCGTGAAGCTTTTCCAGCCGGGCTTTCAGGTCCTTGAGCATCTGGTCGTTGAACCCCGCGCCCACATTGCCGGCGTATTGCAGTTTCCCTTCGGCGTCGTGAACCCCCAGCATCAGCGCCCCCAAGCCGATGCGCGATCCCTTTGGTTCGGTGTAGCCGCCAATCACGAATTCCTGGCGCAGCTGGGTTTTCAGCTTGATCCAGTCGGGCGACCGGCGCGAGGTATAGACCGAGTCCACGCGTTTGCCGATCACGCCTTCCAGGCCCAGGCGCCGCGCCGAGTCGAGCAGGCTTTGCGGCGTCTCTTCAAAGGCCTCGCTGAATCGCACGTTTTCATGGGGGTGGCGCGTGACCACCGTGCAGAGGATTTCGCGCCGCCGGGCCAGTGGCAGCTGGCGCAGATCGAGGCCGTCGAAGTAGGGCAGGTCAAACACGTAGTAAACAATGTTGGCCGTGCTGGCGCTGTCAAAGGCGTTTTGCAGCAGGCCAAAATTGGGCACGCCTTGTTCGTTGAGCACGACGATCTCGCCATCCAGCCAGCCCGAGAGAAGCTGCAGCTCCTTGACGGCTTGAGCCAGCTTGGGCAACTTGCTCGTCCAGTCGTTGCCGTTTCGCGTGATCAAGCGGACGGATGACTTTTCAATGCGCGCCAGCAGGCGATAGCCGTCGTATTTGATCTCGTAGGCCCAACCCTGCGGATCTGCCGGGGGGCGCGCCACCAGCGTGGCCAGTTGCGGCGCCAACATCGCGGGAAGCGCTGCCTGAACCGCGCCTTCCGGGAGATCAGCCGCGGTTATTTTGGGGCGCGTCTTTCGTTTGGCAACAGGAGTTGCTGCCCCTGCACCCGAACTCGCCTTGTCATCGCGCGGCAGGGGTTTGCCGCTCAGCACGCTGTTGGGCAATGCCTCAAGCACATCAAACTCGTGCTCTGGGCGGGCTTGTTCATCGCGCTCCTTGATCAGCAGCCAGGGTTCCTGCTTTTCGTCGCCGCGGCCATGCATGCGCACCAGGGTCCAGCCGCCTTTGAGCTTTTCCCCGTGGAGTTCAAACTTGAGCTTGCCGCTTTTGAGTCCTTTAGCAGGGTCGCCAAGCGGTACCCACAGGCCCCGATCCCAGACGATCACATCGCCCGCACCGTATTGCCGGGCTGGAATGCTGCCCTCAAACCCGGCGTAAGAGATGGGGTGGTCTTCCACGTGCACCGCCATGCGTTTGACGGTGGGATCCAGGCTCGGGCCTTTGGGCACGGCCCAGCTTTTGAGCGTGCCCTGCAGCTCCAGGCGAAAGTCATAGTGCAGGCGGCTGGCGTCGTGCTTTTGTATGACGAAAGTGAGGGCCTTGTCGGTGCGCTCACCGCCGCGTTCGGGCTCCGGCGTCTGCGCAAAGTCACGCTTGGCGCGGTAGTGTTTCAGCAGGTCACGTGCACCCATGTTGTTGCCAGTATTGTGGTGCTTTGCGATTACGCCGCGCGCTTTCTGGCGCGTGCGTGCGTGGTTTTGGCGGCAGGCTTTTTGCGTGCCGCTTTTTTGGGTGCGGCCACGGCCTTGGCGGACGATTTGGCTTTGGGTGTCTCGTCGGTCGCACCGCCTTTGCGCAGGCTGCGCTGCAGCAGCTCGGTCAGGTCAATAATTTTGGCGCCCGTGCGGCCCTCGGGCGGGTCAGCCTTGTCAGGCCGCACCACGTCCTCCAGCTTGCCTTCTTTGGCCTTGCGCTTGACCAGGGCCATGATGTCGTCCTTGAAGGAGTCGGTAAAGTTCTCCGGGTCCCAATGACCGGTCATGTCGTCGACCAGTTGCCGCGCCATGGCGCGCTCTTTGTCGCTGAGGCCGGCCTTGGCTCCTACCGGCGGAAGGTCGAGTTCTTTGAGCGGGCGTATGTCGGCGCCCCAGCGCAGCAGGTTAAGAATCAACGCCGGGCCGGAAGGAACCAGCACGGCCAGGTGTTGCTTGGTTTGAATGACGACACGGGCAATGCCCACGCGCTGGGTTTTCAGCAAGGTGTCGCGCAGCAGCGCATAGACTTTCTGGCCTTTGTTGATGGGCGCAATGTAGTAGGGCCGCTCCAGGTAGACGAAAGGAATGTCGGTGTTGGGAACAAAGCTTTCGATCTCGATGGTCTGCGTCGTCTTTGGGTAGGCGGAGCCAATCTCTTCCTCTGACAGCACCACATACTGGCCGTCCTCGTACTCGACGCCCTTGACGATGTTTTCCTTGGTGATTTCCCGACCGGTTCGCTTGTTGATGCGCTTGTAACCCACCGGGTCCATGCTGCGCTTGTCCAGCCAGTCAAAGTCCACACCGCTTTCAGACGTGGCCGAATGCAGCGCCACCGGAATGTGGACCAGGCCAAAACTGATGGCGCCTTTCCATAAAACGCGGGATGCCATGGTGTTGTCTTTCTTGCGGTGTTGCAGCCAGGCCTGCAAGGCAGGTGCGGGCTTGCAGGCTTTCAGCGATCAGGCGAGTTTGCGTTGCGCCGGCACGCGCACGTGTCGGCTTCCCATGGGGTGCCACGTCGTCCGGAACCGACTGTTCCCATGGGGTTTGTCCTACCGGCCTGGGCGGGGTGTGCCACGCACAATCGGCTGCAACTTTCCAAGGAACTCAACCATGCTTTCACGCCGCACCGCTACCCGTATGTCTCTTGCCGCCATGGCTGTGGCCGCTGCCGCCGTCACGGGCTGCGGTTTGATGGACAACAAGCAGTCCAGCCTGGTGGCCTTCACCACGCAGCTTCGCGGCGCCAACGAGGTGCCCGCCAATGCCAGCCCGGGCAGCGGTTCCGTTGATGCCGTGTTCGACAAGAGCACCAACCTGCTTCGCTGGAAAGTCAACTACACCCGTCTCTCCGGACCCGCAACGGCAGGCCACTTTCACGGACCGGCCGCCATTGGCGCCAACGCCGGCGTAGCGCTGGGATGGACCAGCCCGATTCGCAGCCCCATGGACGGCAGTGCCACGCTGACGGCCACACAGGCCGCCGACCTGATGGAAGGCCGCTGGTATGCCAACATCCACACGGCCGCGCACCCCGCAGGCGAAGTGCGCGGGCAGATGACGATGGTGCGCAATTAGGCGTATTCGGGTCCTCGGCCCAAGTTCCCGGCATCAGTCGGGGTCATTTCTGGTATTTGCGGGGCTGTCATAACTGGTTGCGGGCGCAACCGGATTGATTTATAGTTGCGAGCGCAACCATAAATCAGCCGGAACAAGCCCTTATGAACAACCCCATTTCGCTTTCATTGCCTGTCTGGCTCCGGCGAGTCGCGGGGCGGCCATGATCAAGCTCGAAAGAACCCTGACCTACCGCCTGCATCTGCTGCACAAGCTGACGGATGTCGAAAGCCAGCGTGCCTATGTTGCGGAAGCGGACCTGTCCATGAGCGACGCGCGTTGCCTCACGGCAGTGGGGACGTTTGCACCGCTGTCGGTGAACGACCTCGCGCAAAAAGCCAACCTGAACAAGGGTCAGGCCAGCCGAGCCGCCCAGTCGCTGGCCGACCAGGGCCTGGTGGTCAAGGCCGCCAGTCCCACCGATGGGCGCGGCGTGGTGCTGACGCTGACACCGAAGGGCAAGACCGCATGGCAGCGCGCCATGCAGGTGGTCGGGCAGCGCAACCAGGATATTTTTGGCGTGCTGAACGCCGCCGAACGCACCCAGCTCAGCGATTTTTTCGACCGGTTGATCGAAAAGGCCAGAGCCGGCAGCGATGCGCTTGGCGACGCCGAAGAATGATTGCATTGAGCCGTTGAACTGAACAACTGATACCCCGGAGAAATTCCCATGACCACAAACACTTTGCGTTACCAGTCGGGCTTTGGTAACGAATTCTCCAGCGAGGCGGTCGCCGGCGCCTTGCCCGAAGGCCGCAACAGCCCGCAGCGCGCACCGCATGACCTTTACACCGAACTGGTTTCCGGCACCGCCTTCACCGCGCCGCGCGCGGAGAACCGCCGCACCTGGACATACCGCCGCCGGCCTTCCGTGGCGGTGGGCGGCTACAAGCCTTATGCCGTGCCGCAGTGGACGACAGGCGCCGCGGGCGGCAGTATCGCGCCGCCAGACCCGCTGCGCTGGGCGCCGTTTGCCATTCCCGCGGAGCCGCTGGATTTTGTCGACGGCATCCGTACCGTGGCGGCGAACGGCGACGCCGAAATGCAGACCGGTATGGCCGCGCATGTGTATGTCGCCAATCAGTCCATGCAGCGGCGCGCGCTGGTCAATGCCGACGGCGAGATGCTGCTTGTGCCGCAGCAGGGCCGGGTGGTGCTGACGACCGAGCTCGGCATCCTCGAGGTGAAACCCGGCGAAGTGGCCGTGGTGCCGCGCGGCATGGCCTTCAGCGTGGCCTTGCCCGACGGCGCCTCACGTGGCTACGTATGCGAAAACTACGGCGCGCATTTTCGCCTGCCGGAGCTCGGCCCCATCGGCTCCAACGGCCTGGCCAATGCGCGCGACTTTCTGGCACCCACTGCGGCGTTCGACGCTGCCCCGGCATCCAAGGGCGGTTTTGAAATCATCAAGAAATTTGGCGGGCGCCTGTGGTCTGCCGTGCAGCCGGCCAGTCCTTTCAACGTGGTCGCGTGGCACGGCAACCTGGTGCCCTACAAATATGACACCGCGCATTTCATGACGATTGGCTCCATCAGTTACGACCATCCGGACCCGTCCATCTTCACCGTGTTGACTTCACCGTCTGACACGCCGGGCACGGCCAATTGCGACTTCGTGATTTTTCCGCCGCGCTGGCTGGTGGCTGAAAACACCTTCCGCCCGCCCTGGTATCACCGCAACCTCATGAGCGAGTTCATGGGCCTGGTGTATGGCCAGTACGACGCCAAGCCCGAGGGCTTCAAACCCGGTGGCGCATCGCTGCACAACTGCATGGTGCCGCACGGCCCCGACACGGAGGCCTTCGAGAAAGCCAGCACGGCCCCGCTGGCGCCGCACAAGCTGGACAACACCCTGGCCTTCATGTTCGAGAGCCGCTACCGCTTCATTCCCACGGCCTACGCGCTGGAGGGTGGGGCGCTGGACGCCGGCTACAGCTGCTGCTGGGCCGGACTCAAGGACCAGTTCAAGGGCTGACGTGCGCGTCGACTCGCCTGCATCCATTTTTTTGAAAAGCCCACCATGAACGAACTACTCAACGCCACCCACGACCCGCAACTGCGCAGCTGGGTGGCTTCGGCCAATGGGGCCGGCACCGATTTCCCGATCCAGAACCTGCCGTTTGCCACCTACAGCCAGGGGCCGCAGGGCGCGCGCAAGATCGGCGTGGCCATTGGCGACCAGGTGCTGGATGTGCGTGCGACCGGCCTGATCGAAACCAGTGACATGAACGCGCTGATGGCGCAAAGCCCGGCGGCGATGAGCGCGCTCAGGGCGGCCATCTCGCAAGGATTGTCAGAGGGCAGCGCGCAGCATGCCGAGTGGGCGCAGTTCTTGTCGCCCCAGGATGCGGTGACCCTGCACCTGCCTTGCCGCATCGGCGACTACACCGATTTCTACACCGGCATTCACCACGCCACCACCGTCGGCAAGCTGTTTCGCCCCGACGAGCCGCTGCTGCCCAACTACAAGTGGGTGCCGATCGGCTACCACGGCCGGGCATCGTCGATCGGCGTGAGCGGACAGACATTTCACCGGCCCATGGGCCAGACCAAAGGCCCCAAGGAAGACGTGCCGGTCTTGCGGCCCAGCCACCGGCTGGACTACGAGCTGGAGCTGGGCGTGCTGGTGGGGCAGGGCAATGCGCTGGGCGAGCCCATCGCCATGGGCGAAGCCGAGGCCCACGCTTTTGGCATGGTGCTGCTGAACGACTGGTCGGCGCGGGATGTGCAGGCCTGGGAATACCAGCCGCTCGGCCCTTTCCTGGCCAAGAACTTTGCCAGCACCATCTCGCCGTGGATCGTGACCATGGAGGCACTGGCGCCGTTTCGCGCGCCGTTTACGCACCCTGAAAGCGACCCGCAGCCTTTGCCTTACCTCGACTCGCCAGCCAACCGCAAGCAAGGGGGCATTGGCGTGGCGCTTGAAGTCTGGCTGCACACGCAGGCGATGCGCGATGCGGGCCTTGGCCCCGAGCGCCTGTCGCAATCGAATTTCCTCGATGCCTACTGGACGGTTGCGCAAATGCTCACGCACCACACCGTCAATGGCTGCAACTTACAGCCCGGCGATCTGCTGGGCACAGGCACCTTGTCCGGCCCCGGGCCCGATCAAGCCGGTTCGCTGCTGGAGCTGAGCCAGGGCGGCAAAAATGCCCTGACGCTGGCCAATGGCGAAACGCGCACCTTTCTGGAAGACGGTGACGCGGTTATTTTGCGTGCCTTGTGTGAGCGCAACGGTTTCAGGCGCATCGGGTTTGGTGATTGCCGCGGACAGGTGCTTGCAGCGCGTGCCCAGGCGGCCGTTGGCTAAACCCGATTTGCTATAAATTTCGTAGCTGCTTGCGCTCACGGATAAAGGGTTACAGCCCTATTTGACGCAAAATACAGCGTCGAAGCCCGGTTGACCGGGCGAGACGGCGGCTTGACATGCTTCGCTCCGGGGCGAAGTATCGCCACAGGGTTTCGGGCAAAAATGGCCGTCATGAAACCCGATCCGGCATTCAGCCAAACCCCCGGCTCCACCCCGGAGCACATCCTTGCGGCGTCTGCCCACCGCGACCCCTATCCTTATTACGCATCGCTGGTCGCAGGCCCAGCGCTGGTCTTCGATGCGCCGCGCAAGCTGTGGGTCGCCAGCAGCGCCGCCAGCGTGAAAGCGGTGCTTGGCAACCCGGCCTGCCACGTGCGCCCGCCAGCGGAGCCCGTGCCCAGCGCCATCGTCGGCTCAGCCGCCGGCGAGGTGTTTGGCCACCTGGTGCGCATGAATGAGGGCGTGCGGCACGACGCGCCCAAGCTGGCGCTGCAGCGCTTTCTGGTGGACATTGATCTGGCTCGGGTACGAGCGCGCACGGAAGCTTTGGCGTTAACACAGGCGGGGCAGGGGCGGCTCCACGGCGCCGCACTGTCGCGTTGGGCGTTTGAGGTGCCCGTGATGGCCGTGGCCGACGTGCTGGGTTTTGCCGAGGCCGAGTTGCCCCAGGTGGCGCACTGGATGGGAGATTTTGTCGCCTGCCTGTCACCCGTCAGCACGTCGGACCAATTGGCAGCTTCTGCCGAGGCGGCGTCGGCGCTCCTGGCGCGATTTTCCGAACTGGTGCGAGATGCGCAGACGCGCCCGGCCAGCGCATTGGCACGCCTGCAGCACGAAGCGGCGCAAGCCGGTTGGCACGATGCCGCTGCCTTGCTGGCCAACGCGGTCGGCCTGCTGTCGCAAACCTATGAAGCCACGGCCGGCCTCATTGGCAACAGCATCGTGGCACTGGCGTCGCAGCCTGGGTTGATGGAGGCGATGGGCCGCGAGCCCAGCCAGTTGCTGCCAATGGTCAACGAGGTCAGCCGCTTCGATCCGTCCATCCACAACACGCGCCGCTTTGTGGCTGAGGCCACGCAGGCGGCGGGAGTGTCGCTAAAGCCCGGTGACGTGATGTTGCTGGTGCTGGCCGCAGCGGGACGCGACCCTTTGTGCAATACCAGGCCCAATGAATTCTTGCTGGACCGCCCGGACCGCGATGTGCCCGGCTTTGGGCAGGGAGCACATCAGTGTCCCGGCCAGGCGCTGGCCTGCCAGATCGCGGCAGCGGCGATCAATCCCTTGCTGGCGTCCGGCCAGTTGCAGGCGGCTTCGTCCTTTAGCTGGCAGTACCGGCCCTCCATGAATGCCCGGATTCCGGTGTTTGTGGATTGATGCCACCATCTATCGCACAACCGACTCTTCAAGCCACGAAAAAACACACTCAGGAAAAGCCCGCCATGATCGCCATTATTTTTGAAGTACAGCCCGCTGAAGGCAACAAGCAGACTTACCTGGACATCGCTGCCGCGCTCAAGCCACAGCTGGAGAAAATTGACGGCTTTATCTCTATCGAGCGCTTTCAAAGCCTGAGCAATCCGGGCAAGCTGCTGTCGCTATCCTTCTTCAGGGACGAAGCTGCAGTGCTGGAGTGGCGTCGGCTGGAATCCCACCGCAAGGCGCAAAGCCGTGGCCGCGGCGGCGTGTTTGAGGACTACCGCCTGCGCGTGGCCCATGTGCTGCGCGACTACGGCCTCAATGAGCGCGATGAGGCGCCCGGGGACAGCCGCGAGATGCATGGCTGAGCGTTCCTGAGCGGTGATTCGTGGCCGCATAGCCACTTTAGACATGCCAATCGTGCATAGGCAGCCATTTGTAGGGCTTAAATGCCGAATATAGAGGCAAAACTCAGGGTAAACCTTACAATGGAGGGTTACCCCAAAAGCCCATGAACGCCCCCGTCGACGTCTCCTTTTTTACGCGCGCCGCCAAGCCGCTGACCAGTTACCGCAAGTACTGGGCGGCCCGCTTTGGCACGGCCAAATTTCTGCCCACCAGCCGGGCCGAAATGGACGCGCTTGGCTGGGACAGCTGCGACATCATCGTGGTGACGGGCGACGCGTATGTCGACCACCCGAGCTTCGGCATGGCCGTCATCGGCCGCATGCTCGAGGCGCAGGGCTTTCGCGTCGGCATCATCGCCCAGCCCGAATGGCAAAGCGCCGACCCGTTCAAGACGCTGGGCAAGCCCAACCTGTTCTTCGGCGTCACCGCCGGCAACATGGACTCGATGATCAACCGCTACACGGCTGACCACAAGATTCGCAGCGACGACGCCTACACGCCTGGCGACATCGGCGGCAAACGCCCCGACCGCGCAGCGCTGGTGTATTCGCAGCGCTGCCGTGAAGCCTACAAAGACGTGCCCATCATACTGGGCGGCATTGAAGGTTCGCTGCGCCGCATCGCGCATTACGACTACTGGTCCGACAAGGTTCGCCGCAGCGTGGTGGTCGATGCGAAATGCGACCTGCTGCTGTACGGCAATGCCGAGCGCGCGATTGTCGAAATCGCCCACCGCCTGGCCGCCAAAGAGCCGGTGGCCAACATCACCGATGTGCGCGGCACCGCCTTTATCCGCCGCACAGGCGACGAAACCGCCAACGGCTGGTTCGAGATCGATTCCACCAGCGTTGATGCGCCGGGACGGGTTGAGGCGCACGTCAATCCGTATTTGATGATTTCCGACCAGGCGCGCGAGCAGGGCGCCACCTGCGCGCGGGAAGACGAGGCCACCGAGGTGGCGGTTGAAGCCGAAGCAAAGGGCTCTCCCGTACTCGGCAAGGCCGCCAGGCCCGCCGCGGCAAACCCCGCCATCAAGCCACTGACTTTTGTGGCCAACCCCAACCTGCCGTCGACGGTGCACACCGCGCAAGGCAAGATCAAGGTCCCGCCGCGCGACCGCTCCGTCATTCGCCTGCCGTCTTACGAGCAGGTGAAAAGCGATGCGGTGCTCTACGCCCACGCCAACCGCGTGCTGCACCTTGAGACGAACCCCGGCAATGCCCGTGCCCTGGTGCAGGCCCACGGCGAAGGCGCCACTGCGCGCGACGTGTGGATCACGCCGCCGCCCATTCCGCTCACCACGGCCGAGATGGACTACGTGTTCGACTTGCCTTATGCGCGTTCGCCGCACCCGCGCTACGCCGACGAAAACGGCAGCCACGACGCCGCCACCAAAATTCCGGCGTGGGAGATGATTCGCTTTAGCGTCAACATCATGCGCGGCTGCTTCGGCGGCTGCACCTTCTGCTCCATCACCGAACATGAAGGTCGCATCATCCAGAGCCGCTCCGAAGACTCGGTGATCCGCGAGATCGAGGCCATCCGCGACACCGTCAAGGGCTTTACCGGTGCGATTTCAGATTTGGGCGGGCCCACCGCCAACATGTACCGCATTGGCTGCAAGTCGCCCGAGATCGAGGCCGCCTGCCGCAAGCCTTCGTGTGTGTACCCGGGCATCTGCTCCAACCTCAACACCGACCACAACCCGCTCATCAAGATGTACCGCCGCGCGCGGGCATTGAAGGGCGTGAAGAAAATCCTCATCAGTTCCGGCCTGCGCTACGACCTGGCTGTGCAAAGCCCCGAATACGTGAAAGAGCTCGTCACGCACCACGTGGGCGGCTACCTCAAGATCGCGCCTGAGCACACCGAGCAGGGCCCGCTCACCAAGATGATGAAGCCCGGCATCGGCAGCTATGACAAGTTCAAGCAGATGTTCGAGAAGTACAGCCTCGAAGCCGGCAAGAAGCAGTTCCTCATCCCGTACTTCATCGCCGCCCACCCGGGCACCAGCGACGAAGACATGATGAACCTGGCCATCTGGCTCAAGAAGAACGGCTTCAGGGCCGACCAGGTGCAGACCTTCTACCCCAGCCCAATGGCCACGGCGACGACGATGTACCACACCAACAAGAACCCGCTGCGCAAGATCACGCGCGACAGCGAGACGGTGGACATCGTGCGCGGCGAGCGCCGCCGCAGGCTGCACAAGGCTTTTTTGCGCTACCACGATCCCAACAACTGGCCGGTGCTGCGCGACGCCCTCAAGGCCATGGGCCGCGCCGACCTGATCGGCAACGGCAAACATCACCTGATCCCGACCTTCCAGCCGATGACCGACGGCAGCTACACGAGTGCGCGTCGCAAGAACTCAACCGGTACGGCCACCACGGTGAAAGCTGCGCCGGTGGTGAAGGGCCGCTTGCTGACCCGCCACACCGGGTTGCCGCCGCTGGCGCAGGGTGCGGGCGGTAAGCCCGGCGGCCGCAAGGGTCGCTAGATACGCCTGCAGCGTTTAGTCATAAAAAATAGCTCCGATGGAGCTATTTTTATGAGAAATAGGGCTCCGGCCCAATAAGAACGAGCGCAAGCAGCTATTGAATTAATAGCAGTCGTATGTCTGCTCGGCGCCTGAGTGGATCCCAATCAGGCTTGGCGGATGTATAGCCCAAGAATATTTTTTAAGGCATGAATCCTTTTGCCGGAACGACCCCTCTTTGCCGTGATGCCGCATTTTTGACGGCAGTCAAAGGAAGTTTCATGTTCTATCGCAAAAATATGGGGCCCAAAGAACGTTGGGCGTGTGGCGTGTCGGGGGGCCTGATGGTTGCTTGCGGCCTGATCGTGCTCGGTTTGACGCCGCTCGGGCTGCTTGCGGCCTGCGCCGGCGTGGTCACCGTGCTGACAGGCTCGTTCGGTTTTTGTCCGGCGTGCGCCATGGTGGGCCGCAAACCTGAAAAGCCCGGCGCTCCCTGATGGCCATCGAAACGTCCCTTTTTGCCGCGGCGCAGGCCGGCGACCCGACCGCGCTGGCCTCGCTGCTGCGGCAGCTCCAGCCCGATGCCCGCCGTTACGCTCGCTACCAGTGCCACCGCGGCTCTGCCATTGAAGACGTGGTCCAGGAGGCGCTGATCATCGTCTACCGCCGGGTTGGCACCGTGCGCGATGCGGCGGCCCTGGCCGGCTGGATGTTCAGGGTCATTGCCCGTTTGTGCATGCTGCCGGCGCTTGCACTAATGCGCGGAACGCAAGAGCTGTCCCAGCACGAGGACGGCAAATACTTTGCGCAGGTCCCACAGGACGAGCTCCGAATCGATCTGGTCCGCGCACTCGAGTCCCTCCCGCTGATGTACCGCGAAGTCATTCTGCTGCGCGACATGGAGCAGCTCACGATCACTGAAATCGCACAGCGCCTGCAGCTGACCCGCGAGGCGACCAAAAGCCGCATTCACCGGGCGCGCGCCATGGTGCGCGAGTACCTGCGGCCTGAGGGCGCAGCCAGCGGAAGTGCCGGCGGCCGATAGCCGGGGTGCGGGCGGCGCCGCTGAACGACTGCTTTCTGGCAAGATCAGCTATCAGGCCGTTTTGAACTTGACCTCGTCAAGGTGCGTTTGGCGCGGCATCGGCTTTCGCTCTCAACTCTGGAGACACCATGGACATTGCCCGCAAAGCACTTGCCGCTTTCACCGTGGCCGCGGTGCTTGCCTGCGCCTGGCTGGCGCCGCTGGATGCGCCCGCCATGCAGCAAGTGGATGCCGGGTTGAAAAGAGCGCTGCTGAGCTTTGCCACGGCCAGGTTGCTCAATGGCGTGATTTCGGTGGCGCAGGGGACTGAAGCGTCGGTGCAGCCTTTTGGCGTTGGCGTGACGTTTGCGCCGGGGCAAATTCTCGACCCCGTCAATGACCTGGTGGAGCAGTTTTCGCACTTGATGCTGGCGGCCAGTGTCGCCTTTGGTGTTCAAAAAGCCTTGATCAGTATCGGCAGCTATTGGCCGGTGTCGCTGGTCTTGAGCGCTACGTTGCTGGGCTGGTGGTGGTGCTACCTGCGCAGGCCGCAAGTGCCTTTGTGGATTTCAAGGTTGCTGGTGATTTTGCTGATGCTGCGTTTTGCCGTTCCGGTGGTGACGCTGGGCACCGACTTGCTCTGGCAAAAGTTTCTGGCGGCTGATTACACCGCCAGCCAGCAACTCATAGACCGCACGGCGGGCCAGACCGACAAGCTCAATCCCGCCGCCACTGCCGCGCCCGACAACCGCGGCATGCTGGACACCTTGAAAGACTGGCTGGCCAAAAACGGTGACGTGACAAAGCACTTCGAGAGCCTCAAGCGCGCCGCGGAGCAGGCCACCGAACACATCATCCGGCTCATCGTGATTTTTGTGCTGCAGACGTTGGTGATCCCTTTGCTGCTTTTGTGGGCCCTGTATGGTTTCGTCAAGCAGGTGTTTGAGCCTACAGCCAGACGGACAGGGATTTCCTGAGGGGCGGCCAGAATAGCCAGGCCCCAAAAAGCAGGCCGTGCGATAAAACCATCAACCAGTAGACCAATCGAAAAGGCTGTTTGCTCGACTTGTGTCGCAACACCTGCTGTGCCAGCCAGGCCCCGGGCCAGCCGCCCGCCAGCGCCAGAAGTTGCAAGGTGTTTTCCGGTGTGCGCCGCTGGGCGGTCTGCGCCGCGCGCTTGTCTGCCCAGTACATCAAAAACGTCAGCAAATTGAGCACAACTGACGCTGGCAATGCCCACCACGGCAGCAGCGAGCGCCATATAGCCCAAAGCATCAGCCCGCCGTAGGCCAAGCAGACGAGTAGCATGGGCCCGAACCCGGGTCCGTCAGCCGAGGCGGCGACTTGCCTTTGCGGGCGTCGCTTGCGGGGGTCCCTGTCCTCAGCGCGGGAGCGCGTATGGCTTCGTGGCTCGGTGTGGCTGGACGCGAGACCCGGTTGCGCACTCATCGCTTCAATCGCCATCGCGCGTGGCCCTTTACCGCCGACGTGTATTTCTTCAAATGTGACAACCATTCCCTCGCGCGGTTGCAGGCCGCCACGTACATCCCGCACATGAAAAAAGACGTCGGCGCTTGCTGCCGGGCTGCGGATGAATCCAAATCTGCGCGCGGCCTCCCAGCGGGCGATGGTTCCTTGCTTCCTCATGAGGACACGAGCCGATGCATGTGTATCAGGGGGCCAGCGTGTGCAACGGGATGTCCTGCTGCACCGCGAGCTTGTCCAGCTCTTTGCGCGTCCTGGTTTTGAGCCAGGCCTCTATCGCCTCATGCGTGGCCGGCGCAAACATCGTCTTCATGCCATTGGCCGCCACGCCTGCGGCCGCACACAGGCTGGCGGCGAAGTGCGGCTCCAGCGCCGCCACAGCGACGCGGCCGTCCTTGCATGCATAGACGCGGTAGCCGGCATGTCCGCCGCCGACCGCCGCGCCGGCTTGTGTCAAACCCCAGGCGCGGGGCAACGCCAGGTAAGCGGCCGCGCTGGAAAGCGCTACTTCCAGAAAAATCCCTTTACCTTTCGCGCGCTGGTGCATCACGGCCTGCAATACCGCTCCGCTGGCCATTAGTGAACCGCCCATGTCCGCATACAAGGTGGCGGGCAGATCCACACCGGTGATCAGGTCATTTTTTGCCAGGTAGGTCAGGTCGTGGCCGGGCTCGTCGGCGCGCTCGCCCGGGCTTCCCACGATGGCGACCTGGCTCAAATGCGGGTGCTGCTTGTGCAGTGCTTTCCACGTCAGTCCCAGCTTGACCAATGCCGCCGGCCTGAAGGACGTGAGCAACACATCGGTTTTGGCCAGTTCGCGGTGCAGCAACTTCTGGCCGCGTTCGCTCTTGAGGTCGGCGGTTGCGATACGCACGCCCTCGTGCAGCGCCGCATAGGCGGTGGCGTTGTAAAGCTTCATCGGGTCGCTCGATGAGCCGGCCGGTGCGCCCTCGGGTGGGGGCGGCTCCAGCTTGACGCAACTGGCTCCCATCTCGCGGCAGCGCATCAGGGCTGCAGGGCCTGGCAGATTGAGTGCCAGGCTCAGCACGCGCACGCCCTTGAGGGACTGCAGCGAAGGAGTTGCTCCAGCCGGCGGCGTTGTTTTGCGGGTGGTGATTGACGGGGAGGAGGAGAGCGCCATAAAAGGAGGGGAAAGGGAGGGGGAAGGGGAGTCTGTGGGCAGGCAGAGCCGCCGCCCTTTAACGCTGCGGTCGTTCGGTCAATTTAACCCAAACCCTTTGACCGTGGCCTCCCATTCCGCCCGCAAATCATCTCGAGATGAATTAATTTCTGTTTTAGAGCTATAAATTATTGTTTTACAGTAATTAATTTGAGATACTGAAGGCCTTTTAAACAAGGCAAGAGGTACTTCCTTGAAAAATACCGCAACCCCCATGGCCCCCAACGGGCCGGATGTCCAGGGTATTAGCAGTGTGCTGGCCTGGGCATGTGCCTTGCTGGCGGTGGCGCTGCCGCTGGCCGTGGCTTATCACCTGCTCAGTACGCCGGTAGACAGCCTGCTCCTGCGCGCAGGCGTTCTGGTGTCCGCATCACAAGCTGCCGCGCTGGACGTCACCCTGGCCCAAAAAAGCCTGGCTGCCTTGCTGGGTGTGCTGCCGGTGTGCTGCGCGTCGTACGGCCTGGTGTGCGCCATGCGTTGCTTCTCCGGGTTTTCGCAAGCCGAATATTTCAGCGTGCGTAACGTCCGGTACCTGCGTGGTTTTGCGGCAGGCATTTTTGCGTCGGTGGTCGCCGGAGTGGTATCTGCCACTTTGATCACCGTGGTTTTGACATCAGGTGCCCCTCCCGGGCAACGGGCGCTGTCCGTCGGCCTGGGCAGCAACGAGCTGCTGACGCTGCTGTTTGCCGGCATGGTGTGGCAGATCGCCGCTGTGATGGCGCGGGCTGTTGCACTGGCCGAAGAAAACGCGCAGTTCGTTTAAGCCTTTTTTCTTTTTCGCCGCATGCCCATCGTCGTCAAACTCGATGTGATGCTGTCCGAACGCAAAGCCCGGTCCAAAGACCTGGCCGCGTACGTCGGCATCACCGAAGCAAATCTGTCCTTGCTCAAGCAGGGGAAGGTCAAGGGTGTGCGCTTTGACACGCTGATGCGGATTTGCGAATTTCTCAATTGCCAGCCGGGCGACCTGCTGGTGTCCCGACCTGATGAGCCAGCCTGACAGGAGAACAGTGTGAGATTTTTCTTGACGACCTTGATGTTGTTGTTGCTGACCGCGTGTGCCGACATCAACTGGCAACGTACTGCAAAGGACTCGGTGGAGTCCGCCTGCCGCGGCAGCGGCAACTGCCATATCGAATGCGATTCAAAGTCTGCCGCTGCGGCCGGTGAGCCCAAGTGCAGCGATGCTGGACGCCGACGGCTCAGGTGAGAAGGTTTCTGTCCGCGGCGGTCACAGCGGCAAACCCACATAGTTCTCCGCCAGTGACGTCGACGCGGCCTGTGAGTTGATCAGGTAGTCGAGTTCCGCTTCCTGGATCTTCTGACCGAAGCCACCCGCATCCGGAAACTTGTGCATGAGCGACGTGAACCACCACGAAAAGCGAACAGCCTTCCAGACGCGCCGCAGGCAGGTATCTGAATAGGTGTTGATGCCGGCTTCGCTGCCTGCGTAGAACTCAGTGAAGGCCCGGGCCAGGTAGCGCACGTCGCTGGCGGCCAGGTTCAGTCCTTTGGCGCCTGTGGGCGGCACGATGTGGGCGGCGTCGCCCGCCAGGAAGAGGCGGCCAAAGCGCATGGGCTCGGCCACAAAGCTGCGCAGCGGCGCGATGCTTTTTTCAATCGAGGGCCCGGTGACCAGGCTTTCGGCCAGCTCGGGCGCGAGGCGGCTGCGCAGCTCGTTCCAGAAGGCGTCGTCGCTCCAGTTTTCGACCTTGTCGTCAAGCGAACACTGTACGTAGTAGCGGCTGCGGGTGTGGCTGCGCATGCTGCACAGGGCAAAACCGCGCGCGTGATTCGCGTAGACCAGCTCGTGCGAGACGGGTGGCGTGTCTGACAGCACGCCCAGCCAGCCAAAAGGGTAGACGCGCTCGTAGGTCTGCAGCGCCGCGGCCGGCACGCTGGCGCGGCTCACACCATGAAAGCCGTCGCAGCCGGCAATGAAGTCGCATTCCACTTCATGCGCCACGCCGTGCTGCACATAGCGCACCTTGGGGTGGGGCCCGTCAAAATCATGCAGGCTGACATTCTCGGCCTCAAACGCGGTGGCCAAGCCAGCGGCGGCGCGTGCGTCCATCAGGTCGTGCGTCACTTCAGTCTGGCCGTACACCATGACGTTTTTGCCGCCGGTGAGCTGGTGCAGGTTGATGCGGTGGTGCGAGCCGCCAAAGCCCAGCGCAAAGCCGCCGTGCACCAGGCCTTCCTTGCGCATGCGCGCGCCCACGCCAGCTTCGTCCAGCAGGTCGGTCGTGCCTTGCTCCAGCACGCCCGCACGTATGCGGCCCAGCACATACTCGCGGCTGCGTTGCTCGATCACGATGGCGTCGATGCCGGCCTTGTAAAGCAGCTGGCCCAGCAAATGGCCGGCAGGGCCGCCGCCCACAATCGCTACCTGTACACGCATGATGTCTCCATTCAATCTTCTGAGGTCAATGTCCTGGCCACGAGGTTATGTCGCTCCCTGTGGACAAGCCATAGCGCTGGCGTCGCTTTGCACGATGTACGGCTCATTTGTGCGATGATCGCGCAATGGTCACATCAAAAACCGCTGCAAAACCCGGCGCCTTTCCGATCGCCAAGCCCGACATGATTGAAGGCATGGCCAAGGGCATGGCGGTGCTGGAGAGTTTTGATACACAGCGCCAGCGCCTTAACGCCACGCTGGCGGCCGAGCGCGCAGGCATTACGCGCGCGGCGGCGCGCCGACATCTGCTCACGCTCACGCACCTGGGCTACCTGGAAACCGATGGCAGCTATTTCTGGCTGGCGGCCAAGGTGCTGCGGTTTTCAGGCGGCTACCTGGCTACTGCACGCTTGCCGCGTGCCGTCCAGCCGGCCCTGAACCGGCTGGCCGCACAAACGCAGGAGTCGTTTTCGGTCGCGGTGCTGGACGGTGACGAGATCGTCATCATTGGCCGCAGCGGCTTTGAGTGGAAGTCTCCTGCAGAGGGAAAAATCGCGACGGCGCGGGTGCTGGCCTATGGCTTGCACTTAGGCGCACGCTTGCCGGCGCACGCCACCTCCACAGGCCGTATGCTGCTGGCCGCCAAACCGAAAAGCGAATTTTCGGCCTGGCTGAAGGCTAGAACCGACACGGGCATCCTGCCAAGACTGACCCTGCACACCACGACAGACCTGCGCAAGCTTCGCGGCCTTGTGGAGCAGGCGCGGATCGACGATTACTGCATGGCCAGTGAAGAGCACGAGCTGGGTGTGCACGCGCTGGCTGTACCGCTGCGCGACATGCAGGGCCGCACAGTGGCCGCGCTTAACGTGGTTTCATCGCCGCAGCGCTTGCGCGCAGACGTGATGCAAAAAGAGTTGCTGCCGTTGCTACTGGAGGCGGCACGTGAGTTGCGCTCTTTGCTGTAAGGGCGCATCGATTGCCATTTATAAGGTAATCAGGCCACGAGGCAATGGCAGCGTGCGCAAGCAGCTATGAAAATTATAGCGCCGCACGGATGCAGCAACTTGCGCTTAAACGCCCAGGTATTGAACCAGCAGCTCCGGCCGCGAATGCAGTTCCGCTGAGCTGCCTTCAAATACGACCTGCCCCTTGACCAGGATCACGTTGCGGTCGGTGATCTGGGTGACATGCTTCCAGTTCTTGTCGACGATCACGCTGCTGATGCCGGTTTCGCGAATGAGGCCGCAAATGCGCCAGATATCGCGAGCAATCAGCGGCGCCAGACCTTCGGTGGCTTCGTCGAGGATCAACACATCGGGGTTGGTCATCAGCGCGCGGCCAATCGTCAGCATCTGCTGCTCGCCGCCGCTGAGCTGCTGGCCGCCATGGTTCAGGCGTTCCTTCAAGCGTGGAAAAGTCTCAAGCACGCGGTCATAGGTCCAGTCGCGCTGGCCTTTCGTGCCCGCGCGGGCTGCCATCTTGAGGTTTTCCGTCACGCTGAGGTTGCCGAAAATGCCGCGACCCTCGGGCACATAGGCGATACCGAGGCGGGCGATTTCGTAGGGTGCGGCGCCCGTCATCGGTCTGCCGTTAATCGCGACCGAACCTGAGCGCGGTTTGACCAGGCCCATGATGCTTTTGAGCAAGGTGCTCTTGCCCATGCCGTTGCGGCCCATGAGGCCAATGGTCTCGCCGCGCGCGACATGAAAGTCAATGCCGCGCAGTACGTGGCTTGCACCGTAGTAGGTGTTGATGTCCTGGGCGCCGATCAGGATGTCGATCTGCTTTTCCGGGGTGTTCATACGATCTCCGATCGGTCGCCGCAGCGCCGGGCCGCCCCAAGCAAGGCCGGCCCCTGATGAAATGAAAGGGGCAGCGTGCCGCAGGCTCGATGTGAAAAGCGTGGGGGCATCAGTGTTCGCCCAGATATGCGGCTTGCACGCCTGCGTCGGCGCGGATTTGCGCCGGCGTGCCGCTCGCGATCACCTGGCCGTTGACCATCACGGTGAGCTTGTCGGCCAGGGTGAAGACGGCGTCCATGTCGTGCTCCACCAGCAGGATTCCATGGTTTTTCTTGATGGCCAGCAGCAGGGCGACCATGCGCTCGGCCTCGGCCACGCCCATGCCGGCCAGGGGTTCGTCCAGTAGCAACACCTGCGGCTCGGTGGCCAGCGTCATGGCGATCTCGAGCTGGCGTTGCTCGCCGTGGCTGATGGTGCCGGCGATGCTGTGTTTGCGGCTTTGCAGGCCGGCCAGCTCCAGCGCTTCTTCAGCCCTGGCATTGACTGCTGCAAAGTTTGTGGCCCGCTTGAGCCAGTGAGCGGTGTTCGGCTCGCGTGACTGCGAGGCCAGCCGCACGTTTTCCCACACGCTGAAGGGCAAAAAGATATTGGTCTTTTGATAGCTGCGGCCCAGGCCTTTGCCCGAGATTTTCTCGGGCGTCCAGCCGGTAATGTCATGCACACCCAGTGTGACGGTGCCCGATGTCGGCAGCAAGTCACCCGAAAGCAGATTGGTCAGCGTCGATTTGCCGGCGCCATTGGGGCCGATGACCGCGTGGATGTGGTTACGCCAAAGGTCGACCGAGACATCGTTGACAGCCGCCAGCCCGCCGAAGCGCTTGGTAAGGTTTTTTGCACTGAGGAGCAATTCGACCCCCTCGCTTTTCACTACGTGTAATGCGCTGCCCCCCGCGGGGGCTTGCACGCCTTGGGGAGGCTCGGCACTGCGCAGGACTTCACTCATGGCCAGCCTCCACCTTGTCTTTGCGCTGGGTGAATTTTTCGACCAGGCCCAGGATGCCGCGCGGCGCGAAGACCACCAGCAGCACAATGAACAGGCCCATCCAGAGCTGCCAGTGCTTGCCCAGGTTGACGCTGCCCACTTGAGGTAAGTCCTTGAAGACATGCAGCAGGTATTCAAACGCGAAGGCGCCGACGACGGCGCCGGCGAAGTTGCCCATGCCGCCCAGGATCACCATCATGATCGCGTGTGCGCTCATGTGAAAACCCATCAGTTCGGGGTTGATGTAGCCCGTTTGCGTGCCCCACAGGTAGCCAGCCAGCCCGGCCAGTGCGCCCGCCAGCGTGAAAGCCGAGAGCTTGTAGCCGAAAGTGCCAAAGCCCATGGCGCGCATGCGGTGCTCGTTCACGCGGATGCCGGCCAGCGTGCGGCCAAACGGGCTCCAGAGCATGCGGCGCAAAAAGGCATACACCAGCAGCAGGGCGCCGAGGGTGAAGTAGTACAACGTGAGCTTGTTGTCCAGATCAAACGGCACCCAGCCGAAGATGGCCGCGCTGGGCTTGAAGTTGACATACAGCCCGTCGGAGCCGCCCAGCACCTTGTTGTCAAAGAAGAGATAGAACACCATCTGCGCGAAAGCCATGGTGACCATGATGAAGTAGATGCCATGCGTGCGCACCACAAAAAATCCGATGATGAGCGCCGCCAGGCCAGAAGCCAGCACGGCCACAGGCAGCGTCCACCACAGGCTTACCGGCTCCCCGGCGGGTGTGAGAAAGGCCAGCGCATACCCCGCAAGGCCAAAGTAAGCCGCATGGCCCAGAGAGACCAGACCCGTCACGCCCTGCAGCAAATCAAGGCTCATCGCAAAGATCGCCATGATCATCATGCGGGTGACCATCTGGGTGTAGAAGTCGGTGCCGACAAAGGGGAAGGCGACGAGCGCGATCAGCCCGAGCCCAAGCGCCACCTGCACGCCGCGGGGCAATATCTCAAGATTTGCTTTTGCCGTGCTCATAGAGCCCCCACGCTCGTCACTTCGTGTACGTCGCTGCCCCCCGAGGGGGTCGCTGCGCCTGCGGCCTGGCAAAGCCAGTTCCGCGGCCCCTGCTTGCAAGGCAGTTTCTTGAAAAATCGTCCATTGGCCATTCTGGATATTGGATTCATTGCTTGAACAGGCCTTCGGGTTTCCAGAGCAGCACGGCCGCCATCAACATATAAACCAGCATGCCGGCCACGGACGGCAGCAGCACCTTGCCAAAGGTATCCACCAGGCCGACCAGCAGTGCGGAAATCAATGCGCCGCGCACCGAACCGATGCCGCCAATCACCACCACCACAAAACACATGATGAGCACCTGCGAGCCCATGTTGGGGTAGACGCTGGCTACGGGCGCGGCGATCATGCCCGCCACGGCCGCCAGGCCCACGCCCAGCGCGAACACCACGGCGTGGATCAGCTTGATGTTGATGCCCAGTGATTCGGCCATGTCGCGGTTAAAGGCGCCGGCGCGTATCTTCATGCCCAAGCGGGTTTTGGAGATCATGAAATAAAGGCCCAGCGCCAGCGCGATGCAAACACCGGACATGAAGAGGCGGTAGACGGGGTAGGAGAGGTTGTCGGTCAGCGGAATCGAGGCGCTGAGCAGCTCGGGAATCGTCACGCCGTGAACGTCGTCGCCCCAGAGAATGGAGCGCACTTCTTCAAAGATGTAGATCAGGCCAAAGGTCAGCAGCACCTGGTCGAGGTGGTCGCGTTGGTAGAAGTGGCGAAACAGCAGCCACTCCAGCGCCAGGCCGAAGGCAACCGACAGCACTGCACCGAGCACGATGGCCAGCGTGAGGCTGCCCGTCAGCGTGCTGAGCGACCAGGCGAGGTAAGCACCCAGCATGTAAAAGCTGCCGTGGGCCAGGTTGACCACACCCATGATGCCGAAGATCAGCGTCAGACCGGCAGCCAGCATGAACAGCAGCAGGCCGTACTGGACGCTGTTGAGCAGCTGGATGAGGAAGTTGGCTAGATCCATAAATCCAGTTAGGTGTGCCGACGTGTGAGAAGGAGCAGGCTGCCCATGAGGGTGAACAGCCCGCCTGAGACGCGATTGAACCAGCGCACGGCACGGCTGGAGCGCAGCATGGGCGCAATGCGCGAGACGCCGAGCGCGCAGCAGGTCAATACCGTGAACTCAAACGCCATGAAGGTGAGGGCGAGGATGGCGAACTGCGGCACAAAGGGCGCGTCCGGGTTCAGGAACTGCGGGAAGAAGGCTGCGAAGAACAGCACCGCCTTCGGATTGCTGGCACCGACGAGAAATCCACGCAAAAAGAATGAACGGCGCTGCGCCGGGGCTTCGCCGGCCGCAGGATCAAAAACGGCGGCCTCACTGCGAAAAGTTTTGATACCCAGCCAGATCAGGTATGCCGCGCCAATCACTTTCGCCACGGTAAAGGCAGTCTCGGACGCGGCAAGCAACGCCCCTAAGCCCATGGCAGACAACAGCATCACACAGAGCACCGCGCTTACGCTACCGGCCACCGAGGTCATGGCCTTGCGCGGGCCATGGTTGAGCGCATTCGTCATGCACATCAGCATGGTCGGGCCGGGCGTAAGGATCAGCAGCGCGACTGCTGCGACGTAGAGGAGATAAGTGGTGAGCGTCATGATTGAGAAGATAGCATTGCTAGAAGGCGGCAAGCACACGTCGTACCAGTTTGTTAAAAAGTGGGGGACGCGGCCGCCGCAATGCCCTCCCTGCCAGCATGAGCCGCGGAACCGGCTTTGCCGGGCCGCAGGCGGGCGGCCCCCTCGGGGGGGCAGGAAGCTACACGCAGTGAGCGACCGTGGGGGCTCAACTCATTTTGCAGCCGGCGCCGGAATCGGCGAGGGCCTTTGCTGCCACGCCGATCACCTTGTTTTCCTTGTTTTCGACCACGCGCAGGTACATGTCCTGCACCGGGTTGTGCGCAGGGCTCATGGTCCACTTGCCGCGCGGGCTGTCGATGACGGCGCTTTCCATGGCCTTGTACAGGGCAGGCTTGCTGCTCAGGTCGCCCTTGACGGCATTGGCACCCTGAATCAGCAGCAGGCCGGTGTCGTAGCCCTGCACGGCGTACACGTCGGGTTGCAGCCGGAAGGCCTTGGCGTAATTGAGGCGGAACTGGCCATTGCGCTGCGTGGGCAGCGAATCGCTGTAGTGCATGGTGGTGACGATGCCATCCGCAGCGGGGCCGGCGGCTTCGAGCACGCCTTCGGTCAGGAAGCCCGATCCGTACAGTGGAATCTTGCCCTTGAGGCCAGCAGCCGCGTAGTCCTTGATGAACTTGGCGGCACCGCCACCGGCAAAGAAGCAGGCCACGGCGTCAGGCTTGAGCGCGGCAATCTCGGTCAGCAAGGCCTGGAACTCGACTTGCGGGAAAGGCAGGCCCAGCTCCTTGACGATAGTGCCGCCCGCGGCGGTATAGCTTTCCTTGAAGCCTTCAAAAGCCTCGTCGCCGGCAGCGTATTTCCAGGTGATCCAGACGGCCTTTTTGTGGCCGCGGTCGATCATGGCTTTGCCCAGCGCACGCGTGGGTTGCGAGTTGGTGAACGACGTGCGGAACACATTGGGCGCGCACAGGCTGCGCGTGGCGGCGTGTACGCCGGCGTTGGGGATCAGGCTCAGTACGCCACTGTCGCGCGCGACTTTCTGGATGCCCATCTGCACGCCGGAGTGCACCGTGCCGACCAATACGTCGACCTTGTCGCGCTGAACCAGCTTGTTGGCGTTTTCAATGCCTTTGGAGGGCTCGGATTCGTCGTCGACCTTGAAGTATTCGATCTCCCGGCCGCCGAGCTTGCCGCCTTGCTCATTGATGGCCATGCGAAAGCCGTTTTCAATGGCCACGCCGAGCTGGGCGAACGTGCCGGTGTAGGGCAGCATGAAGCCCACACGCACCTTGCCGGACTGTGCACGCACGATTTCGGGCAGCAGAAGGCCGGTGGAGGCGGCACCGATAACGGCAGCACTGCGGGTCAATACAAGTCGGCGTGAAGTCATGAAAAAGCTCCTGGTTGAGACTGAAAACCTATGGCGAATAGTAAGCGGCAGGTGAGCTGGCGGTCCTAGTGTAAAACCCGAGATTGAAGATTAAATTGTTTATGCCTAAAGCAATAGCCGTGCCCGATTCACTCCGGATTCACGCAGGTGAACCGAAAAAATCCGGCGGCCTGTTGCGCTTGCATGTCAGCGCGGCCCGCGCAGCTTGAAGCGCTGGATTTTGCCGGTGGCTGTTTTGGGGAGCTCACTCACAAACTCGATCCAGCGCGGGTATTTATAGGGCGCGAGCTGCAGCTTCACGTGGGCCTTGAGTTCATCCGCCGTGGCGGCTTGTCCGGCCTTTAGCACCACATACGCTTTGGGTTTGACGAGTTCGTCGGCGTCTGCCATGCCGATCACTGCGACTTCGAGCACGGCGGCATGTGTCATCAGGCAGGCTTCGACTTCGAACGGCGAAACGTAAATGCCGCCGACCTTGAGCATGTCGTCGCTGCGCCCGCCATAGGTATAGAAGCCTTCAGCGTCACGCGTGTATTTGTCACCGCTTTTCGTCCACTCGCCGGCAAAGGTGGCTTTGGTTTTGGCGCGGTTGTTCCAGTACATGATGGCGGCGCTGGGGCCGCTGATCTGCAGTTCGCCGATCTCGCCGTCGGCGCATTCACGGCCGTCGTCGCCGATGATGCGCAGCGCGTAGCCCGGCACCGCCTGGCCGGTCGTGCCGTAGCGCACCTGCCCGGGGCGGTTCGACAAAAAGATGTGCAGCATCTCGGTGGAGCCTATGCCGTCCAGGATTTCACAGCCGTACTGCGCCGTCCATTTTTTGCCGATTTCGGCGGGCAGGGCTTCACCGGCGCTGGTGCACACGCGCAGGCGCAGCTCGGACTTCGACGGGCGGGCCGGGTCGGCCAGCAGGGCCGCATACAAAGTGGGTACGCCGTAAAAAATGGTGGGCTGGTGCTTTTTAAGTAGGGCAAACACGTCACCCGGCGTGGGCCGCGCGGGCAGCAGTACCGTGGTGGCGCCCACGCTCATCGGAAAAGTCAGCGCATTGCCCAGGCCGTAGGCAAAAAAGAGCTTGGCAGCGGAATAGACAACATCGGACTCCTGGATGCCGAGCACGCCGCGGCCATACAGCTCGGCCGTCTGGATCAGGTGGCTGTGCAGGTGCACGGTGCCTTTGGGGGCGCCGGTTGAGCCGCTGGAGTAAAGCCAGAAGCAGACCTCATCGGCGCAGGTGTCTGCTATGGTTTTGGTAGCTGGTTGCGCACGCAGCATGCCGGCCAGGGTCGGATACGACGCGGATTCTTCAATGCCGGCGACGATCACGGCCTTTAGTGCGTTCATCTTTTTGAGCAGCGGCTCGAAGGCTGGAAGCAGGGTGTTTGAGACGATAAGTCCCTGTGCCCGCGAGTCGCGCAGCATGAACTCGAAGTCCTGCGGGGTGAGCAGGGTGTTGGCCGCCACGGGCACCACACCCGCCAGAATGCAGCCGAGAAACGCTACGGGCCATTGCGGCGTGTCCAGCATGGCCAGAAGCACCCGGCTTTCAGGGGGGACTCCCTGGGCACGCAAGGCGTTGGCAAAACGGTGGGCCTGGTCGGTGAGCTGGCCGTAAGTCAATGCCTCGCCGCTGGCGGCGTCGACAAAAGCCGGCTTGCTTGCGCGGCCGGCGTTGCGCTGCAGCAGGTCGTGCGCTGCGTTGTAGTGGCGCGGAATGGTTACCTGCGGCGGGCTTGCCGAATGGTCGGCGCTGCTTGCTTGCATGCTTGTCTCCAGATGGCTCTTGCTATTATTTTGGTAGCTGCTTGCGCACGCGTATCAAGCGCTACGGGGCAATTTCTTATAAATCTATGGTGTGGATCATGCGGTGGCCGGGCTTGCCCCCAGCGTTTGCAGCGCGCTGGTGAGCCACTGGCGGCACCACTCGGTGCCTTCTGTTTCAGGCATGGTGCCGCTGCTCGCGTCGTGGCACCAGATATCGCCGATGCGCTGGGCACCCAGGTCTTGCAGGCGTTCGTCAAACTTCTTGCCGCCGAAGCAGAAGGTCTGCATATAGGTACGGTCGCCCAGTGCAATGACGCCGTAACGCACATGGCCCAGGAACTGCGGGTTGGCGTTCAGGGATTCGTACAGTGCGCGGGCGTTGTCGGGCACATCGCCGGAGCCATAGGTGGAGCTGCAGATGAGATAAAGTGCATCTTCTGCCTTTGCGGCATCAAAGACGCTGATGTCCAGGTTGTCCATCAGTTCGACTTCTATGTCGCTGACCAGGTCGGCGCAATCCATCTGAATAGCCTGTGCAACATAGTCAGCGGTACTGGTCATGGTACCCACGAGGATTTTGAGTTTCATATTTATTCCGATCATCTGGGCTTGGCCTGTCCTGAGCTTGTCGAAGGGCGAAGGGCGAAGGGCGAAGGGCGAAGGGCGAAGGGCGAAGGGCGAAGGGCGAAGG